>NZ_CP097484.1:5700000-6300000 GCF_023546765.1 Methylobacterium tardum
GGGTCGTGCGCCGGAGCCGGCGGCGGCTGTGCTCGACAGCCGGACTTTGCGCTCCTCGCCCGAGAGCGGCGCGCGGGCCGGCTACCATGGGGCCAAGCGCAAGAAGGGCTCGAAGCTGCACATGGCGGTGGACACCCTCGGCCATCTCCTGGCGCTGCACGTCACGCCCGCCGATGCCGATGATCGGGCCCAGATGGGCCGGCTCGCCAAGGCCGTGCAGGTGGCGACCGGTGAGAGCGTCGAGGTCGCCTTTGTCGATCAGGGCTACACCGGTGAGAAGCCGGCCACGGCAGCCCGCGAGCATGGCATCGCACTGGAGGTGGTGAAGCTGCCCGAGGCCAAGCGCGGCTTCGTGCTGCTCCCACGCCGTTGGGTCGTGGAGCGCTCCTTTGCCTGGGCCACCCGCTTCCGCAGGCTCGTCAAAGATTACGAGCGCTATGCCAGCGCCCTGGCAGACCTGCACCTCGTCGCCTTCGTCTGCCTCATGCTCAGACAAGCAGCTCAACTCGCCACAGGTTCATAACAGCCTCTAGGAAGCCTCTTCCATGAGACGGGGAAGGAGTCAGCCTATAAGGGCATAGTAGAAATGCCAGAGCGGCGAGGTTCGGATCTCGACAGTGCGCAGGCATTTCAGATCCGGCGCTGAGGATCCGTTTTCGCCGTGGCACATGCCGATCACCAATGCGTACCGCTGGTACTCGACCTCAGTCAGGCGGTACGCAAGGAATACGCTCGTCGCTGCCAGGACGACGATAGCCGCGTTCCTCACTTCAGATAGCCCCTCGCCTTCAGGTGTTCGGTGAGGAGCTTCACGGGCAGCCTCCTGGCAGGCAGCTGTAGGGACCGGCTAAGCCACCATCAGAGTGCCCACAATCGCTGGTCGGATCAACGCCAGCGGAGTGGCGGCTACGGCGCGGCCGTGAGTGTGCGAGCCGGGCCAGCCGTGATGGTATTGCCGCCCGGCAAACCTATGAAATAGACCACGTCGATACGCTGCAGTACCTCACCGTCATGGCCACCGAACGCCTGACGCTCGCAATCTACGCAAGGCTGGCACGATCACCAGCTCCGAGATCGTCGCAGCGGTCGATGCATACGTCCACGATCCTGCTGCAGGACCGTATCGCTTTGCTAGCGGTCACCGCCTCGACATAGCGGCAGCTGTCGCCATGTCGAAGGAGTTCGCCAGGATGGTGGCGCGGCCAGGGCCGAAGGAGAAGGTGTTCCGAACCGCGGTAACTACTGCCGCCATGTCCGCTCGTCTGAGCCCACCCTATTGATGGCAGTCTTGGATGCGGGAACGTGCGAAGTGAGAATCGAGGGCAAGTGGCGTCTTGTCAGCCTCGGCGAGGCCGTGAGGCGCTATGGGGATGCCGTGAAGCGCTGCCCGGCGTGCCATGGACGCGTGCCGATCAACGGCGCCTACTGCGGGCCCGGCTTTGGCAAGAGGATGACGCACCGGAGGGCACATAGTGGTCGCCCCCTCAAATCGTCGCTCGCCGTCTTGTCAGCCCCGCCGCCCGATCTGCTCACGGGCTGACGGGGCTTGGTGCCGTTCTCACGGCGAGGGCCAGATGCGCGACGCGGCCAGAGACACAGAACGATGGAGGGCGGTGAGCCAAGCTACAACGGCGTTGGCTCACGGTCGGCTCGCGATGGGCCACCATGGGGCGACCTCTGGGTCAGCTGCGATGCTCCACAACTGATAGAATGCAGCGAAGCTAAGCGCACAAATCCATAGACATCTACCGCGGAATTTCCCGATAGAAACTCTTTTGCTGACTGTAAGCAGCGTGTGAAGCCGCACATCCAGTATGCCGCCATACACGATCTGGCGGATCTCTCGTCCAGGGCACGGGTTGGCGAACGCACCAGCGGCTTTCTGGCGCATTCATCTCGATAGGAACTCAACGTGAATAGACTTGTACTCGCCGTAGCCGCCTTTGCGGCCGTGGCGTCTCCTGCCTTTGCGCAAGTCGTCGAAACCCCGACCAGCACCCAGGTGATCGTGCCGCCCAATGCACCGGGCGTGATCACGCGTAAGCCCGGTTCGACCGGAGATGAGGGCGCATTCACCTATTCGCCGTCCGGTCGGGCAGCCGACGGCATCGAGACGGACTCGGCCGCAGCCGGCAATGAGGATCAGCCCTCGCGCGTCGGCTCTACGGGCAGCGGCGGAGCCGGTGGCAATGGTGGCGGCTAGAGAAAACGCGTTGACCGCTGACACCGAACACCACCGATAAAGGAGAAGACTCAGCCGAAAGGCCGGGCTTTCCCCTTTTCAGATGATGCGAGAGCCGGCGAGCCGAGACGATGTGGCTCCCCGGCGAGCACGCTCAAGCCCCGCGTGATGGCCAAAGAGATCCCCAGCGTCGGCAACCTGCGCCGCAAGCCCGAGATGACGAACGAGGAGATTGAGGCGGCGATGCGTAGCTGACTTATGGTTGAAACCCGGCGCAGGCTCGCGCTGTTGGACGCCCTATGTCGGCCGATTGCACCACCTCCATACCCGTCGTGCTGGTTGTCGAGGACGGGGGCTTGGTCCGCATGATGGCCGTCGACATGCTGGAGGATGCCGGCTTTGAGGTAGTCGAGGCCGCGACCGCCGATGCCGCGCTGACCATCCTTGAGACCGATCCAGCCATCGCTGTCTTGTTCACCGACATCGACATGCCAGGCTCGATGTCGGGTTTGGATCTGGCCGACCGCGTCGCCGAGCGCTGGCCGCACATCCGCCTGGTGGTTACCTCCGGGCGTTTCAGGTTGACCAACCAGGAGGTGCCGGACTCGGGCTGGTTCGTGCCGAAGCGGTACCATGCAGACCAGGTGCTACACGCTGTCGAAAAAGCGGGCCGTGCCTGATGGAGTCACGGACTGCAGGTCTCCATTAAAGGATCCATGAACTGTCTGATCAGTTAAACCGTTGCGGGAGCAGCGACGTTGGACGACAAGCCGCCGTTATCATGGCTATTGGGTTCTTCTGACCATGAGCCGACGACCTCCGATCCGTGCTCGCATCCTGACTGCTCTTACCGACGAGCCGATCAGCGCCCAGCAGATTGCGGAGCGGGCCGGCATCACGGCGCGACGGCGCGGAGAAGTTGTCAAACTGGCGTGCGACGTCTTGGAGGATGAAGGTCTGATCGAGCGAGTGGGTGGCCGACGCCATCCGAGGTGGCGCCGGCCGAACCGTTCGACAGCCGACATGTGCACGAACACGACTTCTCCGCCGTCGTCGGGCTGGACGGCGCCGAGCCTCGGCGACCGCTTGGTGCACGAGCTTGTCCAGGGTCTGGTGCAATCAGCCATCGCCCGAGGGGTCGATCCAGCCACACGCCTTCGAGAATTTCGTACGCTGCAGCACGCCGCTGGCGCGATGTCACAGGACCCCACCATAGCTGAGACCGCCGAGCGGCTTGTCAGGGCAATCGATTTAGCCTTGCAGGAGCTGGCCTCGGTCAAGTCATAGACGTCAGGCGGCTGCCTTGTCCGCGGCAGTCCGGCCCGCACGCACTCGCTCAATGCTTGGCGCCATAGAAGCTCGGAACCGCACGGTACCCGCCTCGTCGCGGTGACCTGCCGCCAGTCGCGTGCCGGGTAGCGGGATTGCGCCATCTCAAGGCAGCGAGCGCATCGCCTCATCCTCGGCGCCGGCTAGATCCCGAAATTCTGCACCATCCTCGTCGATGACCGCAGATCTTCCGTCGTCCGTATCGATGTAGAAGCGGGGCATCTGCGTCTCCGGAAGCCGTGCGAGCGTCCCCCGCGACAACTGGCCCCTGCCACAGTTAACCGCCTCTTGACGATGAGGCAGAGCGCAAGGCCCGATCATCCACCCCGGGTTCAGGCTGCATGCCCCAGCCGCCGCTCGATCCAGCTCTGCGCCACATCGAGGTTGGCGAACGTAGGTGGGTCCGGATCATCGACGGGTCCGAACCCCGCTTCCAGGAACCACATGCCAGCAGTCTCGTCGTGATCGTCCGAGAGCTGCACCAGCACCGCAACCAGGAAGCCGTCATCGAACACCAACTGGCTATTCCGGTCGGCGCTTCCCGTCGCAACTTGGACCGGCTGTAGGCGAAGGCTCATGCTGCGGCTTGTTCCCCCAAGTGTAGGTACCCTGGCTTGAACTCCGCTAGCTGCTTGAGGCGCGGTAGGTCCAGGATTGTTAGGTGCCCGTGCCCCAGTTCAATCAGCCCTTTTTCGCTCAGTTCCCAGAGGGCACGGTTCACGTGCACGCTGGTCTGGCCTGTGGTGTCGGCGAGGTCCTGCCGGGTAAGTGGCAGCTCGAAGCGGCTCTCATCAGCTAGGCCGACCGCCTGCAGGCGCAGGTGCACTTCGCAGAACAGGTGCGCCAGCCGTTCCACCGCCGAGCGACGGCCGACGTTGAGCAGCCACTCGCGCAGGGTCGCCTCGTCCACCAGCGCGGACTTCCGCAGCGCCGAGGCGATAGCCGGACGCTCCAACAGCTCTCGAGCGGTCCCTGGCGCGATCTGCACCACCTTGCAGTCGGACAGGGTGCGGATCGAGTGATCCATGGCTTTCAGCAGCGACACATCGGGATCACCCGCGTCGCCCGGCACGAGGTACGCCATGATCTGGCGCGTACCGTTGTCCCGCAGCTTGTAGCGGCAGGCGAACCCCTCCAGGATCAGGAACAAGCCGGCAGGCGGATCACCTTCCCGGATCAGGTCCGTTCCGGCCGACACCTCCTGCGCGTTCTGACTGGCCTGCAGCAGGAGTGTGCTGTCTGTCTCCGGAAGCGGCACGAAGCCCTCCAGCTTGCGCAGGAAGGGATTGCCCGTCGCATCTGACCAGCGCTCCGTCATAGTTTCTCTTGCGCCTATCCCCCGAGCCGGTCGGCTCATCGCGTCGGTTAAGTTTTGGCAAGGGCCTCAACTAACCACAACAAGATCGCGCGCAAGCCGCGCGGGTTCCTTTGTATGAAAGCCAACATTCGATGGCATGTCGCCGTAGGAATGCTCGTCAGCGCGCCGCATCGCAGCCGGCCGGCTCCTCCGCACTGCCAGCTTGAGATCCTGATCTCCTGTGAGCGCAGTCGAAAAGCTGTGCGACCGCGACCTGGCGGGTTCAGGTCTTGTCGGGCTCGCGTGTGGGAGCCGCGGTGCCGACGGAACCGTCGCCGAGTGGCGTGCCGTTCTCGAGCGGCAGTCCGGCCGGAACGATCGGGGCCGCCGGCTCTGGAAGCGTGTGCACGCTGTCGAGTCGTGCGCGAACTTCCCGGATCAGTTGATCGGCTTCCGTGCTTCGTCATGCCTTGCCGGAGCGCAACGGCCCGCCCACTCTCACCGCATGCCTGAGATTGCCACATCCGCATTCCCGCACTTCCTCGAAGGCGGCGGGCAGATGGGCGCGATGATGCGCGCGCACGACTGGTCGAGCTCATCCCTCGGCCCGCCCACGGAATGGCCGGCGTCCTTGTGCTCGACCGTGAGCCTGTTGCTCGGCTCGCGGTTCCCGATGTTCACCGCATTCGGGGCTGAGCTCGGCTTCCTCTACAACGACGCTTACGCCGAGATCCTCGGCGGCAAGCACCCCGCCGCGCTCGGTGCGCGGTTCCAAGACGTCTGGCGGGAGATCTGGTCCGACATCGTGCCGCTGGTCGAAAAGGCACTGTCTGGCGAGCCGACATGGGTCGAGGACATGCCGCTGAGCATGAACCGGCATGGTCATGACGAGCTGACGTGGTTCACCTTCTCCTACTCGCCGGTGCGCAATGAGGATGGCACCGTTGCCGGCATGTTCTGCGCCTGCACCGAGACGACCGGGCGGCTGCGTGCCGAGGAGCGGCTGCGCGAGAGCGAGCAGCAACTCCGGCTGGCTACAGAGGCAGGCGAGATCGGCCTGTGGGATGTGGACGAGGTCAACGACACCCTGTTCTGGCAGCCCTGCGTCAAGGCGATGTTCGGGATCTCGCCCGACGTGCCGGTCTCGATGGCTGACTACTACGCCGGTCTGCATCCGGACGATCGCGAGGCGACGAGTGCGGCTTACGCCGCCACCAAGGATCCTGCCAGCCCTGCCCTATACGACGTGGAGTACCGCACGATCGGCAGGGAAGACGGGCGCGTCCGCTGGGTCGCCGCGACGGGGCGGGGCCTATTTGCGGATGGGCGATGCGTGCGCGTGATCGGCACCGCCCGGGACATCACCGCGCGCAAACAGGCCGAAGCTGCGAGTTTCGAGCGAGATGCGCGGCTACAAGCCGTCTTCTCTCAAGCCGGTGCGGGGTTCGCGATGACCGACCTCGCCGGTGGCATCACCGAGGCGAACGACGCCTACTGCAAGATCGTCGGTCGAGCCCGTGGCGAACTGCTCGGCCTGACCATGCAGGACATCACGCATCCGGACGATCTGACACGTAACATCCCCTTGCTCCAGGCAGTGCGGCTCGAGGGGACCGGCTTCGATATCGAGAAGCGGTATCTGCGTCCCGACGGCGAGGTGGTCTGGGTGCGCAACAGCGTAACGCCCGTGCGCGCCGACGACGGCACGATCTCCGCCGTCCTGATCGTCAGCGTCGACATTACCGACCGGGTCCATGCGGACTCCGCCCTGCGCGAGAGCGAGGCCCGCCAGCGCGCGCTGATCGAGGGCGTTCCGCAACTCGTCTGGCGCGCCGTCGGCGTCGGGCACTGGACCTGGGCGAGCCCGCAGTGGACGGCATTCACAGGTCAGCCGGAGCCGGAGAGCCGTGGATTCGGGTGGCTGGAGCCGATGCACCCGGACGACCGTCCGCGTGCCTTGAGTGCCTGGTCTCAGGCTCCCCGAACCGGTTCCTTGGACGTCGAGTATCGCCTGCGCAACGCCGCCGAGGATCGCTACCGCTGGTTCCAGACCCGTGCCGTGCCTGTGCGGGATGCGAACGGCGCGATCTTGGAGTGGTTTGGCACCTCGACGGACATCGGCGACCTGCGCCGCCTGCAGGAGCAGCAGCAGGTGATGGTCGCCGAGCTCCAGCACCGGACCCGCAACCTGATCGCCGTCGTCACCAGTATCGCGAAGGAGACCTTGGCGCAGACCGGTCCCGGACAAGCCTTCGTCGCACAATTCCAGGATCGTCTCGCGGCGCTGTCGCGGGTTCAGGGCCTTCTCTCCCGCTCGAACGAGACGCCGATCACGATCGAAGCGCTGGTGCGCATGGAACTCGACGCCCTCGGCGTGGGTGACCTGCACGCCACTTTGCGCGGCCCTCCCGTGTCTCTTCGCCCCTCGATGGTGCAGACGCTGGCTCTGGCTATCCACGAGCTGGCGACGAACGCTCGCAAGCATGGCGCGCTCGCCACGCCGGGAGGATGTCTTACGGTGAACTGGTCGAAGCGCATCGAAGACGGGTCTGCGCGCCAGAGATGCTGGTTAGTGATGGACTGGCGCGAGACCAGTGCTCAGCCGGCGCTTCAGGAGGCCGAACGCCCGGAGCACCGTGGCTACGGCCGGGAACTGATCGAAGATGCACTGCCGTTCGCGCTCGGCGCGCGCACCCGGTTCGAACTGGATGCCGACGGCGTGCGTTGCCGGATCGAGTTGCCGCTCGACAAGCGCGGCAGCACGGAGACCTGATTGTGTCATCGTCCGCCGCTTCTCTCGCCGGTCGTGCAATCCTGCTCGTCGAGGACGACTACTTCATCGTGAAGGATCTGCGCCGCCAGTTCGAGCGTGACGGTGCGACCGTCATTGGCCCGGCCTCGAACGTTCCGGACGCGCTCGACCTGGTCCGACTGTCGCCCCGGATCGATGCCGCGGTGCTCGACATCAACCTTCAGGGCGAGATGGTGTTTCCGGTCGCCGACGCGCTCGCCGAACGTGGCGTG
This sequence comes from Methylobacterium tardum, assembly GCF_023546765.1. Lineage (NCBI taxonomy): Bacteria > Pseudomonadati > Pseudomonadota > Alphaproteobacteria > Hyphomicrobiales > Methylobacteriaceae > Methylobacterium > Methylobacterium tardum. The sequence goes on from NZ_CP097484.1 coordinate 5,707,833, forward strand.
CCGTTCGTGTTTGCAACCGGTTACGATGCGGCCGTGATCCCGCCGCAGCATGGCGCGATCCGGCATTGCAGCAAGCCCGTCAATCCGAGCAGCCTCGCGGAGGTACTGTTTGGCTGAGGCGCTCGCACCCTCGCCTCATCCCGGTCGCGGGTGCCGAGGCTAACCCGAAACTCGCGACCGGCTCGGCTTCCCTTCAGCGAGACGGGGGCCTCCTCGCCGAAGATCCCGGGCCCTGCAGTACCAAGCACCGCCGGCATGTTCGCGCGCAGCGCTTCCGGAATGGTGCGGCGGCAATAGAAGATGCCCGGACGCTGGACCAAGCCCACCATCTGCCTCATGGCTTCGTAGTACTCCTTCGTAGCAGGAGCGCGCTCAGAAGCCTACGGAGTCAAAAAGATACCCTTATCGCAGTGGCTTGAGGGTAGACTGACGGATGGGGGGATTCTCTGACGCACGCCTGAGCCCACTGCAAATAAAGGCTTTTGCTCGCTCCGCGTCGGGACTTCGTAGCGACGTTTCGGGGCACCCGTCAAACGCGGGGAAAGGGTTCGACGACGCGCGATCACCCGCTCTCAGGGCAAACAGGTACCATCGTACGATCCGGTAACCGGTAGTGCTGCCGGATTGCGAGGCCCTTAGCTCATGACAGCGCCAGAACTGAGCCAAACTCGGCGCCGATAAGCGGACGTGCCGCTTTGCGCCCATCCCGGCCATTCAAGGCGTTCTTCTTCGACGCCGAAAGCGGACACCAGCTCCATCCCGCCGGTGCCGCCCAGCTCACAAAGCAGTATCGCTGTCCGTGGGAGCTGCAATCGAAGCTCGATCGAGCCATAGGCGCGATCGCGACCGGAACGGGCGCGGCGTCACCTCCGAAGGTTGCGATGTGGTTTCGGCATCGCAGATCGGGCGAGGCTGGCTAGGCCGTCGCAACAGGTGCGAATTCGTCGCCGTCCTGATGGAGCCCTAACAGCTTGGCGATGTCGCGGCCTTCAGGGTCTTCGATCAGGTCCGCGAGCGTGTAGCGGTCGAGCACCGCGAGGAACGCCGACAGAGCCTCTCCCAGAATGCGTCGCAAACGGCATGGTGCCGTGATCGCGCAAGCGCCACCCGAGAAGCACTCGACCAAGGCGAGATCGTCCTCCGTCTGGCGCACGACCGCGCCGACCACGATCTCGCCCGGCGCCCTGGCGAGCCGCAGCCCGCCGCCCCGGCCCCGGATGGTGCGGATCAAGCCCAGACGTCCAAGCTGATGCACCACCTTGGTCAGGTGGCTCTCCGAGATGCCGTAGGCGCGCGCGATCTCGGCGATCGAACTCTGCCGCGGCTCGTGCAGGCCGACGTAGATCAGTGTGCGCAGGGCGTAGTCCGTATAGCGGGTCAGGCGCATGGCGGCTCCGTACTGCCCTTAAGGTACATTCCAGTTGCATCTTTTCAACCGATAGCCCATAAGGTTCATCGTCAGTGCACCTTTGGGAGTTGTTGATGCCCAACCCGCTCAGCCCTGCCACCATAGCCATCATCAAGGCCACCGTGCCGGCCCTCGAGGCGCACGGCCTGACGATCACGAAGCGCATGTACGAGCGCCTCTTCCAGGACGCAGCGATCCGCGACCTCTTCAACCAGTCCCACCACGGCGAGACCGGCTCGCAACCGAAGGCCCTGGCCAAGGCGGTGCTGGCCTATGCCCGCAACATCGACAATCTCGGCGTCCTCGCCGGAGCGGTCGAGCGCATCGCGCAGAAGCATGTCGCGCTGAACATCCTGCCGGAGCACTATCCCTACGTGGCCGACGCGCTGCTCGGCGCCATCGGCGACGTGCTCGGCGAGGCCGCCACGCCGGAGATCTGCGCGGCCTGGGGTGAGGCGTACTGGTTCCTGGCGGAGCTGCTGATCGGCCGCGAGGCCACGATCTACCGCGATTTGTCGGCCAAGCCGGGGGGCTGGAACGGCTGGCGCGATTTCGTGGTCGAGAGCGTCGCGCAGGAGAGCGAGATGATCAGCTCCTTCGTCCTAGCCCCGGTTGACGGGGGCCCGGTGCTGCGGCACCGGCCCGGGCAGTACCTAGGCTTCCTGTTCAACCTGCCGGGCCACGGGGTGTTGAAGCGGAACTACTCGATCTCCTGCGCGCCGAACGACCGGGCGTACCGCATCACCGTCAAGCGTGAGGGCCGGGCAGACGAACCCGCCGGGATCGTCTCGAACTGGCTGCACGATCATGCCAGATACGGGACGGTTCTTCGCGCGGCACCGCCAGCCGGTGACTTCTTCCTCGACCAGGCGTCGAACGCCCCCGTCGTGCTCGTCAGCGGAGGCGTCGGGCTGACGCCGATGATGAGCATGCTGGAGACGATCACAGCGGCGACACCTGAGCGGCCAACCTGGTACGTTCACGGGGCACTCAACGGTCGTGTGCACGCGATGCGTGATCACGCGAAGGCGCTGACCGCCGGCAACGAGAACGTCCGTTTGCACACCTTCTACGCGGAGCCGGAAGCGCAGGATCGGCAGGGCGAGCACTACGATGCGGCCGGCTTGATCAGCGCAGACTGGCTCGTGGCACAGACGCCCCGCGAGGAGGCGACCTACTATCTCTGCGGTCCCAAGCCGTTCCTCAGCGCGCTTGTGAATGGGCTTCAGCGTCAGGGCATTCCGGCCGAGCGCATCCGGTTCGAGTTCTTCGGTCCGGCGGATGAGCTGATCGAAGAGCCGCGGCAAGCCGCCTGAGCACGATGGCGCCGCTCCTTCAGGTGAGCGGCGCCACAACCGGAGGAGCGCCTGCGTGGACTACGCGCGTAAAGTGGCCGACGCGATCCTGTCTACCGCGGCAGATGCGGTGATTGCCTCGGACAGCGAGGGGATCATCCGCGTCTGGAACCCGGGAGCAGAGCGCGTCTTCGGCTACACGGCCGACGAGGCAGTCGGCCGATCGCTCGACATCATCACGCCCGAGCGGCTGCGCAAGCGCCACTGGGAGGGGTACCGCAAGTCTATGGCGACGGGGAGAGCCGCTATGGTGAGGGTGCTCTCCTATCTGTCCCGGGCATCCGCAAGGATGGGCGGCAGATCTCGCTCGAGTTCACCATCGTGCCGCTCAGAGATGAGCAGGTGGCGATGACCGGCATGGTCGCGATGATGCGGGATGTCACGATCCGCTTCACCGAACTGAAGGTTTTGAGACAGCGTTTGGCCAAGCTCACCGAGCGGCACGCGGGCACACCATAGCGAGGGAGCGCATCATGGCTGGGCGTTCAACCAAACCGCCTGAGATGCCGTCGGATTCTGCGGCTCCCGAACGCCCTGAGTTCGGCGAGTACAGCTCTCCACCCTGTTTCATGCATGAGCTCGATCCCGACTTCGTCAGCCCGAAGATCGAGAGGCGACCTTCCGAACCGTGCGCCTCTGAAGTCTCAGCATCCGACTGGCCGAGCGTGCGGCGGTGGCGAAAGGAGACCCGCACCGCCCTGATCGAGCGGCGGGTCAGCATCTCTGCCCAGGATCGCGCTGCTTGGAGCGCGCGCATCGGGCAAGCTCTCCGAGCCGCTCTACCCTCGGCATCAGGCACCTTGATCGGCCTCTACTGGCCCTTCAGGGGCGAGTTCGATGTCAGACCCCTCCTCACAGGGATGCGTGAAGAGGGAGCACGACTCGCGCTTCCGATCGTCGTGGAGAAGGGGCACCCCCTCCAGTTTCGAACTTGGTCGCCAGGTGACCGCATGACTCGCGGCGTCTGGAACATTCCCATTCCCGCCGAGGGCGAGGCCGTCGATCCCGACGTTCTGATCGCACCGCTCGTCGGCTTCGATCCGGCCAGATACCGCCTCGGCTATGGTGGGGGCTTCTATGACCGAACCATCGCGTCCAGACCGACGAAGCCGCTGGTCATTGGCGTCGGCTTTGCCCTTGCGCGGCTCGCGACAATCTACCCGCAGGCGCACGACGTTCCTATGGACATCATCGTGACAGAAGACGGTGTCTGGCCAGACACGGATCAACCCTGATCTCGCTTTGGAGTTGGGCTGGTGTCCACATTGGATAGCTTCTTAGCCGATGCGGTCCCGGCCTGTTCCGAATCGGGCCTGCGCGCTCTCGCCTATAAAGCTATACTGGGTGTGATCGCCGAATTGCGTATCTATGATCATCCCGGCGAGCTGCAGCTCGATGAGTGCAAACTTTCCGGGGATCTTAGGGTCAGCCGCACGCCCATCCGAGAGGCTCTGACGATCCTGGAACACCAGGGCTTCGTCCGTCGGCGGCCGCGACACGGTGTGTTCGTTGTCAAGAAAACCAGGCGTGAGATCATCGAGATGGTCTATGCCTGCGCTGCACTGGAGAGCATGGCGGTCCGGTTGGCATGCGCCAAAGCGACGGAGGCGCAGCTCGGCGCGCTTCGTGCGAGCTTCCGCGCCCTCTATGAGGCGGATCCGACAGGCGGATATCACCGCTACTTCGAGGCTCGTTGGCAGTTCTGCCGCCATGCCGCCACGCTCGCGCAATGCGCGGAGATCCTGTCTATGCTCAACCACCTCCTGCTGCATTTGCGGAGCGTTCACGAGACGATATTCCGCCAGAGCATCGACCTCGCATATCTGAGGGCCGCGTACAGGGCCATTATCGAAGCGCTGGAGCTGCGTGACGCCGAGCTTGCGAGCCGGCTCGTTCTCGAAAGAGGCTTCAGGTTTGCGCATGACATCGAGAGCTGCGGCGATTGTTTCGGATCTCCGAAAGCCGTGGCCTGACGCTTTTGCCGCAAGCTCCGTCACGGAACCCATGCTCACTGACGTTTTGCCGGTCTCGTGGAGGCGGATCAGGATCGTCTGCCCGTCACAAGGTCCAGATCGGAATGAGCCGCTTCATGTCTGTCCGACCTTGCGTCGGATCTGCTTTGAAGCGGGCGAGCTGCTTCCGGCCAGATCCGGCCGGCAGGTCTGCGCAACCCGCAAGGTGCTTAGCGGTTCGGACCGGTAGAGTGGTGCGGATCAGGAGAGAGCAGATGCAGGATATCCCATTGGGCGCAAAGGGCAGCTTCGCCATGCTGGTCCGTCCCCCGCATCTGGCGAACCAGTTCAAGGACACCATCCTGCCGCCCGTCTTTGCGACACCGATGATGATCCTGATGATGGAAAACGCAGCGCTGAACGCCATCCGGCAATTCCTCGACCCCGGCGAGAGCGCCGTCGGTACGAAGGTCGACGTGAGCCATATGGCGGCGACCCCAGTCGGGCACCGAGTGAGAGCGGAGGCCGAGGTGGTCGGTGTGATGGGGCGTCAGATCCACTTCCGCGTTGCAGCCTGGGATGAGGCAGAGCAGATCGGAGCTGGGACGCACGAGCGGATGGTGGTCGACTTGGAGCGGCTCGGAAAACGTCTCGTCCGACAAGCGGCCCGCATCAGCATCAAGTGTGTAGGCGCCCGTCTGCTTTTGCAGGTGCCCTTCCCCGAAGCGGGCTGGCGGCGTTCGGCCATACTGCGTCACCCCGGATCGCTATCGCGCGCAGAACCGGACGTTCGGCTTGGCGCCCGTTCCAGCCATTTGGCACGTCATCGGTGGCCCTAGAAGCAAACATGGCCGCGGACAACAAGCAGGGCCGCGAGCATCTGCTCGGGATGATGGGACCCTCCAGGCCGAGAAGACCGCGCTCGCCGCCTGCGCCAGGGTCGCCGAGGGCAAGGTCGCCCGCGTCCAGGCCAGTCTTGCCAACGTCGAGAACCAACTCGACCGCTTCCGCGTCATGGAGTTCTGGGACCGCGTCATGCGGGAGATTTTCGAGTTCATTTCCGCCGGCTGCGCCCTGTTACAGGCCGAGATCCTGCCGTAACTCAGGGTTGTGATCATCCGCGGCGCGGCACTCCACAAGGAGCCGCTGGACCGTTCGCGCATCGGCGGCATGCGGAACATCGCGCAGCATCGCAGTGAGATGCGATTGCCTTCCCGTCGTGCGAACGGCTCAGCGCCCCCAGCGCAGCACCAGCGCGTCGTTCCGGCGGGCGAGCTCGATCAGGCCGGCGCGTGTGTCGGGGTGCAGCGGCTGGATCGGCAGCCGCGCGGTCTCGTGGGCGATGACACCGCCCTCCTTCATCAGCGCCTTGCAGGCCAGAAGGCCGCATTGCCGGTTCTCGTAATTGATCAGCGGCAGCCAGCGCGCGTAGGCGTCCATGGCCGCCTCCCGCCGGCCGGCCGCGTAGGCGTCGGTGATCTGCCGGATCCCGTCCGGATAGCCGCCGCCGGTCATCGCCCCCGTGGCGCCGGCATCGAGGTCGGCCATCAGGGTGATCGCCTCCTCGCCGTCCCAGGGGCCGACCACCGCGTCGCCGCCCAGCGCGATCAGTTCGCGAAGCTTGGCCGCGGCGCCCGCGGTCTCGATCTTGAAATACGCGACGTTCTCGATCTCCCGGGCCATGCGCGCGAGGAACGCCGCCGAGAGCGGCGTGCCCGCCACCGGCGCGTCCTGGATCATGATCGGGATGGAGATCGCGTCCGACACCGCGCGGAAGAACTCGTAGACGCCGAGTTCCGGCACCCGGATCGTGGCGCCGTGATAGGGCGGCATGATCATCACCATCGCGGCTCCGGCGGCCTGCGCCCGGCGCGAGCGCTCGGCGCAGACCTGCGTGGCGAAGTGGGTCTGTCAAAAAGCGTTGGAACGGGACCCCGGATCGGCGTGCAATTGGGACCCCTTCGCAAGCTGGGTACGGCGCGGCTGAACTGATCCGACGTCCAGCTTTGGCGTCGTAGGCGCTGGCCTCAGGCGCGGTTCTTGAAGCGCCAGCTCTCATTGCCGGTCTCGACGATCTCACAGTGATGGGTGAGCCGGTCGAGCAGCGCCGTGGTCATTTTGGCGTCGCCAGCGAACACGCTCGGCCACTCGCCGAAGGCAAGATTGGTGGTCACCACGATCGAGGTGGTCTCGTAGAGCTTGCTGATCAGATGGAACAGCAACTGGCCGCCTGACTGCGCAAACGGCAGGTAGCCGAGTTCGTCCAGCACCACAAAGTCGAGCCGCATGAGATGGTCGGCGATGCGGCCCTGCCGGCCGGCACGCACCTCGGCTTCGAGCCGGTTGACGAGGTCGACCACGTTGTAGAACCGGCCGCGCTTCCCGTCCCGGATACACGCTCGCACGATGGCGATGGCCAGGTGCGTCTTGCCGGTGCCGGTGCCGCCGACCAGCACGACGTTGCGCTGATGGGCCAGGAACTCGCCGCCAGCGAGGTCGCGCACCAGCCCCTCGTTGATCGGCGTGTCGGCGAAGGCGAACTCGGCGATGTCCTTGGCCAGGGGCAGCTTGGCGATCGTCATCTGGTAGCGGATCGAGCGCGCCTGCTTCTCGCTGATCTCGGCCTGGAGCAGGTCGCCGACGACCTGTTGAGGCTCGTGGGTGCGCTTGAGCGCGACCTTGATGATCTCGTCGTAGGCCGCCTTCATCCCGAACAGCTTCAGCTCGCCCATGGTGGCGAGGATGTCCTGACGTTCCATCATGGGGCTCTCCTCAGGCTGTCGTAGCGGGCACAATCGGCGACCGGCTCATGGCGCAGCCGCAGGCTCTCGGGCGTCAGGATGGTGACGGGTGCAGTGGGCTCGCGCTGACGGGCGAGGATGTTGAGCACGACGTCGGCCGAGTGCACGCCCTCACGTAGCGCCTCGGCGCAGGCGGCCTCGACCGCGCTCAGCCCGTCGCGCAGCACGGCAGTGAGGATCTCGACCATCTGCCGGTCGCCATCGGCAGAGCCGGCGAGCTTGCGTCGGATCCGGTCGAGGGCGGCAGGCAGAACCCAGTCCTTGAATGGCGCGCCGTTCCTGAGCGCACCGGGCTTGCGGGCGAGCACGGGGACGTAGTGCCAGGGATCGAACACCGTCTGGTTGCGACCGAAGCCGCGGGCATGCTCGCCGACGATGCGCCCGTCCTGACGGATCTCCACGCGCTCAGCATAGGCGCGCACCTCGACCGGCCGCCCGAGGGCAGAGGCTGTGACCGAGTACCGGTTGTTGTCGAAGCGAACCAAGCAGGTCGAGGACACGGCCGCTGGCACGGCATGGAAGCCGTCGAAGCGGCCGGCGTAGGGGACTAGGGCTGCCCGCTCGGCCTCGAAGGCCTGCCACACGGTCCGGTCGGGCTGCTCGGGATGCGTGTGGGCCTTGGCGTAGGCGATCACCCCGTCGAGCAGCAGGGCGTTCAACTCGTCGTAGCTCCTCACCCGGATGCGTGGCGTGAACAGACGCTCGCGCACCAGTCCGACCTCGGTTCTCGACCTGCCCCTTCTCCCAGCCCGAGGCCGGTGTGCAGGCCACCGGCTCGGCGAGGTAGTGCGAGCACATCTGCAGGAAGCGGCGATTGTAGGCGCGCTCACGTCCGACGAAGATCGCGTCCACGGCGGTCTTCATGTTGTCGTAGATCCCGCGCTGGCAGGCGCCGCGGAAGAAGGCGAACGCCCGGTCGTGGGCGTCGAACACCATCTCCTGGCTCTCGCGCGGGTAAGCCCGCACGAACGGCATGCGCGCGTGGCAGAGCCGGACGTGGGCGACCTTGATCTCTGTGGTCGTGCCGCCGATCAGCACCGTCTCGTGGCTCCAGTCGAACTGGTAGGCCTCGCCCGGCGCGAAGGAGAGTGGCACGAACGCCTGGGCTGTGACCGCGGTGCGCTCGCGCTTCCAGCCCTTGGCGTAGCGGCGCACCGTGTCGTAGCCGCCCTCGTAGCCGAGATCGCGCAAGGCCTCGTAGACACGCGTCAGCGTCAGTCGCTCGCGCCGCGCCTTGCTGGCGTTCGCCAGGAGCATTCGGTCAAGCTCGTCCCGCCACGATCCGAGCTTCGGAGCAGGTTGGATGGCGCGGGTGTACCGGAACGCCGTCGCCTCGGAGCGGATGACCTTGCGCACGACCTTGCGCGAGACCCTCAGCTCCCGGCAGATCTGCTTGATCGGCTTCTGCTGCACGAAGTACGCGCGGCGGATCTTTGCGACCGTCTCCACGACCAACATCCCGCGCAAGCCTCCCGTTCGAGCCGGAAGGCAGTGTGGATGACTTGTCCTGGGGGTCCCGTTTGGACGCCGATCACCCCGAAAACGGGGTCCTTATTCCACGCCTAATCACACGCCGACTGGCTTGGCAGCCGGGGCATGACCCATATCCGCGGTGCGCCCCGCCATCCTTAAACGCAGGGCAAGATCGAGCGCTGGCACCAGACGCTCAAGAACCGCATCCTGCTCGAACACGCCTACCTGCCCGGCGAACTGGAGGCGCGGGTTGCCGCCTTCGTCGAGCATTACAACCACGCTCGGGCTCACGAGAGCCTGGGCAACCTCACTCCCGCCGACGTCTACTTCGGCCGCGGCGAGGCCATCCTGCAGGAGCGGGCGCGGATCAAGCGCCAGACCCTCATCGATCGCCGCTTGCGCCACCACGCGCAGGCTGCCTAACTTCTCACCCAGATGGACCAGAGCCTCCGTTCCTGAGCGCCTCAAGTCGTCTCAAATCATCTGACGACGGACAGTTCCGTACCTCGACTCGACGGCCGGTATGGACGCTCGGCTTCCCGCCCATCCCGGTCATTCGAGCTGATTCAGACGCCCCTCAGGCACGGACGTGGATTTTGGCAGCCCACTCAGTTCGGCAGGTCCGGCTGATCGCGAAAATCCAGCTCGCGGCGCCACTCTTTGAACACCTGGCTTCGCCGTTGCCATAGAGCGCCTGCGCGGGGACTTAAGGCAAACGCTCGTCACCCTTCGTCTCAGGGTACGTCGGCGGCAATCCACGCCTGCACGGCTGGGCGGGATTGCAGGCGCTGCCGGTACGCGATGAGCGCTGGCGTCGATGGTCGCGCAATGGGCGTCAGGAGCCATCGTTGAAGCGAAAGGCCGACCACCACGTCGGCCAAGGTGAAGGTGTCGCCGATGACAAAGCCATCGGTCTCGGCCAAGTGCCGCTCCAAAATGAGCATCAAGTCATTCCACCGTTCCACGCTCCGTGCAATCGCGACCTGATCATGCCTGAAAGCAGGATTCTTTCGGACCAATCCCAGGAAAGCCGCCTGCCAAGCACAATTCAGATCGGCGGCCTGCCAGTCCATCCACTTTTCCACGGCTGCACGCGCGAACGGACTGTCGGGTAGAAGATCATGCCGGTCTGATTTCGCAATCAGATATCTGCAGATCGTATTGCTCTCCCAGAGGACACCCTCCGCGCACACGAGAACGGGAACGAGCCCGTTCGGGTTGAGGGCTCTAAACTCTGGACCTTGCGTGTCTTTGGTCAGAGCCCAGTCGTTTTCGTGCTCGAAGCTCAACCCGGCCTCGGCCGCGGCCCAAAGAACCTTGCGGACGTTGATCGAGGTCGAGCGGCCGAGGATGCGCATCATGAACTTGCCTTGGCATAAGACGTCTGGTCCGGCCATCCGGTGCGGCCCGTCAGAGCCCAACGGCCACCTCCCCGGCCTTCTCATCGGTGACCGGAGTTTCGCTCAGGTCTTTCTGATGTTCCAGAGGATGGGAAATCCGAGGACCCGGCCTGTCAGATTGCGCCTGTAAGAGGTCATGGACCGATAGGAGCCGACAGGTACGTAGACCACTTGGTCGAGCGCGACTCGCTGCATCTCCGCGCAGAGCGCCTTGCGCGCATGTGTATCCGGAGCAGCGAACCAGGCCGTGCGTAGTTCCTCCAGCTTCGGAATCGACGGCCAACCGAACCAGGCACCGGCGCCGTTGGCCCTGAGCGGTTGAAGCGCGGCCGGATCAGCATTGTCGAACGACGAGAACGTGGTCAGCAGCACGGACCAGCCGCCCTTATCGACGGGCTCGCGTGAGACGCGACGCTGGATGACCGTACCCCAGTCGCTCAGGGCCAGATCCACGTTGAAGCCGATACGAGGCAGCAGATCGGCCGCGACCTGGGTGATCGCCGAGGGCGCCAGGATGTCCGTCGGACCGATCAGCCGGACCTTCGCGCCGTTATAGCCCGCGGCTCTCAGTGCCGCCCGCGCCGTCTCGAGGCTACGTGGCCGCGTGAGCACCTCCATGCCGGCATCCGTCGCCATCGGCGTTCCCGGTGTGAAGATCCCGCACCGGTCGTCATAGTTGGCGGGATCATCACCGGCCACAGCTGCCATGAAGTCGCTCTGGACGATGGCCGGCAGCACCGCCCGGCGCACCTCGACATCGTCGAACGGCGGCTGCAGGTGGTTCATGCGCAGGATGGCTGGATTGGTAAAGCGGTCGAGCCCTTCCACGACGATGTTGCGATTGCGGGCGAGAAGCTGCTGGAGTTCCGGCGGCGGCTGCTCGTACCAATCGATCTCGCCGTTCTGCAGCGCGGCCGCCGCAGTGGCGCCGTCGGCGATGATCTGCCACTCGACCCTGTCGAAATGGGCAATTTTGCCGCCGGCGGTCAGGCTTGGGGCACCGGGAGCGGGCACGTATCCCGCGTGCCGCTCGTAGACCATCAAGCTGCCCGAATTGAACTCGTCCGCCTTCCAGCGGAACGGCCCGGAGCCGGTGGCGTCGGTGATCTGCTTGAACGGATCAGTCTGCGCGATCCGCTCCGGCATGATGAAGGCGGGTTGGCTGACGCTCGCCAGCGCGTTCGGCAGCAGCGGGAAAGGCGCCTTCAAACGGAAGACGATGTTCGCGTCACCGTCGTGCACGATCTCGTCCGTCGCGGCCATCAACGTCTGGCCGAACCCGTTCCGCGCGGCCCAGCGCCTGATGCTGGCCACGCAATCCCGCGCGCGGACGGGGGTGCCGTCATGAAAGCGCAGCCCTTCTCGGAGGGCGATCGTCACCTTCCGCCCATCCTGCTCGATCCGGTAGCCGGCCGCCATCTGGGGCTGGGGCTGCAGGTCGGCATCGAGGCCGAACAGGGTATCATAAACGATATAGGCGTGATTGCGCGTCACGATCGCGGTTGTCCAGATCGGGTCGATGGACGTCACGTTCGCCTGGGGCACCATGCGCAGCACTCGGGCGTCCTGCGCTCGGCCGACGAGTGGCGCTGCCAGTGTCGAGGCACCTGCGGCGAGGAATGTGCGTCGCTTCATTGTGGCACCCCAGCGAGATGTGTGAGCATAGCAACGGCCAGACCATCGCGAGAGCACGCGCGCCATGTCTTTGCGGTCATTGTTGCAATGAGTCCCGATTGTCGCCGAACAACAGCCCGTGAAGCGCCCGGCGCATCCGTTGAGGGCAACCGTGAGGTTTGCTCCGTGCGTCCCGGATCAGTGCGGTATGCGGCAGCTATCGGCCACCATCAGTAGCTCGCGCCGCTGATCAGATTACCCTGAAGCCGACGTCGCAGGGGCCTGAGCTGGGTCGACTGCGGAAGTTGACCGCCTAGCGTATGCGAACGATCCGCAATGCGCCCATTCCGATCGTGCAAGTGACCGCAGTGCCATCCCAGGAACAGACATTCTGTGTCGATGCAACCCGGACCGTCAGCCCGAGGGCACTGGTCCTCGATGCGGTCAGATCAGCCAAATTCTGAGGCGCCTCCTTCCTGGATTGGACCGCGGCCTCGTTCCTGACGACCTTCGCTTACTTCACCCGCAACTCGGCTACATGGTCTTCGAAACCCTCTACGGCATGGACGGCGCCTTCCGCGCCACGCCGCAGATGGTCGAGGGCCCACTCGCCGATCGCCGGTACCGTGTCCGTCCCACCGCTCCCGGTGTGTGGGTCCGGAGCGAACCTCGACGGCGCCACCCTGCCACTTCGTGCCGCCCCAACGGAACGATCCTTGCCACCGGCCAGGGCCGGGCTCGCACCGAGGCGCAGGGGAGACAGCCAAAATGGTGGACATGCGGCCGACGGCCAGGCTCGGAATGCTGACACCGTCCTCGAACAGCATCCTCGAACCGATGACGGCGCGCCTGCTGGCGGAGCAGCCCGGGATCACGGCCCATTTCGCGCGCCTGCGGGTGACGGAGATCGGCCTGTCGATGGCGGCGCTCGATCAGTTCGACCAGGCGCCGATGCTGGCCGCCTCCGCGCTGCTGGCTGATGCCCGGGTCGCCGCGATCCTGTGGAACGGCACGGCGGGCGCCTGGCTCGGCTTCGCGAACGATGAGGTCCTGTCTGAGGCGATTACGCGGCGGACCGGCGTGCCGGCCTCGACTTCGGCGCTCGCCTTTCGCGACCTGTTCCGAAGGCGCGGGATCAGGCGCGTTGGGCTGGTAACGCCCTATACAGGAGAAGTCCAGGCGCGGATCCAGGCGAACTGGCAGACCGACGGGCTCGACTGCTCGGCCGAGCGGCACCTCGGCCTGTCGGAGAATTTCGCCTTCGCGGAGATCGGGGAGGCCGAGATCGCCGGGATGGTCCGCGCCGTGGCGGCCGAGGGTGCCGAAGCGGCTGCCATCGTCTGCACCAACCTCGCGGGCGCCACCCTCGCGCCTGCCCTCGAGGCAGAGCTCGGAATCCCGGTCTACGATTCCGTCGCGGTCAGCCTGTGGAAGGCGATGGATCTCGCCGGACTGGGGACCGCGTCGGTCACCGGGTGGGGCAGCGTCTTCGCGACGGCCTGAGCGGCTCTTCTCAGGCGTCGTCGCCGTCGCCCCGCTCGATCCATCGCCGCAGGGCCGGCGCCAGTCCGGTGGCGGGCTTGGCCGGAGGCCGTGCGAAGCGGCCCGACCGTGCGGGTCTTGCACCGAGCCGGACCAGCGTCTGCGCCTGCCCCAGGGCGGCTGCCAGCGGATCGATCAGCGGCACCGGCACGGCGTCGGCGACCCGTGCGGCGAGGCCGGTGAGCGGGGCTCCGGCCAGGATCACCGCGTCGATCCCGTCCTCGCTGACGGCCCGGTTGGCCAGGGCGACGATCTCGGCCTCCAACTCGTGCTGCACCTCCAAAACCGAACCGAAGGCGGTTGAGACCGCCCGGACGCAGGTGCAGCGGCCCGACAGGCCGGCGAGCGTGACCGCGTCCTCGTACCAGGGCAGCAGCGTGGTCGAGAAGGTCACAATGCCGAAGCGCTGGCCGAGCTGGCAAGCGGTGAGCATCGCCGCCTCAGCCATGCCGACGACGGGCAGGTCGAACAGCTCGCGCGCCGCGATAAGCCCGGGGTCGCCGAAGGCCCCGATCACGGCGGCATCGTAGCCGGCCTGATGCTCGGCCAGACTCTCGAGCACCGAGGCACCGGCGAGCTGCGCCTCGGCGCGGCTCGCGATGTAGGGTAGGCCCCGGGCGGCCGTCAGCGCGGTGAGATGCGCATCGGGGGCGAGCGCGGCCGCCGCTTCCCGCTCCATCCGGGCCGTCATGGCGGCCGACGTGTTCGGGTTGACGAGGAGGAGCCGCACGCCGTCAGACGCGCGAGCTCGGGCGGTAGAACGGCTCGTGCCGCGACGGGTCGATGTAGTTGGCGTAGAAGCGTTTCGCGTGCGGCAGCAGGGCTTTGGAGAGTTGGCGCCGCTCGACTTCGTCGTCCGACAGTGCCCGCGACAGGTCGTCGTGAAGCGCCTTTAGGGCGGCGTCTTTGTCGACCCGGGTGAAGCGCCCGTTGGCGTAGAGTACCTCGCCCTCGCACAGTACGGTGGTGACGCCCCCGGTCTTGGCTCGCTGGATCACCGCGTCGAGGAGCGGCGTCTCCGGGTCGAGATACGGGTAGGCGATCTGGTCCCAGTCGATCAGCACGAGGTCGGCGCCCCTGCCGACTTCGATCGTGCCCAGGCTGCCGCCGTAGGGGGTGGTGCGGGCGCCGCCGACGGTCGCCATGCGCAGCACCTGCGCCATGCTCGGCACGTCGGCCTCGTCCATGCCGGGCACCCGGTGGGCGCGCAGCACGAGGCGCATCTCTTGGAGCATGTCGCGGTCGTCGTTGATGCCGGCCTCGTCGAGGCCGATCGCGGTGTTGATTCCCTTGGCCTCGAAGCGGTTGAGCGCCGCCACGCCCGAGCGCAGCCGGAAGTTCGGCGAGCAATTGTGGCAGATGCAGGTGCCGGTCGCGGCGACCCGGTCGATGTCTGATTCGTTCAGCCAGACGCCGTGGCCGAGCGTTAGGCGAGGCCCAAGCATGCCAAACTGGTCGAGGTACTCGACAGCGGTGCCGCCGCCGCGCTTCTCCGCGTAGGCCTTCTGGTAGGCGGTCTCGACGAGGTGCATGTGCATCGGCACGTCGTAGGATTCGGACAGGCCGGCCAGCCCTTCGAGGGCCGCATCGGAGCACCAGTGCAGGTTGGCGGGCGCGAGCTGGATCTTGGCCCGCGAGGCACCGGCACGGCCGGCATGAAGGCTGCGGAACAGGGAGAAATTGTCCTCCAACGACATCTGGAAGCGCTCGAACCAGCGCTTCATCGGGTCCTGCAGCGAGGCCGGCAGGCTCGCCACGAAATCCATGTCGGCCTGGTAGACGAGGCGGTTCTGGTCGCGGACCGCGAAGCAGTACGAGACCCGCATGCCGATATCGCGGTAGGCGCGCAGCACCTCGTTGGAGCGCGCCTCGACCTCCTCCAGGCTGCCGGGCATCCAGCCGTGGATGTGCTGGACCGTGGTGATCCCGGAGCCGACCATCTCGAAGGCCGAGTACAGGGTGTCGAGGTAGAGGTTCAGGTTGCGCGCCACCATGCGGGTGACGAACCACAGCTCCAGGGGCATGTCGGGGGAGCCGAGCTGCACCGGCGTCAGGCCGACATGGTGGTGGCCGTTGACGAAGCCCGGTAGCAGGATCTCGCGGCCGGAGCCGATCACCGGGGCGTCGGGGTAGCGGGCATGCAGGTCCGCGTAGGTGCCGACCGCCGCGATGATTCCGTCCGTCTGCAGCACCGCGCCGTCGGCGATCTCTTCCCAGCGGTCGTGGTCGAGGGTGCGGGTGATCATCCGCCGGCTGCGGATCAGCGATGTGGCCATGGTTGGGTCCGTTTGATTGGAAAAGGGTCAGGCGAGCGCTTCCTGCTCGGCGAAGGCCCGGTCGACCTCGTCGCGCAAGAGCTCGGTAAGGTGCCGCCGCAGCGCCTCGGCCTCGGGCGAGAACGGGTCGCGCGGGCGGGGCAGGTCGTTGCGGACGATCGTCTTGATCCGCCCGGGACGGGCAGTGAACACCACCACCCGGTCGGCAAGCGCCACCGCCTCGTCGATGTGGTGCGTCACGAACAGAGCCGAGGCGCCGCTGTCGCGCCAGACGTCGAGCAGGAAATCCTGCATCTTCTGACGGGTCTGGACGTCGAGCGCCGCGAAGGGCTCGTCCATCAGCATCACCTTTGGGCGCATGGCCAGCGCTCGGGCCACCGCCACCCGCTGGCGCATGCCGCCGGACAGCTCGTCCGGCCGCTTGTCGAAGGCCTCGGCGAGGCCGACGCGCTGGAGCGCCGCCCGGGCGACGCTCCGGCGCTCGACCTCCGGCACGCCCTTCAGCGACAGGCCGAAGCTGACGTTCTGCCAGACGCTGAGCCAGGGGAGCAGCGAGGTCTCCTGGAAGATCAGGCTGCGCTCCGGCGACGGCCCGGTGACGGCCTCGCCGAAGGCCAGAAGCTCGCCCCCGGAGGCGGGTTCGAGCCCGGCGATCAGGTAGAGCAGCGTGCTCTTCCCGCAGCCCGAGGGGCCGAGGAACACCACGAACTCGCCGGGCCGCACGGTGAGGTCGATGTCGCGCAGCGCCTCGTGGGCGCGGGCGGTGCCGGCCGCCCAGACCTTGGCGACGCCGCGGCAGGAGACGGCGTCCTGGGATGCGGGATCAGAGGCCAAGGGAGGACCCCGCGTCGCGCGGCAGCCAGTACAGCAGCCGCCGCTGGACCAGCCGGAACAGCAGGTCGAAGGCGAAGCCGAGCAGGCCGATCAACGTGATGGTGAAGAACACGAGCGACGGGTTGAAGGTGTTGCGCGCCAGCATGATCACCTGGCCGAGCCCGTAGCCGACGCCGGTCGCCTCGGCGACCAGCACCACCATCCAGGCGCCGAACAGGTTGAGGCGCAGCACCGCGAGCAGGCCCGGCAGGATCGCAGGCACGATTACACGCGCGTAGATCTGGCGCTTCGACGCGCCCATGGTGCGGGCGACATTGATGTAGTTCCGGTTGACTCCGTCGATCTGCTGGATGGTCGAGAGCACCATCGTGAAGAACAGGGCGATGAACACCATAAAGATCGCCGGCGCGTTGCCGATCCCGAACATGAAGATCGCCACCGGCAGCCACGCGATCGGCGAGACCGGCGCCAGGAGCGTGATGGTCGGCAGAGTCAGACGCTCGAACAGCTTGAAGTAGCGGATCGCGACGCCGACCAGGATCGACAGAGAGGCCGCCAGGGCGAGGCCCGCCAGCACGCGGCCGGTAGAGGCGAGCACCGTGATCAGCACCGCCATGGCGGGGCTCGGGCCGGTATTCATCCCGGTGCCGATCTGCCAGCGCTGCGCGGTGTTGAAGAAGCGCGCCTGCTCGGCGAGGTTGCCGAGGAAGATGTGCGGCGGCGGCAGGAGCTTGGCGTCGGCGATGCCGAGCGCCCAGAGCAGCTCCCAGAGACCGGCGAAGCAGCCGACCGAGACCAGCATCCAGCCGGTCCGCTGCAGGAGCGGGACGAGCCCGTCGGGCAGCGCGAGGCGCTGACCGAACGGGAGGCGCGGCCGGACGTGCGGGACGGCGGCGCGGGCGAGATCGACGGCCATCCGCTCAGGCCGACTTCAGCTTGAGCTTGCTGTAGAGGTCCGGGTTCTCGGCGATGACCTGCTCCAGCAGGGTCCAGTCGATCGCGTCGCGGCCGGGCTTCTTCTTGATGTAGCCCATCTCGGCCACGGAATCGGTCCGGTCGAGGATGAACTGCGTCTGGTTGCGGGCGTCCACCACCGAGGGCTGCCGGCCCATGGCGAGCTGGGCGTTGCTCATTGAGGTCTTGTAGTAGGAGCCGACGAGCTTGTTCAGGGCGGCCTGGGGGTCGCCCTCCGCCATCGCCTGGGCCTTCATCATGCCCTTGATCAGGGCCTTCACGGCGGCCGGGTTCTTGGCGATCAGCTCGTTGCGGACCGCCAGCACGCAGTCGGTGTAGCCCTTGCCGTAGATGTCGGTGCCGTCAGAGAGCTTGACCGCGCCCTTCACGTCGGTGAGCAGCGCCGTGCCGTAGGGCTCGATGGTCGAGATGATGTCCAGCGCCCCGGCGCGGAACGCTTCCACGGCCTCCGGGGTCGAGCCCATGTAGCGGACGGTGATGTCCTTGAAGGCGACACCGTTCTTCTTCAGCCAGTCGTAGGGCAACACCTCGAGCGTATCGAGCTGGAAGGTGCCAAGCGTCTTGCCCTTGAGCTTCTCCGGACTGTCGAGGCCGGGCTGGGCCACGAGCACGCAGCCCTCGATGCCGCCGCCCGCAACGATCGTCACCGGGGCGCCGGCGTCGTATAGCGCCATGAAGCTGGTGTAGGGCATCACGCCGGCATCGACCTGGCCCATCCCGAGGAAGGTGACCTGATCCGAGAAGGTCGGCGTGTTGACGAAGTCGATGGTGAGCCCGTCATCCTTGGCGAGCTGCATCGCCTCGGCCAGGAAGAAGTTCAGGTTGCAGAAACCGGTGCCGTGGGTCGCCCGGATGCCGGTGGCCGCCGCGGCCGGGCTCGTCAGTCCCGGGCCCACCGCCAGGGTCAGCGCGGCGGCGGTCCCGCCGAGGAAGCGCCTGCGGCTGGGCTTGAACCGCGAGAAGTCGGGGACGCGATAATCGCCGTGACGGTCGCACATATCGACTCTCCTCAGAGGGCGGATCGCACGATCCGCCGGACCACGTGCCGGTGCTGAAACGGAGGGATCGGAGCTCGGAACAGGCTCTAGGCAGTCGCGGAGATCCGGCCGCCCGGCACCTCACCACATCGACGGCACGCCAACCTCTAGCCGCCGCCGGAGCGACGCTGCGCTGGCGAATATGAACCAAGAAGCGTGCCAAAGGCGGGAATCGGCTGAATTGGCCGCGCGAGACCTGTCCGCCTCAGGGAGTTCGTATCCAGCAGGCTCGCCTCGTACACCCCGTTTCCGCAAGCTGTCCTTCCGAACATCCGCCTGACAGCGCTGAGGGATGTCTCGTACGGGCTAGCCCAAGAGAGACGGCGTGGACTTGGCACCGGCTCGTGCGTTCACAGGAGACGTTGCGACCTGTGCTGCCTCTGAACCGTGCTGCTCTTGGACAGGTTAGGTAACCGCGCACCGCCAAGGAGACGCGATGCCGGTCGACGCTGAAATGATAAAGCGGCAGCGCGTGCTGGCCGACTTCGGTGAGTTCGCTCTGCACAGCGACGATCTCGACGAGGTGCTTTGCGAGGCCTGCCGCCTCGTTGGAGAGGCGCTCGGTACCGGCCGGGCCAAGATCCTGGAGATCCAGGACAACGGGCAGTGGCTCATCGTGCGCGCCGGTGTCGGCTGGGATCCGGGCATCGTCGGCCGGCTGCGGTTACCTATGGGCGAGCACTCCTCGGAGACCTTCGCGGTCCGCCAGGGTAAGCCGGTCATCACGCAGGACATCAGCAAGGAGGAGCGCTTCGAGCTTCCTGCCTTCATGAAGCAGGCCGGCGTGGTCGCGCTCGTCAACGTGCCGATCCGCGTCCCCGGCGGGCGGGCTTACGGTCTGCTCCAGGTCGACGCGACCGAGCCGCGCGCCTTCGCCGAGGAGGACACCGAGTTCCTGCGCACCTACGCCACCATCCTCGGCCCGGTGATCGACCGTCTGCTGAGGGTGAGCAGCCAGCACCTGACCGAGGAGCGCTTCCGGCTCGTCGTCCGAGAGCGCGCGCGACTATGCGATCTTCACCACCGATCCTGACGATAGGATCACTGACTGGTACCCCGGCGCGGAGGCCGTGTTCGGCTGGTCCGCCGAGGAGGCCATCGGCCAACCCGCAGCCATCATCTTCACGCCAGAAGACCGGGCGGACGGTCAGGATGCGCGGGAGACGGAACTCGCGTGCCGCGAGGGATGGGCACCCAACGTGCGCTGGCATCAGCGCAAGGATGGTTCTCGGGTCTTCATCGAGGGATCCGTCACCAAGCTGCTCGACAGAGCTGGCCGCTTCCGCGGTTTTCTGAAGATCGGTCAAGATGGCACCGAGCGGCGTGAGGCCGAGGAGCGGCTGAGCACCGCGCTCGCCATCAAGACGGTGGGCATCATCTTCTGGGGACCCGGCTTCGGTCTCACCGAGGCGAACGACGCCTTTCTGGAGATGACCGGGTTCAGCCGGGAGGAGGCGCTCGGCAAGACGTGGCAGGAGCTGACCCCGGCGGAGTTTTACCCGGCATCTCTCAACGCCGTCGAGCAGGTCATGACGGTCGGCGAAGCGGTCCCTTACGAGAAGCAGTACTTCCGCAAAGACGGTTCGCGCTGGTGGGGGTTGTTCGCACCGCGCCGCGTCGGCGACGAAGTGGTCGAGTTCGTGCTCGACGTCTCCGATCGCAAGCACGCCGAGGAAGCATTGCGCGAAAGCGAGGCGCGGTTTCGGAAGTTCAGCGAGGCATCCTCGGACTTGGTCTGGATGCGTGACGCCGGGACGCTGCGGCTCGAGTACGTCAGCCCCGCCTCAGAGCGGATCTATGATGCAGACCAGATTGCGGCGCTCGCGAACAACGACATCGACGCTTGGCTGACGTTCGTCCACCCAGATGATCGAGAGCGGGTGCTCGCCGGCGTAGAACGCGCTCGCGGTGGCTCGCCGGCGACCTATGAGTTTCGGTTGGTCAGCCCGTCGGAGGCCGAGCAGCGCTGGGTCGAGAGCACGGCTTTTCCGCTGTTCGGCGACGCTGGCCGTGTGCAGCGCCTCGGCGGCATCGCCAAGGACGTCACCGAGCGCAAGCAGAACGCTGCCCGCCTGGAGGTGCTGGTCGAGGAGTTGCAGCACCGCAGCCGCAATCTGCTCGGCGTGATCACCGCGGTGGCCAGCAAGACGCTTGAGCCCAGCAGCTCAGTCCAGACGTTTGAGACGCGGCTGAAGGCCCTCAGCCGCGCTCAGGGACTGCTGAGCCAGTTCGGCAGCGATACGGTCGAGATTGGCACTCTCGTGCGGGCAGAACTCGCGGCTCACATCGAAGCCGAGCCGGCGAAGATCGCCGTCTCCGGCCCGAAGGTTCACTTCACGGTGCGGCAGGTGCAGAACTTCGCACTCGCCCTGCACGAACTCGCGACGAACGCGGTCAAGTACGGCGCCCTGAAGAGCGGCACTGGCCAGCTTGCCGTCGCCTGGACGGTGAAGCGGGACCAGAAGAACAGGCGGTGGCTTGCCCTGACCTGGGCCGAGAGCGGCGTGATCATGCTGCCGGAGGCCGCGACCCGGCGTGGCTACGGCCGACAGCTGATCGAGAACGCTCTCAGCTACGCGCTGCGGGCCAAGACCAAGTTCGAGTTCGGCGCGGATGGGGTGCGATGCCGGATCGAGCTGCCGCTCGCTTAACCTGCGTCAGCGCGGGGGCAGACTGGGCCTGCCAGAACCTCGGATGCTGCACCGCTGATCGGAACCGACATGCTGAACGCCGCTGGGCCGCTTGTCGGTCACCGCATCCTGCTGGTCGAGGACGAGTACCTGATCGCCATGGAGATGGAGCGCTGGCTGCGCGACGCGGGCGCTGAGGTGATCGGGCCGGTGCCGAGCGTGGAACAGGCCCTCGACCTGATCGAGGATGAGGGGGCCCCCGACGCAGCGATCCTCGATGTGAACCTCGGCGATGGCGAGAGGGTGTTCCCCGTGGCCGACCGTCTGGATGGGCTGGGTGTGCCCTACCTGTTCGCGACGGGCGACATGCGGATCCTCAAGGATGCGAAGTACGAGCGCTGCCCTCGCCTGGAGAAGCCGATCCTGAGCCTCGAGCTAGTCGCAGCGGCCGAGAAGCTTGTCGGCACCTCACGGCGTGGCGAGCGGCGCAGCGCGTAGCGGGCTATCCGTGAACGTCAGATTCCGGCGGCAAAGCGGTCCACCTCGGCAGCTCGGCTGAGTGCCAGTTTCCTACACTAAGCCGAAGTTGCCGGACCGCCGACGGATGACCGCTTCCGGGGAGCGTTGTTGGCGGTCGGAACGGCAAGGTTGGGTCGGTGGGAGGCCGTCCGCTTTTTCGGTCGTACTGCTCCGAAGCGGACCGACAGCTTTCGGCCAGTTTGAGCCGGCGTCGAGAGGCTGCTGAGCGTCTCAGATGGGTGGATCTCCGCCTGTCCGCTTACGGGTGGCGGTGCACGGAAGCGGACGTCGTATCTTCTGCCACTCTCGACCCATAGCAGGCCCTATGAAGGTCCGCCTCCAAGTTGTCGATAAGGCAAACGCCTATGACCTGCTGGGGTGGGTACCTGCCGGTCTGCTTCCGGACTTCAGGTTCAACATGCGGTCGTTTGAGGTTCGGCAGGAGCTAGCCTACACCGGCCCATCAGCTTCTGACGATGGTGGGACTGCACCGAACTCGAAGCAAAAATGTGATACAAATCAGAAACTTATTACTTCTTACAACCCGGGAAATCTGTTGCGCACTTGCGGCACCGCGTCGCTACCGCAGATCCGATTTTGTGCGAATGGCACCATAACTGCTCGTTGTGGCCTCGGTGGTATTACGGCGTTGGCGCGTCGCATTCGCGATAAAGTCATCAAGTACGTTTGTCCCCTTCCCGAGATTTCGCGTTTCACCCATGCTCGACCGAGCTTTCTCAAGTCGTTGCTTCTTTGGAGGTAAAAATGACTAGGCAAATCGGCGGGGCCCGTACGCCCAGGCCGCTGCACCCATTGTTCGTCGGACTTGGCGGGGCCTTGCTGATGGCCGCCCTATTCACGGACTCCATGTATTTCAGTAATGCGCTGATGCAGTGGGCCAACTTTTCGGCGTGGCTGATCACCGGCGGGCTCGTGCTAGCCCTCATCGCCGCGCTCGTGCTCGTGCTCGATTTCGTGCTCGGCAGGGCCGGGCCGATCAGCTGGCCGGATTTCGCCCTGCTTGCCGTCGTCGCGATCCTCTCGATCGTCAACGTCTTCATCCACACGCGCGATGGCTGGAGGTCTGTCGTTCCGTCCGGGATCACTGTGTCGGCCATCGTCGCGATCCTGCTCCTCGTAGCCGGCCTTCGCGGCTGGTGCGTGACCGGCCTCAAGATGCCCGCCCAGGGAGACATCGCATGACCGTGAAGCGATTCCGCGCGGCTTCCAGCCTGATGGTCGTTGCCCTGCTTGCCGGCTGCAACGACAAGGGAGGCGATCCCGCGAAGCAATACGGGTCGAACCCGGACATTCCGGAGTCCCGCGAGTACCTCGTCCCCCCGATGAGCGTGCCGCAGGCCGTCGGCTGGAAGGAGGGGGAAACGCCCACGGTTCCCGCCGGCCTGCGCATCCAAGCCATGGCGAACGGGCTGATGCATCCGCGTATCGTCTACCCGCTCTCCAACGGCGACATCCTGGTCGCCGAAAGCAACGGCCCTGGCACCAAGCCTTTACGGCCGAAGGATTACATCTCGGGTTTGATCAAGGCCCGCGGCGGTGCTGCCGACAAGGGCGGCAATCGCATCACGTTGCTGCGGGATGTCGACGGCGATGGCATTCCGGAGATGAAGACGGTGCTCGCCGACAATCTGCACTCGCCCTACGGGGTCGCGGTGGTGGCGGATACGCTGTACGTGGCCAACACCGACGCGATCATCGCCTATCCGTTCAAGCCCGGGCAGACCGAGATCAAGGAGCCGGGGACCAAGCTCGTGGATCTCCCGGCCGGCCCGATCAACCATCATTGGACCAAGGCGATGGTCGCCAGCCCCGATGGATCAAAGCTCTACGTCGGCGTCGGGTCCAACAGCAACGTCGCCGAAAACGGGATGGATATCGAGGAGGATCGTGCGGCCATCTTCGAGGTCGACAGGCTGACCGGCGCCAAACGCCTCTACGCGACCGGGATACGCAACCCGACGAACCTCGCCGTCCAGCCCGGAACAGGGCAGTTGTTCGCCGTCGTCAACGGACGCGACGAGAACGGGCCGGATGCGGATCCGGACTATCTTTCCTCGATCAAGGAGGGCGGCTTCTACGGTTGGCCCTACAGCTACTGGGGGCAGCACGTGGACGACCGCGTCCAGCCGCAGAAGCCGGACATGGTCGCGAAGGCGATCAAGCCGGATTATGGATTGAGCTCCCACGTCGCGACCCTCGGTGTCGCGTTCACCCAAGGTCAGAAGGTGTCACCGCAATTCGCCAATGGCGCGTTCGTAGGCGAGCATGGCAGCTGGAACCGCGATCCGCTGAACGGCTATCAGGTGATCTTCGTACCCTTCGCCGATGGACGCCCGAACGGGGACCCAGTCCCAGTGGTCACCGATTTCCTCGCGCAGGACCATAAGACTGTTCGCGGACGGCCGGTCGGCGTAGCGCTCGACCGGACCGGCGCCCTGATCGTGGCGGACGATGTCGGCAACACGGTCTGGCGCGTGAGCGGGGCAGCAGCCACGCACTAAAGCATGCCGCGAAAGAGCGTCAACGCACCTCTATGGAGCCGTGCTATACAATATTGAAACAGCCACGCTGCGTATCGATCGATCATTTCGAAACACAGCGTGGTCCAAATTGTAACGGCACAGCAGCACCAGGGGCATCACACCACACGCACTGAGGTCTCGGGCGCGCAGAACCGGGGAAGGTTGCTACGTTGAGGCCGAGCGCCCCCGTCCCAGCAGGGCCGAGACCGTTGTGCGCACCCATGTGAACCTCAATGGCGAGCGCATCGCGTCGAACACGATACGGCACATGTTCCGGGCGGGCAATCGGCCGTCGTTGAGTGTCGACATGGTTGATGTGGGCGTGGTCTACCCGAGGGTTTGAAGACTAATCAGTCCCGAAATCCCTGGCGGGTGCCGCCGAAATAGCTCTAGATTGATTATTATGTTGTGCTACCGGCTCTTTTTCGTAGTTATTCGCTCTGGAGTCCATGTAATTTCCGAACCATCCGATCACAACGAACACCAACATTATGATAAGAATGATTGAAAGAAACTCTGTGACCTTGTCGGCATGTCGCTCAAGCCGCCGGATTGCGATACATCCTCCGGTGAATAGCGCGGCCATGATGAACGGCACGGTCCCGATAGCTGGCATTGCTCACAATGCCTGAACCGCCACGGCGGCGAGGAGGGCGATCGTGTAGCCGGGAGCCACGGCGCCGATGACGACGAAAGGAGCTCTATCTTTCATGGCCGCAAAACCCGCCGGCCCGCGGCGGCGTTCCCGGTTGCCGTCTGTAGGCGTGCCCGGTCGTCCGCTCCTCCTCAGCAGTCTCGATCCAGCCACACCTCTCCCAGGCGCAGCGACCAGATCACGTGCCCTGCGGGGTCGGTGAGATAGATCGAGTTTGTGCCCGTGCCGACCATGTCGACGTGGATTCGTTTGGCCACCTCAATGGCCTCGTCAGCATCCCCGGCCATGATGCTTTCCTCGCGCGCGGGTGCGTCGAGTACTCCGTCGAGGTGCCGGAGGGCCACAGCGAAGGGCGGCACACACGTTCATGCTGTGCGTTGTCTGGAGGTCCGCTGAGGGTGGATTTCGGCCGGTCCGCTTCCGGGCGGCAAAGCATAGAAGCGGACACCGTCGCCGCGCCCGCTCACGACCCATTACCAAAGCCGGGGACGTCGGCATGCAGGCTGCTCAGTAGGGCAGCGAACTGCAGCTGGGGCCGAGTGGCCTCAGCCAGCAGCGCCCCGCTAGGTAGGGCACCGCTCAAAGAAGAGGATGCCGTCATCCTCGCGACGATAGGCCTTCCAGATAAGGTGACCAGAGACCCTCGCGGTTGGACAGTACCCGTTTTCTGATCCCGCCAAAACGTAGTCCTTCAGATCGGAGCCAGTCGGGAGGTCAGTCGAGAGCGCGATCAGTTCGTACCTCCCGGCCAAGGTGGTGCGGAAGAAACTTAGCTCCACATTCGGTGAGAAGGCCTGCTGACGTTGCCAAACATAGAATGCCGGCCTCGACCGTCCCCCATCATAGTTCGCGAACACATTATGATTGAACCACGGTTGTAGGGAAAATGCTTTGAAGCCTACCGCCGCGACTCGCACCGCTGGATCTCGCTCGCGCGCGGCACGCACGATCGCGGCCGCCCCCAGACCTGATGAATAGGGTTCCCTGACCTCTCTAATCCAGGCTGCGGCGGTTTGAGCGTCTTGGAGCAGGACAAGGGCCGCGACGCTCGTCAAGACGAGCCCGCGCAGGCTGCGACTGCAAGCGTTCAGCGTTGGCCAGCTGATCCAGAGCCCGAAGATCCAGACGAGAAACAGAATTCCGGAGTGCCAGACGTTAGTCGGCTGCAGCGCCGAGAAGACCAACAAGCTGAGAGCTAAGGAACCGACAAGGATGAAGGTTCCGGCACGGCGGAACAGAATTAGCGAGGGGAGCAGAATTAGTACTGAGGCGAGCTTCTGGACTTCGAAGGGCGCATCGTGGGTTCCGAAGCCTACGCGATCGACGAAGGCTTCCCTGAGCAGCCTGCCCGAGCGGTCGAAGTCAATGCCCGACGCATTAAAGCTGACGTCCGAGGCGGGCCATGCCTGCAGGATGGCACACAGTGCCAGGAAGACGAACAACGCTGTGCTGCGGTAGAAGGCGGATTGCCGCCAGTTGCCCGCATGTAAGGCTAGAAGGATTGCTTCAGCATACAGCGTTCCGGCAACCATGAAGCTGTGTGCATTAGCGTTGGCGAGCAGTCCTAAAACGATCGCATAGGGCATCGGCTGTGTTGCCCGCCGCGGGAACAGCAAGGCAGCAAGCGGCATCAACAAAAGATCAAGCGCGTAGCTGCGTGCCACGACAGAATATTGGTAGGCGAAAAAATAAGACCCAATGATGCCGAGCCGAAGCCATACGGGGAATGGCGCGGTGCGCAAGACGAGAAACGCGCCCGACACTGCGATCGCGGAGCTGATGAGCCAGAGGCCCAAGAACGGGTATCCAGCGTGCGAGGCCAGCCACAGCAGCATGTGCCAGAGACCGGGCGTTCCCTCGTAGTGCAAACGGTGGAGAAGGAGGTCCGGCAGTGCACTGTCGCGGGCCAGGAGCCACGCCTGCGCCTCGTCGAACCAAGCCTCATGGTGCGAGCCAACCGCGATTAGGACAGCCGCGAAGCCGGCCGCGCCGATCGCCGGTGAGGCATTCTCATTTGATCGCGAAGGGGCGGTGGGGCTCAGCACTGCTGGCAACGGCATCGGGGCAGGTGAGCGCATTAAGACACCCATTTAAGGATGCGGATCACGCCCATATCGGCCGAGCGGCTATGGTCGGACACGCCACGCCGCGTCGCGATCTCGGAACGATTGGCAGCGTAGTAGCGATAGGCACAGAGCAGCATTTCGCGGTTCGTCAGCGTCGGCCGCCAACCCAGTTCGGTTTTGATCCGCGTTGTGTCGAAAACGAAATCCGAGGCGATCATCCGCGCATGGTATGGCCCAAGCGGCGACACCCGGAGTGCATGAGCGACACGCATCGCCAGGACTGTCGGCGCTTTGGGGAGGCTACCGATCCTTGAAGGGCTGCCGGCATTTGCGATGACATACGCGTAGCTGTCGCGCATCGTGCCGACATCGTCCGAGCCGATGCCGAATACCCCGGCCGTTCGACGCTGCCACGCCAGCAACATCGCCGCGATCAGATCACGCGCGGCAATGAACTGATACCGGTTCGATCCATCGCCGACGACCCAAACCCGTCGCCCATCCGCGATGAACTCGAACAGGATCGAAAGAAGGCCGAGCCGTCCCTCGTCCATGATGGTGGGCGAGCGCAGGACAGTGGTGGTGAAATCGCCCGCGTGGTCAGCGAGTATCTTCTCGCCCTCCCACTTGCTCGCGCCGTAGACTTCGCAAGGCTCCGGCGGATCGTCCTCGT
This sequence comes from Methylobacterium tardum, assembly GCF_023546765.1. Classification (NCBI taxonomy): domain Bacteria; kingdom Pseudomonadati; phylum Pseudomonadota; class Alphaproteobacteria; order Hyphomicrobiales; family Methylobacteriaceae; genus Methylobacterium; species Methylobacterium tardum. The sequence goes on from NZ_CP097484.1 coordinate 5,735,586, forward strand.
GCACCGGTCGGCTGAAGCCACGCCCCCACAGGCAATTGCTAGAGATGTAGATCAAGCTCCGGATACCAGCCGTAGTGACTGCCGCCGCGAGCGTCCGCGTGCCTTCAACATTGGCCGACCACAACTCGCCCGGCGGGATCGAGCCATGCGCAAGAAGCGCCGCACAATGGAATACGACATCGTGACCGGAGCCTGTCAGCAGCTTGTCGAGTAGGGGCCGGTCACGGATGTCACCAACGATTGCGCGCAGGTTCGGGTGCGAATTTCTGCTGGGAAGCCTGTCTATACTGGTTACGGCGTGCCCATCTTCGAGCAACTTCGTGATCAGCAGCGAGCCGAGGAAGCCTGAGCCGCCAGTTACAAGAACACGTGCCACGCGAGTTCCTTCACACCGGCATCGAACCCCTGGCCGGCGCCGAAGCTTGCCATCATTTGCTTACGATTGCGTAGCTACGCGCTACGCGACGAGGCCACCGGGTGCGACATGTGTCGGGAGAGGGAAAGGCATTCCCGCTGCCTCTCAACTATGATCGACGCCGTTCACAGTCACGGCGCCACTCTCGCCGAGCTCACGCTCAAGACATGGCTCGCTACGCTGCCAAGCACATCCAACGATGAGGCCCCGAATACCGCCTCGGATCAGCTGACGGAGGCGCAGAGGTGCTGCGTCCAACATCGAGCAGGTCTGTAGAACCTTGCTGTAACATTTGACCGCGCCTCGTATGCGCATTTCAACATAAGGAACGCAGTTCTTGGGATAAAATATTCATGATCGTGCCAAAAACTAGTTTTCAATGATCTGATAATAATGATCTCGGATCTTTGAAATGATTTTATGACCGTTAGTAGATGCTGTCGAGAAATGCGTACCCGGGTATGGTAGAAATTTCGCCAACGTTTCGGGATAAAGTCCCACTTGGTCGGTCTCATCGAAAACAACGTAGTAGAACTCGCCGTTTTCCGACTGATTTCCGTGCCAGTTCCCCGGGGAAACAAACATTCGAAGGGGTACATGGTCGCTTTCTACGCTCTTTGCGGCGGCGCCCACGATCGCGCGTTTTGTAGATGCGCGTTGCGCCTCAACAATATGGTCGAACTCCAGCAAACGATTTTTCATAAAAATATTCGAGCAGAAATAGGTGCCCGCGCTCATTAAGAAAATTCCGGCCAGAAGCGACATCCCCTGCCGAGGATGCGAACACACGATCTTGAACAGAGACCAGAGGATGCCTACCACCGTTATGCATTTAATCGCATCGACAAATAACGGTGACCAGATCGGATCATCGGTTCTGTTCGACCAGAGAAAGGCTAAAAATGCGAGCAGCGGTATGACAACGAGCTGCACCGACCAGAAATCCTCGTGCTGAGCCGACGCTTTCATTTGCGGATACCGTCGCCTTACTGTCGCAATCGGGGCGTCAAGTTTAGGCCAAGCCTTGCGTGATCGTGCCATTGCCCAGTGAGTCCAATCGTGAAGATGTATGCCGCGGTAGGAACGGCACGGCGCAATTGCCAAGGGAGCGCGACGGCCGCCGAGGACCGGGCCTTGTAACCGTCACGCTTTCGGATAAGTGCCGAAGGCAAATAGACCGTTACGGAGCTTCGCTCCTAGGCTTCACACCCCTGCCGACTTCGAGCAGACGCAGCCATATGATTGGTCTCGAGAAACCCAGGCGATCGTCGCAATGGCTAGCAAAAATCGGAAAGGAAGGCCTGCTTTCGGACTGAGGAACAAGGTTCGGTTGCCGCCTCAAGCCGGAGTTGGCTGATGGCCGCCGAATGGCCGCTTTGGGAAGGCAGCAGGAGCTCTCCAGGCGACTGCATTGGGTTGATAGTCGACCGTCCGCTTTTCCGGCGGCTCTTCTCCGAAGCGGACCGGCGGCTTTCGGCCAGACTACGCCACGCTGGATCGCCATTGCGCGTAAGACCGGACATTCGGCTTTGCGCCCATCTCGGCCATTCAGCGGTCTCTTCCGGCATACCCAAAGCAAACAAAGCCCGTTGCCCTATGGCGACTGCCTTTCGGTAGTTATCAATGTCCCGATAGCCTCGCTTCGAAGGTTGCCTTGCTGCCCTCCTCCCTATGGCGAGCCGCACAGGAGTGGGTTGTGCCCCTCCAATTTCGATGCGATAGGCCGCTATGGGTGCGCGGTCCGTAGTTCGGATCGGCAGGTCGAGCGCTGGTCGGGCCGCCAGCGCCGGAGACCTGTGCCCGTGTCGTCGCCGTCTCATGCCGTTCCGCGGCCTCGCCGCCCCCTGTCGGCCTTGCGCGATATCCTCGTCAGCGAGGCCGGTGGCGGTCTCGTCCTGATGGCGAGCGCCGCGCTGGCCTTGACCGTCGCGAACTCTCCGCTCGCCGACGCCTACTTCGCCGCGCTTAAGACCTATCTCGGCCCGCTCTCGGTTCTGCACTGGAGCAACGACGCCTTGATGGCAGTGTTTTTCCTGCTCGTTGGGCTGGAGATCAAGCGCGAGGTGCTCGACGGACGCCTTCGGACATGGCCCGACCGGGTCCTGCCTGGGCTGGCTGCTCTCGGTGGCATGGCCGCGCCGGCCCTCGTCTACGCTGCCGTGAATTGGCACTCGCCCGAGACCTTGCGCGGCTGGGCCATCCCGGCCGCTACAGACATCGCCTTCGCGCTGGGCGTGCTGGCGCTGCTCGGCCCGCGCGTGCCGGTCTCCCTCAAGATCTTCCTGACGGCGCTGGCCATCATCGACGACCTCGGCGCCGTGCTGATCATCGCCCTGTTCTACACCGCCGACCTGTCGCTCCCGATGCTCGGCGGGGCCGCGGCGACGCTCGCCGTGCTCTATGGGCTCAACAAGGCCGGCGAAGCGCGCCTCTGGCCATACCTGCTGCTCGGCGTCGTCCTCTGGGTGTTCGTGCTCGCCTCGGGCATCCACGCGACCATCGCTGGCGTGCTGCTGGCGCTGACGGTCCCGCTGCGCCTCAGCGTCGGCAAGCCGGACGACCCGACCTCGCCGCTCCACATCCTGGAGCACGCGGTCCATCCCTGGTCGGCCTACCTGATCTTGCCGGTGTTCGGCTTCGCCAACGCTGGCGTGTCGCTGGCGGGGATCACGCCGGGGATGCTCCTCGACCCGATCACGCTCGGCGTGGCGCTCGGCCTGTTCGTCGGCAAGCAGGTCGGCGTGTTCGGCCTCGTCCTCGCCGCCGTGAAGCTCGGGCTTGCGCAGCGCCCGGCCCATGCCGGCTGGTGGCAGGTCTACGGCGTCTCGCTCCTGTGCGGCGTCGGCTTCACGATGAGCCTGTTCATCGGCCTGCTCGCCTTCGCGAACGCGCCCGAGCTTGAGGCCGAGACCAAGGTCGGCGTGCTGATTGGCTCGCTGGCCTGCATGGCCACTGGGGCGCTGGTGCTGCGGTTCGCCCCGGCCCGTCCGTCCCAGCGCTGAGCCGGAGCCGTCGCGTGACTGAACCGCGGCGGCCTCCCTCGACCTCACAGAACCGAGTGAAGCATCATGCCTCGTCAGTTCCCGCGGCGTCGTCCCGGCGCCATCGAGGGCCGCCTGTCGGGCCTGGTCCTCGCCCTCGCTGGGGTGCTGCTCCTCGGCATGGGGGTGCTGATGCTGCTGTCGTGGCTGTCCGGTGATGCCGAAGGCGCCGTGGCCGGGTACGTGGCGACGCGGGATTCCTGACCTCCTTCCCTTCCGGCCCGACGACCGATGACGAAACCCGCCGCGACGCTGAGCGAGCTCTACGAAGGGGACACGAGGCGCGCGCACCGCTTCCGCTACGCCCTGCTCGTGTTCGACGTGGCGACCATCGCCTTCGTCGTCGTGACCTCGTTTCTGCCGCTGATGGACTGGATCGTCGCCTGCGACCTGTCGCTTGGCCTGTGCGTCCTGCTCGACTTCGCCGCGCGCCTCGGCATCAGCCGCGCGCCGCTGCGCGAGTTCCGGCATCTCAGCACCTGGACCGACCTGGTGGCGGTGGCCTCGTTCCTCGCCCCCGTGCTCGCCGAGGGCGTCGGGTTCCTGCGCATCCTGCGCACGCTGCGCCTGCTGCGGACCTACCACCTGCTGGAGCGGCTGCGACAGGACAGCGGGCTGTTCCGCCGCAACGAGGACGCGATCCTGGCCGCGACCAACCTCCTGGTGTTTGTGTTCACGATGACGGGCATCGTCTACGCGACCCAGCACGACCACAACCCAGCCATCCAGACGCCGGTCGACGCCCTGTACTTCACGGTCACGTCGCTGACCACGACCGGCTACGGAGACATTACACTGCCGGGGCCGACGGGCCGGCTGCTGTCGGTGTTCGTGATGATCTGCGGCGTGACGCTGTTCTTCCGCCTCGCGCAGGTGGTGTACCGCCCCTACAAGGTGCGCTTTCCCTGCGAAGCCTGCGGGCTGCAGCGCCACGAGCCGGACGCCGTACACTGCAAGGCCTGCGGCAACCTGCTGAACATCCCCGACGAGGGGGCCGAGTAGCAGTCGAAATCTGGCGCCGGGTACCGGTGGTGAGGTTCTGCTCCCGACCCATGCCAGCCTTGCCGGCAGTGATCCGAGCTTTCCGAAAACGGCCATTTGTCGGCCATCGGGCCACTTCGGCTCGGGTGGGAATCGGTTCGTCGTCCGTGCGACGAACGTCTGAAAGGCTGGCAGGTCGGGCGATCCAAGTACCCGACCGGCAGCTCATAATTCAAAATCTCCGAAGGAAACTGGATGAACAATAATAAAACCCAGGAACAGATCGGATCTGGTGCATGGCTGGCGAAGCGTTGCCGTGATAGTCTGTGTTGCCGCCCACACGGCGAGACGTTCGAGCAGGAGGGGCCAAGCCATGACTCTTTTTACCCGGCGCAACCTCGTTACTGGCGCTGCCCTCGCGGCGCCATTGATCGCCAACCCGTCGCTGGTGTCGGCGCAAGTCTCCGAGGCACTGGTAGGAAGCGCATCCGATGCAGAGCGGATCGCCATGGACGCCTATATCTACGGCTACTCGCTGATCACCACGGAGGTGACCCGGGTGCAGATGTCGAACGTGCCTGCGCTCGGCGGCCTGCACGGACCTATGGGGCAGTTCATCAACGTCAAACGCTATCCGCCGGCCGACTACCGCGGCGTATCGGCGCCCAATGCGGACACGCTCTATTCGGCTGCTTGGCTCGATCTCGGCGCTGAGCCGACGGTGTTCTCCCACCCTGATATGGGTGACCGCTATTTCCTGTTCCCGATGTACAGTCTTTGGATGCCGGTGGTGGAATGCCCGGGCGCGCGCACGACGGGGGGCCGGGCGGCTAGCTTTCTGATCACTGGGCCTGGTTGGTCGGGCCAGGTTCCGTCGGGCATGAGGGAAATTAAGTCACCGACGCGCTACCTGCTCATCCTCGGTCGCACCTATGCCAACGGTACCGACGCCGACTTCGCAGCGGTCAATGCCCTGCAGGAACAGTACAAACTCGTTCCGCTCTCCTCCTTCGGAAAACCCTTCACCTTCCACGCACCGCCGGTCGACCCGAACCCCGGCTTCAGCATGACCGACAAGCCGCAATCGGTGATCCTCAGCATGTCGGCTGAAGACTACTTCAACCGACTGGCGCGGCTGATGGGGACGGCGGCCCCGCCGGCGCCGGAGGATGGGCCTATGCTTGCCCGCATGGCGCGCATAGGCATCGCTCCCGGTCAGCCCTTTGAGGCCGCAAAGCTCGACCTTACCGTGCGCGAAGCCCTGCGCGACCTTCCGCAGCGGGCGCTGGCCGTGATCGGAGCGGGTCGTTCCAGCCTTGGCAACGAGGTGAATGGCTGGACCGTGACGAAGGGCCTCGGCCGCTACGGCATCAATTACATGAAGCGCGGCGTAGTCGCCGCCTTCGGCTGGCCCGCCAATCTTGAGGAGGACGCGGTCTACCCGAACACGACAGTAGACAGTGAGGGCCGCGTGCTGAACGGCGCGAACAAGTACACGCTCACTTTCGCCGCCGGGCAGACGCCCCCCGTCAACGGCTTCTGGTCCATCACCATGTACGAGGTCGACCAAGGCTGGTGGTTTGTACCCAATCGCCTCAACAAGTTCACAGTCAGCCTGCGCGATGACCTGAAGCGCAACACCGACGGCTCGATTACGCTCCATTTTCAAAATGACTCGCCCGGTCCAGAACGGGAGAGCAACTGGCTACCGGCACCGAAGGGAGATTTTATCCCCATGCTGAGGATGTACTGGCCGAAAGCCGGAAATCCTTCGCTGCTGGACGGCAGCTGGGCGCCGCCTTGGGTGCAGCGCGTCAGTTGAGGGTAGGAAGCAGATGGTTCAAGAATAGGTGCCTTGCGTCGGATTTCGGCCGCTAGGCGCCAACTGCGGCGGCATCGTAAAACCGTCGGTGCCGGTCTTCCAGGTCGGCAAGGTCCGATGGGTCCGCCACGTCGCGCCGCGCGGCGGCGATGACGAGATCCGCATGCCGCGAGAGTTCGGCCGTCCGATCCTTCAGCCTCTCGACCTCGGCGACGCGGGCGAGCACGTCGAGCATGCGGCCGAGGACATGGACCGATCCGGCGGCGTTCTGCCGGATCATGTGGAACATGGCATCGCACAGGCCGTCATAGTCCGTCACCGGGTGGACGAGCACGGCTCGGCCCTCCCGGAGCACAACCCCGGTGGGCAGGTGCCGCGGCGCGATCCGGCACAGGGCGTCGCCGAGATGGTCCACCACGCTGCCGGCCGTGAACGGGTCGTTGATGCCGGGCGAGAGCGCCCGCACCGCGATCTCGACCAACTGCCGGACCGAGTATTCCGGGTCCTGGATTGCGGCGGGGCGGCGCCCCAGCGTCACCGCGTCGAGGATGGCGGCCTCGGCTCCCTCGACCTGCGCGGACAGGAATGCGACCGGGTAGCCGCTCGGAACATAGTCGCCGGGCCTGACCCGCAGGGTGACCGTGACCCGGTGCTCGCGGGCCCAATCCGCCAGCGCGTCCGTGTCCATGGCCTGGATGTAGCCGCCGCCGGTCGCCGCGACGGCCGTACCGGCTGGCGCCTCCGGGGGACGGACGGCCACCGGCTCGTCGCGCGTATGGATGGCGATGGCCTCGCACAGATCGCGCTGGACGGCATCGACCACGGTCTCGATGTTGATGCTCGTGGCGATGTGATGAACGAACCAGACGAGCGTGCCGACCGCGACCAGAGCCAGAACGATGGCGCCGGTGATGGCGAGATGCGGGACGAACGGGCTCTCCTCAACGGTGCGCACCGTGCGCAGCACCATCAGCGCGTAGGCGAAGGTGCCGAGGAAAATCCCAAGCACCGTCTGGTTGCGGGCGTCGCGGATGAAGTTCCGCAGGAGGCGTGGCCCCATCTGGCCCGATGCCAGCGTCAGGGCTGCGATGGTGATGGAGAAGGTCGTTCCCGCGACCCCGATGTTCGAGGATGCGATGGCGCTGAGCAGCGCCCGCGCGCCCTCGGCGCCGCCGGAGTACCCCCAGTTTTGGTCGGGAGAGGATGCGTCGTAGCCGGCGACATGGGCCATTTCCAGCCAGACCCCGAAGTGCGCCAGCAGGATGCAGCCGAGCACGACGAGGGCCGGGCGAAGCCAGAACAGGTCGCCCAAGGTTTCCAGCCAAGCTTTGACGCGCGCGCTCATCGTTGCGGACCGACACCACCGACGCCGGCAACGGCCGGCACGAAGGGGCGTTCCGGTCGTTGCAGTTCGAACGCGACGGGCCGTCCGGCGCAGTTCTGCGCGTTCCGGATGGCCGCGGGCGGGAAAGACAACCCTTGATCTCGATCTTCGACCTGGCGGCGCTGCTGCTCACGCTCTCGGCCGTGTTCGGATGGCTGAACCGCCGCTTCCTGCGCATGCCGCACAGCATCGGCCTGCTGGTGATGGGGCTGCTCGCCTCGCTCGCGCTGGTGCTCGCCGACGTCACCTTCCCGGGGCAGCACCTCTACGAGGATCTCATCCGCGTCCTCGATCAGGTCGACTTCACCGGCGTGGTCATGAACGGCATGCTGGCCTTCCTGCTCTTCGCCGGGGCCCTGAACCTCGACCTCGGCGCCCTGCGCGACCGCGCCTTCGCCGTGGCCATCCTGGCGCTTCTCGGGACGCTCGTGTCCACCGCCGTGGTCGGCGGGATGTTCTGGGCGGCGGGGCAGGCGCTCGGCAGTCCGGTGCCGCTGGCCTGGTCCTTGGTGTTCGGGGTCCTGATCAGCCCGACCGACCCCGTCGCCGTACTGGCCACCTTGAAGAACGTGAAGGTGCCGGAAGCCCTCGAAGTGGAGATGCAGGGCGAGGCGCTGTTCAACGACGGCATAGGCATCGTGCTGTTCACGGTATTGCTCGCCCACGCGGCTGGCTCGGGTGGCAAGGCAATGAGCGTCGGCAAGGTCACGACACTCCTCCTGCATGAAGCCGGGGGCGGCGTGCTCCTGGGCGTCGTGACCGGCTACGTCGCCTACCTGGCGATGAAGGCCATCGGCGATTTCCCCGTCGAGGTCCTGATCACGCTGGCCCTCGTCACCGGGACCTACGCGCTCGCCCAGAAGCTCGGGACGAGCGGTCCCCTGGCCGTGGTCGCGGCGGGGCTTCTCGTCGGCGAGCGGGCGCCGCGCTACGCGATGAGCGACACCACCCAGAAATACGTCTCGGCCCTGTGGACGCTCGTCGACGAGGTCCTGAACTCAGTCCTGTTCCTGCTGATCGGCTTGGAGGTTCTCGTCCTGCGCTTCCAGGTCTCTAGCTTGGCGCTGGCCGCCTGCGCCGTCCCCATCGTGCTGGTCGCGCGCCTCGTCGCGGTCTCGGCTCCGGTCCTGCTGTTCCGCTGGGGCGGCAACCTCTCGCTCGGCAACGTGCCGTTCCTGACCTGGGCGGGCGTGCGCGGCGGCATCTCGGTGGCGCCGGCACGGTGACGGTAAGCATCGGCCTGGCGACCGGCCCCGGCGCAGACCGGGAAGGAGCCGAAGCGCTGTACAGCGCCGCCGACGTGGCCCTCTACGAGGCCAAGGCCGGGGGGCGCAACCAGACCCGGTGCCCACTTTCTCGGATGCCGCGGCCGTGACGCTCCGCCTCGTCGGCACGTGAGCCGACGGTGCGCGCCTCCCCGGAGGCTTTCCCGAGCCGGTAGGCGCGAATCGAGCGATGACGCTACGCGGCGTGTGCTCCCGAGGCCGCGAACATACCGCATCCCCTGGGCGATGCGCTCCCTTGTCAGGCTTCGGGTTCTGCCGTCAGGTACACCGGGTCGGTGAAGACTGGGAAAGAGACCGGATGACCCGCACCTGAGCCGAACCAGCACGCCAGTAAGTCGAGCCCAACCCAGATGACCGAGAGCGTCACGTCCGAGTTCCCGCTCTTCCTCTCCGGCGGCATGCGGATGGGGGCGATGATGCGCTCCCACGACTGGTCCGGCTCGCCACTTGGGCATCCGGACACTTGGCCGCCATGCCTGCGCTCGACCGTGAGCCTGATGCTCGGCTCGCGCTTCCCGATGTTCGTGGCCTTCGGACCCGAGCTCGGCTTGCTCTACAACGATGCCTACGTCGAGATCCTCGGCGACAAGCACCCCCGCTCCCTCGGCGACCGGTTCCGCGACGTCTGGGCGGAGATCTGGCCCGATATCTCGCCCCTTGTCGACAAGGCGCTCTCCGGCGAGCCGACCTGGTCGGAGAACATGCCGCTGCTGATGAACCGGCATGGCCGCGACGAGCCGACTTGGTTCACCTTCTCGTACTCGCCGCTGCGCGACGAGGAGGGCAGGATCGCGGGCATGTTCTGCGCCTGCACAGAGACCACCGGGCGCATCCAGGCCGAGGCGGCCTTGCGCGCCAACGAGGCGCGCCTCGGGTTTCTCGACCGGCTCGGGAAGGAGACCGCGAAGGTCACCGACGCGGACGAGATCCTCGCCACGACCACCCGCATGGTTGCCGAGCACCTCGGCCTCTCCAGCTGTGCCTACGCCGACATGGACCCTGACGAGGACGGGTTCACCATCCGGGGCGACTGGGCGGCTGAGGGCTCGCCTAGCATCGTCGGCCACTACAGCCTCGCGGACTTCGGAAAGCGTGCCGTTCAAGATCTCGGCGCAGGGCGGCCCCTGGTCATCCACGACAACCTCGCGGAACTGGCGCCCGAGGAGGCCGCCACTTTCCAGGCCATCGGCATCGCGGCCACAATCTGCATGCCGCTCGTCAAGGATGGGCGCCTGACGGCGCTGATGGCCATCCACGACCGGGTTGCCCGCGCCTGGACCGATTACGAACTCGCGCTGATCACCGAGGTGACGGAGCGCTCCTGGGCGCACATCGAGCGCGTGCGGGCAGCCGCGAACCTCGAAGCCCTGAACGCGACGCTTGAGCAGCGCGTCGAGGAACGGACCTCGCAACTTGTCGAGGCCGAGGCGGCGCTGAGGCAGTCGCAGAAGCTTGAGGCCGTAGGGCAGCTCACGGGGGGCGTGGCGCACGACTTCAACAACCTGCTGACCATCATCCGCTCGTCAGTGGATTTCCTGCGCCGCCCCGACCTCGCCGAGGACCGCAGGAACCGGTACCTGAACGCTGTCTCCGAGACGGTCGACCGGGCCGCCAAGCTGACCGGCCAACTCTTGGCGTTCGCCCGGCGCCAGACCCTGAAGCCCGAGACGCTCGACGTCGGCGCGCGACTCGCCGGGGTAGCCGACCTGCTCGATACGGTCACCGGCGCCCGCATCAGGGTGGAGACCGACTTGCCGGACCAACCGTGCTTCGTCCGCGTGGACGTCAGCCAATTCGAAACCGCGCTCGTGAACATGGCGGTGAACGCGCGCGACGCCATGGATGGGGAGGGGGCGTTGACCCTGTCCCTCCGGTGCTGTGTGCCGTTGCCGCCGATCCGCGGCCATGTCGGAGCGGCCGGGCCCTTCGCGGCTGTGTCGCTGCGCGACACCGGCTCGGGCATCCCGCCAGACCTGCTCGCCCGCGTGTTCGAGCCGTTCTTCACGACCAAGGACGTCGGCAAGGGAACCGGGCTCGGCCTGAGTCAGGTCTTCGGCTTCGCCAAGCAGTCCGGCGGCGACGTGGACGTGCATAGCGCACCCGGGCAGGGAACGATCTTCACGCTCTACCTGCCCGAGGTCGAGGCCGAGACCGTCCCCGGCGTGGTCGCCGCCGAGGCTGGCCCGCTCGAACCCGGCGGCTCGGGTCAGCGGGTGCTAGTGGTCGAAGACAACATCGAGGTCGGGCGCTTCGCCACCCAGATCCTGCAGGACCTCGGCTACGCGACGACCCTGGCGGGCAACGCAGAGGAGGCTTTGGACAGGCTCGGGCCGGACGGCGACGACTTCGACGTGGTGTTCTCGGACGTGGTCATGCCGGGCATGGGCGGGATCGAACTCGCGCGGCTCCTCAAGCGGCGCCTGCCGGACCTGCCGGTGGTGCTGGCCTCGGGCTACAGCCACGTCCTGGCACGGGAGAGCTCGACCGGCTTCGAGCTGCTGCAGAAGCCCTACTCGGCCGACCAGGTCTCGCGCATGCTGCGCAAGGTCCTAGGGCGGAGGCTGGTCACGGATGCCGAGGGGGAGGCTGACACGGCCAGAAGCGACGTGCATTAACCGGATTCCGGGTCATGCCGCCTTGCGTTCGCCGCGGCGTTCAACCGGGTCCGGCCGCCGCGAGGTGCCAGCCTTCCTCGCCCAGTTGGGCCCGGATGCCCTTGGCGAGCTCGGCCATGTCGAACGGCTTCATGTAGAGCGGGTAGCCGAGCTCAGTCGCCCGTGCCGCCGAGGTGCTGTAGCCCGCCACCAGGATCACCGGCAGCGTCGGCCAGCGCCGGCGCGCCTCGTTGGCGAAGGCGAGCCCGTCCAGGCCGCCGTGCATGATCAAGTCGCTGACCAGGATGTCGGCACCATCCCGCTCAAGCAGGTCCAACCCGGCCTGGGCGCTGTAAAGGCGATCGCGTGGCCGGCGCCGTCAGCGATCACGCAAGCTTTGGTGCCATAGCCGCCACGCGATCGGCCAAGAGCTTCACGATCGTCTCGCTCGGCTGCAGATTCTCCCTTTTAGCGGCGCCTGCCGCGTTCTGGTGCGCACGCATGTTGCTGCCGTCGAGGAACACCATGCCCAGCTGAACGCTGCGCTCCTGCACAAGGCCGAGCAGACGTTCCCGCACCCCACCGCGCGATCAGCGGATGAAGATCTGCGCGGCTCGCAACCATGGCCCCAGCTCGCGCGGGATTGCACGCCACTTGGCACCGTTCTGATGGCGCCACAGAATGGCCGAGAGTGTGCGCCGCAGGTCCTGCGGCGGTGTCTTCGCCTTCGGCCGGCAAGCCTCGACCAGGGGCTCCAGAACAGCCCATTGCGCGTCGCTCAGCATCGTCCCTCCTCAGGCCGGAGGCACAAAACGCATGCCGCACCAGATGGTTCAAGTGACGACAGGCCCTAGTCGCAGCGGCCGAGAAGCTCGTCGGCCCATCACAGCGCAGCGAGCGGTGAGGCGCGTAGCGGGCAATCCGGGAACATCAGCTTCTGGTTGCAAAGCGGCGTATCGCGGCAGATCGACGGAATGCCAGTTTTCCGCTCCAAGTTGAAGTTGTCGGATGGCCGATGAACAGCTGCTTTCGGGAAACGCTGATGTCTGTCGGTTCGGCCAACGTGGGTTGGTAGAGATCCGTCCGCTTCTCCAGCGGGTCCACTCCAAAGCGGATATTCCGTTCCCGGACTTTGTTAGTCGTCGCGCAGCACCCGTGGGAACGTCTGCGATGGGTGGGTTTCTGCCCGTCCGCTTGCGGGAGCTCACGACACAAAACTGAACGTGTACCCAGATGGTGCTGGTCGGCGGTTTCGCCTTTTCTGAACACGGTGAACCGAACTCGGCAGAAGCTCATAACACTGCTTCTCAGCTGCTTCGGCACGAGCAGCACGGCTCGGGCTAGACTGAACAAAAAACAACATTGTTCGAAAGAGCACATAAGTCTCGATCATCTTACCCGTGCGCTACGACATCGGCGGCCGCAAGTTGCTCTTAACGGTTGCTCGCTAGGATTGTAGATCCTCCGCGCATGCACCGACCATGATCAGCCTTAGCCGCCTGCACGCGATGCTGAATGCAGCGCGGACTCGAACCGAAACGGATCTGACCTGCGTCCGCCAGCTTGTGGAATTGCGCAGGCAGATCCCGACCCTCTACGGCCTTCTTTCTGTCAACGCATGTGCGCTCGCCATAACGCATCATCCTCTGGCGCCCGCTTTTCTGACACTCGGAGTACCCGGCGCTCTGGTCGTGCTCTGCATGGTCCGCGCGGTGCGGTGGTGGCGAATGTGCCCGGAGACGATCAGCGAAGAGCAGGCTACCCGTCAGCTTCGCCAAACGACCGCTTTGACGGCCCTCTTTTCCATCGCCTTCGTGAGTTGGGCGATGATCCTGAACGGGTATGGCGGCCCCTATGAGCAGGGCCATGTGGCGATCTTCGTCGCCGTTACAGTGATCGCATGCATCTTCTGCCTGACACACTTGCCCGTCGCTGCGTTCCTCGTGACCGGCATCGTGATGAGCGTCTTCCTGTACTGCTGCATCACGAGTGGCAATCATGTTTTCTTGGCTATCGCCGTCAACACGGCCTTCGTAACCGTAGTTATGGTCCGCGTTCTCAACAACAATTTTCGGGCTTTCGTCCAACTCGTCGCATCGCAGGCTGAAGCGAGCCGTCTCTCAGAGGAAAACGCCCGTCTCGCCAACACGGACAGTCTGACTGGCTTGCCCAATCGACGCTATTTCTTTCAGAAGCTCAACGAGTTGCTGGAGACATCCGGTGAGGCCGACTCGCTCTTTGCGCTGGCCATTTTCGATCTCGATCGCTTCAAACCGATCAATGACACGTACGGACACAACGTCGGCGACCGCGTCCTAGCTGAGACGGGGCGACGCCTCGCGGCGTTCACCAACACTGGCGTTATTGTCGCGCGATTGGGCGGCGACGAGTTCGGACTGCTCGTCCGTGCGCCGGGGCCGCCTGCAGAGATCATCGCCTTCTGCGACAGCATCTGCTCGGCGTTGCAGGCGCCGATCCGTGTCGGCGATATCCAGGTCATCACGGGGTGCTCTGGTGGCTTGGCGAAATATCCCCGAGCCGGACGCGAAGCTGACTCGCTGTTCGATCGTGCCGATTACGCGCTCTATCACGCGAAGGAACACCGCCGCGGCAGCACAACCTTCTTCTCACAGGAGCACGAAGACGCGATCCGAGCCGAGCGTGCTGTGGAGGCCGCTCTGCGCGTGGCCGATCTTGCCGCTGAGATGGAGATGCACTACCAGCCAATCCTCGACACTAGGTCGGGCGCCATCGCGCTCGTCGAGGGGCTGGCGCGGTGGACCAGCCCGACGCTCGGCCGTGTCTCGCCGGATCGCTTCATCGCCGCGGCGGAGCGCTGCGGCATGATCCACACCGTGACGCTGCTGCTCCTGCACAAAGCGCTCGGCGATTGTGCGCGGCTGCCGCCAGCGGTGGGCCTATCATTTAACCTTTCCGCCCACGATCTCGCCTCGCCGGAGACGGTGATCGCGATCCTCGCCGCGGTGCGCCTCAGCGGTCTCGACCCGCGCCGGCTGACATTGGAACTCACGGAGACCGCGCTGATGCGCGACTTCGAACAGGCCAAGGACGCCATCATCACGTTGCGGGCCCTGGGCATCAAGGTCGCCCTCGATGATTTCGGCACGGGCTATTCCAGCTTGGGCTACGTCCACCGTCTGCCGTTGGACAAGATCAAGATCGACCGCAGCTTCATGGCCGATATCGACACCGACCTTGGCTGCAGTCTGATCTCCACGATCATCGACCTCTGCCAGAACCTCGGCCTTGACGGGATCGCCGAAGGTATCGAGACGGCTGACCAGTTGGACGCAGCCCAGCGGCACGGCTGCCGCTATGTCCAGGGTTATCTCCTCGGCAAGCCGATGCCGATCGTCGACCTTCTTCAAAAGCTTGACCGGGATGCGGAGGTGGAGCGGCTTCATGCGTGACGGCCAGCCAGGTGCAACGCCACGAGCCGGTAGACAGCCGCTTCCGTCCACTTCCTCTCATTGATGTCGACGGATCCCGAGCTCCCTTTCGGGCGGCTGTGACATGAGGCTGTATGACTAAATTGGGTCGGTAGGCGCCCGTCCGCTTCTGGGGTGGGCCTGCTCCGAAGCGGACCAGCCGCTTTCGGCCAGTATCAGTCGTCGCGAAGCGCCCGCGGGAACGTCTCCGATGGGTGGATTACCACCAGTCCGTTGCCGGGCGACGACGCATGGAAGCGGACATGGCTGCCGCGCCCGCTCCCAACCCGTAGCACGACCCGGTGGGCCCAATTTCCGCTATTTGGTAAACCGGAGCCACACCGTGAGTGCGCCCTCCCGAAGCAGCGCGCACCAAAAGGCCGTGACTCAGACGTTGCGTTCAGCTGCAGGCCGGATACCCGGTTCGTGTTCCTGAAGCCAAGTCGCGAACTGCCCGACTTCCAGCGGGCGTGCGAAAAGATAGCCCTGCCCCTCGTCGCACCTCATCGAGAGGAGCCGATGGGCCGCCTCGACGGTCTCGACCCCCTCGGCGACCACCCGGTAGCCGAGATCGTGCGAGAGGCCGATCATCGAACGGACGAGCGACGACTCCCTGTCACCTTCGTCAAGCTTGAGCACGAAGCTGCGGTCGATCTTCACGACATGAGCTGGCAGATCCTGGAGGTACGCGAGGCTGCTGTAGCCGGTGCCGAAATCGTCGATGGCGAGGCGCACCCCGGCGGCGGCGAGTTCGTCCAGCTGGCGCCGCGCTTGGGCAGCGTCCTGCATGATCGCGCTCTCGGTGACCTCCAATTCCAGCCGCTCCGGTTCCAGACCATGGCGCCGGAGCGCGTCCTGGACGGACCTGCCGAAATCCGCCTCGTGCAGGTTGGCGGCCGAAACGTTGACCGAGATCACGATCTCGTACCCGTCCTCACGCCAGCGCCGCGCCTGCGCGAGCGCCGTTTCCAAGACGAAGGCCGTCATGGCCTGCGCATGGGGCGAATGCTCGATGACCGGAACGAACTCGCCGGGGGATACCGGGCCTAGGTCCGGGTGACTCCAGCGGAGTAGCGCCTCCGCGCCGACGCACCGCCCTGTGGGCAGATCGATGCGCGGCTGGAATACGAGCCGCAACTGGTCACCGGCGAGCAGCGCCGGTCCGAAGTCCTGCAGCAGCCGATATCGGCGCTGATAAGCCTCGTCGGCGACGGGTGAGTAGACACTGACGAGATCGGGCGACGAGCGGGCGTCCTGGACCGCGCTGTAGAGCGCCCGAAGCACGTCCTGCGGACCCGTGGATCGGGGCGTGAATACGGCCACGCCGATGGCGCTGGTCAGAAGCGTTCCGGTCATGGAGAGCTGCCGCTCCCGCCGATGGCCATCCGCCAAGCGCGGGACATATTCGTCCCGCCTGACGCCCCGGGGCGCCAGGAAGGCGAACTGCGTGGCCGCCGTGTGGTAGAGCCTGCGATCCGATCCGAGTAGCCCCCGAAGTTGCCGAGCCGCATCTCGAACCAGATCGTCGACGCGCCCCGGGCCCATGACGCGGGCATAGTCGCTGATCTGCTCGGGACGGGCGAGGTCCACGAGCACGACAAGCCTCGCCTCGTCCGGATGCTCGGCGGCGAGATCGGCCAAATCGTCCAGGAACTGGTTGCGGCTCGGCAAACCGCTGAGCGGGTCGACCCTGCCGAAGGCATGCTGCAACTCGATCTGCGCCATGACCATCGCGGCGAGATCCTTGAGGGCGGCAACCTCGGATTCGTTGACGGAGCGTGGCTCGGTACCCAGAACGCACAGGGCGCCAAGCCCGTAACCTTCGCGCGTGACCAGCGGCGCGCCGGCATAGAAGCGGATGCCGCTTCGGCCGAGCACGCTGTCAGCGTACCAGGCATCCTCCTGGATGTCGGGGATCACGAGAACGTCGGCCGTTTCGGCCACCTGTCCGCAAGGTGCTTTCTCACGCGGGATCGAACAATGTTCGACGCCGACGCGCGACTTGAACCATTGCCGGTCGCGGTCCGTCAGCGACACCGCGGAGATCGGCAGGTTGAAGATCTGGCTAGCCATCCGCGTGATGCGGTCGAAGCTCTCGCTCGGCGGCGTGTCGAGCAGATCGAGCTGCTGAAGAGCGATCAGGCGCTCTTCCTCAAACCGCCCGGTGTGCAGGTTCCCAGACATCGAGCGACTGCAGGCCTCCATGCGGCGAAGCGACGGGCGAGGTTTGACCCGTTCAAGGCTTCAGCTCGCCCTGGCCTATCTGAACGAATAGACCTTGCTAGTTCCTGTTTGCGGCAGGATGACCACCCTAAATCCTTAACGTCGTGTGACCGCAGTTTGAAATGACCGGATCAGATGCCTCCCGCGGTGTGGTGCCGAAAGTAGCGGTGAGACCTGATTGGATCGCGGGAGGAGCGTCTGCTTTTCGGTGGGACCGCTCCGAAGCGGACCGGCGGCTTTCGGTCGGATCCGGTCGTTAGGGCGGGTCAGGCCGCCGTTAAGCAAACCTTCCGAACCCCGAGGGTGGTCGACAGCGGCAGTTAAAGCCCGGCATGCTGGGGTCTGGTTCTCACACATGTCGAAGTCGCGGGCCAGCACATCGATGTTCTCTTCAGAAGTCTGGCGAAGGTTCCGAAGTGTCGAGATGGATGTTAGACTCGGTACTCACCACATTACGAAATTACCGACGAAGAACTTACTTGTACGTTCGGGCGTATCAGCAGCTCAAGCCAATCGGTGAGTACGGTCTGCTCCGATCAAATAGACCTGATCAATTCAAGCCAAAAATAGGTCTTTCGATCCATTGGAACGTCTACCGAGCGGTTATTCCACTCCGACGATCCAGATCTCGATTTCCTATATTACATTTTCATAACATACGGTATGAAACTGGATCTGAAACTAACCCCGCTCACCAGCGATACGAGAGGCTGCCCTTGACGGCGTGGTCACTCGTCCGCGCCCCGATCTGGCCGTCGTAGCTCAAACCCACCACTGTTCCCGGCGCCACCGCCCAGTTCAGGCCTGCGGTCACCATGGCCGCGTCCGGGGCCAGCGGCGCGCCGGCCGTCCGGAAGGCCGTGCTGCCGCGGAACGCCAGCAGCGCGGCCGGCACCACGTCCCCGAACGCCCGCCGGTAGCCGATCAGACCCTGCGCCAACAGTGGGCCGGCGCCCCCGAACAGATCTGCCACCACCGTCTGCGCCTGAACGCCCGCCGTGGCCGTCTCGATCATGTCGGTCCGCCCGAATACTGCCAGCGCCGCCGAGCCACCCGTCTCGGTAAAGCGGTCCTGGCGCAGGCGCAGCGCCGCCACGCCCACGAACGGCTCGACATAGTGCTCGGCCCCGCCGATTCGGTAGCCTAACTCGCCGAAGCCCTGCAGCGTGCTGCCTCCGTCGCGGCCGCTGACTGCCTGCGAGAAGCCCGGGAACAGCACCGTACGGCGGGTGTCGAGAGCGTCCCTGCCATACATGGCCCCGAGCCGGACCTGCACGGGTCCGAGCGTTCCGGTGACATAAGCGGCGCCGAAGCTGCCCTCGATCCGACCGGACGACTGGCGGGTGGTCGCGTCGAACTGCGTGACGCCGGAGCCGCCCGCCACGCCGAGGCGCCAGCCGTCGAGGCCTGAGCCCAGCCTGTCGCCGAGCACGCCCGGGCCGGTCTCGGCGCCGAGCACGAAGCCGCCGGTCTCCCGGCTGAGGCGGGCAGTGTTGCGAGTGGCGTCGCTCGCACCGAATACCCCGAAGGCTTGGCCCCAGACGGTGTAGCGCGGCGCGAGCGGCCGCACCGGCACGAGGCCGGTGGCAGGCTCGTCCGGAGTGAAGGCAGTGTAGCCGGCCGGCAGGGTGGTGCCGGGGGCGAAGTGCTGGCCGGCAGCGCCTGTCAGGCCGGGACTGCCGGCCGAACCGGCGCCGAAGCGCAGGTGTTCGAGCAGGGTGCCCTGCGCGGCGAGGGCGCTCTGCGCCCGCACGATCACGGCTGAGCCCTGGATCTCGCCCGACAGGCTGTTGAGCGCCCGCACGGCGCCGGACGCGGTCTGGTTCAGGAGCGCCGTGGTCACCTGCGCGGCCGGGCTCGACACGACCGTCGTCGTGCCGGTGCCGGTGCTCACCGCGGTCGTGACAGTGCCCGTGGCCGACACGCTCGTCGTCACGGCGGGGCGCGCCCCGCCGGCCGTGGTCGGCGTGCTGGTGACGGTCGGCCCGGTGCCGTTGAGGGCACTCGCGATTCTGGCCTGGTTCGTGGTGGTGGCCGCGCTGGTGAGCGGCGCCGTCTGGGCGAAGCCGAGGGCGATGCCGTGGGCCTCGTAGCTCAGTGACGGCGTCAGGAAGGCGAGGTTGCTCGTGGTCTGCAGGCTGGTGAACTGGCCGGTGATTCCGCCGGTGGCGGTAAGCAGCGTGTAGCGCAGGGCCGGCGTGTAGGTGCCCGAACCCGCCAGCACCTGCACGGTGCCGCCCTGGATCGTCACCGGGCCGGTCACCGCGGTGCGGTCATCGGACGTCGGCGTGATCCGGACCGTGTAGAACGCGCCCGGCGCGAAGGTCAGCGGGCCGGTGATCGACAGGGTGCCGATCGCCGCGGCGCTACCCGGCGCCAGCCGCCCGCCGGCCTCGATCAGCGGGTCGCCGATCTTGCCCGTGCCGGACAGCGTACCCCCGCGCCGGACGGTCACCTCCGAGGCGGTGAGCACGCCGTCGATCTCCAGCGTGGCGTCCGCCACCGTGGTGGCACCCGTGTAGGTGCTGGTCCCGGTCAGGATCTGCCGGCCGCCGGTCAGGCTCAAGCCGCCGGTACCGGTGATCGTACCGCCGAAGCTGCCGCTGGCGTCGGCCAGGGTCAGGGTCTTGGTGCCGATGGTGATGGTGCCGGCCTGCCCGGTGGCGTCGGTGAGGCCGGCGATCGTGGTGCCGGTCCCGGTCAGGCCAGAGATGTCGAAGCTGGCGCCGGCGGCCAAAGCCACCCCGCTGGAGGCGGCGATCGTACCGGCGGCGGCCAGGGACAGCGTACCGCCCGCGATCGTGGTGAGGCCGGCGTATGTGCTGGCCCCGGTCAGCGTCTGGGTGCCCGCCGTGAGGGTCAGGCCGCCGATGCCGGTGATGCTTCCGCCGAAGCTGCCCCTGGCGTTGGAGATCGCGAGCGTTCTGGCGCCGAGGGTCACGGTGCCGGCTTGGCCGACGGCCGTGTCGGTAAGGCCGGCGATCGTGGTGCCGGTCCCGGTCAGGCCAGAGATGTCGAAGCTGGCACCGGTGGCCAAAGCCACCCCGCTGGAGGCGCTGATCGACCCGGCCCCGGCGAGTGCGAGGGTGCCGCTCCAGACCGTGGTGGCGCCCGTGTAGCTGCTGGCGCCGGTGAGGATCGCGGCGCCGCCGCCAACCTTCGACAGACCGTAGCCGCTGCCGCCGTCGCCGATGGTGCCGGAGACGGTCAGGATACCACGGCCGCCGAGCGCGGCGTTGCCGGCCAGCGTGATCGCCCCCGACACGCCCGCCGTGCCGGTGCCGGTGAGCGCGCCGACGCCGCCCGCGCCGGTGCCCGCCAGCGTTAGGGTGTTGGCGAGGATGACGTTGCTCTCTTCGAGGGTGCCACCGGCGAAGACGGAGGCGACGGAGGTGCCCAGCGCCGCAGCGTCGGCCGCACTGAGTGTACCGGCTGCGATGGTGGTGGGGCCGGAGTAGGTGCTGGTGCCGGTGAGGGTGAGGGTTCCGGCCCCGGCCTTGGTCAGGCCTCCGGTCCCGTCGAGGGTGCCGGCGAAGGTGGTGGAGGTGCCGTCCCCTCCGGCGGTGAGGCGGGCGGCGCCGAGCGCGACGCGGCCCTGTCCGGCCAGGGATCCGACGGTCTCGCTGTCGGCAAGCGCCAGGGTGGCGCCGGCCGCGACGGTGACCGCGCTGAGGTCGCCGATGGCCTGCCCGCCCCGAGCCAGGAGGGTGCCGGCCGCGAGGGTGGTGGGGCCGGTGTAGGTGCTGGTGCCCGCCAGGGTGAGGGTACCTGGGCCGAGCTTGGTCAGGCTGCCGGGTCCGGAGAGGGCCTGGGCGAGGGTGAAGGTGTTGGCCGGGTCGGCGATGTCGAGGCCGCCGCCGTTCTGGCTCCAGGTGATCGGGCGGGTGGTGGCGGTGAAGGCGGTTCCGGTGACCTGGAGGGTTCCGCCGTCGAAGGCGAGGGGACCGCGGGCGGCGCCGAGGTTGGCGTCGCGCGCGACCGAGAGGGTGCCGCCCGCCAGGATGACGCCGCCCGAGAAGGTGTTGGTCCCGCTCAGCGTCAGCGTGCCCAGCCCGAGCTTAATCAGGCTGCCCTGCGTGGGCATGTCGGCGAACGAGGCGATCCGCGTTGTCTCGATCCGGGTCTCGGCCTTCCAATCCCGGACGATGAAAGCGATGGTGCTGTCGTAATCGGCGTCCGTGAGCCCTGAAAGATAGGTATTCAGGAGATTGCCCGCGTCGGCGCGGGAAGAGGCGTAGGCCGGGTCCGTGAGGGGCCAGACGCCGTCATAGCCGTTGGATCGGACGAAGGTCGCCAGGACCTGATTGGCGACGGGATCAGCGATGGCGGTCGTGATGGCGCCCAGGATCGCGGATTGGCTGCCGTTGCGCAGCGCGCTGACGACGCCGTCCAGCGCGGTCCGGCTGGCCGGAAGACCGGCCGTGAGGACCGGGGTCTGAAGGCGGGGATCAAGGGCCGCCTTGCGGGTGGCCCAGGCGGCGGTCTCGGCGTCGTTCTCCTGCCTGCGCTGGATCAGCGCATCCTCGGAGATGTCGTTGGACCATGTATCCTTCATGCCGGCCGGCAGGTTGGCGGCGACGGGGCCCAGGACCTGGCCGGGACCCCTCATGGCCTTGTCGAGGTCGATCACGCCCCAGCCCCAGACCGCGTTGGGCGCATTGGGGTTGGCGTCGGGCACGCCGTCGACGGCATCACGGTGATAGGCGGTTGTGAGCAGGACGTCGCGGGCCTGGGTGTTGGTCATGTACGGATAGCGCTGCATGATGACCGCCAGCGCCCCAGTGGCGTGCGGCGCCGCCATCGAGGTCCCATCGACTGTGGTGTAGCCGGTCTGATGGTTCGGATCGATACCCCAGTCATTGGCGCTCCAGACGGCACCCTGCGTGTAGGTCGGTGCTGTACTGTTGATTGCGTCGCCGGGAGCGACGACATACCAATACTTGGCGGCGCCGGCGCGGTTCGAGTATGAGGCGAGGACGAGATCCTCGGAGGCCGTGCTTCCGTTGGCGCCTCGTCCGGCCGCGCCGACCGCGAGCCAGTTCTTCTCGATCTCCGGCCGGAAATATGGCAGGGACGAGCGCACGTTCGGATTGTCCCAGCCAGTGTTTCCCGCAGCGAAGACTTGGATGATGCCATATTGCTTGGCCACATCGGACAAGGCATCGACGTAGCCGAGTTGGCCTTCGAATTTCGTGTAGGCTTGGCGTAAGCCTGGGAGGGTGTTGTAATTGTCCGTAGGCGGCGGGCTACCCCAGGACGAGTTGATCGCTCGGGCGCCGGCGGCCGCCAGACTGCCATAGGCGTTCTTGAAATACGCGTAGTCGGCGTTCGCTCCGTAGATGCTCTCATCCGTCGCATGCGTATTCGTCACGTAGACAGTCGCGTCGAATGCCACGCCCTGCATGCCGACGCCGTTGCGGGAGGCCGCAATTGATCCGCTCACGTGGGTCCCGTGCGGATCGTTGAAAGCGGAATCGTAAGTGCCGGGAACGTTGTAGGCCTCGCCCCGGCGGAAGAAACTCGGCTGCGGAGACCGGTCGTCCGGCGCCCCGGACCCGTCCATGAAGTAGTAGCCGTCCGATCCGAAGGTGCCGGTGATCGTGAGCGCCTTCACGCGGCCGTCGGCGAATTCGGGATGGGCGCTGTAGAGGCCCGAATCGACTACGCCGACCGTGACGCCCAAGCCCGTGTAGCCGGCCGCATAGGCGTCGGCGGCGCGCATCGCCTCCAGGCCCCAGTCGGCCCGATATTCCGGGGTGCGCCAGGACGCCGGATCGGTGCTGACTGTGCTCTGCGCAAGGGCGAGGTTCGGACTGGACCATCCTAAAGCCGCGAGGCCCAGGCTCGCACGCCATGACATCGATAGAACCAAATTCCGAAGACGCGTCTTTGCGGCTGTGAACAATGGAGATTCGATTTTCTTGTTCATTCAATCCGCCTGCGATCCGGAAAATTCAGATAAATTGAAGATATCTGGTCAAGTCGGACATAACATCAAACTTGAAGATCGATCTCATGCGCATATAAGATCTAAATCGTAACGTTGTAAGTGCGCAATTGGCGATTACAAACCTTGATGTATTTATATAAATGAGACATACAGCGAGATCATGAGGATCATTCCGCCGGAAATGACTGTGTTGATCGGGTGCCAGCTAATCGATTACATTGGTCGTTCTTCGTATTGGCATAAAAATTGCTCGGCCTTGAAATCGAGGTGAGGCGTCAATACTCCAGAGCGCTGTATTTTTGCCACACTTTCGCCGTCTGCCGGTGCCAAGTTGGCCCGTCTTTGGTCGAACGGGTTGCCCAGACGCGCCATGAGCGAGCAGGGAGTCTCGACCCGGCGCCTGAAGCCGCACTCATCGTGACGGACGGCCGCGAGCCGCAAACATGAGGCGGTCCGCCGTCGAGATGGACGGCGGTTCGGCGCAGCGACAGCACACCCCAGGAAGCTTCCAAGCTGGCGTGCGTGGACGGACCGACGCTTCGTCCGGACAAGTCATAGGTTGACCGAAGGCCTCTCGAAGCCGGCGGCCACTCTCGGGAGGCGCTCGATGCGCTCCCGCCCTGCCTGAAGAAGCTCGCGTTCGCGCCTGATGAGCGCGTCCAGCCGGTTGATGGGCCCGCCCGGCCGCTCCGGATCGACCTTCACACGAATTGGTCTGCAGTTTTCGACCGCGCCCTCTCGTGCAAAAGGGTCGCTCCGGCGGAACTGTGTCTATCGGACCACAGATCCGACTAAACGGTCACGGTTGGCGTGATTTGCACTCCGTCCGCACGAAGGCCTCTGGATCGCCGGAGGCAATTATTATGCCAAAACTGCAGAATGGCCGGATCTGCCGCAATAGGAAGCCAGATAAATTCTGGCATAACAAATTGAAAATCCTTCAAGTCGCCAATTTGCATGATTGATACAGTTATTATTGACGGCACTTGAACAATTTCAGAGTTGTTTCTTAATCTCATCGGCATGACCGTCGCAAAATTCACCGCCACTCTGCAGTGTCGTGACTTGGAAGCCCGGCAGAAACGTTTCGCCTGCGTGAAACTAACGCTCGCAATCGCCGCCAATCTATCTGCAACGACAGGTTCGATCGGGGGAACCAAGTGACCGGCGGTGGGCCGATCCATCGCATGGTGCCCGCGCACCGGACGCCCGGCCGCGGTTCCGGTTCCCGCCCTGCCGACAGGCGGAGCTTGGTCGCGCTCCGGCCATCCGTCTCTTCCCAGTCTGTCCGGCCGATCGAGACCGTGACGGCACCGGGATCGCGATCCCTCCTGGCGGATGCCCGGGCTCGGCCGTCGATGGCGGCGGGGCCAATGCGATTGCGGCCATCCGTTTCCGGAACTTTCCGGCGGCCGCATCGGGCCGCTCCCACCGAGACGCCGCACCGGCCGGAACACGGGTCCCGTCACCGAGGGCGAAGGCCCAGGTGAGTCCGTCCGCGGCTCGGATGCCGCGCCCTGGCCCGTCGAAAACGCTTGTCGAAATCACAGTTCCGGAGATCGACCATGTTCCTTGGCCTGCCCGCATCACGGGGGCGACTGCGCGTTTCCGGGGCCCTTCTCGGCGCCGTCTGGCTGACCGTGCCAGCCTCCGCGCAGGCAACCGATCCCCAGGACCAGCTCGCCCTGCGTGACGTCGTCCGCGCTGCCTATATCCGCGCCGGCCAGCCGAAGACCGACGCAGAGATCGATGCCTTAACGGTCTCCGCCCGGCCGCTGATGACCTTCAATCCGCGCGCCGCGACGGAAGCCGACATCGTCGGTCTCGTGGGCCGGCTCGGGTTCACGGATGCTTCGCTGCCGAAGTCGCCGGCCCCCGTCGCGCTGATGCGAACCCTCTCGAGCGATTCGCTGCCCGCTTACGGCGGCGTCGACCTGACCGGACGGACGGCCGTGGACCTTGCCGGCATGCTGCAACGGGGCGAGACGACGTCGCGCGAGATCGTGTTGCAGTACATGTACAAGATCCAGCAACTCGACCATGCGGGCCCGGCCTTGCGGTCCGTCGAGCAGATCAATCCGGATATCCTGGCGCTCGCCGATCAGGCGGACGCGCAGCGGATGGAGGCGCAGCGCCAGGGCCGGACGCTGCCGCCGCTCTTCGGCGTGCCCGTGCTGCTCAAGATGAATATCGGCACCGCCGACGATCTACGCACCACCGCGGGCTCGGCCGCCCTGATCGGATCCGGTCCAGCCGCCGACGCGACACTCGTGATCGGGATGCGGGAGCAGGGCCTGCTCATTATGGGCAAGGCCAATATGGGCCAGTGGGCCGGGTTATCGAGCAACAATCGCAGCGACACGGGCGGCCAGACGATCAGCCCGGTCGATCCGTCGATCGCGGTGGCCGGATCCAGCAGCGGGCCGAGCATCGCGGCCGCCATGCGCTTCGCGCCGCTCACCGTCGGATCACAAACCTCCGACTCGATCATCTATCCAGCCCAGCAGCAGGGTCTCTACGCCCTCAAACCGACTGCGGGCCTGATCAGCACGACCGGCATCGCACCCTATTCCCGGCAGATCGACACGGCCGGCCCCATGGGCAACAGCATCCATGACCTCGCCCTCGTCCTCAACGGGATGGTCAAGCTCGACACGACCGACACGCGCAGCAAGGACTTCGTCCGGCCTGCCGACTACAATGCCGGCCTGACCGGTGACCTGACCGGCCTGAAGGTCGGCATCTACAGCGCCACGTCTACCGAGGATCCTCAGCGACCCGCGCAATTTGATTCCCTCGTCGGCGGGATGCTGACGGCCGCGCACGCCGCCGTCGTGTCGCTCGATCGCGCGCTAGCGTCGACGCGGCGGTCAAGACGGCGGTCCTGGCAATGTCGGACGACGATCTCGTCCAGTTCGTGAAGCTTGCCGATTCGTCCGTGCAGATCCCGACCGATCCGGCCGCCAGGGCCGCGGTTCTGAACGATTTCCGGCAATCCTTCGGCGACGGGGCGAGGTGGGTCGAAGCCGCGACGACCGGGGCCTCACCATTCTACTTCTACGATGCCTACGTTTCGATTTCGAGCTACCTTGCCTCTCGTGTCTCTTCGCCAGACGATTACAAGAGCGCACTTGTCCGGCTGCTCGGAGACAAGTTCTCGCGGCTTAACGTGGACCCGAAGGTTTTCGCCCGCACGATCGACGATCTCGTGGCCTTCGCCCAGAAGAACCCCGGCCTCAGTGGCGATTCGGCCCTGGCTTTCCTGGCCTCGCAGAAGGTCGGCCCCTCCTACGTCTCCATCGACGAATTCAATCGCGCCTACGCGAACTGGATCCGGATCTCGACGGCGCTGATGTCGAATGTCCGCAATGTCCTCGGTATCGATGCGGTGGTCGGCTTCCTCGGCACGGACGACGACACCAACGACGGCCTCGGCCTGTTCAGCTTCTCGACGGAACAGACGTCCACGTCGCCCCAGCTCAACGTGCCCTTTCAGGTGGGCGGGGCGCAGGCGAACATCCTCATCGACGCCAATCCCTATCAGGAGCAGACGCTGTTGAGGATCGGCCAAGCCCTCCAGCAGCAACTGGGCTCCGATGCGTTCCGGCAATACCAAGCCGTGGCGCCCAATCCCCCTGCAACCGGGTATGGCAACGATCAGCCGGACGATTCCGGGCCGCTCCTGCCGCTCGTCCTCAAGAACCTCGACGACCATGGCCGCGCCACCAAGGCCCATCTGCTGACAACCGAGATGGCGCCGCTGGTGCTCGACGTCACCGGAGCGACCACGGCGCCGCACTTCGACGGGCGCATCTCCGGCAATGGCGGCTTGATCAAGGACGGGGCCGGCATTCAGCTCCTGACCGGGACGAGCGACTTCACCGGCGGGGTCTTCGTTTGGCGGGGCGGCCTTGCCGTCGACAAGACCGAGGCGCTCGGCGACCCCAGCAACACCGTGACGCTGGAAAACAAGAGCGCGCTGATCGCCGCCCGGAGCTTCGTGCTCGGACGGCCCATCATCCTGCGCGATGGCGGTACCCTCGGGGTACTCGCCGGCGCGACGCTCACGGAAGATGCGGTCGTGTCCGGCAATGGCGGCCTGTCCAAGACGGGCCTGGGCCGATTGAGCCTTCTGGCCGACAACACCTATACGGGCAGCACACAGATCCTGGCGGGCACCGTTTCGGTATCGCGGGAGGCGAATCTCGGCCAAGCCTACGGTGCAGTCACGATCGGCGACGGCGCCGCCCTGGAGGCGACGGCGAGCTTCACGTCCGCGCGCCCATTCACCCTGCAAGGTGTCTCGGGTCTGGCCATCGACCCGGCTCAGACCCTGACGGTGTCGAACGTCGTGTCCGGTCCGGGAATTTTGTTCAAGCTCGGGCTGGGCACGCTGATGCTGAGCGGGACCAACACCTTCTCGGGCGGCGTCGTCCTGGCGGGCGGCACCCTCTCGGTCGCGCGCGACGCCAACCTCGGCGCCGCCCGCGGTCCCCTCGCCTTCGACGGCGGAACCCTCCAGGTCACCGGAACCGCCTTCACCGCCACCACCCGCCCGATCACCTGGGGCCAGAACGGCGGCGGCCTCGACATCGCCGACCCGGCCAACACCTTCACCCTCGCCCAGGCCCTCTCCGGACCCGGCAGCCTGACCAAGCTCGGCCCAGGTACCCTCACCCTGGCGGGCACCAACACCTACACCGGCCCCACCACTCTCGCGGCCGGCACTCTCCTGGCTCGGGGCGGGCAGGCCATCGGCGACCTCAGCGCGGTCACCGTCGCGGCCGGCGCCACCCTGGCGCTTGCCGACAGCGAGACCGTCGGATCCCTGGCCGGACAGGGCCGCGTCGCGCTCGGCGCCGCCCGTCTCACCGTCGGAGGGGACGGCACCTCCACCACCTTCGCCGGCACCCTCGACGGGACCGGAGGCCTGACCAAGGCCGGGGCCGGAACCCTGACGCTGACGGCCGCCCACAGCTTCACCGGCCCGGCCACCCTGACGGTCGGCGGCCTCAGCCTCACCGCCACCGCCAGCCTCGCCGCCCCGGTGCTCACCCGGCCCGGCACCACCCTGCTCAACGCCGGAACCCTGGCCGGCGGCCTCACCAATGCCGGCACCGCGCTCAACACCGGCGCGATCGCAGGCGGCGTCGCCAATCTCGGCAGCCTGACCACCTCCGGCACGATCGTGGGCGGGCTGACCAACACCGGCACCGTGCTCGCCAGCGCCGGCCGGATCGACGGCGCAATCCGCAACGCGGCCGGGATCCTGACGATTTCCGGGCCGGTCGTCAGCGACGGCACCCTAGCCAACGCCGCCGGCGCGACCCTCGCGGTCACCGGCACCTACAGACTCAGCGGGTCGCTCACCAACACCGGCATCGTCGCGTTCGCCCCGACCGGCAGCCTCACGGCGCCCGCGGGGCTGAGCAATGCCGGCAGCCTCACGAACGCCGGGACGATCACCGGTAGCCTCGCTAATGCCGGTCAGGCGACCAACAGCGGCACCATCACGGGCGGGCTAACCAACGCGGGCACGGTGACGGCCTCCGCCGGCCGCATCGACGGCGCCATCCGCAACGAGGCCGGGCTCTTTACGGTCTCCGGCACGGTGACCAGCGACGGCACCCTCGCCAACGCCGCCGGCGCGACGCTGGCGGTCGCCGGCACCTACAGTCTCAGTGGGCGGCTCACCAGCACCGGCACCGTGACGGTCGCCCCGACCGGCAGCCTCACGGCGCGCGCCGGCCTCGGCAATGCCGGCAGCCTGTTCAACAGCGGCATCCTCGCGGGCGGGCTGACCAACACCGGCATCGTCACGGCCAGCGCCGGCCGGATCGACGGCGCCATCCGCAACGACGCCGGCACCCTCGCCGTCACCGGGGCGGTGGCCAGCGACGGCACCCTCGCCAACGCCGCCGGTGCCACCCTCGCGGTCACCGGCACCTACAGCCTCGCCGGACAGCTGACCAATGCCGGCACCGTCGCGGTCACCGACGGCGGCCGATTCCTGGCGGCCGGCATCGCCAATGCCGGCCTGCTCACCGTGGCGCAGAACGCCAGCGTCGTCGACGATCTGCTCAACACCGGCCGCCTCGTCAACGCCGGCAGCTACACCGCCGATGCCGTCAACGCCGCCGGTGCAACGCTCGTCAACACTGGCACCTTCACCACCGTCTCCACGCCCTTCGCCAATTCCGGCACCCTGATCAGCTCTGGCACCCTCACGGGTGGGCTGGCCAATACCGGCATCGTCCAGGCCTCGGGCGTGCTCGCGGGCGCGGTGAGCAACGCCCCCGGCGCCACGATCGCGGTCACCGGACCGACCACCGGCATCACCCGGCTCACCAATGACGGCAGCGTCGACCTCGGCCGCACCGACCTCGCGATCGGCTCGCTGGCCGGCTCGACGCCTGGGGCTGTGCTGGGCAACGGTCAGCTCACCGTCGGCGGCGACGGCGCCTCCACCCTCTATGCCGGCCGGATCGCCGACGGCGCCATGCAGACCAGCCTGACCAAGGTCGGGCCCGGAACCCTGACCCTGTCGGGGTTCAACGCCCTGTCCGGGCCGGTCCGTGTGCTCGGCGGTGAACTCGCCGTCACTGGGGCCCTGCCCAACGCCGCCCTCGCGATCGGGCCCGGCAGCCTACTCACCGGCGAGGCCCGGTTCGGCAGCGTGAGCCTCGGCACCGGCGCGACGCTCGCCCCGGGCATCGGCGCGGGGGCGCTGGGCCGGATCAGCGTGGCCGGCAATCTCAGCCTGGCGCCGGGGGCGCTCTACCGGGTCGATGCCACCGCGGACGGACGCGCCGACCGGATCGACGTCGGCGGCAGCGCCACGGTGGCGGGTGCCACCGTCCAGGCGGTCGCCGGCACCGGTCAATATGCCCCACGCACCCGCTACACGATTCTGACCGCGGCGGGCGGCGTGCAGGGGCGGTTTGCCGGGGTGAGCAGCAACTTCGCCTTCCTGACCCCGTTCCTGGGCTACGCCCCCGACGTGGTCACGCTGACGCTGGCGCGCAATGACCTCGACTTTTCCGCCGCGGCGCAGACGCGCAACCAGAGCGCGGTGGCGGGGGCCGTGCAGGCGGGGGCGGTCGGCTCACCGCTCTACGATGCGGTGGCGGTGCTCTCGGCGCCCCAGGCGCGGGCGGCCTTCGCGGCGCTGTCGGGCGACGGGCATGCCACCCTCGCTTCGATGGTGTTCGCCAATGCCGGCCTTCTGCGCGAGGCGGTGCTCGACCGCCTGCGGTGGGACACGGCACCGGCGGCGCGGCCGGGCGACCTGCCGGAGCCGGCCGTGAGCCTGTGGGGACAGGGGCTCGGCAGCGTCGGGCACGTGCGAACGGACGGCAACGCCGCCGGGCTGTCGCATTCCAGCGCGGGTTTCCTGCTGGGCCTGGACGCGCGGGTCGACACACCGCTCGGTGCCCTGCGCATGGGCGCGGTCGGTGGCAACCTGGAGTCCAGCTTTGCCAGCCCTGCCCAGGTGCAGACCGGCGCGCTGGCCAGCACGTTCGGGGGCATCTACGGCAGCCTGGAGGCGGGATCGGCCGTGCTGCGGTTCGGTGCGCTGGCGGCGGACGATCCGGCCCAGCTCCGGCGCGTGGTCGCGTTCCCGGGCCTGTCGGACAGCGCCATGGCGCGGCTGAGTGGGCACAGCGTCCAGGGCTTCGGCGAGGCCGGCTACCGGATCGGCCTGAGCGAGGCGGTGGAGCTGGAGCCGTTCGCGGGCGGGGCGGTAGTGTCGGTCACGCGCGAGCGATTCGGAGAGCGGGGCGGGGCGGCGACGCTGGCCGGCTTCGGGCAGGAGCACACGATGCCGAGCGCCACGATGGGCTTGCGGGTGCGCGGCGCAACTGGACCGCGACGGTTCTGCGCCGGCCTTCGTGCACGGGATGATCGCCTACCGGCGGTCGTTCGGCGAGCTGGTCACGACCGTGCCGCTGGCATTCCGGGGGACCGGGGCACGGTTCACGAGCCGGGGCCTTCCGCTCGACCGGGATGCGCTGGTGAGTGAGGTTGGGCTCAAGATTATGCTGGCGCCGGGCCTGAGCGCCGGGCTGTCCTATACCGGGCAGCTTGGGGTACGCGCCCAGGATCACGCCGCCAAGGGAAGCTTGGTGTACAAGTTTTAAAGACATTAATCGTGTGGCCTGCCCTCTGAAAACATCCTCCACATGGCACAAAGCCATACCTCAGGGACGACCACTTTCTAAGAGGGCAGGCCAGTTTTCGGCATACGATTCTTGATCAACCAAAATATATACAACAGACGATTGGATCTTCCAATCTGCGCTGTTAATGGCGGGTTGTGGGCCAGGGCCGCGGATGTAACCTCTATTCTCGACCGAAGGACGTCATCTTGGAATCGCCCTCCGCCGATGGCGGGGGATGATGTGCAGCCAGATGGTGCCGAACGAGATCCGGCAACCCTTTGCAAATCACGCGAAGCGTTCAGAGCTCCACTCACACCGAAGTAATACCCGAGGCAGTTCGGTGGAACGGCCAGGGCGACCGCCTCTACGCGGTCTTAACTCAACGCGGCTGCCATGCCGTCCAGCAGAACCAGCGTGAGGCGGTGAGCCGGGGATTTCGTCGTGCTCGATCATCGAACGGGCGTCAGCGAAATTGAGACTGGCAGCTTTTTGATCCTCGATCTGCCGCGGAAGCGCCTTGAGAGTGCGCTGGGCCCGCTTCAATTGACTATTGCTCTCGCAGTCGGCGCCAACTTGCCTCTACGATGCTTGTAAATACCTACGTCCAGAAGCTGATCCGAGTGAGAGATCGTCTAAATCTCGACGGCGCGGCGCGCATGGCGGTGATTGGAGTGGAACTAGTCGTGGCCAGTCTCGCCGAGCGGTTTGCACGAGAGGTGCCACGCTCAATTCACGGCAACGCCACCGTCCAGCGCGCCATGGCCTACATCGAGACTCACCTGAGTGACACGACCTTGGACCCGCCGCAACTCGCCGCCGCCGTCGGCGTATCGCTGCGCCGGCTGCAGGAGTTGTTTCACGAGCGCGGCCGGCACATCTCCGACTACATCCGGGGACGCCGTCTGGAGGTGGCAGCTCAGCGCCTGAGCGACCCAGCCTGCGCCCACCTGTCGATCGGCATGCTGGCTTACGGCTGCGGCTTCAGTAGCCAGGCGCATTTCCCCCGCCGCTTCAAAGATCGCTACGACATGAACCCGCGTGAGTACCGGCAGGCGCACAGGCGGGATGTGCAGTCGGTCGCGTTCGCTCTCCGGCTGTCGTCCTCGTTAGCTGAGTGACTGGTGTGGGTCGAAAGCGGGAGGGCGGCTGCGGGTAGAGAGCGGCCCGTCCGGTTTTGGAAGGGAGGCGCGACAAGTGGCCGTTGCGCAGGGCTATCTCAACGGCAGGAACAACTCCGTGATTGCCTCGTGCTCAGGCACCTCCGGAAAGAACGGAAGTCGCTGGCAGCAGAGCGGGAAACCCCGCGTCTCCTGGCCGCTGGCATGGAGTCAGTCGCGATAGGATCAGAGCGCGGCAGTTTGCGGTTGTAAACCAACGCCAACCACCAATCGCCGATAACCACGACGCGAGGAAGGCCGTCCGCTCGCGTTGGCGGAGGGGCGCGAACGAGCTTCCCCGCTTCCGTCAGCTGCACCGCCATCAGTGCCGCGCCCTAAAATCAGCGGCGGGTACCGCTCTGATTATCTGAACGCCGGCCGCTTCATGCAGCTTGCGCGTTGCCACTCTGGGTCCGCACAAAGTCAAGAATGCAGGCAGCAGACAGCGGGCGGCTGATCAGGTACCCCTGAGCTTGCGTGCAGCCCAAGGCTTTAAGCAAGTTCAGCTGTTCGACTGTCTCAACGCCTTCGGCCGTGATCAGCAGATCGAGCCTTTTGGCAAGCAACAATGTGATCTCGACAATCGTCAGACAATCTTGCGACGTCTCAATTTCCCCAACGAATGACCGATCTATTTTTATTTTTTGAAACGGGTATTTTCTTAGGTAATTCAGGGACGAATACCCTGTACCGAAGTCATCAAGGACAATTGAGACACCAAGCGACCGGAGTTCGAACAGGGCAACTTCGGTTAATTTGCTGTCGCCGATAAGGGCCGACTCGGTGATCTCAAGCTCGATGCGGTCTGCTGCTATTTCCGATTCCGCGATCGCTGCCCTTACCTCTGAAACGATGTCTCTCGTCCGAAACTGGATAGGCGAAAGATTGACGGCAACCTTAATATGAGGAGGCCAAGAGACCGCCGCCTTGCATGCCGTCTTCAGGACCCACTCGCCAATCGTCCCGATTAGCCCAGTTTCTTCTGCGACAGGGATGAACTCGGACGGAGGGATGTAGCCCCGCACCGGGTGCTTCCAGCGGATCAGAGCCTCGCAGCCGCTGATCTGCCCGGAAGACAGATGGAGGAGAGGCTGAAACGCAAGCTCAAGTTCGCCGCGAGTGAGTGCGTGACGCAACTCAACCTCCAGCTCCCGACGGAAGCGAAGCCCCTGCTCCATTTCGGGGCAGTACGATTTGAAGTTGTTCTTTCCGGAGTCCTTTGCGGCGTACAACGCCAGATCCGCTCTCCGAAGAATGGTTTCTGCATCCCCGTCGCATTGCGAGATGAAAACCACGCCTATGCTTGCTTCAACAACTATCTCGTTCGAGGCGACAGAGAATGGTTCCGAGAGCGTTTGGAGAATGAGTGACGCAAGTGCCCCTACATCCTGATGCCGCTCTGATCC
Source organism: Methylobacterium tardum (assembly GCF_023546765.1). NCBI lineage: Bacteria > Pseudomonadati > Pseudomonadota > Alphaproteobacteria > Hyphomicrobiales > Methylobacteriaceae > Methylobacterium > Methylobacterium tardum. Next base: position 5,769,456 of record NZ_CP097484.1, read on the forward strand.
TGTTACAAAAGCGAATTCATCTCCGCCTAAACGTGCTAGAAAGATATCGGAGGACAGCATTTTCCCGAGCCGCGTCGCTACCGCCTGCAGCAGCTGGTCGCCAACTCCGTGGCCAAGTGTATCGTTGACTTCCTTGAAGCGATCCAAGTCCAGGAGAAGGAGCATAGCGTCCCCTCCATCTATTTTGTGTCTTGTGATCTGACGTGTCATGAACTCATTGAAGTTCAGCCGATTCGCCAGCCCTGTGAGGGCATCGTGGCGAGCCAGATAGCTTTCGGCATTGGCGAGCCGGTCGCGCGCGCGAATGCGCCGTAGGCTGAGAGCGGTTGCGATTGCCACACATAGATCCATGACGGCTGCAACAGCAATCATCTGAGCGGCTTCATGCTTCCATGGAGCAAGGACGGCGTCACTAGATCGACTCACCGACACGACCAGAGGAAATCTGCTTGAGATTTTGGCCGTGATGTAGCGATCCTCTCCGTCAATCAAGCTTTTCATTCTTGAGGTTACTAGGCTTGACGTCGAAAATCTTCTAAATACCCCTTCGCTTGAAGCATTCACAACGCCGAGTGCCGATTCATGTTGAGGGTATCTGGCTAGAAGAACACCATCTCGCCTGAAGAGGGCGATTGCCATCCGATCGTCAATCTTCACGTCCTGATAGAAGGCCTCCAAATTAGAGATCGTAACGCCGACGGTAACGCAGCCAATAAAATCTCCTGTGGCACTCGCCAGCCGCCGGGATATAAATACCATCCACTTGCCAGTTATTTTGTCGATAACGGGACGGCCGACATAATACGGAATATCGTTGCGCCGCCTGACCTCGGCAAAATAATCTCGCTCCGCGAGATTCATCGGCCCGAAGGGCCACTTTGCCGAGTTATTGACAACATTCCCTTCGCTGTCGATAATAAAAAGAACCGCAATGTCGGGAAAAAAGCTGGACCACTCCTTCAATTTTAGGTGCCACGGTTCGCTCGAACCGCGCTCTTTGACTGCGCCGACCGAGTCCATCTGAACGGTCTCGGCGTGCTGGACAACGATCTGCTGTAAAAGTTGGACCGATTGAAACCAGCGGTCGACCTGATCGCCCATTACCTGGGCGAGGCCGCGCAGTTGGTAGCCAGCCTCAGTCTCAGCCCGATCTCGCGCCTGCCAGACAAGGGCGGCTGTCCCGACCGTCACCGTTGCAGAGACTAGGCATGCGGAAAGCACGATCGGTGCGCCGGACCGCCAGCCCAGTGACTGTCCTATGGACCGGAGCCCGTCGCCCAACTGGCTGCGCACCTTGGTTCGCAGAGAAGAAAGCATCGTAGAACACACCTATGCTCTGGCAGCATAGCGATCAATTCTTAATGTTCCATCTGGGGCGTGCCTCGTAAAATGACGATCAAAGCCGAACATCGTGAGTCAATTCGGCTGATAGATTAGAATGCGCGCTGATTGCAGCTTATGTATTCACCTCTGCCGAGCTCCGTGTTTTCTCTCTGGACTGCCGGTCACGATAACAATGCCTAAATCACAGCGACCGCCAGCTTGCGCAGGTAATCTCGAAACCGAACAGCTCGCCGAGTTAGTAACGGTGCCAATTGGAATTTTGGCTGCGACGCTCCTGCGCAGCGCGGTAGCTCGGGTGAACCGCCTGGCGAGCCAAGTGCATGCCGGTCATCGAGGTGCTGAAGAATTTCGAGCACATCGCACGTAGGCTGCGGACGGGCCGACCGACCTGAAGGTTCTTCAGTTGGATGTTCGCGGTGATCTGGTGATCACGGAGGTCGTCCTTCGGGCGGCAAGGATGGCGGCCCGGGATGGGTGCGTCACTGCCAGCGTAGCGGCGGAACATACGTCCGCTTTTGGGAGCCGCACGGCCGCGCGTGAAAGACTGCGTTGGGTCTCCAGCGGAACGTCCGCATATGTCTACCCTCATCTCAGGAGCATCGGTTCGGCGTCCTCTCGCCTCGTCGGCATGGGCCGGCGAGGAGACAGACGATGGGACACCCCGCACACGATTCGGCCACGAAAGGGCGACCGGCCTGGAACGCTAGCCGCAAGCTCGGGGCCAAGCGCGCCCTCAAACCTCAGCAAGGCTGGGCCATCCGGTTCTGGCTCGACCGCGAACGGCGCGTGCGCGACCGCGCAATGTTTGACCTCGCCATCGACAGCAAGCTGCGCGGCTGCGACATCGTCAAGCTCAAGATCGGCGACCTTGTCGGCGGTGGTCGCGTCCGCAGCCGGGCTGTTGCCATCCAGCGCAAAACCCGCCGGCCGGTGCAATTCGAGTTGCTCGAACCCGCCCGTACCAGCATCCTGGCATGGTTGCAGGCCAGGGGTGGAACGCTCGGCGACGATGCGTTCCCAAGCAGGCTTGACGGCGTCACGCACATCAGCACCCGACAGTACGCGCAGTTAATCGACGAGTGGGTCGCAGGCATCGGGCTGCGGCAGGAGGACTACGGCACCCACTCCCAGCGCCGGACGAAGGCGTCGTTGATCTACAAGCGGACCGGCAATCTGCGTGCCGTCCAGATCCTGCTCGGCCCTACCAAGATTGAGAGCACGGTCAGGTATCTCGGTGTCGACGTCGAGGATGCTCTGACACTTGCCGGAGGGACCGAGATTTGAGCGTTCGGCCCCTCGGCTTCAATGTCGAGGGGCTTCGAAACTAGCCCGGCTGCAGTGCGCCCTCCCGGCCATTCCCTCGATGGAAGCTACGGCCGGAAAGCGGATGCCGCCGCTTCGAGTTCGGGCTACCTCTGGCCGATTGCGCTTCACCAGTGGCGGACTGGACAGATCGTCGGGTAAGCTCGACAGGCTCTTCGTCCGTGCGAATGCTGGCGCCGCGTTCCGACGCCGTGGCCGGCGAACGCGCCGCGTGTCATCGGCGGTGAGGGGTGATGGAGCGGATCGATTTCCTGGGCCTTCAGGCCTTCCTCAGCATCGCCAACTGGGGGAGCTTCAACCGGGCCGCGGCCAGCCTCAGCCTCTCGCAGGCGGCGCTGAGCCACCGCCTCAAGAAGCTGGAGGACGAACTCGGCGTCAGGCTCGTCGCGCGCACGACGCGGCAGGTGACGCTGACGCCAGCCGGCGTCGAGCTTCTGCCGAGCGCGCAACGCATCGTCGACGAACTCTCCCAGATCTTCGGAACACTCCGGCGGCAAGGCCGCGAGAGCCAGGATCTCGTCCGCTTCGGCTGCCTGCCGACGATTGCCGGCCACCATCTGCCCGTCATCCTGCGGGGCTTCAGCGCCGCCCACCCGGGCGTGCTGGTGCGCGTCCTCGATCAATCGGCCACCGCGATCATCGAGCGCGTGCGGGCGGGCGAGGCTGAATTCGGCATCACCATCATGTCGGCGCAGCACTACGACCTCGACATTACCCCCATCCACCAGGAAGCCTTCGTGCTGGTGTGCCGGGCCGATCACGCGCTCGCCGACGCGAAGGTGGTGACGTGGTCCGAGCTGGACCGTGAGATCCTCATCAAGATCGGGGAGCAGACCGGCAACAACCTCCTCATCGCGGCGGGGTTGGGCGGACGCTACGCCGACCTGACCTGGGCCTACGAGGTGCACCGCGTCGCCACCGCCATCGGCATGGTGCGCGGAGGCTTGGGGGTGACCGTCGTGCCGCGCTTGGCCTTTCAGGCCGCCGACGAGGGAAAGATCGTCGCCGTGCCACTCCGGGCGCCGAGCATCGCGCGGACGATCGGCATCGTGACGCGCCGCAATCACACCCTGTCACCGGTGGCGGAGAGCCTGGCCCGTATGATCCAGGCGTACTTCAACGCGCTCTGACCGCGCCGCGTCCCGCCAGGGCCCAGTCGGGAGGCATCGCGCCGCAATGCCCCAATCCGCTGGCATTATTCGATAACGTGCATCAATAACCTCAATCTAATCATTTGTTTGCTCAGGCGGGCGGCGATAGCTCTGCATGCACAATAGTGCGCGCGGGCAGCGACGCACGCTTCGGGAGAGATGAGACATGGCGGCCGCAGCGCGATCGGGCCTCGTCGTGACAGCCCATCCGGGCGACTTCGTGTGGCGCGCTGGCGGCGCCATCGCCCTGCACGCGCGCAAGGGCTACCGGATGAAGATCGTCTGCCTGTCGTTCGGCGAGCGCGGCGAGAGCCAGTGGGCCTGGAAGAAGGCCGGCGTGCGACTCGAGGACGTGAAGGCCCAGCGCCGCGTCGAGGCCGAGGAGGCGGCCGGCATTCTCGGCGCCGAAATCGAGTTCCTCGACGTCGGCGACTATCCCCTGCGCGTTGGCGAGGCCGTTCTCGACCGGCTCGCCGACGTCTACCGCGAGGAGCGTCCGGCCTTCGTGCTGACCCACGCCCTCGAAGACCCGTACAATTTCGATCATCCGGTCGCCGCCCACGTGGCGCAGGAGGGGCGGGTGATCGCCCAGGCCGCCGGGCACAAGCCTGACCCGGACCGCAGCTACGCCGCGCCGCCGGTGTTCCTGTTCGAGCCGCACCAGCCGGAGCAGTGCAACTTCAAGCCCCAGGTCATCCTGAACATCGATGCGGTGTGGGAGACCAAGTTCCGCGCGTTCCAGGTGCTCGCCGCCCAGAAGCACCTCTGGGAATATTACACCCGCGTGGCCCTAAACCGCGGCGTCCAGGGCGGCCGCAACTCCGGAACGGCGATGACCTACGGGGAGGCCTATCAGCGCCTCTTCCCGATGACGCTGGAGGAACTGGCATGAGGACCGTCGTCGTCCGCAACATCCCCCGCGTCCCGCCGACCATCGCCGCGACGCTCGCCGGGCACGGGGTCTCCACGGTCCACGAGGCGCAGGGGCGCACCGGCCTTCTGAAGACCTACATGCGCCCGATCTGGGAGGGCGCCGCGATAGCCGGCAGCGCCGTGACCGTGCTGGCACAGCCCGGTGACAACTGGATGCTGCACGTGGCCATCGAGCAGTGCCGCCCCGGCGACGTCCTGGTCGTGGCCTGCACGACCGACAACACCGACGGCATGTTCGGCGACCTGCTCGCCACCTCGCTGAAGGCGCGCGGCGGCGTCGGCCTGGTGATCGACGCGGGCTGCCGCGACGTGCGCACGCTCAAGGAGATGGGCTTCCCGGTCTGGTCGCGGGCGATCTCCGCCAAGGGCACGGTCAAGGCGACGCTGGGCAGCGTCAACGTCCCGGTGGTCTGCGCGGGCGTCCTGGTCCGGCCGGGCGACGCGATCGTGGCGGACGATGACGGCGTCGTGGTCGTGCCCCATGCCGACGCCGAGGCCGTCGCCGCGCAGGCGGATGCGCGGGCCGCCAACGAGGTCGCCAAGCGCGCCCGGCTCGCGGCCGGCGAACTCGGCCTCGACCTCTACGCGATGCGCGGGACGCTCGCTGCCGCCGGCCTCGAATACGTGGACGGCCCGCTGGACTGACGAACGCCAAGACTGAGACCGGAAGACCGTCCGCGAAGAGACGGCACCGGCTGAACCGTGCCGCCCGCCCGGCCGGCAGCCCGAGCGGCGCACGATCCCGTATGGCCGGAGGAGACGCGTCATGATGAAGCTCGGCTGGTATCACACGCTCGATCAGACCGAGCGCCGAACCTACTGGGCCTGCTTCGCGGGGTTCGGCCTCGATGCCATGGACACCACGATCTACGCCCTCGTCATCCCGGCGCTGATCGCGACGCTCGGCCTGACGCAGGCCGAGGCCGGATACCTCGCCACGGCCTCCCTCGCCGGGGCCGCGGTCGGCGGCTGGGCCGCCGGCATCCTGGCGGACCGGATCGGTCGGGTCCGGATCCTGCAGCTCACGATCCTGATGGTCGCGGGATTCACCTGCCTGGCGGCGTTCATGAGCGACTTCTGGTCCCTCGCCCTCGTCCGCTTCCTCCAGGGCCTCGGCTACGGGGGCGAGGCCGCGGTGGGCGGCGTCCTGATCAGCGAGGTGATCCGGCCGGCCCTGCGCGGGCGCGTCGCGGCCTCCGTCCAGAGCAGCTACGCGGTCGGCTACGCACTCTCGGTCAGCCTGCTGCCGGTCATCGCATCCCTGTTCTCCGAGGAGACCGGCTGGCGCGTCTTCTTCGCCATCGGCATCATCCCGGCCGGGCTCGTCTTCTTCATCCGCCGGCTCGTCCCGGAATCCGGCATCTACGCCGAGGCGCGGGCTGCGCGGCGCGACGGCGCTGTGCCGCCGCCGTTCTGGACGATCTTCACCGGCCGGCACCTGCGCCGCACGGCCGCCGCCGCGATCATGTCGACCGGCATCTTCGGCGGCGCCTACGTGATGATCACGTGGCTGCCGACCTACCTGCGCACCGCCCTCGGCCTCTCGATCAAGTCGAGCACCGGCTATCTCGCGATGAACATCCTCGGCTCCCTCGTGGGACCGCTTCTTTACGGCTGGCTGTCGGACCGGATCGGCCGCCGCCCCGCCTTCATGACCTTCCTGGTGCTGCAATCCGGCAACGTCGCGATCCTCCTGCTCGCGCCGATCGGCCTCACCACGACCGTCGTCTTGAGCTTCTTTCTGGGCGCGTTCCAGGGGGCGCTGGCCTCGGGCATGCTGCCGACCTTCGCGGAGCTGTTCCCGACCGCGATCCGGGCGAGCGGCCAGGGCTTCTGCCTCGGGGGCGGTCGCGGCTTCGGCTCGGTCGTGCCCGCCACGGTGGGCATCCTGGCCGCGAGCCTGCCGCTCGGGACCGCAATGGGAGCCTGCGCCCTCTGCGCCTACGGGGTCGCCTTCGGCGCGGCGCTGCTTCTGCCTGAAACCGCCGGCACTGACCTGCACGAGCAGGGCAGCGGGCCGACGGTAAGGACCGGTCATCAGGAACGAGCATCGGACACTGTGTCGGCATAGGTATGCGACCGAGTGGCCGCGTTCCGCCATTCGGGCTGGAAGTTGCCGGTCTGCTTTTAGCAAGCGGGTTCGAGAAACCGGACGTTGACTTGGACCGCGGTGTTCGCCGGCTTTGAATTCCAGTGCGGGCTCACGATGAGACGTGCGCACCCACGTAATATCGCCGCGGCAAGACGCTGGACTAGGCGGCACGCACAATGGCGAGGAAGCGGCTCATCCCGGTCGCGAGCTGCTCGGACTGGCGCGATAGCTCGGTCGCTGCCCCCAGCACTTGGCTCGCTGCTGCACCGGTCTCTTCGGCTCCGCCCGCCACGCGCGCGATGTTGCTCGTCACCCCGCCGGTGCCGCTGGCGGCCTGGGCGACGTTGCGCACGATCTCCTGCGTGGCCGCACCCTGTTTCTCGACGGCCGCCGCAATGCCCGTCGCCACACCGCTGATCTCGTGGATGCGGGCTGTGATCGAGCCGATCGCCGACACGGCCTGACCGGTCGAACCCTGGATCCGGGTGATCTGGCTCGAGATCTCGCGCGTTGCTCGTGCGGTCTGCTCAAGCAGCCTTGCGCGCTCGACCGTCGGCTCGCTGCCGCTCGGCCATGGCGCCGGGCTGTCCGAGGCCGATCGCCTTGGCCAGGGCGGAGCGCTGCTCGGCGTAGCTCGGGGCGACCATCGGGTAGTCGGCCGGCAGGCCGTAGCGGTCGCGGTAGCTGCGCGGATCGAGGCCGTGGCTGGTCAGGTGACGCTTGAGCGTCTTGTAGGTCTTGCCGTCGATGAAGCTGACGATCCCATCGGGGCGGACCGACTTGCGGATCTGGGCGGCGCTCGGCTTCTCGACATCGGCCTGCACGGCCGCGCCGGCGTCGGCGGTCAGGGTGCCGGAGACGAGGCCGGCGCGGCCGTGCACGCGCGTGATCAGGGCCGGCAGCTCGGCAACCGGCACCGGATTGTTCGACACATAGGCGGCGACGATGCCTGCTGCCAGCTCGGTATGAGCCGAGGAGTTGGCTGAAATTTGAGTATACACGAGTGACTCCTGAGATCGGAATCAGCACATAAGATAATCCGTCGCGTTGCGCTTGCCTGAGCGCGTGCTACCGTTCGCCTGAGCGCGCGGTAGAAAGAATTCATTCAAGCAATCAGCATGAGGACTTTGTTCTCGACCGCGGACGAGAAGCCGAAGGACAGTTTCCGCCGCTGGCAGGAAACGATCTTCGAGCGATTGGTGCCTGTCGAGCTGACGCCAGCCGGCGATCGGCCATTCAGGGGAACGTTGGAAGCGGCTGAAGTCGGCCCGCTGCTGATCACCCGTATCACCCAGAGTGCCGTCACCACAGAGGCGACGCGAGACACGATCCGTCGGCACGGCAAACATGACACATTGAACGTGGCGATTGTACTGAGAGGTGAGATCTCCAGTTCTCAGGACGATCGCATCTCTGTTCAGCGCCCGGGCGATATCGTAGTGCTGGATCGAAGACCGACTACTATGGCGTCGGCAGCGGAGACACAGACGCTGTTCCTTGAGGTCCCTCGCGCAAGCTTGGAACGCCCGCTAGGATCGACGCGCCGTTACACGGCACTGACGATCGGTGCGGACCAGCCCGGCACCTCACTGGTGACAACCTTCTTCGACGAGCTGGTGCGCACATATGGTCACCTAACGCCAGAGATGGCGGCTCGCATGGCTTCAATCGGCATCGATCTCCTGGTTGCAAGCATCGCGGAACGCCTGTCGCAGGACCCACCTGAGAACCTGCAAGCGACGCTCATCGTGCAGCGCGCCAGCGCGTACATCGAAGGAAATCTCGTTGATTTAGATTTGGATCCTACGAGGCTTGCATCTGCGATAGGCGTATCGCTGCGCTATCTTCAAGAATTGTTCCACGCGCAGGACCGCAACATTTCCGATTGGATATGGCGGCGGCGCCTGGAAGTCGCAGCACAACGGCTGGCGGATCCCGGTTTCGCCCACGTCGCTATTGGAGCGCTGGCATATGGCTGCGGCTTCAGCAATCAAAGCCATTTCAGTCGACGCTTCAAGGATCGCTACGAGCTTGCGCCGACCGACTACCGGTGGCGAGCGCTCCGTTCGAAAGTCTGAAGCGAATCTGCTCCTGAAATATCCCGCCGTTTGTCCGAAAAGGCTGTCATGGATCGGTGGGAGCACATTCGGTATCTCAAATCACCGACTTCGAAGCGGACCAGCAGCTCTCGGCCAGATATACAGCTGACTGATTGGTGCCCAGAGCGCCCAATGCTGTACCCGGGGGCCACCCGGAAGCGAACGCTCCGTCAGCGGACGCTCGAGTTTTGTTCGCGCCACACGTGCATATCTGGGGCTGATCGCTGAGCCGGCTGCTTGTCACCTGAGAGCAGGTCACTCGAGAATCCGCGTTGGTCCGCTAAGATCACGCTGATCGGTCCGGGCTCAGGGGCGGCTCTCGATGACCAAACGAATCTTGGTGGTAGGCGGCGGCTTCTCCGGCCTGTGGAGCGCGGCAGCAGCTGCGCGCGCGCGCGATGAACTCGGGCTGATCGACGAGATTGTCATCACCCTCATTAGTCCAGACCCGTTCCACGCTATTCGGGTGCGGTGCTATGAGGCCGACCTCACGCCCGTCGCCGTGCCACTGGACGAAGTGCTCGGTCCCATAAAGGTCGGGCGGATCGAAGGCACCGTGACTAAGATCGATGCCAGCGGGTGCCATCTCGCGGTGCATTGCCCGGAAAGACCCGGCTCGCTCACGCTGGAATACGACAGACTTATCCTCGCCGTCGGCAGCCTCCTGTCCCGCCCGCCCGTGCCGGGCATCGACTTGGCTTTCGATATCGACACGCTCGGCGGCGCACGCCGGCTCGCCCGCCACCTTGAAGACCTGGGTCGCGACGTGGTCGGCCCGGACCAGACCGGACGCTGGACCGCCATCGTGGTTGGCGGCGGACTTGTCGGAATAGAACTCGCCTGCGAGCTGCCGGCTCGCCTCGCTGCGGCCCGTGACCAAGCCGGGGGAACAGGTCCCGTCCATACGGTGCTGGTCGACCGCTCTGCTGAAATTGGATCCACGATCGGCGGCGCTGCAATGCCGGCCATTCGACAGGCTCTCGCCGCGGCGGGGGTGGCATGCATCGGCGGGGCCGGCCTAGCAGCGATCGACCCTAGGGGCGCGACGCTCAGCGACGGAACTTACATCCCGGCGCTGACGGTCGTCTGTGCCACGGGTATGCGGGCGAACCCTCTTGCCGAAGAACTTGGCGTAGCGCGCGATGCACGCGGTCGGTTGCCCGTGGACGCGCTGATGCGTGTCACCGGCGTTCCGGCCGTGTTCGCGGCGGGCGACGTGGCGGTGGCTACAGCCGACGAGGCCGGACACCAGACGGTCATGTCTTGCCAGCACGCGCGCCCGATGGGTCGGTTCGCGGGCTACAACGCGGTCTGCGACCTCGTCGGGCGGCCAGATCTCTGCCTGCGGTTCGCGGCACCGGATTACGTGACAGTGCTTGATCTCGGCGCGTGGGGAGCCGTCTACACGTCGGGCTGGGATCGCGACCGCCTCGTTGCGGACGGCGCAGCGGCGAAGGCGACCAAGCGTCTGATCAATGGCAGCCGCATCTACCCACCACCCTCACGCGATGGCGCCGCAATTCTGGCAGCGGCCGCGCCCATCATCCAGGCGCGCCCCGCGACGGCTGGCTAGCAGACCCGCCTGCAAAACCCGTCGCGTCTGTCGATGCACGCAGCTGTGCTGCTGGCGCAGGCGGAGGGATAGCGAAGCCGGTGCGTCAACCCGTAGCGGACTGTCGGTGAGCTTCCGAAAGCCCGAGAATGGCCAGCCTCGATCATCGCGCGGACTCGTGTGAGCGTCTCGGACGGATGCCGATCTGCCATGGAGCTTCCGGCTGAAAGCCGACGTACTGCAATGCGCCCATGCCGGCGATTCAGCTGACTGTGGCGACTTCCCGTAAGCGGACGTTGCAGGCTACGATCAGCCAATAGCGCTGCGCGGTGTGCTTCAGGCCGCCTGCACGCGGTCTGAGTCGGATCGCGGGTACGGGGCGGCCTGATGGATCGGCTCCGGGATGAGAAGGGGCTGCGCGGATGTCGGTCAGCAGGGTGGACCTCGTGGACGCGGGCTCGCCGGAGGCGCTCGTCAAACGCATCCTACAGGCCGAGCCGAACCTTCCGGTGCCCGTGCCGATCCAAGAGCTGTGTGCACGACTCGGCATCCTCCGGATCGAGGACCTCGACACCGACGAGTTCGAGGGTGGCCTCGTTACCGACGCGAAGCGATCTGAAGGCACCATCCTCGCCAGGCGCGGGGGCGAACCGCGTCGCCGCTTCACGATCGCACATGAACTCGGCCACTTCCTGATGGCGCACCACATCCCGGATCAGCCCGGGCGGTTCCTGTGCAAGAGCTCTGACCCGCTCCGCGTCACAGCGAAGGAGGGCGATCAGCGGCAACGCAGGGAGGTCGAGGCCAACCGCTTCGCCACCCTCATGCTGATGCCCCCGCACCTGCTGCGGGGAGCCATGGCGGCCTTTCGCGAGCCGGATCTGGAGCACGTTCTTGTGCTCGCGCGCGACTTCGCGGTCGGCAAGGAGGCGGCGGCTCGGGCCTACGTACAATACCATCCCGAGCGGATCGCCATCGTCGTGGCGGGTAACGGCCGGGTGCAGCGATGCTACCGGAGCCTCTCCTTTCCCGCCATCACCTGCGCGGTCGGCGGCCCGGTCCCGACAGGCTCGCTCTTTCACAGCAGTCCACATCGGCCGAACATCGTGAGCGACACTGCCGCGTGCAGTCCCGATCTCTGGATCGACGTGAAGCGCGACCTCCGCGCGCCGGACCTCTATGAGCAGGTGTACCGTCAGCAGAACGGCTTTGCGATGATCCTGCTGCGTCTGGACGCTGTCCCGGAGGAGAGCGCTGAGGAGCGCAGGCTCAATGAGGGCTGGCGTCACCGCTTCCACTCGGGGCGACGGTAGGCAAGATCCGCCCTGACGGAACGGCCCTGACGGACCTATCCTGCTGCTTCGTCAGAGCGGGCCGTACCGCCGTCCCGTCGCTGATCCGGCGCACTCCCGAGGCCGGCCGACGAGCAATGAGGTCATGAATGGCGGGAACTGGCGACAGCCTTCGGCCGCTCCTCAACCAGGCCGCGGCAGTGGAAGCGTTCCTCGACCGTGTCGGCCTCACCGAGGACGCCGAGCTGAACGCGACGGGCACCGCGCCTGCGACGTCTCCTGCCGTGTCGTTGATGATCACGAACCGTCAGCGGGCGGCGCTTCGTGAGCTTGGCTTTTCCGAAGAAGCCATTCGGCAGATGACGCCCGCCGAGGCGCATGGGAAGCTGGGATTGGCCTAGCCGCCGTCCCCACAGCGCATATTAAGCGCTTCGAGGCGCCTGCCGACCTCATCCAAGAAGCGGCGTACGCTCACAATCTGCCCTTTCGCTGTCGATAACCGCCGACAGCCGAGCGCTCGTATATTGGGGATGGTGGCGCCAAAACCGGCGAAAAGGCAGGATCGACCCTGGATTTTGTTCCTGTTTTGTTCTAAATGGCCTCACGGATCGAGCCCCTGTTCAACCCCTCGGTTGCTCCGAGCTACCCCGTGTCATGGCCGATACCGAAATCCCGCCACTCAGCCCCGACGACGCCAAGCTGATCCGCAATGAGCGGGCAAAGCTGACGGCGATGTGGGTCAACGGGGTCGCAGTCGCCTCCGTGGCTGTCGGCGGCATCTCCCCGTCAGTGGCAATCTTCTCGGGCACCGCCAGCGCGCTTACAGCCAGCGCTCTCCTGGTTGGTTGGAGTCTCCTGGCAGGTATACTACATCTGGTGGCTAGACGCCTGCTCGGAGCCCTGCGCGCGTGAGCCTGACGCTCGCACAGATGGTTGTTCTTTTTCTCGGCCCGCTCGTCCTGGCGACGATGGTCGCCGTTGTCCTATGGCTGACGCACGAGAAAGAGTCCGACCGCCTCAAGCGCGCTGAAGCGGATCGCGCGATTTGGCTCAAATATCAAGACGAGCGGAAAGTGCCCGGAGAGTAATTTCTCTCGCTGTGTGTTGGTCCGCCATCGTATAAAATTGATCGCCATCCGATTTTGCCAACACAGCGGGTTTGTCTTGGCGCTTGGTGTAGCTTTCCCGAGGAGTTGCGAGGATTGCTTTTGCGTGGCTCAGCCCGGGTGCGGTCCCATCCGGCGGCGGTCATGCTCGATGGCGAACACATGACTGTAGAGGTTCGCCACCCAGCTCCTCCCCTCAACCGTGAGATCAAGAAAGCGAATCGCGTCCCCGATGACCGGTTCGATCTTGCCCCAGAAGAACGCCGGGTACCGCTCCGCAAGGTCCGCCGGGTTGGCATAGCCGAGCTGGTCAGCCAGGCCGACCTCGGCGAACTCGTGGAACAGCGCATTCAGTTTACGAGGGTAGAGCGGATCGCCAAGTTGCCCGATCAGGTCAGCCGCACGCATCAAGCCGGCTTCGGTCCCGGTTTCCCGGTGCTCGTCGTCCGCAGGCACGGGGAAACGGGTCAACTCGATGGCGCGGATCACCCGCTGCGCATCGGCGAGGTCATTCGTGCCGAAGCGCTCCTGCACTGCCAGCTTCGAGCGCTCGATGTGGTAAGGTGCCAGCGCTGCATCGGACGCGCCTCGTGGCAGACCGATGGTGGTGCCCTGCGCGTCGATGACGAAGGCGTTCGCCCGGTCGCCTGAGCAGACACCACGCACGTAGCCGATGTCATGGTACAGGGCCGCCAGGATCATGTGCAGCCAATCCTCCGGCGTGATGCCCTTGTCGAGGAACCGGCCGCGCAGGATGTCCTGAGCGACGAGGGTGACGAGAGCCGTGTGGTCGCCGTCATGGTAGAGCGCATCGCTGCCGACGATCCGCTCGATGGTCAGACGTGCGGACGCCTCGATCACCTCGGCAAAACGTGGCTCGCGACTGCCGAAGGTGCGCTGATAGGTTAGAGCGAGGTGCTCGCCGAGCGCGTCGGCCAGCATCTTCGTCACATCGAACATGACCGGTATCCCGCACATCGAGCAAACGCCGATTTTGGCTGTCGTGTCGGTCTGCATCATGACATCAAGTGAGCGGCAGCCCATATCGGGAACTCGCCCTCTGAGCGTCGAGGCATCAAGCTCCGCGTAGGCTCGTATGATTCCACAGCCGCTGTAGCCGCGCTCATTCTCTAGCTCAGCCGACATCATTAAGCGCCGTTTCGGCCGCCTCAACCGGAAGCCGAAGCACCAGTTAGGCTAGGCTGCCGTTGCGGTTCCTCGCATCCCTTTGCACGCCTCACTGTCAGGTCGCTTGAGACCCTTCCCAGATCACGTGAAACCAAACCAATAGGATTCCCCATGGCCGGACTCAAAGACAAACGTGGCTTCATCGACAAGGACCGGCTTGATCTGTCGGAACGCAAGGCTGTCGAGTTTTGGATGAAGCGCTGGGGCGTCACGCAGGACCAGCTTACGGCAGCACATCGGAAGGTCGGTCGAATGACCAAGGATATCGCCGCCGAGTTGGGCAAAAAGCGTTAGGGGCGCGCTCGCCACAACAGGGTAGCTCCTCAGGGGACGTCGTCGATGGATAGGCCGCACCCTGATCGTGTTCGGACCAGCGCCCTGGATTTCTGGTTGGCCCGAAGCGCCGTCGCCTGCATCGCCGCCCTCCAACTGCTCGTTGTGAACGACTTCTCGCTCGGACCGCGCTGGCTTGCCCCGACGCTCGAACTCGCACTGCTGGTGCCACTCTCGGCCGCCACGGCCTGGAACCAGGGCCGGGCGCGGCGCGCCACGACAGACGCACACTGGGCCGAGGTCTACCGCCACCATCGCCTGATCCGCAGGATGGCACTCTTCATGACTGCGCTGGTCACCGTGACCAACACCGCCGCCCTCGCGGCCCTGGTCCACGCCCTCCTGAACGGCAAGGCAGCCGGCGGCCCGTCCTTGCTGATCGATGCCCTCAACATCTGGGGCACTCATGTCGTGATCTTCGCCCTGTGGTTCTGGACGACAGATCGCGGCGGTGCGGCTTTGCGCGGCCATCTGAGTGCGCGGGATCCGGATTTTCTGTTCCCACAAATGACGCTTCCGCAGCAGGATGCGGCAGCCCCCGTTCGTGCCGGGCTTCGTAGACTATCTGTTTCTGGCCTTCACCAACGCCACCGCCTTCTCACCCACTGACACGCTGCCGCTGACGCCGCGTGCGAAATTGCTGATGATGGCTGAGGCGTTGATCTCCCTGCTTACTGTGGCCCTTGTCGCCGCACGCGCCGTCAACATCCTCGCATAGTCAGGCCGCAGACCTCGATGGGTACTACGACGCCAGATCAACCGATCGCCCGTGGGAAACGAGCCGACCTCCTCCGGGTTGGCCAAGGCCACCCGCAGAGACGATCCGGCGCATGAACGTCTGGCAGCTCATCGCCCACGATCACGCCTACCTCGCGCACCTGATCGCAGAGAGTCGGTACACTTTCGGTGGGCCGGCGATCCACGACCGTGAGGAGGTGCTGGGCGGCTTAATCGATGAGCTTGCCGCTCATGCCGAGGCGTTGGAGGCCAGTCTCTATGCGCCGCTGCGCCACCTGGATCGGACACGCCAGCTCGCCGAGGACCTGCACCATGAGCATGCGCAGTTCCTCGGGCAACTTGATGCTATCGCGAGATCGCGGCGGGGCGGCTTTTCCTCTAAGACGGGTATGATCCTCGACGTCGCTCTGATTGGTCAGCACCTCCGCCGTTACACTCAGGAGCTGATACCGGCGGCTCAGGAGCTTCTCTCTCCGGCGCAAGTCGATGCCGCCGCACACGCCTTCGTTCGTGCGAAGATGCAAACTTTGAAGGCACGGCATGGTCGCAGATCCGATAAACTGACGTTGGCCAGAATTGCACGGGCCTGCGCCGTCTGCGCTGCTGCGGCCGGTATCGGCTACCTTGCTGGGCGTTCGGCCTCGGCCAAAGGGCAGAAGCTTCTCGCCACATCCACGCGTTGAGATCGCGCCGCAGCATAACCGCTAAGTCTATCCGGCGCAGACACGCGGAGCAGAGAGGGCGAACGGCTGAATCGATGCTGCGAGTTCGATGAGTGCGGCTTGAGGCGCAGCGGTGCGACTGACCAGGCGCAAATCGGCGGCGTGCCGACTTCTGCAACTCGCGATACATCCTCAAATCGCCCGATGATGTGTGCCGTAATCAGGCATTAACTTTGCGCGGGCATCGTTCTGGGCCTGATCGATGAGCCGTTCGGATCAACGGGATCCGCCAACTCGAGACGGGAGACAGCCGGTCCATGCCTCGCCTGCTCGAACTGTTGCGCTGGAAACTTCAGGTGCTTTTTGCATGGAAGCCAACACGTGCTCAGTTGCTGCCCCTGATCCTGGGGGTTTACACCCTAGCGGGTTGGGGCGCCTATGCGAATAAAGCTTCAGCCAACCGCGATCTCACCACTCAGGTCAGCCTCCTTCAGACGGAGCGAGACGGGTTAGTGAGCCGCCAGAAAGAGTTGGAGCAGGCGAACATCGACCTCGTTCGTGAGTGGCAGGGCAAACTCGCCTCTGCCCGCGCGGAACTCGGCCAAGCTGTTGCGGCTCGTGACGCAGCGAAGGGGCAGCTAGCCGGTTCACAGCGCGAGCTTATCGCTTCGAAGAAGCGCTTCGATCAAGCTCGTGATCGCGTATCCGAGACGGGAAGCATCAAACCGGCCGAGCCGTCAAAGAAGGCCGTGAGTAAGCCATAGACCCGCTAGGTCGGCCTTTGGCGTGATGAACTCGGAATCACGCTGTTTCCTTTGGGGACTAAGCTTCAGGAAGTCTGGTTGGGTGGCCGTGCCGAGGCCGCGGCTACCGTGTGTACGAAGAGCAGGCTGCCGGGCTCGCCCGCATCGAGGCCGACCTGGCGATCCGCGTCGCTGTCCTGTGCGGGGCTGGTGGTAAGGCCTTCGTTGCCGGTACCGATATCGAGCAGTTCGTGGGCTTCTCCGGGGATGACGGAGTGGCCTACGAGGCGCAGATCGATACCTATGTCGCCGCGCTGAAACGCGTGCGTGTTCCGATGATCGCTGTCGTCGAGGGGCTGGCGGTCGGGGGCGGTCTCGCGATCGCCAATGCCTGCAATTTGCGCATCGCCGCGGCCGGAGCGCGGTTTGGCGTTCCGATCGCCCGGACCCTCGGCAACTGCCTGTCGTCCGCGAACTTGCGTCGTCTCACGGCGACGTTGGGCCTGAGCAGCGTCAAACGCATGCTCCTCCTAGCCGACATGCCGACGGCCGAGAGCCGCTCGGCTACCGCGCCGCGATCGCCAGCCCCGAGACGCTGGATGCCACGGTGGCGCAGATCTGCCAGCGCCTGCTCGGCCATGCGCCAGTGACCATGCGCGTCACCCGGGAGATGCCGGCCGCGCTCGCCGTCGACCCCAATACCGACGGGGGCGACGGCATCCGCACTTGCTACGGCAGCCGAGACTTCGCCGAAGGTGTTCGGGCCTTTCTCGACAGGCGACCTGCGGCTAGGTCGGGAGCCTGATTGGACGATCCGCATAGAACGAGAGATACAGACCTCTCCTCTAAGGGAAACACCGCCGAGGAGAGGAGGCATTCACCGTCTGCTGTGGCCAGCAACGCACCCAAAAGCTGCCGTGCCGCTATCGGCCAGATCCGGATGCCGCCGATGATCCTCCGAGCGTCTGGGATGGGTGGAATTGCAGTGGTCCGCTTCCGAGAGGCAAACGCACCAGAGCGGACGTGGACATTCCGCTCCTTCTCGGCACCTAGCAAACCGTCAGGAGACCAGTGACAGGGAGTGACGCAGATCGGCTATGAGGTCGGCAGGCTCCTCTAGCCCAACGTTGAGCCGCACGACACGACCTTCGTAGCCCCGCTGCATGCGCGGCAATGGCGGGTAGGCCATGACAAGGCTGTGCGTGCCACCCCAACTGAACCCTAGCCGGAACAGCCGTAGTCCCTCCACGAAGCGCGTGATCCGCTCGGCATCCCACTCGGGCCGGAACACCACTGAGAACACGCTCGCCGAACCTGTGAAGTCGCGCCGCCAGACATCGTGGCCGGGACAGTCTGGCAGCGCTGGGTGAAGCACTAACTCGACCTCTGGGCGCGTCTTTAGCCAGTGCGCCACGTTTAGCGCTGTCGCTTGCAGGCGGTCTAAGCGTACCGCCAGCGTCTCCAACCCGCGCAGCGCCAGCGCGCAATCGTCCGGCGACACCGCCAGCCCGAGAAGGCCATGCGTTGCACCCACCCGCTCGTGCGCCTCGACCGTACCCACCGATACGGTGCCGAGCAGGAGGTCGGAGTGGCCGCCCACGTACTTGGTGAGCGCCTGCATGCTCACGTCCACGCCATGGGCGAAGGCGTCGAACAGGACACCCGCCGCGTAGGTGTTGTCGAGCGCCACCGGCACGCCTCTCTCGTGCGCGGTCGCGACGATGGCGGGTACGTCCTGCACCTCCATCGTGATTGTACCGGGGCTCTCACACCAGATCAGGCGTGTGTTCGGGCGGATCAGTGTCGTAATCTCAGCGCCGAGCAGCGGGTCGTAGGCTTGCACCTCGATACCGAGCCCGGCGAGCAGCTTGTCGGCCAGTTCGCGGTTGGGGCGGTAGGCGCTCTCTGGCACAAGGGCGTGGTCGCCCGCGCGACAATGGGCAAGGTAGACGAGGGCGATGGCAGCCTGCCCACCCGGCACGACGAAGCTGGCTTTCGCGCCCTCCAGATCGGCGACGCGCAGAGCGAGTTCGCGCGTGGTAGGCGTGCCGTAGAGGCCGTAGGTGTAGCCGTCGCCACGCCAGTCATCGCGAGCATCGGCTACACGATCGAACAGCACCGTGGAGCCGCGGTGGACCGCGGGAACGAGCGCCCGGAAGTCCTGAGGGGCCGTCACCCCGGGATGCACCAGCTTCGTGCGCCAGTGTGGAGCAGGGTGCTCGTCAGTCATCGTGCCTCGGTCGATGTCGTCTGGTGCGATGTAGGGCAGCAACGAGGGACGGCACTAGAACCGACTGGTACTCACCCTGCGCTGACCGGGAATGGCGGCCGACCTACAGCTGCTTTCGGAAGGTCCTGCCGACCGTTGGCACGCCTGATATGGGTCAGAAGGAGATCGTCAGCTTTTCCGGCGGGTCCCCTCTCCGCCACGTAACTTTGAGTGGCAGCGCTTGTTCGGCTGACGCGGGGCTCGCCCCACCTTTTGTCCCACCAGCAAGCTGGAGTTCTGGACGGAAGCCGCATGGTTGATGCCCTGCGTATTGCAGGCTCGTTCGACCCGACCACCGTGCCTTTTCCATCGCGGGGGATCGAGGATTTTTACCCTGTCGCTGCCGCCGGGCGATCATGTTCACCGACACGATCGGCAGAGATCAGGCGGTTCTTGCCGATTGCGCTCTCTCGCTTTCGCCGCAGCGTTCGAGGACCAGCACCCGCATCGTGCGGATGGCCTGGGCGATAGGCCTCATCGCCCGTGGATCACCGACGCGTGGACAGCTTCTGTCGAACTTCCATCAGCAGGCTGGTTGATCGGGGCGCGTCGCGGCGCGACGGACCGTCGAGCGCGCGGCCTCAATCGCCACCGTGGCGGCGCCGAGCAGCCGCGGCTCCGTCGGTCTGTTCAGGGCGTGACGGGCGATGCTCGCCGCGAGGTCGTCGACCTCAGCCGCGATGGCGTCCAGACGGTCCCGGTCGGTCTCCCGCCGGGCGGTCGAGCGGAGGGCGAGCAGGCGTGTCGTCGCGACCTCGATCCGCTGCCGACGGATGCGCCCGAGGCGCTGCCGCAGCCAAGCGATGGTCGAGCAGACGCCGCCGCCCAAGATGGCCACGAGATAGATCCAGCTCTCGTAGCGCTCGATGAAGGTCTCCTGCTCACGCTCGTAATAGTCGATGGCGCCCGGGTGAATGGGCAGGCGGGCGGTGGTGGCATCCGCCGTGTCCTCATAGGCCGGATAGGTGAGCGCCTCGGCGGCCGGGACGGTCTCGGCCAGCGCCGCGCGCATCTCGAACAGATGCTGCGTGACCTCGGCGGCGACGCTGCGCGACAGGCTGGCGCGCGCCATCAACCGGTAGGACGAGCCGACGGTCGCGACATCCTCGGCCGGCAGGCGTGGGTTGCCGCTGAACAGGCCGGCCGGCACCGTGACCGACTGGAGGCGCGGCCAGCGCGCCAGCACCGCGGCGGTGTCCGGCACGCCGACCAGCGCGACCGTGCCGTCCTCGCTCGCCGCGCGGACGAAGCCGACCAAGCGCCGCGCCGCCGGAAGCGTGGGCGTCGTCACAAGCGCCATCGCGTCGATGCGCCCGTCGCCGAATGCGGCCGTCACGTCGGCTTCCTCGAGCGGCACGAGGAGAACGGCCTGCGGCGGAACGGTGCCGTTCGGGGCCTCGGTGAGCGGTTCCAGCCCGTCGCGGGTCAGCAGGTCGCGCAGAAGCGTCCTGTCCGCGTCCCGGCTCGCCAGCATGCCCAGCCGCTTGCCCGCCAGA
Organism: Methylobacterium tardum; assembly: GCF_023546765.1. Taxonomy (NCBI): domain Bacteria; kingdom Pseudomonadati; phylum Pseudomonadota; class Alphaproteobacteria; order Hyphomicrobiales; family Methylobacteriaceae; genus Methylobacterium; species Methylobacterium tardum. Next base: position 5,789,777 of record NZ_CP097484.1, read on the forward strand.
TCCGGGATGCTCCCGATGCCGGATCCAGCCGGCGCCGCCGCGAAGGCCGCGAGCTCGCGCAGGATCGCCAGGGTCAAGCCGTTCCCGGGCATGGCGACGTCCGGTCGGACCACCGCCAGATCCGCCTTGCCGGTCCTGAGCGCCTCCGCGCTCTCGCGGACCCCCGGGAAGTCCACGATCCTGAGCTGGACACCGGTTTTCCTGCGAGCGAGTTCGCCCGCGTAGGCCCGGAGCAAGTCCGGCTCGGTTCCGCCATTCGGGGCGACTGCAAGGGTCAGGGTCGTGGCGCGGGTAAAATAGAATCCCGCCACCGCGGTGGCGACGAGCACGAGCACCAATCCGAGGGTGAGCCATGCCTCACGACCGACTGGAAATGCCGATTTGCGCATGCCTACTCCCGGCCCTCAAACGCTCGACGTGTCCGTTGCGCTCTGCCGGGCGAGCGGCCCCGGACCGCGATGGCATGCCATCATGATCGACTGTTGTCCTGGCGCGTGCTCAAGGCTGATGGATTACGGGGGACTGACTAGCCGGCGCAACTCACGCTCGGGGCGACCGGTGGCGTTTGCAGCATCACGATCCGCGCGTTCATCGATCCTCATGCGCAAGGCGGTTCGTGCGCGTGGCGGCATACGCGGTTCAGAGTAGCCTTGCGCCGTGGCGCATCATGTCGTCGGCGGCGCACAGGGTTGGGCTCTCCGCCGGGGTGCGATCGACGGGGCGGTGCGCATGGCACCTGCGGGATCCGATCTGCTAGACTTTGCGTGCGCACGAAAACTGGGCTCGATATGCCGGGAACGAGCCCTTCGACCAGCCTCTGATCCTCCGTCCGGACGGCCGCCTGTCCTTCGAAAATGCCCGGAACGTTGGGGACCGGATCTGAGCGCTGCCGGCTGAGCATAGGCCGGGTGTCGTCGCCCGCAGCCTCAGCCGCGCTGCAGATGATGCAGCGGGGCGTACGGCGCAGTGCCGTGACCGTCTGGTTCGTGGGGTGCAACCCGGATGGTGCGGCGCGTGGGCCTGGACCGGGAACTCGGCCCGGATCACCTCCTGATCAACGCGCGTCTGCCATCGGGCGCCCTGGAGCACTCCGGATAGCCACGGCACCGACGAAACCCTGACTGCAACGCGGACGGCGCCCGCCAACCGCGCCTAGCTGACGCCTCCGGTGCCTAGTAGTCGTACCCGACGTGCGCACGTTGACGGACGTAAGGGCCGGCGGCACCGGGCGCCACGACCATCACGGCCCGCGGCGCCGGGTCGAACGGCATCGTCGCGGCGCTGAAGGCGATGAACCCGGCCGCCGCCCGAACGTCGTCGGGCCGACGGGGATCCCGAGCGATCAGGTCTGCCTCCCGCGACAAGCGGAGATTGCAGAGCCGAGACGGCAGGCCGCCCGCGGGCGTACACGCATCATGGCGCGCGCAGGCGCGATCCAGCGCGTCGACGGGGGGAAGCGGCGCGCGGTTGCCAAGGCCGCAGTAATTGCCGTGCACGAGGAGCGGCGGCGTGCTCGAGAGTTCCTGCGCCTGCGCCTGTGGGGACGACAATCCGGCCGCGGCGAGACAGAAGGCAGCAATTCTGGTTCGCATGACGGACGCCTCATCGGATCAGGTGATGGAGTGATGCGGAACGCCGGAGGTCGGCGTTCCCGGCGCGGTAATGCCGTCCCTGTGGCTGACCTCAGTTCGGGCGGCAGACGCCGGCATAGGCGTCCCAATATTGGTACGGACCGCATCCGCCGGACGTCGCTCCGTAGTAGCCCGCCGCCGCGGCGGCACTGACGCCGGCGGCGGCCAGCCCATAGCCATACGGCCGATAGCGATAGCCGTAGGCTCCGTATCCGGGGCGAACGTAACGGCCATAGCCGCTGCGATAGGCATAGGCACGGCCGTAACGGCCGACGCCGCCGCGGTAGGCATACGCACTGCGGTATCCGCCGCGATAGCCTCCTATCGCTCCGCCATGAAAACCGCCGGCTCGGAAGCCGCCCGCGTGAAAGCCGCCGCCCCGGAAGCCGCCACCCCGGAAGCCGCCAGCCCCAAAGCCGCGTGCCTCCGCAGCAGCGCTGGTGAGGATCAGGGCGGTGACGGCGGAAACAGCAATGATGAAGCACTTCATGAGATCGGCCCCTCCTTGTTGATGGAACGGCAGGCACAGCCAGGCCGCATGCCAAAGTGGAGATTTGAACATTCCACCATTCGAGCAGATCGGCGCGAACTCTATTCTGAGCCGGCTCGATCCGCTTGATCGAAAGGGACAGCCGAGATGGTTCCAGGCCCGGGCCGCCCCGTCGGTCGGAGGCAGGACTGAATGACGCCTCATGCCGGATATGACGGCCGGTTCATTCAATGCGGACCGGATTGCTTCGGATTGATTTTTATAGGTGAAGCAGAAACGCATTCTTGGACTGAGAGTTTTGGAATATAGTTGGAGATCCCGTCGCATACGGTCGCTCGGCAGGGCCGAGCTGCTACCCTGCTACGCGTGCGTACGGGACAGGCGGCTGTCGATGATCATGCGTCATCGCTCACGGCGTTCGCGATCTGACGACCCATCACGGTCGGGCGGGAGGGGAGCGGATGAGCACGGGATCGAGCCTCACGGACGTGCCGGCGATCCAGGCTTCGCGGCGCCCGAACGCGGCGACTTCCGGCTCATCCCGGGCGCGCTGGCGGCAAATTCGGGGCGCGCGGTGACGGAGGATTCCGAGCAGGATCTCGTCTGCGCGGAAACAACCGGGAGTCAGGCCTTCGCCGGTGCGGTCGGTCCTGACAGTCAGCTCTACGCGGGACCCGCCTCCGCGCGATTTCGACCTCCGGAGTAGAAGTCGCATTATTTCAGGTTGGCTTTGCCGTTCTTCCTGTACTCGCACGCCGCCATGGTGTCGAACAGCACAAATTCTGGGCCTTTCGCGCTCAGGCAGCTCTTCCCGAAACTACGAGACGAATCCGGCTTGCTGCACGTGTAATGAGTCGACAGTCGAGACGCCAGCAAGGCGCTCACCCGCTCGCATCGTTTCTGACGGTATCCGGAATCGGGCTGATAGTAGAACTTGCCCAGCGCCTCGATGTGGCCCGGGGCCGACGTCGCTGACGAGCATGCCGGCAGAGCAACAATCAGGGACAACAGGAGCTTGGGATTCATAACGGCACGTCTTCGTTCTTGGCCGCCGCACCGTGTTTCGGGGCCGAACAGCCGCCGCTGCGCCTGATGCGCGCGCTCATGCAGGGTCGATCGAAGCGGGCAGATGACAGAAGAAGATCGGACCTCTGAGATAGCGGGCTCGGAATGAGGGGTTGGGCCTTTCGGTCGCGTTCCGAGCGTTCATGGGCTGAACGGTGTCCGCCGGCTTGTTCTCGCGCCGCCACCCGCTCGGCGTCGTGCCCGACCAGCGCCGGAACGCATGTGTGAAGGCGGCGAGTTCGGAAAACCCCAGGACCTCCGAGATCTGCGTCACGCTCATAGTGGTGTCGGCGAGGAGTTGCTTGGCGACCCGGAACTTCGCCTCGTTGGCGAGCTGCCGGAAGGTCGTTCCCTCAGCCCGCAGGCGACGGCTCAAGGTGCGGCGGTCCACGAGCCGCAAGCGCGCCACGCGCTCCGCCTTGCAGCGCTGCCGGGTCACCTGGATCCGGAGATATTGACGAAGCTCATCCGTCAAGTTCGACGCTTGTTCGGCCTCGAGCCGGCGGATACGGCCCTCTGCCATGCGGCAGACAACCGGTTTTGCCCCGGCGACACGCTGTTCCATAAGCTTGGCCGAGAAGACCAGGGCGGCCACTTCCTGATCGAACCGGACGGGCGCTTGGAAGAAGCGGTCATAGGGACTGGCGTCGCGCGGCTTTGAGCGCGGCAGCAGGACCTCCTGCAGAGCCCAATCAGCCCTGCACAGCGCCCGGAGGACGTTGGCCATCGTGGCGAGCGCCCGCTCCGAATGGATCGCCGCCCAATCGGCTTCCGGACCATACGGAGCGTAGCTGAGGACGGCGATGTCGCAATCGATGCCAAGCCCGACCACCGCCCCCCAGTTCTGAACGCCGACGTGCAAGACGAGCGCACGCAGGGCGTCGCCCACGGTCTCCGAGTGCCGCATCAGCACGCCGAGCTGTCGCAGCGACCCCAGGGACGCGCGCTGGCCGATGAGCAGCCCGAGATGCGGACAATTCGTCCGGTCGGCCCCGAGCGTGATGAGCCGGTTGAGGTCTGCATAGGGGACGCGCGTGCCGCCGTCGAAGAGACCGGGGTCAAGCTTCAACTCGGCAAGGAGGTCGCCCGGATCGGCTCCGAGTTCGACAAGGGCGGCGTAGATCGCCTGTTTGACCCCCGGACGGCTCAACGCGACAGGGAGCAGCTGCCCGTTCGCACCGGCGCTGCCGGGTCTCATGGGCCGCATCGCGGGTCCCGGCGCTCCTGCTGTGACAGAAGAGGACATGGCCACCCCTGTTTCAACCCTGAGTCGGTCCAAGCAGTGCAGTTGACATAAGATAAGGCCGGACGTCTTGATCGAATGGGACATTGCCCCGGGGCGGCTGGGCGCGAAGGCCCCAAATCGTTCGATCGGCCTGGATCCGCGGCCGCCCGAGAGTCAGCTGGTTGCCGCCTGTTCGGTGAGCGCCAGCTTCTCTAGGCAATCCTGCTCGCCACGCGCCGAAGGTGCCCGCGCAGGCAGCCCCGCAACCGAGGATGCGGGCCGGTGGCGCCCCCGGTCAGGCAGGCTGCATGCTGGCGGCCAGACGCTCGCGCCGACGTGTCCGGCGTCCCGGCTCGGAGGTCGCGTCGAGCCAGATGACCAAGGCGAGGGCGATCAGCGCGGGCGCGCCGAGCGCCAGGAACGAGCCGGTCCAGCCGAGCACGGACTGCGCCAGGCCGCCGTACCAGGCCGAGAGCGCGCCGCCGATGCCCTGCACGGCGTTGACGGTGCCGAGCGCCGTCTGGGTGCGGCCCGAGCCCCAGGTGAGATCCGCCACCACCACGGGCACGGCCACGCCGACAATGCCTGAGGCCACGCCGTCGAAGATCTCGGCCGAGATGAGCCAGACCGGGTCGTCGATGAAGGCGGACAGGGCTGCGCGCACCGGCAGCACGGCGAGGGCGACCAGCAGGAGCTTGCGGCGCCCGCGCTTGTCGGCGAGGGAGCCGGCGAAGAGGGCCACCGGGATCATGACCAGCTGCGCGACCATGACGTACCGGGCCGTCCAGGCCGTGGCGTCCGTGCCGGCCGCCACGAGCTTCTGCCCGAGCAGGCTCAGCATGCCGCCGTTGCCGAGGTTGAACAGCGCGAGCGCCACCGCCAGCACCATCAGCTTGCGGTTCGAAAGCACGCTGCGGGTGGTCGCCCGTTCCGGCTTGTCGTCCGGATCGTCCTCCTTCCAGCCGACCGCGCGGCGTCCGTTGTAGCAGTGACCGGGCGTCGTCACGCTGGCCGCGATGGCCAGCACGGCCATGGCCCCGAGCACCCAGAAGGCCACGGCGGGTCCGAACTGGACGGTGCCGAAGCTGATGAGGCCCGCCGCGATGAGGATGCCGAGGTGGTTGTAGGCCTGATTGCGGCCCTGCTGCTTCGGGAAGCGGTCCTTGCCGACAATGCCGAGCGTCAACTCGGTGACGGCGGGCAGAAGCAGCACGCCGCCGGCGGCCGCCAGCATCTGGGCGGCGAACACGGCCGGGAAGGACTTGGCCGGCATGATCAGCAGCGTGCCGGCCAGGATGGCGGCGCAGGCGGCGGCGATGAGGAGACGGGGTCGCCCGATCCGGTCGACAAGGGCGCCGGCCGGCCCGCTCAGGCACAGCGCGCCGACGCCCACGAGCGTCGTCACGAACCCGACCCGCGCCGGGGACCATCCTCCCGTCTCGGCGAGCCACGTTCCCAGGAAGGGACCGAGGCCGCCCTGGATGTCGCCGGTGAAGACGTTGATGAGCGCAAGGTGCGTGGTGGCGAGCATGGTCTCAGGCCGGTGTGCCACGACCTCCCGGAAGAAGGGCGTCGCAGCCCGCGCTTGGTGCGCGAAGACAGGTCACCAGAGACGTTCGAACAACCTAAACCGTTCCGCCTCGGGCGCGTTGCGCGTGATCGCAGGTAGACGGCCGGAGACGCTGGGCCGGATCAAGGTTAGCGGCTGCCACAAACCAGATGTCGTACTTTGTGGGAACGGTTTTCGAGGCGACGACGTTCTTGGAGCCATCATCGAAACGGAGACACAGCTTGAAGACAATCGCTTTGACCCTCGCCGCCGGTGCCGCTCTCGTGGGCGCCGCCTCGACTGCCCAGGCGCATGAGTGGGGTGGCGGCTACGGATATGGTCCTGGTTACGGTCACTCCCGCGTCATCGTGCGGGAGGGCTATCGCGACGGCTACCGTGGCGTCGGCTCCCGGTATCGCGACTGGGATCGCCCGGGCGTGCGCGTGATCGAGCGTCGTGACGGCGGCTTCCACCGCCATCACGACTGGGACGACTGAGCGGCCGCCCCGTTCGGAGCCTCTCGGGGGCGCCCTGCCGGGCGCCCCATCTGCGTTCTTGCCAGCCCGATGCTGGCCGCTTCGCGGCTCTCGCCGGCCGCAACTCGCCCGCCGCGCGGCGCCAAGGTGCTGCTGAAGCCATGTCCGGTCTCGGCCCGGCACCTCCCGCCCGATTGAGTAGCAGTTTTGCTGTACGGCGCTGGATCGGTTTGGCCGCTAGGGACGTTAGAGGGCCCATGCACCGGTCCGATGGGGCTGCCTGCTTTGGCTGGGGGAGCGCCCTGAGATGCCTCACAACCAGTTCCGGGTGACGCTGGAAACCCGCGACGGCCGACGCGTCCTCACCGCGGCCGCGGAGCGCGAGGCCGCATTGATGGCCGAATCTGTCCTGCGCCGCTACGCGGGCGAGCCTCTCACGGTCGGCTTCAGCGTCGAGTGCGCGGATCGCGAGGCGAGCCGCCGCATCGCCTTCTACCTGACGGATCTGGTCCTCGAACTCGATCTCGCCTGAGACCGGGCCCGAGCTTCCGGGCGCGGATCGCCCTCGCTTCTCGGCTGCCACCGCGGCCGTTCAACCATCCCCACTCGCGGCCGTCATCCTGGTCGCGAGCGCGTCGATGTCGGGGTCTCCGACGAGGGCGTTGCAAGCCCTACGCGAGCTCGGCGACGAGCAGGGCTCGGGCGCGGCTCACCCGGCTCTTCACAGTGCCCGTCTGACATCCCATCACCTCGGCGGCCGCCTCATACGTGAGGCCTTGTGCACCCACGAGCAACAAGGCCTCGCGCTGAAGCTCAGGCAGCTTGCCGATATGGGACCAGACGGTCTGCAGGTCGGAACCGTGCTCCTGGGCCGCCGGAGCCGTGAGTTGCGCCGCAGCAGCGCCATCCACATCCTCGACCTCGCGCTTCCGCTTGCGGCACTCGGTGTAGAACTGGTTGCGTAGGATGGTGCAGAGCCACGCCTTCAGGTTCGAGCCTGTTGCGAACAGGTTCTGGTGAGCCCAGGCCCGCAGGACGGTCTCCTGCACCAGGTCGTCGGCGCGCGAGGCGTCGGCGATGAGCGACAAGGCGAACGCGCGCAGCCCAGGAAGCGCTTTGGTCAGCTCCGCGCGAAAGAACAAAGCCCTCTCGCGGCTCTGCCCCTCCAGGGTGGCATCGAGCTGCGCCACGAGATCAAGCAGACGCTGCGGTGTCTGCGCCCGCGTCAGCGCTTCGTAGGCGCCGCGCAGATGGGCGCCGAGATGATCCCGCACACCGGGAGGGAGTGAGGCCGTATCCGGGCGGTCGGGTGGTTTCGGCCGGCCAGATGTCGGCCCTTCGCTCATCAACCTGTCTGTCAAGACATGTCCTCTCAAGACATCCGCCGTACTGCCGAGCTCCGGTCCATCGTGCACGTCGTCCGACGTGACGGCGCGGAACGATGGGCCATCCAGCGATGGCGTCCCGGAAATGCGCGTCTTCAAGCGTCCACCCTCTGCCATAGGCCCCGCCACCTGACTGTACAGTGAACATCTAACCCTGCAAGCCGAGGATCGTTCTGTGAGGCTTGTGCGTTTGTGGTGGCTCCGTTCGGTCCGCAGCGGAGGTTGGTGAGACGAGCAGGAGCTGCGAGGATCGTCGCGTTCAGCGATGCCCGGACCTCGGGCCGTGCCAAACGAGGGGGCTGGTCGGGAACGGCGCTCGATCGGGGCGCTGCCGGGGACCGGGTTTGGATCGCTCCCGTTGTCGTTCGAAAAGGAACCGCTGGGCAGCGACGATGCCACAAAGTGTAGTCTATCGAATCGAAGACAGGTCGGACGGCCGTTTCGATGTTGTCGTGACGCTCGCATCCGGCAAGGTCTTCAAGCGTTCTGGATGCGTCACGCGGGCCGAGGTCGATGCTTGGATCGACGGATTACGGGTCCTGATGGCGGCGGTCGGTGCGCCCGTATCGTCGGCCGACGACGCGTCGCAGGAGGCGTCGCGCCTCGGATCGCAGACGGCGCACGATGCCGATCAAACCACGTCTTGAGCGTAGGACCTGCCTCCGTCCGCCTTCGGAGCCTGCTCTTCCACGCGCCCAAAGGCGATTAACGGCCTAGGCTTCGTCGTCCTCGGCCCGGGCGGTGAGATCGCCGAACAGGATCTCGTACGTCATCGGATCGTAGAAGCGCATCACGTTCCGGACGAACTCCCGAGGCTCGATTTTCAGCGCCTCCGCCCAGGCCCGGTAGCGATCCGGAGGGATGCGGCCGCGCCCCGTCTCGAGTTGCGAGATGAACGTATAGTATTCCGCACCCACGAGAGCGGCGAGCTGCCGTTGCGACAGGCCCTGCGCCTCCCGCAATTCCTTCAGATACCGCCCACCTTCGCGACGCAGCTCCAGCACCTCCTCCGAGTCCAGGCGTTGGTAATGCGCATACACGAGGGTTTGCCTTCCTGCGTGCGATCGCGTCTGCACGCGGTGCTTATACAGTAAAAGCCATATAGCTGCGACGGCCATGCCCTGTCCAGACACGGGCCGATGAACGTCGTCGCTCCCGCGACGAGATGCTTGGCATGCCTCCGAATGGCCCTATCATGTCGATTACGGGGACCAACATGGAAGAGGGTGCCGATGGCCAGCCTGCCATATGGTGTTCCCGATCGGCCGCTCGGGCATGGCGACGATCGGACCCTTGGCTCAAGGGTGCGGAGGTCGGCGTCCGGTGGTCGTCGGCGCGATGACTTCGCGACGTGGGGTTTTGAAGGCCGCTGATTGCGCCGGTCGATTGCAGGACGAAAGCGGTATGGGCGATCACTCACTGCCGTCGACCTTGACCACCGGCCTGCGCGCGCTTCGACCGGTTCTGGCGACGGCTGTGATCTTCGGATTGTTCATCAATCTGCTGCTCTTCGTCAGCCCGCTGTATATGCTTCAGATCTACGATCGCGTCATCCCGAGCCGCAGTGAAACGACGCTCATTGGGATCACGCTGATCGCCGCGTTCGGCCTTGCCGTTTACGCGACCTTGGACATGCTGCGCTCGCGCCTTCTGGTGCGTGGCGGCGTGATCTTCGACCGGGAGATCGCCGATCCGATCTTCGATGCCGCCCACCGCGGCATGCTGATCCGGCCCGGCGCGCGCCACGACACGGCGCTGCGCGACGTGGATGTCCTGCGCGAGTTCCTGACCGGCAGCGGGATGCTGGCGTTCTGCGACCTGCCCTGGATCCCGATCTTTCTGCTCGCCTGTTTCGTGCTGCATCCTTGGTTCGGCTGGATGGCGCTCGTGGGCGGCGGCACGATCCTCGGGCTGACGTTGCTCACCGAGATCGCGACGCGCTGGACGCTCGACGCCGCCAGTCAGGCCTCGCGCGAGGCGGGGCAGCAGGCCGCCACCGTCTTCCGGAACGGGGAAGTGCTGCAGGCCATGGGCATGCTGGCGTCCCTGCGCGGTCTCTGGCGTCGGCGCCACGACGACGTCCTGGTCCTTCAGGCCCGTGCGAGCGATCGCGCCGGCCTGATCGTCGCCGGGACGAAGTTCGTCCGCATGCTCCTGCAGACCCTGGTTCTGGGGGCGGGCGCGTATCTCGCCATCCGCCGCGAGATCTCCGCCGGGTCGATGATCGCCGCGTCGATCATCATCGGCCGCACGCTCGCGCCGATCGAGGCCGTCGTGGGCAACTGGAAGGGCTTCACGGCCGCCCGCGCCAGCTACCGGCGGCTGACGGATCTCATCGACGTCGCCGGGCCGGAGACCCGCCGCCTGATGCTGCCGCGCCCGCAGGGCTCGATCCAGGTCGAGAACATCTCCGTGGCGGCACCCGGCTCGACGCGGCCGATCCTCAGCGCGGTGAGCTTCCGGCTCGAGCCCGGCAGCCTCGTGGGCATCATCGGCCCGAGCGCGGCCGGCAAGTCGACCCTCGTGCGCGCCCTGACCGGAGTCTGGCCCCTGCTCGACGGCACCGTGCGCATCGACGGCTCCGACCTGCGTCACTGGGACAAGCAGGCGCTCGGCCAGCACGTCGGCTACCTACCCCAGGACGTGGAGCTGTTCGACGGCACGGTGGCGCAGAACATCGCGCGGTTCGCCGCCGAGGACGACGCGCGCGTGATCGCGGTGGCCCGGAGGGCGGGTTGTCACGAGCTGATCCAGTCTCTTCCGGACGGGTATAATACGGTGATCGGGGGGGACGGGCACGGATTGTCCGGCGGTCAGCGTCAGCGCATCGCGCTGGCCCGCGCCCTCTACGGCGAGCCGAGCTTGGTGGTCCTGGACGAGCCGAATGCGAGTCTCGACCAGGTCGGCGAGGCCGCGCTGATGCGGGCCGTGGCGGAGCTGAGGCAGTCGGGCACGACGGTGGTGATCGTGACCCACAAGGTGAGCCTGCTGGCCGAGGCCGACCGCGTCCTGCTCATGAGCGGGGGCACCTTGCAGAGCGACGGCACCGCGGAGCAGGTTCTGTCACAGATCACCGGCCCGCGCCCGGTCCCGACCCTGGTGCCGCCCGCCGCTCCCCGGCGTCCCAGGGCCACCGGGATTCCGAGGCGCAGCGGAGCGCGGGATAGGCGATGACCCTCTCGCGAGCCGCGATGCCGAGCCTGTCGCCCCCGCAGCGCACGCCTGACGTGGAACGGGCGGGCGGCGGTCCGACCAACTGGCGCGTGTACGCCGTCGCCGGCTACGCCGTCATCGTCGCGACGTTCGGCGTCGTCGGGAGCTGGGCCGCCACTGCGCGCCTCGACCGGGCGGTCATCAGTCCCGGCATCATCGTCGCGGAAGGCAGCCGCAAGGTGGTGCAGCATCTCGAAGGCGGCATCGTGCAGGAGGTGCTGGTGCGGGACGGGCAGACCGTCCATGCGGGCGACGTCCTGCTCCGCATCGATCCCGTGCAATCGCGCGCCAGCAACGATTTGCTCCGCGGTCAGCTCGACGCGGCCCTGATCCTCGAGGCGCGGCTGCGCGCCGAGCAGGAGCAGGCGGCGGATCTGGTCCTGCCGCCGGAGATCGCAGCGCGACGGGATGACCGGGCCGTGGCCCGCATGATCGACGACCAGGCCAGTCAGCTGTCGGAGCGGCGCGCGTCGTTTCAGGCACAGCTTGGGCTCATTCAGGCGCGCGTCACGCAGCTGAAGACCGAGATCGCCGGACTCGCGGTCGAGAAGGCCTCGGTCGAGCAACAGGTCGCCCTGATCCAGCAGGAGCTGGAAGGCCTGCGCGGCCTGCGCGAGAAGAACCTCATCCCGCTCTCCCGCGTCCTGATGATGGAGCGGGAGCACGCACGCCTCGCGGGTGTGATCGGGCGGTCCGTGGCCGAGACCGCCAAGGCGCAGAACGGCATCAACGAGGCGGGGATGCAGGCGGCGCAACTCAAGCAGAAGCTCCAAGAGACACTGACGGCACAGCTTCTGGACGTCCGTCAGAAGAGTTCCGAACTGCGCGAGAAGCTCATCGTTGCCCAGGATGTTCTCCGGCGGCACGAGGTCCGGGCCTCGCATCAGGGCGTCATCCAGGGATTGAAGGTCTACACGATCGGGCAGGTGATCCGCTCCGGCGAGCCGCTGATGGAGATCGTCCCGACCAACGATCGGCTCGTGATCAGCGTCCAGTTCGCGCCGAACGATCTGGAGGCCGTCCATGCCGGCATGCGCGCCGAGGTCAAGTTCCCGGCCTTCCAGACGCGCCGCACGCCCGCCATCTTCGGAACGCTGACCCTGGTCTCGCGTGATCGCCTGCTCGATGAGGGGACGAAACAGCCTTATTTCGCCGGCACGGTCGAGATCGACGATCACCAATTGCCGGACGACGTACGGCCCCGTCTCCTGGCGGGCCTGCCGGCCGAAATCGTCGTGTCGGCCGGCGAGCGCACGGCGCTCGACTATCTGGTTGCGCCGTTCTTCGAAGCCCTCGGACACGGTTTCCATGAACGATAAAGCCTGTTCGTCAGTCCATTTGCGGAAGTGAGGTCCCGATGGGTGCGGTCATCTCCTTCTTCCGGCCCGCATCGACCAGCCAGGGCGGCTGGTCGCAGCAGGAGCTCGCGGAGTTCTACCGCGTCGAGGCCGCGCTGATCCGGGCCGGCCTGCAGATCGGCAGCGAGCAGGGGCTGAGCGACGAGGCGGAGCCCTGGTTCGTCTTCTGCCGGCCCGACGGCGACGCGATCATGCATTTCGCCCGGATCGACGGCAGCTACGTCATTGCCTCGGAAGTCCTGGACAGCCCGATGCGGGGCAGCGACTTCCGTGCCCTGATCAACCAGCTCGCCCAGCGCTACCCGGAACTCCTTCCGATCCCGCAAGGCGCCGACGGAACGAAGCTCTCGGTCCATCCGGCCGCCCTGCTCGCCGCTCTCGTCGCGGCTGCGGCTTTGAGCCTGTCACCCCAAGACGCGCTCGCGGCTGACCAAGAGCACGCGGGCGACGGCCCGGTTCCGGCCGGTCCATCGGGCCAGACGCTCCAGCACCGGGCGGCGGGCAGCGGAGACTCCGGCGATGCCGATGAGCGCGACAGCCATCGCAAGCAGTTCGGCGTCATCGTGTTCTCCGCGATGGTCTTCGCGGCCGATGCCTTCGCGGCCGACCATGGCGAGCCGGCGACGGAGCCGGGCCTGTCCTTCGGCTCAGCGGGCGGCAACGCTGCCGCCATGTGGGAGCAGGGCAGCGTCCCGGTGCCCGCAGGCGAGGCGATCCGCACCGCGAGCGCGGGGGTGCCGCTCACGTCCGGCGCGAGCGGCCGGCTGCGAACGGGACTGCCGGTTCCACGACGGCCGAGCCGATTTCGGCCGCGTCCTCCCAACCGGGCAGCACCGATGTCAGAGCCATCGGTCCCGGACATCCGACGCTCGTGCACGCTCCTGCCTGGGCAGGCCTGGAGCCCGCATATCAGGCTTCGGCCCAAGCGGCAGAGGCGGGCACACCCCGAACCGCAGGGTCGTCGACGACGCCGGAGGCCCGGTCGGACGCCGGTGCGGCCGCATCGGGCAGCGCCGACGGTGCGGGGCAGGCGGGCCCGTCGCCCGCCACAAATGGCGAGACCGTGTCCCAGCATCAGAGCGCAACGCAGACAATCGGGCATTCAGCGCCCGAGACGCCGTCATCGCCGATCGACGGGGTCACTGCGACGACGCAGGCCGACCTGACTCGTTTGGCGCCTGCGCGGAGGGAGGAGGGGACCGGGGGACAGGAGCACGCCGCGCGGGGCGGCCCCGTTCCAGAGGGAGAGGCCTTGCGTGCCCCGAACGCGGTTGGTGATCCGGCTCATTCCGGCAGAAGCGAGCTGGATCAAAACCGGCCCGGCGCCGAGGGTCACGGTGCGGCCAACGGCACGAATGCGGGCCATCAGTCCGGCGCATCGCAGGCCGAGGCGAGCGGCGCGGATCCAGGCCCTGCTCAGGCGGGCGAGGCATCCGGCAGGAGCGGCGAGGCACCGGGTCAGCTCAAGGGAGCCGGATCAGCCACCCACGGTGCCGAGGGTCACGGCGCCGCCACCAGCACGAACGTGGGCCACCAGTCCGGCGCGTCGCAGGCTGAGGCGAGCGGCGCGGATCCAGGCCCTGCTCAGGCCAGCGAGGCATCCGGCAAGAGCGGCGAGGCGCCGGGTCAGCTCAAGGAAGCCGGATCGGCTACGCACGGCGCCGAGGGTCAAGGCGCCGCCACCAGCACGAACGTGGGCCACCAGTCCGGCGCGTCGCAGGCTGAGGCGACCGGCATGGATCCAGGCCCCGCTCAGGCCAGCGAGGCATCCGGCAAGAGCGGCGAGGCGCCGGGTCAGCTCAAGGAAGCCGGATCGGCTACGCACGGCGCCGAGGGTCAAGGCGCCGCCACCAGCACGAACGTGGGCCACCAGTCCGGCGCGTCGCAGGCTGAGGCGACCGGCACGGATCCAGGCCCTGCTCAGGCCAGCGAGGCACCCGGCAAGAGCGGCGAGGCGCCGGGTCAGCTCAAGGAAGCCGGATCGGCTACGCACGGCGCCGAGGGTCAAGGCGCCGCCACCAGCACGAACGCGGGCCACCAGTCCGGCGCATCGCAGGCCGAGGCGAGCGGCGCGGATCCAGGCCCTGCTCAGGCGGGCGAGGCATCCGGCAGGAGCGGCGAGGCACCGGGTCAGCTCAAGGGAGCCGGATCAGCCACCCACGGTGCCGAGGGTCACGGCGCCGCCACCAGCACGAACGTGGGCCACCAGTCCGGCGCGTCGCAGGCTGAGGCGAGCGGCGCGGATCCAGGCCCTGCTCAGGCCAGCGAGGCATCCGGCAAGAGCGGCGAGGCGCCGGGTCAGCTCAAGGAAGCCGGATCGGCTACGCACGGCGCCGAGGGTCAAGGCGCCGCCACCAGCACGAACGTGGGCCACCAGTCCGGCGCGTCGCAGGCTGAGGCGACCGGCATGGATCCAGGCCCCGCTCAGGCCAGCGAGGCATCCGGCAAGAGCGGCGAGGCGCCGGGTCAGCTCAAGGAAGCCGGATCGGCTACGCACGGCGCCGAGGGTCAAGGCGCCGCCACCAGCACGAACGTGGGCCACCAGTCCGGCGCGTCGCAGGCTGAGGCGACCGGCACGGATCCAGGCCCTGCTCAGGCCAGCGAGGCACCCGGCAAGAGCGGCGAGGCGCCGGGTCAGCTCAAGGAAGCCGGATCGGCTACGCACGGCGCCGAGGGTCAAGGCGCCGCCACCAGCACGAACGCGGGCCACCAGTCCGGCGCATCGCAGGCCGAGGCGAGCGGCGCGGAACCAGGCTCTGCTCAAGCCAGCGAGGCACCCGGCAACAGCGCCGAGGCACCGGGTCAGCTCAAGGAGGCCGGATCAGCCACGCAGGGCGCCGAGGGTCAGGGCGCCGTCAACGGCACGAATGCGGGCCATCAGTCCGGAGCATCGCAGGCTGAGGCGAACGGCGCGGATCCAGGGCACGTCCAACCCGGCACCGAGGCTCAGGGCGCGCCTCACGCCAACACTCCTGCGCCGGCAGATCCTGGGCCGCATATAAGCTCCGGGCAGCCGGTTGATCCGCCAGGCTCGGGCGCATCGCCCGCCATGAGCGGTGGTCAGCCGTCCTCCGTCAGCCAGACATCCCATGCCGGTGGGCAGAGTCAGGCGCAGCCGCCGGCAGCGCAGGTCGACCCAGCCGGAAATCTCGTGTTCTCATCCGATGGCCAGCGCGGGCATGCTGCCGCGCCGAGCCACACACCGGCCGAGGTTGGGTCGCATGGCAACGTCGAGCTGATCGGGCTTTCGGATCAGGGCACGAACGCGCACCACATCGATCTGCACCATTGATGGCGCGGTCGAACACGCGACCGCTCGGGAGCTTCAGGGCCGGCTGGATGTGGACCCTCAATCAACGGAGCCGGCCGGTCGCCCTGCAGCGGCCATGCCCAGATCGGGGAGTTCGCGGTCCGTGTCGCGCCTGTGGGACAAGATGCTGTTCCGCATCACCGCGAAGGCCCATGCCTTCAAGTCGCTGCTCGGGCGGTATTGATCCTGGCTCTGCCAAGCCCTGAGAAGCGTCTCTTGGACGAGGTCCTCCGCCTGCTCTGCCGCCTGCGTCACCGATCTCGCAAAGTGCCTCAGTTCGGGCAGCAACCGCAGAAGGTCATCGCGAAACAGGTCCGGGTCAGGCGCCTGCGACGACTCCGCATCCGCCCGATCGATCTGCCCGTGCAGGCTGTGCAGGCGAAGGTCCGCGGTGCAGGTTTGGACGCGCGGCGAGTCCGGCCGGCCTTCGACCTTCGGATGCGGCGCCGTTCCGCTTTCATCAGCGCAGGGCCGTGAACGGGTATCCGGATGGAGCGGCATGGGGTGATTGATCCTGATCTCACCATGCAAAATCGTACAGCGAGTATACGATAGAGGTTTGCTGTATGGCTAGTTGCGCATACGCGTTCGGCGTTCTGCTGCCACCCGTTGAAGGTGGTGGTGCACCTGTCGGCTTCCCGGCGCGTGCTGGATGAAGCGGACGCCGCTGTGGCGACCGTTCCCGACCATCCCCGGACGTTGAAGCATGCGTATCGACGAGGCCGAGAGGGGATGAGGGGCGAGAGGCACAGCTCATTCCACCCGCCTCTCGCACCGTGAAGCAGACCGCTGGTCAGGCCGGCGTGGATACAGAGGGCCGTGGCGTCGTTTAGATGCGCCTGCTCATGTTGCGGCCATTCATGCCCTCACAACAACAGCTGCCCTTCTTGGCCTTGGCGGTATGGCTCGTCGCCATGCTGTTCTTTCCGCACATCATCGCGCCCTTGCCTCCGCCACAGCAGCTCATGGCCAAGGCGGGGGCCGCGCTGAGCATCAGCAGGGCGGCAGTGGTCGCGAACAGGCTTTTCACAGGACGTCTCCTCTCGGCTCAGCGGTCCGAGCTGCAACGCTGCACCTTGCCATCGTGGCAAGGTCAACCCGCTTCGTAGGCGGCGCGCTCAGCGTCCAGCCACCGCATCATCTGGGCGTGATCGACGCCCCGCTCGGTTGACCGGGCCGGAGCGGGGTTCCTTCGGACCGCAGGTCAGGCGGTCAGGATCGCCCAGCCCTGTGGGCCGAGGCTCACCCGCACGCCACCCGCCTCGCTGACGAGTTGACCCTCTCCCACCTCGATGCGCCGAGCCTCCGGTACGGGCAGCGAGACCGCCTCATCGGCGAGGTTCAGCGCGACGAACAGCGTCTGGGGCGCCTCTGTCATCGCGAGCACGAGCTGCGCGTTGGCCAGATGGACCTGCCGCGTGCGGGCGCGATGCAGCCAGGGATGACGGCGGCGCAGGGCGATGAGGCTCTGGTGCAACCGGTAGATCGGCCAGCCATAGGGAGCGAGTTCTGCCGGCGTCGGCGGGAACGGTGGGCGGATCGCATCATCCCCACCCACCCGTTCCTCCTTGACGCCGCGGAAGGCCTGCTCGTCGCCGGCGTAGATCGAGGGCGTGCCGCCGCAGGTGAACAGGATCGCGAGCGCGTGGGGCAGGAGCCGCTCGTCCGTAAGGCGGCTGGCGATGCGCGTCACATCGTGATTGCCCACGAAGGTCAGCGGCACGAAGGCATCCAGGTAGCCGTTGTGGCGCTCCAGCGCGTGGGCGAGCTCGAACAGATTGCGGTCGTTGAGGCCACTCCAGATCGCCTTCCAGAGCTCGTATTGGGTCACGGCATCCATGCCGGTATCCCGCACGATGCCGGCGTAGTCGCCGTGGATCACCTCGCCGACGATGTAGGCGTCCGGGTGCGCGGAGCGGACCTGGGACAGCACCTGGGCCCAGAACCGCCGCGGGACCGCGTAGGCCGCATCCAGGCGCCAGCCATCGGCGCCGCGGTTGAGCCAGTGGTCCATGATCGCCGCGACGTAATCCGCCACCTGCGGCGCGTCGTGATTGAGCGTGACAAGCTGCCGATGCCCCTCGAAGCAGGCATAGTCCGGCTCGGACCCGGGCGCGGTGCCACGCGGCCAGGACAGCTTGAACCAATTCGCCCGCTCTGCCTGCGGGCCGCGATGCAGGACCTCCTGGAAAGCCGGATGCCTGCGGCCGACGTGGTTGAACACCCCGTCGAGGAGGATGCGCAGGCCGCGCGCATGCGCGGCCTCGATCAGCGCATCGAAATCGGCATCGTCCCCGAGACGCGGATCGATCCGGAAGGGGTCGACGGTATCGTAGCCGTGAGTCGAGGCCGCGAAGATCGGCCCCAGCGCCAATCCCGAAGCGCCGAGTTCGACGGCATAGTCGAGCCAGCCGTGCAGGTGGGGCAAACGCTGCACGACCGGCGCGGCGGGCGCAGCCTCGGGCTCGGCTCCGACGAAGCCGAGTGGGAAGACCTGCCACCAGACAGTGTGTTGGATCCAGTCCGGCACCAGGCCTCCTTGCACCGCGCGCCGCGGGTGAACGTCACGCCGCCGTTAACGTTGCAGTGCCGATCCCGTTCGCTCGCACCGTCGCGGGTCGGAGGCGGGGCGTCCGATCAGGTGGTGTACTCGTAGGCGCGCTCGCCATGGCTCGCCGTGTCCAGCCCGTCATGCTCGGCCTCTTGGTCCACGCGCAGCGGGGTCACGACGCCGAGAAGCCGCGCCAGGCCGAATGTGAGGAGCCCCGACCACAGGGCGGTCACCCCGACGGCAAGCGCCTGAACCGCGAGCTGCCCCAGGACCGTGCGGCCTTCGCTGAGGCCGACGCCGCCGAGGTCCGGCAGCAGGAACAGTGCGAGCAGGAGCGAACCGAGAATGCCGCCCACGCCGTGCACGGCGAAGACGTCGAGGGAATCGTCGATGACGAGGCGATGCTTCACGTACAGGGTGACGAAGAAGCAGACGAGACCGCCGGCGGCCCCGATCAGCAGGGCCGCGGCCGGCGAGACGTAGCCCGCGCCCGGCGTGATCGTGGCCAGACCCGCCACGCAGCCGGTGACGATCCCGATCGAGGTGGGCTTGCGGATCTTCACCCATTCCGCCGCCGTCCACGCCATGGCGCCCGCAGCGGCCGACAGATGCGTGACCAGGATGGCATTCGCCGCGCTCGCGTCGGCGGCAAGGGCAGAGCCGCCGTTGAAGCCGAACCAGCCGACCCAGAGCATGCCGGCGCCCATCATGGTCATTCCGGGGCTGTGTGGCGGCGTCAGCGTCGTCGGGAAGCCGCGACGGCGGCCCACGAGGATGGCGAGGAGCAGGGCCGAGATTCCCGCCGTGGTGTGGACCACGATGCCGCCGGCGAAGTCGAGGGTTCCGAGCGCGGCCAGCCAGCCGCCGCCCCAGATCCAGTGCGCCACCGGGACGTAGACGAGCAGCAGCCATAGGGCCGAGAACAGGGCGACGAAGGGAAAGGCCACGCGCTCCGGGATGGCGCCGATGATGAGGGCCGGCGTGATCACCGCGAAGGTCATCTGATAGAGCGCGAAGACGGGCTCAGGCAGGAGCGTTCCGGTCCGCAGCGGCTCGAGATGAGCCAGGAACGCCTTGTGGAGCGTCCCGATGAGCGCGCCGTCCCCGTCGAACACGAGGCTGTAGCCGCAGATCGCCCAGAGCACCGAGGCGATGCAGCAGATCGCGAAGCACTGCATCAGCACGGACAGGACGTTCCGCGCGTGAACGAGCCCGCCGTAGAAGAGGGCGAGGCCCGGCAGCGTCATGAACAGGACGAGCGCGGAGGCTGTCAGGATCCAGGCCGTGCTGCCGCTGTCGGGCGCGGGGGATGCCGCCGTGCTGGGCGTGGCGGAAAGGACCAGGAGCGCGAGGCCGGACAGGCCCCGCGTGGAGAGCGACAACATGAGGGGCACCCTTGGGAACAGCCGCGCTCTCAAGCAGACTGCCTAGCAATCAGGCAAGCACGCGCGTGTCCCCGGCGGGTGCGGCGGCGAACAAGATCGCGTGTGTCGCGGCCGCGATACACCGGTGACGGCGGCGCAGGATTGGGCGCGATGCGCCCCATCGCGGCGTCGGTGTGTGTCGGGCATACCTGCGGCTGCAGGCTCCAGCGCGATCACGCCCGGAGCGCGTGCCGGCGGCTCCGGGCCCATACCGGACGCCTGTAAGGTCCGAATCGGACCCGCCGCTTCCGGCCGGCTTTTGCCGGCGCCAACGGGCCGCGCGCCAGAGGCGGGTGGTCCGCCGCGGGCAGCGCGCAGGGCGGTTCCCGCGTTCCTCAATATTTCACGACAACCGGCTTCGCCTCCGCGGTGGCCTTCGGCGGCGCGACCCAGAGCGGGGCCGAGATGGTCAGGTACGTCGCGGTGCCCTGGAACCGGTTCCGGACGTCGAATTCGCGATAGACCCTGACGCTCGTGGAGATGGGGATCTCACCGGCGTGAAAGGTGTAGCTGACCTGGCCGCCCAGCGACACGACCCGGCCCTTGAACGGGCCGATCCGGTCGCCGGACCCGCTGTCACCCGTCAGCTGGTCGTAGAAATAGCCGACGAGGCCGATCGACAAGTCCTTGCTCAGGTACTTCGATGCCGACCATTCCAGGTGGAGCTCGGTGCCGGTCAGGTACCGCGTCGCGGGGTTGATCCAGTTGAACGTGATGCCGGGCACGACCGAGAGCTCGTAGCCGAGAACCGGGTCGAGGTAGGTAAGCGCGCCGCTGAGATCGAGGGCCGGGCGGTTCAGTGCGATGTTGGATAGCTGGCCGTTCTCGAATGAGCCGGAGGGGACGACGCCGAGCGCCGTCGCGGTCCAGTGGAAATTGCCGGCATGCCAGCCCACGAAGGACGCGAGATAGATATCGCCGACGTTGAAGACGGCATCGTGCTCGCGGCCGGCGACGATGCGGTCGATGCGCGGTGAGGACAGGACTGCGGCCGCGCTGACATCCGGCGTCCCGAACGGGATTGTGATGGAGAAGCCGAGATTGCCGCCCAGGATCTCGACCGGCGTCACCCAGATCGGCGACGCAAAGTTCGCCACGGTGGAATTCTTGACCCCCGCGGCCACGACACCGCCGCCCTGGAAGACACGGTTCGCCCCCAGGTCGCCCTGATAGAAGTACGTCTCGCTCTCGAAGTAGAAGCCCGGCGGCGGCGTTACGCCCGCGAGCGGGCCGCGATTGCCGAGCACGTAGACGCCCTGCGCATATTCAGCCGCTCGGGCCTCCTCGGCCACCATCAGGCTCGATACGCTTAGGAGAGCTGCCGCAGCCCAACGGATGGGCGTGCCGAGGCGTTGCATATCTTCAGCTCCCAAGGTTTGGCGAGGGGAATCGCTGAGACTTGAAGCAACGCTGTCACAACATGTGCCGGCAAACAAGCGTTCGAGCGGATCGAAATATCTAGATGCTGGCTGTTTGATGTAATTTTGCGACACTCTCTGTGGATGACGGCGATTTCGATGTGTTGGATACGGACCAGAATTCCGTGACACTGTGTTTCGGCATCTCGCGATGGCGATCGGCTGGGATCGGGGATCGTGAAGTCACGCGTGCCGGAACTGCTTCTTATACGTCCTGGCGCAAGACGCGCGCCCGCCGGGAAAACATTTGCGGCGCCGGAACGCAGCGGGACGCTTCTTCGAGGCCCGCTATCGCGGGCACCTCAGGATGAGGTCGCGGTGGAGATGACTCGATCCGGCGCAATGATCCGTGCCGTGTCGTCGGCCGTCACAACGTGACCGGGAGCGGCGCTAGGACCGAGCGGTGCACCGAATATGGGCCGGCGATCTACTCCAACCCTTCACGTAGCAATCCTGCGAACCATTTATTATGTTGAGTGTTCGGCAAGCACACTGCGGTTCGTTTTCATTCGAAATTTCATATTGATTTTATAAAAATCATACATGACCAGTGTAAATCGACTGCGGCGTGCTCCGGATCTTCGCTCTGGTCTCAAATCGCCTGGTCGCTACCCCTTAGATGTCGCTCTTCATGGCGATTCATTTCGACGAGTCCGCTTGACACATTTAGATAGCAAATGTTTATTGTATCGGTGATTCAACAGCGAGTCGGCTGCCGATTACAGACGTGGCGCGGCGACCTACTGCTTGACGCGGAGCCTGATTTTGCCCGGACCCGAGCCGGGCCGCCTGATCCATCCCGCGTTGAATGAGAACGCGCATTGCATCGAAGTCCAGCGAAGGGGGCAGTCGATGTTGAAGCCGTTGAGCCTGCTGGTCCTGGCACTTCCCGCCGCAACGGCTGCGTATGCCGAGGAGGTGCCGCGCTTCGACATCAAGGCAATCTGCGGCGCGGCACCGTCGATCGGGCAGAGCGCCCAGGCGACCGATCGGGGCTGCATCCATGACGAGACTCAGGCTCGCACACAGCTTGAACAGCAATGGCCAGGCTTCAAGACGAACCGCCGCAACGCCTGCGTTCAGGAAGTGAGCATCGGTGGGCCGCCGAGCTACGTAGCGTTGCTGACATGTCTTCAGATGTAGATCTTTGGTGCGTCCGCATGGATCGATGCGGCTGTATTGACAGTCGATTGACTGCATAAATCTAGGGTTCCGTTGCTCCATCGGAAGCACGGGGGGCATTTGGATGAGGAGCATGCGATGGCGGGTGCTTCGCTCTCCGCGCTGGCGCGACGTGTTCCCGACTCGTCCTCGAAGTCCGGTGGAGGGATGATCCGTATCCCCGGCGGAACCTTCCGCATGGGGTCGAACGATCACTATCCCGAGGAAGCGCCGGCGCATCGTGTCAGCGTCGACAGCTTCTGGATCGACCCGGTCCCGGTCACCAACCGTCGGTTCAAGGATTTCGTCCGCGCGACCGGCTACCGGACGGTCGCGGAGAGCCCCCCGGATCCGACGAACTATCCGGGCGCGCAGCCAGAGATGCTCTATGCCGGCTCACTCACCTTCCATCCGCCGCGTGAGCCTGGCGACACGCGCGACTGGACGCGATGGTGGACGTTTCTGCGGGGGGCGAACTGGCGGCATCCCTACGGTCCGGGGAGCTCGATCAAGGGCCTCGACGATCATCCCGTCGTGCACGTCGCGCTTCGCGACGCTGAGGCCTACGTCGCCTGGGCCGGCAAGGCCCTTCCGACCGAGGCGGAGTGGGAGTTCGCGGCCCGAGGGGGGCTCGAGGGCGCGGAGTACGCCTGGGGTGACGCGTTCGCGCCCGCGGGACGCCGGATGGCCAATACGTGGCAAGGCGACTTCCCGCACCTCAACACCGCCGCCGGGCCCGACAAGCGCACGACGCCGGTCGGCGCGTTCCCCCCGAACGGCTACGGGCTGTTCGACATGATCGGCAATGTCTGGGAATGGACGTCCGATTGGTACAGCGCGACGCATCCGGCCGAGGCCGCGAAGGCCTGCTGCATCCCCCGAAACCCGCAGGGCGGGCGTGAGGAGGACAGCGTCGACCCGCGCAATCCGCAGGTTCCGATCCCCTGCAAGGTCGTGAAGGGCGGCTCGCACCTGTGCGCGCCGAATTACTGCCGCCGCTATCGGCCGGCGGCCCGGCACGCGCAGCCTGTCGACACGTCCATGAGCCATGTCGGCTTCCGGTGCATCCTGAGAGAGGGGGATCGGTCATGACGCACGATGACGCGCACCAAGAGGATCAGACGGGCTGCAGGCCGGAGCGCGCACCCAGCCGCCGGACCATGCTGCTCGCCGGCACCTCGCTCCTGGCGACCGCCGGACTGATGGCGGAAACACCGACGGCGGTCGCGCAGGCTCCGCAGCCGGCGTCGTCGGGGCAGAAGCCGAACATCATCGTCATCACGGGAGACGACATCGGCATCTGGAACATCGGGGCCTACCATCGCGGCATGATGGCAGGACGGACGCCCAACCTCGACCGGCTGGCGTCCGAGGGGATGCTGTTCACCGACTATTACGCCGAGGCCAGCTGCACGGCCGGGCGCGCGGCCTTCATCACCGGCGAGTTGCCGATCCGCACCGGCATGACGACGGTCGGCCGTGCCGGCGCCCCCATCGGCTTGCCCGCGCAGGCTGTCACCATCGCCACCGTGTTGAAAGGCATGGGCTACGCCACCGGGCAATTCGGCAAGAACCACTTGGGAGACAAGAACGAGTTCCTGCCGACCGTGCACGGCTTCGACGAGTTCTTCGGCTACCTCTACCATCTCGACGCGATGGAGGACCCGGCCCATCCCGGCTATCCGCAGGAGCTTCTGGGTCAGGTCGGCCCGCGCAACATGATCCATTCCTGGGCGACGAGCGTGGCCGATCCTACCGACGAACCGCGCTGGGGCGTCGTCGGCAAGCAGAGGATCGAGGATGCGGGACCGCTCTATCCCAAGCGGATGGAGACGGTCGACGACGAGATCCGCGACCTGGCGCTCGGCTTCATCGAGAAGGCCAAGTCCGACGGCAAGCCGTTCTTCGTGTGGCTCAATCCGACCCGGATGCACGTCACCACCCACCTGTCGCCGAAGTATCAAGCCCTGCGCAATTCCAAGAACGGCTGGACCATCCACGAGGCCGGCATGGCGCAGCTCGGCGACGTCGTCGGGGCTGTGATGAAGAAGCTGGCGGAACTGGGCGTGGACGATAACACCATCGTCGTCTTCAACACCGACAACGGCACCGAGGTTTTTACTTGGCCGGATGGCGGCCAGACCCCGTTCGCCCAGTCGAAGGGCACGGTCATGGAAGGCGGCTTCCGGGCTCCGGCGATGATCCGCTGGCCGGGCAAAGTGCCCGCCGGCAAGGTCGAGAACGGCGTCATTTCCGGCCTCGACTGGTTCCCGACGCTGGTCGCCGCAGCGGGCAACGCCGATATCGGCGCGGAACTGAAGACGGGCAAGAAGATCGGCGACGAGTTCTACAAGGTCCACCTCGACGGCTACAATCAGATGGACCTGATCACCGGCAAGGGCCCGTCACGGCGTAACGAGATCTGGTATTTTGGCGAGAGCGAGCTCGGAGCCGTGCGGATCGGGGATTACAAATATCGTTTCATCGACCAGCCTGCCGGCTGGCTCGGCGACAAGACCAAACCTGATGTCCCCTACATCACGAACCTGCGGCTCGACCCGTTCGAGCGGACGGGCTGGCCGGACAATGGGACCAAGACCGGCACGCAGAACTACATGAACTGGTTCCTGTACGAGTTCTGGCGCTTCACCTTCGTCCAGCAGGAGGTGGAGAAGCTGGCGATGACCGCCGTCGAGTTCCCGCCGATGCAGAAGGGCGCGAGCTTCAACCTTGATGCCGTGAAGGCGAAGATCCAGGCCGCCCGGGCCGCGATGGCGAAATGAGCCGGGCCTTCCGGGGACAATGCGTCGGCTCCTCTCCGGAGTGGGCCGGCGGCGCTCGGCCGTTGCCGCCCACTCTCCGTGACGCGTGAAGACGTGCCCCGTCAGCGCGAACGCGGCTCCAATCGCGCCTGCATCCGTCGGAGGGCCTCAAGGTCGAACACCGCGTCCGCGCGCCCGTAGCCGCCATCCACGACCTCATCGACCAGAATCATCGTGTGAAGGCGCGCGCCCTCACCGAAATACGAGACCAGCAGATCCGTCGTGCGGTGAATCAGGTCCGCCTTCTGCGCAGCATCCATCATGCCTTGCGGGATCTTGAAGTTGGCAAACGGCATCGGCTTTCTCCCAATTGAAGCGCGACGAATACGGAGCGAGCGGCAGGCCTCAGCGTTGCGCCGCGCGAGCCTTGAGAGCGGCCTCGTTTAAGGTCGTCACGGCCGCGTCGAAGCGGTGCTCGGCTTCGGCGTTGCGCTGAAAGGCGACGCGCTGCACGAGGATCTCGCGCGGCGTCGGCTGCTGCTGGAACAGGGTCATGACCTCGTCGATGAAGTCGGTCAGCGGCAGGTAGCCCTCGCGGGTGGACTGGCCCGGCGTCAGGTCGGTCTGCACGGCGGGGGGCACGAGTTCGATCACCTCGACTCGGTCCTTCAGAACCTCGCGCAGAGAGACCGTGTAGCTGTGGATGGCCGCCTTCGTCGCCGAGTAGGTCGGGGTCGCCGTCAGCGGCACGAAGGCCAAGCCCGAGGATACGTTGATCAGCGCCGCATCGGGGCGCCCGACCAGATGCCCGATCAGGGCGTCGGTCAGCCGGATCGGGCCGAGCAGGTTGGTGGTGATCGTCGCCTCGGCGTCCGCGAGATCTCGGGCCCGATCCAGCGCCTCGAAGCGCATGATCCCGGCGTTGTTGATCACCACGTTCAGGGCCGGGTGCTCGGCAATGACCCGCTGGGCGAACGCCGCGATGTCGCCGGCATCCGCGATGTCGAGCGGCATCGCGTGCAGGCCCGGCCGGCCAGCAGTGACCCGTTCCAAGGCCTCCAGCCGGCGGCCGGCGACGATGACGATGTTGCCCAGATCGTGGAAGCGGTGCGCGAGCGCGGCTCCGATCCCCGACCCGCCTCCGGTGATGAGGATGGTGTTGCCTGAAGTTTTCATGACGGCGACCTCCGTTGTTGTCGCCGCAGGGGGTATGAAGCACACTCTCCAGACTGAAGTAGGCACCGAAAAGATTTGTACTTACCGAAAGGAGAGTGTCGGATGCGCAGGGCCGCCCCGGATCCCGTGATCGAGGCACAGCGGCGCGGGCCGATCCCGGACGACGTCGATCCCGCGATCGAGGCGCTGGTGAACGACATCATCGGCAAGGTGGCCGACAAGTGGACCATGCTGGTCCTCGAAGCCCTGGACGCGCACGGGACCCTTCGGTTCACGCAGCTCGGCAAGGCCGTGGGCCGGATCAGCCAGAAGATGCTGACGCAGACGGTCCGGCAGATGGAACGGGACGGTCTCGTGCGGCGCAGGGTCCACCCAGTGATCCCGCCGCGCGTGGATTACACGCTGACGCCGCTGGGCCGGAGCCTGGGGGCCGCCTTCTGCGGCGTGTGGATCTGGGCCGAGACGCACCACGCCGAGATCGAGCGGGCCCGTCGGGCATTCGCGGCGGCCGAAGCGTCGGACCTGACCGCCGACGCCGAGACGCCGTGACCGGTCCAGGCGGCCGGAGGCGCGTGGCCGTAGAGGAGCGACCCAGGTCGGAAGCCGACCTCGGATCGCCTGTTCATCGGACGCGCGAGAGCGTCACTTGCGCAGCGGAACGCCCTTCGTGGTGAAGCGCTGACCGCCGCCCGGACGGTACACGGGTCGCGGCTGGCCGCCCGTCCGGCCCGCCCCGGCGCCGGTTCCCGGCGGCTGCGAGAACGGCACGAGCTGGTCCGGCCGCGGCCCGATCAGATCGGCGCGGCCCATCTCCCGCAGCGCCTCGCGCAGCAGGGGCCAGTTCTCCGGGTCGTGGTAGCGCAGGAACGCCTTGTGCAGCCGGCGCTGCCGCAGCCCCTTGATCGCCTCGACCGGCTCGCTGCCACCGCGTTTCACGCCCCGCAGGGTGTTGATCTCGGTGTGATACATGGCCGTGGCGGTCGCCATCGGCGAGGGCAGGAACGTCTGGACCTGATCGGCGCGATAATTGTTTTTCTTGAGCCAGAGCGCGAGGTGCATCATGTCCTCGTCGGTCGTGCCGGGATGCGCCGCGATGAAGTACGGGATCAGGTAGTACTTCTTGCCCGCCTCCTTGGCGGCGGCGTCGAACATCTCCTTGAAGCGGTCGTAGGTGCCGATCCCCGGCTTCATCATCTTGTCGAGGGGGCCGCGCTCGGTGTGCTCGGGCGCGATCTTCAGGCGGCCGCCGACGTGGTGAGTGACGAGCTCCTTGATGTATTCGGGGCTCTTCACCGCGAGGTCGTAGCGCACGCCCGAGGCGACCATCACCTTCTTGACGCCCTTCACCTCGCGGACCTTGCGGTAGAGCCGGATCAGGTCGTCGTGCGACGTGTTCAGGTTCGGGCAGACGTCCGGGAACACGCAGGACGGCAACCGGCACGCCGCCTCGATCTTCGGGTCCTTGCAGGCCATCCGGTACATGTTCGCCGTCGGCCCGCCGACATCGGAGATCACGCCCGTGAAGCCCGGCGTCTTGTCGCGGATCCGCTCGATCTCGCGCAGGATTGAGCCCTCCGAGCGGTTCTGGATGACGCGGCCCTCGTGCTCCGTGATCGAGCAGAAGGTGCAGCCGCCGAAGCAGCCGCGCATGATCGTCACCGAGAACTTGATCATGTCCCAGGCGGGGATCTTCGCGTCGCCGTAGGACGGGTGCGGGGCGCGGGCGTAGGGCAGGTCGTAGACCGCGTCCATCTCGTCGCTGGTCAGCGGGATCGGCGGCGGGTTGAGCCACAGGTCGCGGTCGCCGTGGCGCTGGACGAGCGGGCGCGCGTTGCCGGGATTGGCCTCCCGGTGCAGCACGCGCGAGGCGCGGGCATAGGCCTCCTTGTCCTCCTTGACCTCGTCGTAGGCGGGGAGCCGGATCACGGTCTCGCCGGGCCGGCGGGTCGCGGCCTCGTCCGTCGAGTCGAGGTCGTCGGCGGGCAGCTCGGTGTAGTGGGCGGGGACGCGGCGGAACAGGGCGACGCCCCGGATCGCGTCGAGCTGGTTCGGCGCCTCGCCGGCCGCGAGGCGGTTCGCCACCTCGACCACGGCGCGCTCGGCGTTGCCGTAGATCAGCAGATCGGCCTTCGCGTCCGCCAGGATCGAGCGGCGCACCTTGTCGGACCAGTAATCGTAGTGGGCGATCCGGCGCAGCGACGCCTCAATGCCGCCGAGCACGATCGGCACGTCCTTGAAGGCCTCGCGGCAGCGCTGCGTGTACACGATGGTGCAGCGGTCCGGGCGCCGGCCGCCCTCGCCACCGGCCGTGTAGGCGTCGTCGTGGCGCAGCCGGCGGTCCGCCGTGTAGCGGTTCACCATCGAATCGAGGTTGCCGCCGGTGACGCCGAAGAACAGGTTCGGCTTGCCGAGCGCCTTGAACGGCTCCGCCGAGTGCCAGTCCGGCTGGGCGATGATGCCGACCCGGAAGCCCTGCGCCTCGAGCAGCCGGCCGATGATGGCCATGCCGAAGCTCGGGTGGTCCACGTAGGCGTCGCCGGTCACCAGGACGATGTCGCAGGACTCCCACCCGAGCGCCGTCATCTCGGCGCGGCTCATCGGCAGGAACGGTGCCGCCTTTCCGGTCGAGGGCTTGCAGGCGAACGACGCTACGGCGGGTGTGGCGGAAGCTTGGAGGTCCATGGCGCCCATGCATAGGCCGTCGGAACCGCGATCTCAACGAAGGGGAGGGGCGGGCGAAGCTGCGCGGGCGCGGCGAAGCGGCTGAGGCATGCTGTCGGGCTGCGCCAGACGTCGCTCTGGGAGGCGGCTATTCATCGGCAATGATCGACGTGGGCCCGCATGTCCGTTCACAGCTCTCCGGAGCGGACCAGCGGCGTTCGGCCACATCGGGACGCCCGGCCGCAGCCCCGCTCACGGGGCCCGGGCTTCCGGGCCGAAGCCGAGATCGGTCACGAAGCGGTTCCAGGTCTCGACGCGGACTTGGCCGCCGGTGGCGCGTCGGTGCCCCTGGGCGAACTGGTCGTCCGGTCCGAGCGGCGGTGCGCGGTCCCGGAGGAACGTGATCAGGTCCGGCTCGGATGCGCTGCGCGCGGCGAAATGCACGAAACCGGCGCGGAACGACGCGTTCGCGCCGATCACCACCTGCCGGCGCAGGCGGCCGGTCCACGATTGCGCGACGAGCGGATGGATCTGGCACGGGGAGTCGCAGCGGATCAGGGCGACCGGACCGGCGAAGAGCGGCGGGATCCGGCGCGCGGCATCGAGCGCGGCCTTCACCTCGGAACGCGCCTCGCGCAGGGCTTCGGCCTCTGGAGCGGTCCCGGTGACGATCTCCGCCGGGCCCGAGGCACGAAGGAGCAGCGCCAGGGCGGCCCTCGCGTCGCCCGAGGCCGTGCGCCGCGGCGCGTTGACGAGGCTCACGGCCTCGCGCAGCGCCTTGGCGGTGTAGGATTTTCGCAGCGGACCCATGATCTCGGGGAAGTCGCTGCTCGCGCCGCGCTCGCCGAGATCGCCGACGAGCCCGATCCCGGCGAGCCACGCGAGATCGTCCGCACGGCCCAGGGCCGTCGCGCAGGCCAGCGCGAGGAGACTGGTGGTGGGGATCGGCGCGTCCGCGTGACCGCTGATCACCGTGGCCGCGTCGGCTTCGGGCCAGGAGCGCGGCACGTGATGATCCACCAGCACTGTCGGCACGCCCGGCAGGATCGGTTCGGCCTCAACGCCGAGATCGGCGACCACGAGGCCGCCGGGCGTCTGGGCCGCGAGCTCGTCGCGGAGGGCGGCCGACCACGGCGACTCGCCGCGGCCGATGACGCGGACCCGGGTCTCGCTGTGCCCGGCGCGCGTGAGGGCTCGGGCCAGGAGGGCCCCCGCCGACAGGCCGTCCGCGTCATCGTGGCAGAGGACCACCGGCGTGCCCGGTCCGAAGCGTGCGGCGAGGCCGGCGAAGGCGGCTCCGTGTGCCGCGAGGGCGGTCACGACGGCCACCTCGCCAGCGCGGGCCGGCCGGCCGCAACCAGCGGCGGGCTGTCGGCCCGTGTCATGCGCTCGCCGCCGCGCCGAACGCCTGAAGGGCGGCCTGACCCGCGTCCTGCGCGTCCTCGGGCGAGGCGTACGCCTCCGGCGAGACCCGGATCGACACGCCGTCGGCGTCCGTCAGGTGCCAGCGGAACCGCGCGCCGCCGTCGCCGCAGGATTCGACAGTGACGGCGATGGGCGTCGGATCGTCCATGGCTCAGGCCGCCTTCAGGGGGTCGTGGCCCCAGTTCATCAGCGACAGTCGCCAGGGCGAATCCTTCACCTCATCCTTGTCCTTCGGGCCGCCCTGCTTCAGGTGCCGGTGCACGTAGCCGATCACCTTGCGCATGTGCCGGTAATCCTCGTCCGACAGCTCGGATTTCTTCTTGTGCAGCATCGCGACGATGTGGCGGCCCTCCACGTGGCCCGTCGCCTCGCCCCCATCCTTCTTCTGGCCGACCGATTGGCTGGCCTCGCTCGCGAGATGCTTCTCCAGGGCGGAGGCCGTCATGTTCACGACCTCCTTGAACTCCTTGTAGGTCGTCGCGTGGTCGTCCGTCTCGGCCATGGCTCACCCTCCAATCGTGGGATGGGCGGCCTCGCAGGCGCGGCCGCCCTGACAACGGGATCCGTTGAAGATCAGCTGTCGGCCTTGCCGCCGGCGAGCGTCAGGTCGAGGTAGGTCTGGGTCACCGGCTCGATGAGCGCGGCGATCTCCTCGGCCGCCTTCGTCTCCTCCTCGACCGCCGCGCGGAAGGATGAGGCCTGGTCCGACTTGCCGGCCCGCTCCGCGATGACCGCCAGCGAGCGATAGGCGGCGATCTGGTCGTACTGGTAGGCGTATCCGGCGTAGAGGTTCTTCAGCGTCTCGTCCTGCGCCGTCGCGTGGACCGCGGCTCCGATCGAGCCGGCGACGCTCGTGACCGTCTCCTTCAGCGTGGATGGGCTCGCGCCGATGCCCTCCAGCGCCCGGTCCAGACGGGCCAGCTGTCCCTTCGTGGTCTCGGCATGCCGGCGCAGCACGGCGGCGTAATCCGGGTACCGCTCCAAGCCGGAGAGCTGCCGCTCGATCTGTTCCAGGCCCTGCTTCTCCAAGGCGCGCGTGTTCCGCAGCGCTCCGGCGTAGATCGTGCCGATCTCTGTGCTGGCCATGCTTTCGAAGCTCCAGGTTCGTTTCGGGTTCGTCGGCAAACGTCGATGGCGGGCCCCGTTTCCAGTCGAAGGCTGCGACGTAAACGCCGCCCGTCGGCGCGGGATGACGGTTCTGCTTGGCGCGTTTGTTTCAGGGCGTGTTCGCCACCACGAAGATTTCCTCGGGCCTGTCGTTCATTCAAATGGATCTCTGGAAGGCTCGCGAATGCCACGGCTGTCCTGAGGCCCGGTCGTTTTGGTCGCAGCGTGGCCCAGGAAAATTCGGGCTTGCTCTAAGTTGGTTTTCGGGGTCGCCAGGCAGTCTGGTGCGGCTGTCGGAGGCTGTCGCGACATGGAAACCGAGAACGCCTGCCGAGGCCGGGACCAGGAACCGTCGCCAACGGGGGAGACCGCCGTCTCGGTTCGGGATCGGGTCGGGCGGGCCGACCATGTCTGACCCAGGGATCCTGGCCTACCGCGTGCAGAAGCACGCGGCCCGCCGGCTGCACTACGACTTCCGGCTGCAGGTCGGCGGGGTCCTCAAGAGCTGGGCGGTCGCGCGCGGGCCGAGCCTCGTCGCGGGCGAACGCCGCCTCGCCGTCGCCGTCGAAGATCACGGCCTGGACTACGCGGACTACGAGGGCGTGATCGCGCCGGGCCAGTATGGCGCCGGCACCGTGCTGCTCTGGGACCGGGGGACCTGGGAGCCGGAGGGTGATCCGGACGCGGCGCTGGCCTCGGGGTCGCTCGCCTTCACCCTGCATGGGCAGAAGCTGACCGGTCGCTGGCGTCTCATGCGGATGCGGCCGAAGCCGCGGGAGCGCCAGGTCTCGTGGCTGCTGGTGAAGTCCCACGACGGGGCGGCCCGCGCGGCCGGCGAGCCCGACATCTTGGAGGAAGCGCCGCGATCGGTCCTGACCGGACGCACGGTCGAGGATATCGCCGCTGCGGTGGCCTAATGGGGGGAAGGCGCATGGACCAGAGGACTCCGATCAATTTGGCCTTCGACGCCGTCGCGGCCGCGCGACAGGCGGCGATCGCTGCGGCCGAGCGCGCCGACGCCCAGGATCGCGACGACGGCTTTCCGGCCGAGGATGTCGCCGACCTCGCCCAATGCGGCCTGCTCGCCGCGCCGGTTCCGTCCAGCGACGGTGGAGTCGGGCTCGGCGAGGAGCCGGGCGCGCGCAAGCTTGCGGCGGTGCTGCGGCTCGTCGGGTACGGCAGCCTGGCGCTGGGGCGCCTCTACGAGGGCCACGTCAACGCGCTCCAGCTCGTCGCGCGCTACGGCGCGCCGGCGCAGCAGGCGCGCCTATTCGCCGACGCGCGTGCGGGGCACCTGTTCGGAGTCTGGAACACCAACCGGCCCGGCGACAGCCTGTGCCTGGGAGAGGATGGCCGGCTCCGGGGCGTGAAGACCTTCGCGTCGGGGGCCGGCTATGTCACCCGCGCCCTGGTGACGGTCACGCGGGAGCCGGATGCGGCGTCGCTGATGCTGGTCGTGCCGCTGGAGCCCGGCAGCCGCGCCGATCTGACCGGCTGGCGCGCCCACGGCATGCGCGCCTCCGCCACCGGCACCGTCGACTTCGAGGACATCGCCGTCGGCGCGGACGCGATTCTCGGCGGGCGGGACGATTACCAGCGCCAACCGACCTTCTCGAGCGGGGCCTGGCGGTTCGCGGCCGTGCAGCTCGGCGGCATCGAGGCCGTGTTCGATGCGTGGCGCGCCCATCTCGGGGCAACCGGTCGTGGCGGCGATCCCCATCAGCGCGCGCGGCTCGGCGAGGGTGCCATCGCGGTCGAGGGCGCCCGGCACTGGATCGAGCGCGCCGCCCGGATCGTCGCGGAGAACGACCTTCCGCCCGAGCGCGTCGTCGCCTTCGTCAACCTGACCCGGCTCGCCGTGGAAAAGGCCGGGCTCGACGTGCTGCAACTCGCCCAGCGCTCCGTCGGCCTGCAGGGTTTCCTGCGGCCCCATCCCCTGGAGCGCCTGTCCCGCGACCTCGCGACCTACCTGCGCCAGCCTGCGCCGGACGGTGCGCTCACCAGCGCGGCCGAAGAGATCCTGCGGGTGCGCGGCGCGGCGGAGCACCTGTGGGCCGGACGCGCGGAATGAGCCGGGCCGCCGCGCCGCCGCCGGGCGAGAGCGTCAGGCGCCGAGTCGTGCGCGGCGCGCATGCGATGCTGCCCGCCTACGGACGAGCCACGACGGACCACACGCGGCGCGACGGGCGCGTCGGCCAGGAAGGCCCATCATGCGGATGAACGGCTGGCTCGACACGCCGCAGCGCTACGGCCGGATCAGCCGGGCATTCCACTGGCTCATGGCCGCGCTCTTCGCCTGGCAATTCGCCGGCGCGCTCCTCTACGTCGCGATCGGCGACACCGCCCTGACACGCTTCGTCGGCGGCAGCCACTTCACCCTCGGCTTCACCCTCTTCGTCCTCGTGCTCCTGCGCGGCCTCTGGGGGCTGGCGAACGTGGCGCGCAGACCGCCGCATCCCGGACGCCTGGGGCGTGCCGCGGTGACCGGTCACGCGTTCATCTATCTGCTGATGGTCCTCACGCCGGGTCTCGCCCTGCTCCGCCAGTATGGCTCCGGTAAGCCGTTCACGCCCTACGGCCTTCCGCTGATGCCGGGGCGGGACACGAAGATCGCCTGGATGGTGGCTCCGGGCGATCTCCTCCATCACTGGCTCGGCTTCACCCTGCTGGTCGTCGTGCTCGGGCATGCCGCCATGGCGCTGATCCATCGCCGGGTGCGGCAGGAGGACGTGCTGGCCCGGATGGCCTGACGCAGCTGGTACGGCACCGCGAGGCCGCCCGCAGGAACTTCGAACGTCGGCGGTGCTTTGCTCGACGCGCGGGCACCCCGCCCGGCGGCGAGGTCCGTCATGTCGAGCGACACCGAAAAGCACCACGCCCTTCTCAGCGCGCTGAGAGCGGCCCAGGGCAAGGGCGACGGCAGCTTCGAGCAGGCCGTGACCGATGCGTTCGCGCACGTCTTCGAACATCTGAGCCGGCTCAACAATCACGTCTCGCTCGGTGGTCCCGACGGCGAGGACCGGCACCTGAAGCCGGGCGAGTCGCCGACCCTGCGCTAGCAGCTCCGGGGCGGGATCGATCCTCGCCCTCTGAACGACTCGGCCTCAGCGAAGGCGAAGCGGTGTGTCCGAACGCGTCCGCCGCGAACCGGCCCTGGCTGCCACCAGCGGGCCGGTTCGATGCTGAGCCGGCTCAGCATCATCGGTTCTGCGGCGCGCGTGAGCCTGTCCCGCCGGGCGCTGCACCGGCTCGCAAGACGGGCGTCATCGGCCGAGGCGGCCGCAATGTGCTCCCTCGATCCCGTCCAAACCCGATCGGGACGGGCGCTAGGCGAGACTCTGAGCCGCAGCGCGCAGCGTCTGCGTGGCCTCGTCGGCTTGGCCGGCGGACTCGGCGATGAGACCGAGTCCCGAGGTGATCGCCCCAACCCCTTGTGCTGCGGTCTGCATAGTCGCCGACATCGCGCGGGTCACCGCGGATTGCTCCTCGACGGCCGTGGCGATGGTGGCCGCCACCGTGTTGAGACCCACGATCGTGGCCTGGATCGAGCCGACCGCCGCCACCGCCTTCTCGGTCGCGGTCTGGGTTCCGGTGATCTGGACGGCAATCTGCTCGGTCGCCTTCGCGGTCTGATCGGCGAGCGCCTTCACCTCGGAGGCGACGACCGCGAAGCCCCGGCCCGCCGTGCCGGCGCGGGCCGCCTCGATGGCCGCGTTGAGCGCCAGCAGATTCGTCTGGGCCGCGATGGTCTGGATCAGCGCCACAACCGCGCCGATCTGCTCGGCCGAGTCATTCAGACCCGAGATGATCGCCTGCGTCGCCTGGGCCTGCTCCACGGCCCGTCCGGACATCTCGGACGCCTGCACGACCTGAGCGCTGATCTCCGCCACCGAGGTGGCGATCTGCTCCGCTCCCGACGCGATCGACTGGATGTCGCCGGAGACGTGGGCCGACGATTGCGCGCCCTCTCCCGCCTGTCGCGAGACCTTCGAAGACGCCTCCGCGATGGCATCCAGGTCCCGGGCCAGCGCCGTCTGCAACTCCGTCCGGCGTTGGCGATCGAGCACCTGCGCGGTGACGTCGGTGGCGAACTTGACGATTTTCAGGGGGCGTCCGTCCCGATCGAAGATCGGGTTGTAGCTGCCCTGGATGAAGACTTCGCGGCCGCCCTTGGCGCGGCGCTTGAACTCGGCGACATCGTACTCACCGCGGCCCAGACGGTCCCAGAACGCCCGGTACGCGGCGCTGTCGCGGACCTCCGGCTCGATGAACAGGCTGTGATGACGCCCCGTGACCTCCTCCAGGCGGTACCCCATGGCGGCGA
Organism: Methylobacterium tardum; assembly: GCF_023546765.1. Taxonomy (NCBI): domain Bacteria; kingdom Pseudomonadati; phylum Pseudomonadota; class Alphaproteobacteria; order Hyphomicrobiales; family Methylobacteriaceae; genus Methylobacterium; species Methylobacterium tardum. The sequence goes on from NZ_CP097484.1 coordinate 5,825,488, forward strand.
GGAAGTTGTCGTTGGCGGTCAGGATCGTCCCGTCGAGCGCGAACTCGATCACCGCCTGGGAGCGGTTGATCGCCCGGATCTGACCCTCGTAGGCGATGGCGCGCGTCACCTGCTCGGTGACGTCGCTGGCGAACTTGACGATCTTGAGCGGTCTGCCGCGTCGGTCCAGGATGGGATTGTAGGTCGCCTGAAGCCAGACCGCGCGACCGTCCTTGCCGATCCGCTTGAATTCGCCGGCCTGGTAATCCCCACGACGAAGCGACGCCCAGAAGTCGCGATACGCGTCGCTCTCCCGGTATGCCGGATCGGCGAGTTCCGCATGCGGTCGGCCCCGGATCTCGTCCAGCGCGTAGCCCAGCGTGTCGAGGAAGTTCTTGTTGGCGGCCAGGATCGTGCCGTCGGTCGCGAATTCGATGACGGCTTGAGATCTGTCCAGGGCCTTGATCCTGGCGTGCAGATCCTTGTCGCGCACGAAACCCACTGGTCGTCCCCCTCCTTGCTTCATCCCGGCCGGATGAAGTTTTTGTGCTTGACCCGCTGCCGCGTCTGATCTCGGGTAGCCAATGTGGGCGCAAAATTCTTCGCTGTCGATGTTCTAGTCAAGCAGTAAGCGTGCATGGGCAATCATCATTAACATGCCTGGCCGCGGCTCGGTCAAAAGATGCTGTTGCTATTTTGAAGAAGATCAATTTTGCTTTCTTATTATTTAAGATTTTTCTCGGAAATAGGTATCGTAAGCAAACTGGCTTCTAGAAAATCATGAAAACTGGGGCGGGCGCGCCGCGGACGGCTCCGATCGCGGCGCGCCTCGTGCGGCTTACAGGTGGAACACCACCTTCACGCAGCCGTCCTTCTTGTCGCGGAAGGTCTTGTAGAGGTCGGGCCCGTCCGCGAGGTCCTGCGAGCGGTGCGTGATCAGGCCGGTCATGTCGAACTTGCCCTCCTGGATCAGCTTGGTCAGCGTCTCGAGGTAGCGCTTCACGTGGGTCTGGCCGCTCTTGAGGGTCAGGCCCTTCTGGACGATCGAGCCCATGTTGACCGGGATCGGCCCGCCATAGACGCCCGGCACCGAGACGATGCCGCAGGGCCGGACCGCCTTGATCGCCTCGGCCAGAGCGTAGGGACGCTCCGTGGCGGTGAGCTTCTCCTGCACCGTGGAGAGCACGCCGGTGATGCCGCCGTGGCCGGCGCTCGCCTCCATGCCGACGCAGTCGATCACGCCGTCGGCGCCCTGGCCCTTGGTGATCTCCTTGATCCGCTCGAACACGTCCTCGTTCATGAAGTCGATCACGTCGGTGGCGCCGACCTTCTTGGCCAGGGCGATCCGCTCGGGCACCGTCTCGATGACGATGATCCGCTCGGCGCCCATGATCTTGGCCGACTGGATGGCGAACAGGCCGACAGGGCCTGCACCCCAGATCGCGATGGTCTCGCCGCCCTGGATCTCGCAATGCTCGGCGCCCTGCCAGCCGGTGGGCAGGATGTCGGTGAGAAACAGGACCGACTCGTCGTCCATGCCGTCCGGAACCTTCATGGGGGCGACGTCGGCCATCGGCACGCGCACATACTCGGCCTGACCGCCCGCATAGCCGCCGGTGAGGTGCGAGTAGCCGAACAGGCCGGCCGTCGTGTAGCCGAACTGGGCGGCCGCCATCGCGGCGTTGCGGTTCGAGCGCTCGCACACTGAGAAGTTGCCGAGCTTGCACTGACGGCATTCGCCGCAATTGATGTTGAAGGGGACGATGATCCGGTCGCCCTTCTTGTACTTGGTGAAGCCCTGACCGACCTCGGCGACCTCGCCCATGAATTCGTGGCCGAGGACGTCGCCGCTCTCCATGGTCGGCATCAGCCCGTCCATGAGGTGCAGGTCCGAGCCGCAGATCGCGCAGCTCGTCACCTTGATGATGACGTCGCGGGAATCCTCGATGACCGGATCCGGGACCGTATCGCAGCGGATGTCGTTGCGGCCGTGCCAGCACAGTGCCTTCATCGCAAGGGTCTCCAGAGGTCGATGGGGGTGTGACCAAGTCGGCCACGTCCGAGGTACAGCTCGCGGCCGAACGGCCAAGTTCCGGCACCGCGACGTCGCAGCTGCGGATGCGGCGCGCAGGATCGCTGACACTTCGTCCATCTCCGGAACCCGACGCCCGCTTCCACCTGTTGTCAGGCCGGCGGCAGGGTTCATGGACCTCTCGCCGACTCGTGGTGCCGTCCGATCGTGGCGCCACGCCGGCCCGCCTCTTACCAGTCCCAGCGAGACATCATGCCGAGTAGCCCGATCCTCCAGCCCGTCACTATCGGCGACTTGGAGCTCAAGAACCGCGTCGTGATGGCGCCGCTGACCCGCAGCCGCTCCAACAACGAGGGCGTGCCGCCGGACTTCGCGGCCGATTACTACGGGCAGCGGGCCAGTGCCGGCCTGATCATCGCCGAGGCGACCAACATCTCGCCGCAGGGCGTGGGCTACGCCTACACGCCGGGCATCTGGTCCGATGCGCAGGTGGAGAGCTGGTCGCGGATCGTCCGGACGGTCCATGCCAATGACGGCCTGATCTTCCTCCAGCTCTGGCACACCGGCCGGATCTCGCATCCCGAGCTTCAGCCGGGCGGGGCGCTTCCGGTCTCGGCCTCGGCGATCAAGCCGGAGGGCACGGCTTTCACGCAGGACGGCATGAAGCCTCACGTGACGCCGCGGGCGCTGGAGACCGACGAGATCGCCGGGATCGTCGCGGATTACCGGCGGGCGGCCGAGAACGCCAAGCGTGCCGGGTTCGACGGCGTCGAGATCCACTCGGCCAACAATTACCTGCTGGAGCAGTTCGTGCGCGACTCGACCAACCGGCGCGCCGATCGGTACGGCGGCACGGTCGAGAACCGCCTGCGCTTTCCCCTGGAGGTGGTCCAGGCCGTCACCGAGGTGTGGGGCGGCGGCCGGCGCGTCGGCATCCGGATCTCGCCCGCTACGACGCAGCCCGGCGAGACGCCGCTCGATTCCGATCCGCACGTCACCTACGGCGCCTATCTCGACGCGCTCAGCGGGTTCGATCTGCTCTACGTCCACGCGATCGAGGGCGTGACCCAGCAATCCCGGGACGTGCCGGACGGGATCGATTTCCTCGACCTGCGCCGCCGGTTCAAGGGCGCCTATATCGGCAACAACGATCTGACCCTCGACCTCGCCGAGAAGGAATTGGCCGAGGGGCGCGCCGACCTGTTCAGCTTCGGCCGCCCCTATCTCGCCAATCCCGACCTCGTCGGCCGTTTTGCCAGCGGCGCGCCACTCGCGGAGGCGCCGAAAGCCTACTGGTATGGGGGTGGTGCCAACGGCTATTCCGACTGGCCCGGCATGAACGGACCGGTCCCGGTGCGCCGGTGACGTTTCTGTGGTCGCCAGCTTTGACCGGCCGGGTGGTTTACAAATGTTTCACGTGAAACGTTCGTCTTCACTCGCTCTTTACGCATGAACCCCGTCATTCCGGGCTCGCCTGCAGCGCCCCGGAATGACGATCGATCGTTCCCTGGTACATCCGTGCGGGTTTGGTTCCCCGAACGCGTGTCGACCTAGGACGCTTGCACGGGGTCGATTCCGCCGATGTCGATCGCCAGCTGCTCGGGGCCGCGGAGCGAGGCGCCGGTCCGATAGGGCGGCGGATCCCGAACCAGGCGCGGCGCGACGAGGCGGCGGCTCAACGCGACGAGGGCGATCTCGGCCTCGAGCCGCGCCAGGGGCGCGCCCACGCAGAAATGCAGCCCGCCGCCGAAGCCGAAATGCTCGATGTCCGGACGGTCCGGATCGAACCGGTCGGGGGTTTCGAAGCGGGCCGGATCGCGATTGGCTGCCGCGAAGAGCAGGATCACCGGTGCCCCCTTCGGGATCGTCTCGCCGGCGAGGGTGATCGCGCCGAGCGCCTTGCGGGTCCGGAAATGCACCGGCGGCTCGTAGCGCAGCACCTCCTCGATCACTCGTGGAGCGCGCTCGGGATCGGCGCGCAGGCGCTCCAGCTCCTGCGGATGCCGGAGCAGGGTCAGCATCGCGTTGGTGATCAGGTTCACCGTCGTCTCGTGGCCCGCGACCAGCAGCAGGATCGCCGTCGAGATCAGGTCGAAATCGCTCATGCGTTTCGCGCCGCCCGGCCCGGGCGCGGCGAGGCCGCTCAGCATGTCGTCGGCCGGCCGCGTGCGCTTCTCGCGGATGAGGTTGCGCATGTAGTCCGAGATCGCGTCGAAGGCCGCCACCGTGCGCCGCCGGCTCTCCACGTCGCCGCGCGCATCCGGCTCCAGCGCGGTGGCGAGCTGCGTCGCCCAGGATTGGAAGCGCGGCTCGTCGGTCACCGGCACGCCGAGCAGCTCGCAGATCACCGAGACCGGCAGCGGATAGGACAGGTCCTCCACGAGGCAGAGGCGGTCGCGCCCGTGGCACTTGTCCAGGAGTGCGTCGACCTCGCGGACCACGCGGGGGCGCAGGCCCTGGACCCGCGGGATGGTGAATTCGCGCATCACCGCGGCGCGCAGGGTGTCGTGGTCGGGCGGGTCGCGGAAGATCAGCGGGCGGTGTGCCGTGGCGATCCGGCTCCGGATCGGGTTGATGATCCAGTCGCGGATCGGGTTTCCGGTGGGCGGCCGCTTGAACGGCGGCAGATCCTCCGAGCTGAGGCGCGGGTCGAAGATCAGCGTCCGGATCGCCGCGTGGGTGCTGACCACGTAGCTCCCGTCGCGCTGGCGCGCGACCGGGCGCTCGCGCAACCGGGCGTAGAGCGGATACGGATCGGCCCGGTTGGCCGGGTCCATTACGGCGGCGAACAGCGCGTCGTCAGGCATGCACGGTCTCGGAGCGGCTGGGCGCCGGGGCGGCCGCGCGCGGCGGCGGGAAACCCGGCGCGGCCGTCTCGATCCGCGGCTGGTCGGTGGCATCGGCGATCGGCGGGAAGGCGCTGCCGGCCGTGATCGCCTGCGCGTAGGCCGGCAGCCAGCGCGCCTGGTCGAAGGAGAGCGCGGCGATGCTGCGCCCGTTCCGGCCATAGACCGCCAGGAAGCGCCGCGACGCCCGCGTACCCTGGACCACGGCCAGGGCGTCGGCACCCGCGGTCAGGCCGGCCAGCTTGATGTTGATGCCGAACTGGCTCGACCAGAAGGCCGGCATGTGCTGGTAGGGGCGCTGATCGTCCGGTGGCGCCACCATGTTGCGGGCGGCATGGCCCGCCTGCTCGACGGCATTGCCCCAATGCTCCACCGAGACCAGGCGGTTGCCGTAGAGCGGGATCGGCCAGCGCGCCACGTCGCCGGCGGCGTAGATGTCGGGGCAGGGCGCCCCATCGGCGTCGAGGACCCGGCAGGCCGCGTCGCAGGTGACGCCGCCCGGATCCGCCCGCAGGCCGGCGCCCTGGAGCCAGCCGGTCGCCCGGGTCGCGCCGAGGGCGGCGATGACGAGGTCGGTCTCGATGGTCCCGCCATCCGATAGGCGCGCGCGGGCGACCCGGCCCGCCGCGTCACCCTCGAAGGCGCGCACCATCGTGCCGGGGCGAAATTCCGCGCCGACGTCGCGCAGGCATTCGGCGACCACCCCGCCGACGAAGGTCCCGAGGGCGGCGGCCAGGGGTGTGGAATGGGGGTCGACCAAGGTCACGGCCAGGCCGAGGTCGCGCAGGCACGAGGCCGTCTCGCAGCCGATCAGGCCACCGCCGACGACGAGCACCCGGCGCGGGCGGGCCTGAACGGCCGCGCGCAGGGCGGCCGCGTCGTCGCGTCCGCGGAGGGTGAAGACGCCGCTCAGGCGCCCACCGGTCTCGGCCGGCCGGCGCGGGCCTCCGCCCCGGTGGCGATGAGGAGCTTGTCGTAGGCCAGCGCGGTTCCGTCCGCGAGCCGGAGCGCCCGGGCGGAGCGGTCAAGGGCGATGGCCGGGCTGCCGAGACGCCACCGGGCGTGCAAGGGCGCCAGCTCCGGCAGCCGGGTCGCGTCCGCCTCCAGCTCTCCGACCAGCACGTGCTTCGACAGGGGCGGGCGATCGTAGGGGCGATGCGGCTCCGCGCCGACCAGGGTCAGGGGACCGGCATAGCCCCGGCGGCGCAGCGCCTCGGCACCGCGCAGGCCGGCCAGCGAGGCCCCGACCACCACGATGCCGGCCGGCTCAGGCGTCACGACGTCTCTCCATCATCCGCGCCGGCCTGAAGGCTGATGGCGCGGACCGGGCAGGCCTGGACCGCCCGCTCGATCGCGCCGCGTCGCGCGGCCGGCGGGGCAGGATCGTAGAACAGGATCTCGTGGCCGCGTAAGGTGAAGGCATCGGGCGCCGCGTAGCAGCACTGCGCGTAGCCCTGGCATCGGTTGAGATCGGCGACGACGCGCAGCGCCTTTGCATCCGCGGCCATTGTCACGCCGACCTCGCCATCGGGACCGCGTCGCGGCCGGCTCTCGCCCTGGACCGGCCGAGGTCGTCCACCGCCATCAGGATGGCGGCCATCGCGTCCCGGGCCGCGAACGCCTCGCCGATGCGCCCGGCGCGCTGCCGGAACCCGGGATCGTCGAGCACCCGCGACACCGCCTCGCCCACGGCCTCGGATGTCGGTGCGTTGGTCCCGAGATTGACGCCGACGCCCGACCAGCCAATCCGCGCGTTCACCTCGGCCTTGTCCTCGGTCAGCCCGGCCGAGACGATCGGCACCCCGGCGGAGAGCGCCTGCGAGACGCTGCCGTAGCCGCCATTCGTGACGAGCACGCTCACCCGGGGCAGCAGCTCGCGGAACGGCAGGAAGCAGGAGACGCGCGTGTTGGCCGGGATCGGCCCGCGCAGCACGTCGACCGGACGGCCGCCCGTGGTGGCCAGGACGAGCAGGTCGTCCCGATGGGCCAGGGCCGCGAGGGTCGGCTCGACCAGCTCGCCGAAATCCGCGTTGGCGAGCGTTCCCTGCGTCACCAGCACGACCGGCGTGCCCGCCGCGTTCGCCCGCTCCAGCTCCGGCCACCAATCCGGCAGCGGCGCCGGGGGCGTGGGCGGCTGCAGCAGACCGATGAAGCGCACGCCCGGCGGCAAAGTGCCGTAATCGTATTCGAAGCCCGGCACGGTGGGCTGGAGGAACAGGTCCGGCAGCAGCACGATGGAGTGCGTCAGCGAGGCCGGGATCGGCGGCAGGCCGAGCCGGGCCAGCTGGGCGTCCGTGTAGGCGCGCACCGGGTTGACAAAGGCCGCATCCATCCCGGCCTTCAGGGCCGCGTAGCGGACCTGCTCGGCCTGGTCCCGGGCGGGCGGCAGGCCGAGACCGACGGGCGCGTGGTCGGGCCGGTCCAGGAACAGGAAGCTGACATTGACCGTCACGATCGGCGGCCGCGGCGCCGTGTCGAGCAGAAGGGGCAGCACGCCCAGGAACATGCTGCCGGCGACGATGACGTCCGGCGCCTCCTCGGCGATCAACCGGCGCAGAGTCTCGGCCTGGACCGGCATGGGATCGATGAACCGCCGCTCGAACTCGCGCCGGTAGCGCTCCGGTCCGGCGGGCAGGTCGGTCTCGCGGAACGTCGCCGAATCGTTGTCGGGATAGCCCGTGAAGCGCAGGCCGGCCGCCTCGACCTTCGGCCGGAAGGCCGGATCCGTCAGGACCAGAACCGCGTCCCCGCGCGCGGCGGCGGCACGGCCGACGGCGAGCAGCGGGTTCACGTGGCCGGTCAGCGGCGATGCGGCGATCAGGATCTTCATCACGGCCTCCTCGGACAGGGCCGGTCGGCCGGCATCCCGTGTCACCCGGCGCCGTCACGAAGACGGCGGCCGCCGCAGCGGCGCGCGGGTCTCAACAGCAAAATCGCGCGCGCCGCCGGTTGGTTACGGTCCGCCAGAAACCTTCGTGTGGCGGCGCACAAGCTGTGCCGCAAGACATATCCCAAATCAGAAGCTGCATCACCGGCCTATCGCCGATAGCCTGTGGTTCCACGCCGGCATCGAACCGGACGGCGGACGCGGTTCAATCGGCGACGATCACGCGGTTGGGCAGCTCGTCCGGATCACCGATCCCCGCCGGAAGGTGCTCCGCGAGGCACCGGCCGACCTGCTCCACCGCCACGGTCAGCCCGGCCTCGACCGCGCCGCGCCCCAGGGCGGTGACGAGGTCGGCCAGGATCCCGTCCCAGGCGGCGGGCGCGATGTGCCGGAGCACGCCGAGATCCGTGACGATCTCCGCGTGGCGCTCGGCGAGCGAGAGGTAGAGCAGGATGCCGGTGCGCCCGCGCGTGAGGCTCAGGCCCCGGGACCAGAAGGCCCGCTGCGCCGCCTCGCGGGCCCGGGCGCTGCGCAGCCGCCGCGGCACCAGGGCGAGGCGCAGGCGCTCGTTCTCGCTCGCCGCCAGGATCGCGGCCACGAGGGCGGCCTGGGTCAGGACGATCGACGCCGCGCTCCAGCTCGTCAGCGCGATCAGCGGCCAGGGCAGGACCAGCGCGGCGATCAGGGCCGCGAGCAGGGTGATCGACCGGTAGGCGCCCGCGCGGCGGCTCACCATCACGACGATCTCGCCGGACGTGCCGGCCTCGGCCCGCGACACCGCCCGGGCGAGCCGCTCCCGCGCCTCCGGCGTCAGCACGTCCGCGCCCTTACCAGTCACCGGAGGCTCCTCCACCGCCCGACGAGCCGCCCCCACCGGAGAATCCGCCGCCGAAGCCCCCGGACGAGCCGCCATCCGAGAAGCCGCCGCCCCATCCGCCCGAGCCCGGGCCCGGCAGGATGACGATGCCGCCGCGTCCGCCCCGGCTGCCGACCCGGCCGCCGCCGCGGCTCATGCGCCAAGCGACGAACAGCACGATCAGGAACAGGATGATGAAGATTGCGACCTGGCCGCTATCGACCTCGTCGGCGCGCACCTGCGGCTTGCGCTGCCACTCCTGCGCGTCACCGGCCAGGATCGACAGGATCCCGTCGACGCCCGCGTCGAGGCCCCCGTAATAATCGCCGGTCTTGAAGCGGGGCGTGATCGCGCTGGCGATGATCACCCGGGAGAGCGCGTCGGTGAGCGCGCCCTCCAGCCCGTAGCCGACCTCGATCCGGACCTTGCGCTCGCTCGGCGCGACCAGCAGCAGGACGCCGTTATTGGTCTTGGCCTGCCCGAGCTTCCAGGCCCGGAACAGGCGGTTGGCGTAATCCTCGATGGTCGTGCCCTGGAGATTGGGCACGGTGGCGACGACCACCTGGTCTGAGGTCTTGTCCTCGTGCGCCTTCAGCTTGCCTTCGAGCTGGCCGCGCTGCTCCGGCGTGAGGATGCCGGCCACGTCGACCACGCGGCCGGTCAGCGTCGGGAAGGTCAGCTCGGCGGCGAACGCCCCGACCGCGTAGATCGTCAGGCAGGCGCTGAGGACGGCGAGCGCCAGGGCGAGCCGCACCCGGTTGGGGATGCTCCGGCCCATGGGCGGCATCCTAGAACTTCACGTTCGGCGGCCGGTCGGCGTTGGGCGTCGCCGTGAAGGTCTCCATCGGCTTGGCGTCGGGATACAGGAACGCCGCGATCCATCGGCCCGGGATGGTGCGCACCTCGGTGTTGTAGGCCTGGACGGCGGTGATGTAGTCGCGTCGCGCCACCGCGATGCGGTTCTCGGTGCCCTCCAGCTGCGATTGCAGGGCGAGAAAGTTCTGGTTCGACTTGAGGTCGGGATACTTCTCCACCGTCACCAGCAGCCGGCCGAGCGCGCCCGACAGCTGGTTCTGGGCATCCTGATATTCCTTGAACTTCTGCGGGTCGCTGACCGTGGACGCGTCGACCTTCACGCTCGACGCTTTGGCGCGCGCCTCGGTGACGCCAATCAGCACGTCCTTCTCCTGCTGGGCGTAGCCCTTCACGGTCTCGGCGAGGTTGGGGATCAGGTCGGCGCGGCGCTGATACTGGTTCTGCACCTCGCTCCAGGCGGATTTGGCCTGCTCCTGCAGGGTCGGCACCTGGTTGATCGCCCCGCAGCCGGACAGGCCCGCGGCCACCAGGATCACCGAGAGCACGCCGAGGAGGCGCGCCGCCGCGGATGTCGGGCGCCATCCGCCGGCGCTCAGCGTCGTTCCCATATCGTCCCCCGTTCGCCGGGCCGGTCCGGCCCGTTGATCACAGAACCGAGAGATAAGGGCGCGAACCGCCAAGGTAACCCCCGGCCGGCGCGGCCTTGAAGGATTGTTGCTGCGCCCGGTAAGGCCTCACGGGCAACGGACCGCGCCGCGGGGCGTTCGGGAGATCGAGTCGGAGCCGCGGAGACCGGGAATGGATGCAGCACTCGCCGACCATGTCAGGGCCGCCAGCGCGGCCGCGCGGCGCCACGCCCTGGCCTTCAAGGCGCCGTCCGGCAAGGACGCGCTGCCCTGGTCCGTCATCGAGGCGTTCGACGCCAAGATCCGCGGCCACGTCGCCCGCGACCCGCGGATCGAGGACGAGCGCGACCGCGTCCTGATCGCCGCCGTGAAGCTCGCCGAGACGCCGGTCGAGGAGGGCGAGGACAGCATCGCCGAGGCCCGTGCCCATCTGGTCGACGCGATTGCCTATCTGGAGCAGGCGGTGCTGCGCTTCGGCCTCGTCAACCGGGAGGGGGCCAAGCGCGGCTACGGCACCTACGGCCAGCCGGTCGGGTCCCGGGACTAGGGCCGGCCGCCGACCGGGATCGCCGCCGGATGTCCGCAGACCTGCCCGCGGCCGCGACCCTGAGCCGCCTCGACCTGAAGACGCTCCGCCTGTTCGCGGCGATCTGCCAGGAGGGGACGCTGAACGGCGCGGCCCGGCGGGCGGCGATCGCCCCCTCGGCGGTGAGTAAGCGCCTCGCCGAGCTGGAGCACGCGCTGGGCTGCACCCTGCTGACCCGCGAGCCGCGCGGCATGCGGCTCACGCCCGCCGGCGAGACCCTCCTGCACCACACCCGCCGCATGCTGGCGAGCGCCGAGCAGATCGCCCTGGAACTCGCCGAGCACGCCCGCGGGGTGCGCGGCTTCGTGCGCGTGCTCGCCAACCTCTCTGCGATCGTGGAATTCCTGCCCGAGGACCTGCAGGCCTTCCTGGCGGCGCAGCCCGGGATCCGGCTCGACCTGGAGGAGCGCCCGAGCGGCGGCGTCGTGGCCGGCGTGGAGGAGGGACTCGCCGATCTGGGCCTCTGCGCTGACACCTCCGACACCCGCAGCCTCACCGCCTATCCGTACCGGAGCGACCGCCTCGTCCTGGTGATGCCGGCCGGCCATCCCTTGAGCGGGCGCGGCGCCGTCGCGCTCGCCGACACCCTCGACTACGACCATGTCGGGCTGCACGCGGAGAGCTCGATCTACGCCGCCCTGCGCGACGAGGCCCGGCGCCTCGGCCGTCCGCTGCGGCTGCGGATGCACGTGCCGAGCTTCGACGCGATCTGCCGGATGGCGCAGGTCGGCATGGGTCTCGGCACCGTGCCCGAGCATGTCTACGCCCTGCTCGGGCCGCCGATGCGCCTCGCGGCGGTGCCGCTCACCGACCCCTGGGCGCAGCGCACGCTCTCACTCGTGGTCCGCCCGGGTCCCCTGACTCCGGCGGCGACGCTCCTGCTGGAGCATCTGCGCGGCGCCGCGGCCGGCGCGAGGCGGAATCCGGCCTAGAACGCCCGCACCGTCGTTCCGGGGCACCGCAGGCGAGCCCGGACCCGGAGGCGGGCAACCCAGAGCCGCTGTTGGTGCCATGTCTTGGCGCCTCGGCGGCTCTGGATCCCGGGCTCCGCTGCGCGGCCCCGGGATGACGGGCTGGTCATCTGAGACGCGGCCCGCTTCCGGAAATACCGATCTTTGTCGCCCCTGTGTTCCGAGATCTTGCGTTCTCCGCACGAGAACGCACGCTGGCGCATGACGTTTGGACTTCGCGGCGGGAACGGCAGTATGGCCGGGACAACAAACGATGGAGGAAAGCCGTGTCCGGTCCGCTCAGCGGTATCCGCGTTCTCGAGCTTGGTCAGCTGATCGCCGCGCCCTTCGCGACGCGGCTGATGGCCGAGTTCGGCGCCGAGGTCATCAAGGTCGAGCCGCCGGGCGAGGGTGACCCGCTCCGGAAGTGGCGCAAGATGCACGAGGGCACCTCGCTCTGGTGGTACCTGCAGTCGCGCAACAAGAAGTCGATCGCCGTCAATCTGAAATCCCCGGAAGGCCTCGACATCGTCAAGCAGCTCGCCACGAGCGCGGACGTGGTGGTCGAGAACTTCCGCCCCGGCGGCCTGGAGAAGCTGGGGCTCGGCTGGGACGTGCTCTCGGCGCTCAACCCCAACCTCGTGATGGTCCGCATCTCCGGCTACGGCCAGACCGGCCCGTACCGCGACCGCCCCGGCTTCGGCGCCATCGGCGAGTCGATGGGCGGCATCCGCTTCACCACCGGCAGCCCGGATTCGCCGCCCGCCCGCGTCGGCGTCAGCATCGGCGACACCCTGGCCTCGCTCCACGGCGTGATCGGCGCGCTGATGGCGCTGCTGCGGGTGAAGACCGGGCAGGGCGCCGGTCAGGTCATCGACGTCTCGCTCGCCGAGAGCGTGTTCAACGTCATGGAGAGCCTCGTCCCCGAATACGACCTGCTGGGCGAGGTCCGCACCCGCACCGGCGGCGCGCTGCCGGGCATCACGCCGTCGAACACCTACCCGACACGCGACGGCGGCTACGTGGTCATCGCCGGCAACAGCGACCCGATCTTCCGCCGCCTGATGACGGCGATCGGCCGACCCGACCTCGCGGACGACCCGGCGCTCCGCAACAACGAGGGCCGCTCGCAGCAATCGGCGATGCTCGACGGCACCATCGCCGACTGGTCGAAGACCCAGACGGTCGAGGAGGCGCTCGCCGCCCTCGCCGCCGCCGACGTGCCGGCCGGCCGGATCTACTCGGTGGCCGACATCGTGGCCGATCCGCACTACCAGGCGCGCGACATGATCCTGCAGGCGGAACTCCCCGGCGGGACCGCGGTGAAGATGCCCGGCATCGTGCCGAAGCTGTCGGAGACCCCCGGTGAAGTCCGCTGGCAGGGGCCGGCACTCGGCGCCCACACGGATTCCGTGCTCGCCGAACTCGGTCTCGACGTGGCGCGCATCGCCGCCTTGCGCGCGAAGGGAGCCGTGGCATGAGCGCCTTGTCGAGCGACGCCTTGATCGTCCAGGAGGTCGCCACCCGGGACGGCTTCCAGATCGAGCCCGTCTTCGTGGAGACGGCGGAGAAAATCCGGCTGATCGACGCCCTGGCGGAGGCCGGCTTCAGCCGGATCGAGGTCTCGTCCTTCGTGTCGCCGAAGGCGGTGCCGGCGCTCGCCGACGCGGCCGCGGTCTTCGCCGGGATCCGGCGGCGGCCCGGCACGGTCTACGTCGCCCTGGTGCCGAACCCGAAGGGCGCCGAGCGGGCGCTGGCCGCCAAGGTCGACGAGATCAACCTCGTGGCCTCGGTGAGCGAGACCCACAACCGCGCCAACATGGGCATGAGCCCGGCCGACTCGATCGCCGGATTCGCCCGGATCATGGATTCGGTCCGCGGCGCGCCGGTGAGCACCAACGGCACGGTGGCCACCGCCTTCGGCTGCCCGTTCGAGGGCGACCAGCCGGCCGACAAGGTCCTCGCCCAGGTCGAGCGCTACCTGTCGCTCGGCGTCGACGGCGTGACGCTCGCCGACACCACCGGCATGGCCAATCCCCGGCAGGTCGCGCGCCTCGTCGCGCGGGTCCTGCCGCTGGTCGGACCGGAGCGCCTGACGCTCCACTTCCACAACACCCGCGGCCTCGGCCTCGCCAACGTGCTGGCGGCCTACGATGCGGGCGCACGGCGGTTCGACGCGGCGCTCGGCGGCCTCGGCGGCTGCCCGTTCGCGCCGGGCGCGACCGGCAACATCTGCACCGAGGACCTCGTCAGCATGGCCCACGAGATGGGCGTGCCGACGGGCCTCGACCTCGCGGCGCTGATCGGCCTGTCGCGGGACCTGCCCCGCCTCGTCGGCCACGACGTGCCCGGGCAGGTCGCCAAGGCCGGACGGCCCTGCGACCTCCACCCGGCGCCCGCCAGGGCGGCTTGAGACTCTGTCAGCTCCTGCATCCTTGAGCCCGCGCGACATGATGGAGATCCCACTCGCGCCCTCATCCTGAGGTGCCGGAGCGTAGCGGAGGCCTCGAAGGAGGGCTCCTTCGAGGCGGCTTCGCCGCACCTCAGGATGAGGGCGCGGGCTGGAGAGGCTCAATCGAACAGGCTCTGAGTTCACGCGGACAAGCCGCCCGCCCGAAGGCGGCACCGCGCACCACACGCCCCAAAAACACAACGGAGGAAACCATGACCGCAGCCCTGTCCGGGTCGCCGGCCGCCGCCGAGGCCGGCGCGGTGACCGAGAACGGCGTCGTCCGCAAGGTCGCGTGGCGGCTCATGCCGCTGATCATGATCTGCTACATGTTCGCGTTCTTCGACCGCATCAACATCAGCTTCGCCAAGTTCCAGCTCCAGAGCGACCTCGGCTTCAGCAACGTCGCCTACGGGCTCGGCGCGAGCATGTTCGTCGTCGGCTACGTGATCTTCGAGGTGCCCTCGAACCTGTTCCTCTACCGGGTCGGGGCGCGGCGCTGGATCGCCCGGATCATGATCTCCTGGGGCGTCGCCACCGCGCTGATGATCTTCATCCGCAGCGAGTGGCACTTCTACGCCCTGCGCTTCCTGATCGGCGCCATGGAGGCGGGCTTCGCGCCGGGCATCCTCTACTACCTGACCATCTGGTTCCCGGCCTCGCATCGCGGCCGGATCACCTCGTTTATGTTCGTCGCCTCGGCCTTCTCGGGCATCTTCGGCGCGCCGGTAGCGGGCCTGATCCTGGGCGGGCTCAACGGCGTCGGCGGCCTCGCCGGCTGGCAGTGGCTGTTCCTGGCCGGCGGCCTGCCCTGCCTCGTGCTCGGCCTGCTCGTGCTGACGCGCCTCGACGACCGGATCTCCGACGCGCGCTGGCTCACCGAGCCCGAGAAGGCGCTCCTGTCCGGCCGCATCGCCCACCACAACCGCGAGATCGGCGATCACTCGCTGCTCGGGGCGATCCGGCAGCCGGGCTTCCTGATGATCGGGCTGATCTACTTCCTCCTGCAGATCGGCTCCTACGGGCTGAATTTCTGGGGCCCGGACCTGATCAAGACCGCGAGCGGCGGGCAGGCGGCCTCGGTGGGCTTCCTCACGGCGATCCCCTACATCTGCGGGGCGATCAGCATGGTGGTGATCGGGCGCCTGTCCGACGCCTCGGGCGAGCGACCGAAATTCGTCGCCGGGCTGGCGATCGCGGCGGCGCTCGGCTTCTTCGGCGCCGGCCTGTTCGATAAGCACATCGTGCCGCTGATGTGCGCCCTGGCCCTGCTCGGCGCCGGCATCGTCGCCTCGATCCCGACCTTCTGGACTCTGCCGGCCAAGCTCGTCACCGGCGTCGGCGCGGCGGGCGGGATCGCGCTAATCAACACGCTCGGCCAGTTCGGCGGCATCGTCAGCCCGGTGATGGTCGGCTGGGTCAAAGACCTCACCGGCTCGACGACCCCGGCCCTCTACGGCATCGGGATGCTCTGCCTCGTCGCGGCCGGGCTCGCCCTCTTCGCCATGCCGGCGAGCCTGCGCCGGAGCGACCGCTCGGCCTGACCTGGAACGCGTCGGGCGTCCCGGGTCGGTGGATCACGGGGCGCCCACGAGGGCTGCGTGCCGGTAGGCCCGCGGCGTCGTTCCGTGGCGCTCCTTGAAGCGACGGGTGAAGTGGGCCTGGCTGGCGAAACCGCAGCCGTAGGCCAGCAGGCCGATCGGCAGATGGGCACAGGCCGGATCGGTCAGCCGCTCGGCGGCGGCGGCCAGCCGGCGTTCCCAGATCCAGTCGGAGACGTGCCGGCCGCGCTCGTGGAACAGCTCCTGCAGCCGCCGCAGCGACACGCCGACCGCGGCCGCGAGCTGCGGCGGGTCGAGGGCGGGGTCGCCGAGATGCACCTCGACATAGGCCTTGGCGCGCTGGACTACGACCGAGCCCTGGACGGGCCGAGGGACCTCCTGGGCCATCCGCTCGGCGATGCTGGCCACGATCAGGTCCACGCCGATCCCGGTCATGCGCGCGACAGTCTCCGGACCGAGCTGGTCACGGATGCGAATCAATTCGTGGAAGAAGGTCGTGGTAAGAATCGTGGAGGCGAGGCGCCCGCCGATCGTCAGGGCCGTGTAGAGCCGGGCCGGTCCCAGGAGCCTTTCGAGGCGCGCGCGCGGCAGCTCCAGGAACATGGATTGGCTGCCCGCGCCGGACGTCAGCACGGCCGGGCGGTGATCGAGCACGAACAGATCGCCCGTCCGTTGTGGGCAGGACCGGTCGTCCTGCGACGTGGTCGCCACACCTGCGAGCTTGAAGACCACGACGAGCGTGTCCCCCTTGTCGAAGCGCCGGATGATCGCGGGCGTGATCTCGCTGCGCATCGGTCCTTGCGTGATGCGGGTCATCAGCAGCGGGCCGATCCCGGCGACGTCGAGCCGGCCCTCGAACGACCCGGGGTTGAGGCGCGTCTGCTTGAGGGGGATCTGGCGCTCGAGCAGGATCTCCTGCCAGCGCTGAAAACTGTTCCTCGGATGGAGCCCCACGGTCGAAAACAGTGGCTGCATCAATCGTTTACCTTGTCTGGCCCCCCGTTCGCGCGATCGGGCAAAAAACATCGCGCTCCCGGACAAGATGCTCCCGTTTCATATTGTATATTATCTGCATCCTCAAGAAATGGTGGTTTGATAACTTGAGGTCATACGGAATTCAGACCCGGCGCGGCCTCACCCATCCGCCAGAACTCATGCGGTGCAGACGCTTACGATCTGACCTTCCAGAGAGCAGCCGACACAGCCCACAGTAGCGATGACGCAGATGAACAACCTGAACGAAACACACGCCTCCTTCATGCTGGAAAAGGTCGGCACGATCGTTGCCGCCTACGTGTCCCGCAATGCCGTCGGAATGGCCGACCTGCCCGGCCTCATCGACCAAGTCCACTCAGCGATCTCGGTCCTTCGGGGCAGCGGCTCGGGCGCAAACTCGACCGGGCTGACGCCCGCGCAGGTCGAGGCCTCGATCCAGCGCGATGGCCTGATCAGCTTCATCGACGGCCGCTCGTACAAGACGATGAAGCGCCACCTGACGGCGAACGGCCTGACGCCCGAGCGCTACCGGGCCAAGTACGGCCTGCCGGCCGATTACCCGATGGTCGCCCCGGGCTACGCCGCCAGGCGGTCCGAGATTGCCCGGGCGATCCAGCTCGGACAGAAGGCCGGCTGAGCCGTGGCGTCCGGCCTCTCGCAGGCTCCGGACCGGTCGCCGGAGCCGCGTCCGGACACGGCGCGGTCTCGGGACGCCCTGGAGCGCGTCGCCCGGACGCTCGGCGTCCCGGTCACGACCTTCTTCCCGGACGAGGACCGTCCGGACGCGGCGATCGCGCAGGCGGCCGACCTCGTCTCCGCCTTCGTGGCGATCGAGAACCCGGCCGCGCGCCGGACCTGCCTGGCCTTCGTACGGGCGATGTCGAGTTCCTGAGGAGTCGGGGGGCACCTCAGGAGGCTGGGTCGGAGACTGTTCGTTCCGTTGCGCGGGGCGGCTGCGGTCACCGGCCCGGCCACGCGTCAGAACAGGTGGCGCAGGAGGAAGAACAAGAGCGCCGCGAGCGTGATCGCCGCCGGCAGGGTCAGGATCCAGGCCAGCGCCATGTTGCGCACCGTGGACGTCTGGAGCCCGGAGCCGTTGGCGGCCATCGTGCCGGCCACGCCCGACGACAGGATATGCGTGGTCGAGACCGGCAGGCCGTAGAGCTCGGCGAGCCCGATCGTGCCGGCGGCCACGATCTCGGCCGAGGCGCCCTGGGCGTAGGTGAGATGGGTCTTGCCGATCTTCTCGCCCACCGTCACGACGATGCGCTTCCAGCCGACCATGGTGCCGAGCCCGAGGGCGAGGGCGACGCAGACCTTCACCCAGCCCGGGATGTAGCGGGTGCCGTCGTTGAGCAGGCCGGAATAGCGTTTCAGCGTCGCCTTGTCGGCCTCGGAGAGGTCGGCTCCGGTGCCCGGCAGCAGCCGCACCGCGTCGGCGGCGAGGTACATGTCGCTGCGCAGGTTCTGCGTCTGGGCGGCCGGCACGGTGCGGATCGCGCCGTAATTCTTCACGCTTGCGGCGATGTCGTTCGAGAGCGCCGCGAGCGCGGCATAGACCGGCGGCCGGTCGAGCGCCTTCGTCTTCAACGCCTCCGTCACCGTCCGGCGCGCCGCGGCGGCATCCGGCACCGGTGCGCCGGGGGCGCGGGCGGAGAAGACCTCGCTCGCCGCCGTCGAGCTCTGCACGAAGGCCGGGGTCGTGTCGTCCGCCATGGTGCGGTTCAGCGCGTAGGCGGTCGGGGCGGCGCCGATCAGGATCAGCATGATCAGGCCCATGCCCTTCTGTCCGTCATTGCCGCCGTGGAAGAAGGAGACCAGCGTGCAGGTCAGGATCAGCAGGCCGCGGATCCACAGGGGCGGGGGCGTATCGCCCTTCGGCGCCTCGTAGAGGTCCTTGCGGCGCACGGCGAACTTGAGCGCGAGCAGCAGCAGGGCCGCCAGCACGAAGCCGCAGACGGGCGAGAACAGCAGCGCCTTGAACACGTTGAGCGCCTGAGTCCAGTCGACCCCGGAGGTGCCGTCGCCGCCGTTCATCAGCTGGTTGGCGAGGCCGACGCCGAGCACCGAGCCGATCAGCGCGTGGGACGAGGAGTTCGGCAGGCCGAAGGCCCAGGTCCCCAGATTCCAGATGATCGCGGCCAGCAGCAGCGCGAAGATCATCGCGTATCCGGCATGGGAGCCGACATTCAGGATCAGCTCCACCGGCAGCAGGGTGACGATGGCGTAGGCCACCGCCCCGGAGGAGAGCATCACCCCGAGGAAGTTGAAGAAGCCCGACCAGATCACCGCCACGAGCGGCGGCAGCGAGTGCGTGTAGATCACCGTGGCGACCGCGTTGGCGGTGTCGTGGAAGCCGTTCACGAACTCGAAGCCGAGCGCGATCAGCAGCGCGAGCCCGAGCAGCGCGAAGGCGCCGTAGGCCAGCGGCGCCTCGCCGACCGCGTTCATGTCGGCGATCAGGCTCACGACGGCGTAGGAGAGGCCCGCCACCAGCACGAGCAGGAAGGCGACGAGGCCGCCCAGATGCATCCCGTGATCGAGACGCGGGCCGCCCTCGGGCCTGCCTCGCGCGGCGCCCGACGGCATCACGGCGGAATCGGACATGCAGCCTCGCGCGAAATCATTTTTGGTGGTGAACCGGGATTAAAATGCGCGCGTGACGGCCCGGTGACACAGCGCCCGTGACCGGTCGTGGAGGCCGTATCCGATCGGCCGGGACATTCGGATGAACGCGGGCGTCTCCGCCTAGCCTGTCTTCGCCGCCGAAGATCCGGTCGCCGATCGAGGAACGACGCGTCCGGGCCGGGCGACCGGTCGCCCCGCCGTCAGGCGACTGTCACACGCCTGACGCGATCGGGCCGCTAGCGACCGGGCCGCGCACGAGCGAACGAGAGATCCGCATGATTGACGCCACGGTGCCGGCCCTGTCGTTCGGCGCGCTCCTGGCCCTCGTCCAGATCGGCAGCATCGCCATCGCGGGTCGACGCCTCGGGCAGGTGCACGGCCCGTCGCGGTTTCCGGCAGGCGCGCCCGTCTCGGTGATCCGCCCGCTTCACGGGCTGGAGTCCTACAGCGAGGAGATGCTGATCCGGAGCTTCCGCCTCGATTACCCGGCCTACGAGCTGATCTTCTGCGTGGCCGATCCGGGCGATCCGATCGTGCCGATGGTGGAGCGCCTGATCGCCGCCCACCCACAGGTGCCCGCCCACCTGATCCTCGGCGATGAGCGGATCAGCGAGAACCCGAAGCTGAACAACTGCCTGCGCGGCTGGCGCGCCGCCGCCCACGACTGGGTTGTCCTGGCCGATTCCAACGTGGCCATGCCGCCGGACTACCTGCAGCGCCTCCAGGCGGCGTGGCGCGCCGAGACCGGCCTGGTCTGCTCCACCCCCGCCGGGGCGCGCCCGGGCAGCTTCATGGCCGAGGTGGAATGCGCCTTCCTCAACACCCTGCAGGCGCGCTGGCAATACGCCGCCGAGGCCTTCGGGCTTGGCTTCGCGCAGGGCAAGAGCATGCTCTGGCACAAGCCGTTCCTGGACCAGCGGGGCGGCCTTCAGGCGCTCGCCGCCGAGATCGCCGAGGACGCGGCCGCCACCAAGCTGGTGCGCGCGGCCGGCAAGCGCGTCCACCTCGTGGCGAGCCCGTTCGAGCAGCCGTTGGGCCCGCGCGGCTTCCGGGAGGTCTGGTCCCGGCAGCTCCGCTGGGCGCGCCTGCGCCGCGTGACCTTCCCGCTGTTCTTCGCGCCCGAGATCGGCAGCGGCGTCCTGCTGCCGGCGCTCCTCGTCGCGCTCTGGGCCGGCAGCCTCGCGGGCCTCGCCGGCGCTGCCGGCCTCGCCGCCCTGTGCTATGGCGCCGAGCACCGGCTTGCGCTCCGCGCGGGCTGGCACCGTTCGCCCCGCATGCTGGCGGCCTTCCCGGTGCGCGACGCCCTGATCCCGGCGATCTGGCTCGGCGCCTGGGTCCAGAGCGCCATCGTGTGGCGCGGCAACGCCATGGACGTGCGCCCGCGGCGGGCCGCCGAGGCGCGCAGCTACGCGCCGACGGCCTGACGGCGCCCGACAATCCGGAGGCCGAGACGTGTCGCGCCGCTACGCCCTGTACTGCCTGCCCGCCCCGGGCTCGCGCCTCGAAGCCTTCGGACGGGGCGTGCTCGGCTACGACAACGTTTCCGGAGAGCCGGTTCCCCATCCAGAAGGCCTCAATGTCCTCGCCACCGTCACCGCAGGGGCCCGGACTTACGGATTCCACGCCACCCTCAAGGCGCCCCTGCGCCTCGCGGCGGGTGCCACCGAGGCCGGGCTCATCGCCGCCGCCCGCGACCTCGCGGCCGCGCACCCGCCGGTGGCGGTCGGGCCCCTGACGGTCGCCGCGCTCGGGGCGTTCCTCGCCCTGGTGCCGGAAGACCCGCCGCCGGGCCTGGGGCTGCTGGCCGCCGAGTGCGTCGCGGCGCTCGACCCGTTCCGCGCGCCGCTCACTGAGGCCGAGCGCGCGAAGCGCCGCCCGGAGCGCCTCGATCCGCGCGGCCGCGCGCTGCTCGATCGCTGGGGCTACCCGTACGTGTTCGAGGCCTTCCGCTTCCACATGACCCTGACCGACGCCCTGCCGGAGGCCGAACGCGACGCCTGGCACCGGCGCCTGTCGGAGGCCTACGCCGCCTCCGGGCCCGAGCCCCTGGTGATCGACGCCCTCGGCCTCCTGGCCCAGGACGGGGCCGGGCCGTTCCGGCTCCTGGCACGCCTGCCCTTCGGAGAACCCCGTGGCTGACCTTTCCCTCGGCCGCGAGCCGGCGATCGACCCGAGCGCCCGGGTCGCGGATTGCCGCCTCGGCCGCTACACCGAGATCGGCGCCCGAACCCGCCTCACCGAGACGATCCTCGGCGACTATTCCTACATCGGCCAGGACGGCGAGGTGATCTACACCACGATCGGCAAGTTCTGCTCGATCGCCGCCAGCGTCCGGATCAACCCCGGCAACCACCCGATGGAGCGCGCCTCCCAGGCGCATTTCACCTACCGGGCGCAGTCCTACTGGCCCGAGGAGGCCGACGAGCCGGCCTTCTTCGACCGGCGCCGGGCGAGCCCGGTGGCCATCGGCCACGATGTCTGGATCGGCCACGGCGTGGTGGTCCTGCCCGGCCGCACCATCGGCACCGGCGCGGTGGTCGGGGCCGGCGCGATCGTCACGCGCGACGTCGAACCCTATACGATCGTGGTCGGCAATCCCGCCCGTCCGGTCCGGCGCCGGTTCCCGGACGCCGTCGCCGCGCGCCTGGAGCGCCTCGCCTGGTGGGATTGGGACCACGAGCGCCTGCGCCGGGCGCTCCCGGATTTCCGCGGACTTCCGATCGAAGCCTTCCTCGATCGATACGGAGCCTAGAGCGGCAATCGACAGTAAACGTTGTGCCGGCAAACAACATTGGATCGTATTCGTCATCCAATCGTCGTGGAACCGGCGTTTAGGTGCGGCCATTCCGCGGCGGATGGATGCATGCTGGTCATCGAGGATCTTACGCGCCAGTACGGCGGCCGGCGCGCCGTCGACGGTGTCTCGCTGCAGATAGAGCCCGGCAGCTTCGTCGGCGTGATCGGCCGGTCCGGTGCCGGCAAATCGACGCTGCTGCGGCTCATCAACCGGTTGGCCGACCCGAGTTCCGGGCGCATCCTTCATGACGGGCGCGACGTCACGCGGCTGCGGGGCCGCGCCCTGCGGGATTGGCGCACCCGCTGCGCCATGATCTTCCAGCAGTTCAACCTCGTCGGCCGCCTCGACGTGATGACCAACGTCCTGATGGGCCGGCTGAGCCACGTGCCGAGCTACCGGTCCCTGCTGCGCCAATGGTCCGAGGAGGACCGGGCGATGGCGCTCGCCGCCCTGGAGAGCTTCGACATGGGCGAGTTCGCCGGCCAGCGGGCGGACGGCCTGTCGGGCGGCCAGCAGCAGCGCGTCGCCATCGCCCGCGCCCTGGTGCAGGAGCCCGAGATCCTGCTCGCCGACGAGCCGGTCGCCTCCCTCGATCCGCGCAACACCCGCCTGGTGATGGACGCGCTGGCCGAGGTGAACCGCCGCTACGGCATCACGGTCCTGTGCAACCTGCACTCCCTCGACCTCGCCCGCGCCTATTGCGACCGCCTCGTCGGGCTCAGCGCCGGCCGGGTGGTGTTCGAGGGCGGGCCGTTCGACCTCACCGAGGATGTCGCCCGCCGGCTCTACGGCCTGGAGGCCGGCGAGGTGCTCGACGATTCGGCGCGCCGCGAGGCCGAGCAGCGGGCGGCGATGCCGGGCCGGCCCGGCATCGTGCCGGCGCGGCCCGTGCGCGAGGCCGCCCTCGGCGCCTGAACCGGGCCGTCCGGCCCCAACACCAACCACGGATCGGGAAACGCCCGGCCGGCCCCGCGCCCGGCCGAACCCGCGACACACGCCGACACGAAGGACGACACGATGATCACCCGACGCACCCTCGCCGCAGCCGCCACGGCCCTCGCGCTCCTCGGCCTGCCGGCCGCCGCCCAGGACTGGAAGGCGCAATATCCCGAGCTGACCCTGGCGGTGATTCCGATGGAGAATGCCAGCGGCACCGTCGACCGCTACGCGCCCCTGGCGGACTACCTGACCAGGACGGTCGGCGTGCCGGTGAAGCTGCGGGTTGCCAGCGACTACGCCGCGGTGATCGAGGGCCAGCGCGCCGGCAACATCCAGCTCGCCTTCTACGGGCCGGCCTCCATCGCCCGCGCCGCGATGACCGGCGTGAAGGTCGAGCCGGTGGTGAGCCCGATCCACGAGACCGGCGCCGCGGGCTACTACTCGGTGATCTACGCGCTGGCCTCCAGCCCGTACAAGACCATCGAGGATCTGAAGGGCAAGAACCTCGCCCTGGTCGATCCGAACTCCACCTCCGGCAACCAGGCGCCGCGCTTCTTCCTGAAGCGGGCCGGCTACGACGTGGACAAGTTCTTCGGCAAGGCGGTCTTCGCCGGCAGCCACGAGAACGCCGTCCTGGCGCTGACCCAGGGCACGGTCGAGGCCGCCGCCAACCTGTGGAATTCCGAGACCGACTCGATCGTCACCCGCATGATCGCCAAGGGCATGCTGAAGAAGCCGGACGGCACGCCGATGCAGAATTCGGACTTCCGGGTGGTGTTCAAGTCCGAATTCCTGCCGGAAGGGCCCTACGCCATGCTGTCCACCCTGCCGGACGACCTGAAGGCCAAGATCCGGGAGGCGTTCGTCGCCCTGCCGAAGGCCGACAAGGCCGCCTTCGACCGGCTCTCCGACGGCAAGGACCAGGGCCTCAAGCCGGTGACCCTCAAGGATTACCAGCCGATCATCGACATGCTGCGGTTCAACGACGAGCAGCGCAAGAAGTCCTGATCCGGAGACGACGGCCTTGCGTGGCCTGACGAAGCTGCCGCCGGAGCGGGAAGCCACCCTCTCCGGCCTCTACGCGGCCTCGACCGGCGCCGCGCGGCGCCGGACGCTGGCCGGGTTCGCGGCGGTCGCGGCCCTGGCCCTCCTCGCCGGGTACGCCGCCGAGGTGCGGCCGCTGGTGCTCGCCGGGAACATCGGCAAGTTCACCGCCTACATCCAGCAGATCCTGCCCCCGGTCGGCCTCGACCATCCGGTCGAGGATCTGCGCGCCTGGTACTGGGGCCTGCCCGGCTGGCTCGCGCTGCTGGGCGAGACCCTGCTGATGGCCTATCTCGGCACGCTGCTGGGGGCGCTGGCGGGCTTCGCCCTCAGCTTCGTCGCCGCCGCCAACTTGGTGCGGTCGCGGCTGCTGCGGATCCTGGCCAAGCGCTTCCTGGAAGTCTGCCGCACCGTCCCGGACGTGGTGTTCGCGCTGATCTTCGTGATCGCCTTCGGCCTCGGACCGATGGTCGGCGTGCTGGCCATCGCGATCCACACCACGGGGGCGCTGGGCAAGCTGTTCTCCGAGGTGGTCGAGAATATCGACATGCGGCCCGTCGAGGGCCTGTCCGCCTCGGGCGCCTCCTGGGTCGAGACCGTGCGCTTCGCGGTGCTGCCGCAGGTGCTGTCGAACTTCGCCTCCTACGGGCTGCTGCGCTTCGAGATCAACGTGCGCGGGGCGGCGGTGCTGGGCTTCGTCGGGGCAGGGGGGATCGGCCAGGAGTTCCTGGCCGCAATCCGCAACTTCTACTACGCGGACGTGAGCGCGATCCTCGTGCTGATCATCCTGACGGTGTTCTGCATCGACCTCGCCACCGAGCGGGTCCGCCACCGGCTGATCGGCCCGGAGACTGTCCGATGAGCCCGCCCCGCACCGGAGCCCTGCGGGCGGCGGCCCGGGCCGACCTCGCCCGGCTGCGCGCCCGCTACCCGGCGCAGTTCCGCGCCGACCGGGCGGCGCGGGCGCGCCTCGTCGTCGGTCTCGGCGTCCTGGTGGGTCTCACCGCCCTGGCGTGCTGGCGGCTCGACATGTCGGTGGCGCGGATCCTCCACGGGCTTGGGCGGCTCGGCACCTTCGCGGTGCTGATGCTGCCGCCATCCCCGGAGGGCCATCTCTGGACCTTCCTGCACGCGCTCGGCGAGACGCTGGGCATCGCGTTCCTCGGCACGCTCACGGCGGCGATGCTGGCCTTCCCGGTGGCGTTCCTGGCCGCCCGGAACGTCGTGCCGAACCCGTTCGCCCGGTTCGCGGTCCGGCGCGGCCTCGACATCCTGCGCTCCGTGGACGTGCTGATCTGGGCGCTGATCTGGATCAACGTCGTCGGGCTCGGCCCCTTCGCCGGCCTGCTGGCCATCGCCTGCTCGGACGTGGGCGCGCTGGGCAAGCTGTTCTCCGAGGCGATCGAGACCTGCGACCGCCGCGCCGGCGAGGGCGTCGTCGCCTCGGGCGGCTCGGCCCTCCACCGCATCCGCTTCGGGCTGATCCCCGGGGTTCTGCCGGTTCTGGCGAGCCAGGTGCTGTACTTCTTCGAGTCGAACACCCGCTCGGCCACGATCATCGGCATCGTCGGCGCCGGCGGCATCGGCCAGTACCTCACCGAGCTGATCCGCGTGCTGGAACTGCAGCAGGTCGCCTTCCTGGTGCTGATGATCCTCGTCACCGTGGCGGCGATCGACTGGGTCTCGACCCGCCTGCGCCGGGCGATCATCGGGCCGGCGGCGCGCTGAAAGTCTGGCCGGGTGACGTCATTCCGGGGCGCCGCAGGCGAGCCCGGACCCGGATGGGGCACGCCGGAGGCGGGCAATTCTGACCCGCCGCCGCATCCAGGCCTTGTCCAAGTCTGTTCACCCCCCGATTACCAGCTCCACCCGGTCGGCGGCGAACAGGGTCCGGTTCGCCTGGATCGGCACGCCCGCGGGATCGACATTGACGCTCGACACCACGAGGACGACCCGCCCCGGCGCGATGTCGAGCCGCCGCGCCTCCTCGGCATCGGCCGGGCGGGCGCGGACGCGTGTCGAGAGCCGGGTGTAGTCGGGGACGCCGCAGGCCGCGAAGGCCCGGGTGATCGAGCCGCGCGCGGCATAGGCCTCGCCGAAGCCGGCGAAGCGCGGCAGCGGCAGCCAGGTCAGCGCGGTCGAGAGCGGCGCGTCGTCGGCCCGGTGGACGGTCTGCAGTTCCAGAATGGGCGCGCCGGGGGCGAGGGCGAGCGCCGCCGCCTGCTCGGGCCCGGCCGGCCGCGTGGTCGCGCCGATCAGGTCACCCCAGGCCTCGCGGCCCGCCCCGGCGACGATCTCGGAGAAGCGGGTGCGCGGCCCGATCGGGTAGGCGAGGGGCGCCTCCTCCACGAAGGTGCCCCGGCCTTGGCTGGCGCGGACGAGGCCGCCCTCGGCGAGGGCGGCCAGCGCCCGCCGCACCGTGTGCCGGTTCACCGCGAACCGCGTCGCCAGGACGGCCTCCGGGGGCAGCTTCTGGCCCGGCGCGTAACCGCCTGCCGCGATCTCGGCCGTCAGGGCGTCGGCGATCTGCCGCCACGCCGTCAGTCCCTCGCCCCGGACAAGGCCGGGTGCCTGCGCCTGCGCATCCATCCTGTCATCCAAACTTCATTTGTGGCCGGCACGCCAGTTGTCTATACACCTATACAACCGAGCGATGGAGGGAGTCGCGGTGACGACGAACCCGAGGGATCCGGAATCCGGCGGCGATGGCGCGGCGCGCCGGGCCGTGATGGCGCTCTGCGCCGAGGCGAGCCGCGCCGATCTGGAGGCGGCCCTGTCGGCGCTCGACAGCCCGGCCAGCGCGGATCTGCGGCCGCCCGAGACCGGCCTGGTGATGGCGACCGGCCGGATCGGCGGCGACGGGCGCCCGTTCAATCTCGGCGAGGTCAGCGTGACCCGGGCCGCGATCCGCCTCGCGGACGGCCCGGCCGGCTTTGCCTACCATCTCGGTCGCGACCGCACGAAGGCGCGGCTCGCCGCGATCCTCGATGCCCTCTGGCAGGACCCGGCCCGGCGCGCCCGGGTCGAGGCGGCCCTGGAGCCTGCCGCCCGGCGGGTCGAGGCGTCCCGCGCGCAGGCGGCCCGGCGCACGGCCGCGACCCGGGTCGACTTCCTGACCCTCGCCCGCGGGGAGGATTGAGCATGCTCGCACCCGGCTTCGCCGATCCCGTCCACGATGCGCAGGCGGCGTTCCGCGCAGTGATGGACGCGCTCGCCCGGCCCGGCCGAATCCGGCCGCTCGACGCCGGCCTCACGCCGCCCGCGCCGCTGACGCCGGAACTCGCCGCCGTCGCCCTGGCGCTGACCGACGCCGACACGCCGGTCTGGCTCGACGCCGCCCTCGCCGACGCGCCGGAGGTCGCCGCGTATCTGCGCTTCCACACCGGAGCGCCGCTCACCGACGACCCGGCCCGGGCCGCCTTCGCGCTGGTCCGCGAGCCCGCGCGTTGCCCGCCGCTCGGCCGCTTCGCGCCGGGTACGCCGGCCTATCCCGACACCTCGACCACCCTGATTCTCGCCCTCGACGCCATCACGTCGGGGGCGGGGCTGCACCTGACCGGTCCCGGCATCGCGGGGAGCGCCCGCATGGCTCTGACGCCCCTGCCGGCCGGCTTCGTCGGCCAGCTCGCCGAGAACCGCGCCGACTTTCCCCTCGGCGTCGACCTGATCCTCACCGCTCCGGGCCAGGTCGCCGGCCTGCCGCGCTCCACCGTCGTGACGGAGGCTTGAGCCATGTACGTGGCCGTGAAGGGCGGCGAGGCCGCCATCGACAATGCCCACCGGCTCCTCGCCGAAGCGCGCCGCGGCGACCCGGCCGTGCCGGAACTGTCCGTCGCGCAGATCCGCGCGCAGATGGCGCTGCTGGTCGACCGGGTGATGACCGAGGGCTCGCTCTACGATCCCGACCTCGCGGCTCTGGCCCTCAAGCAGGCCCGCGGCGACGTGGTCGAGGCGGTGTTCCTGGTCCGCGCCTACCGGACGACGCTGCCCCGGTTCGGCGCCTCCGTGCCGCTGGAGACCGGCGCGATGGCGGTGGAGCGCCGGATCTCCGCCACCTTCAAGGATCTTCCGGGCGGCCAGGTGCTCGGGCCGACCTTCGACTACACCCACCGGCTGATCGACTTCGCCCTGGCCGCCGAGGCGGATGTCGAGCCCGCGGCCGAGGCCGAGCCGCGGGCCGATGCCGGCACCTGCCCGCGGGTCACCGACCTGCTGGCGCAGGACGGCCTGATCGAGCCCTCGCCCCCGGATGACGGCGCGCCCGCGGGTGACCTCACCCGCGAGCCGGTGGATTACCCGGCCGACCGGGCGCTGCGGCTCCAGGCGCTGGCGCGGGGCGACGAGGGCTTCATCCTGAGCCTCGGCTACTCGACCCAGCGCGGCTACGGCCGCACCCACCCGTTCGTGGGCGAGATCCGGGTCGGCGAGGTCGCGGTCGAGTTCGTGCCCGAGGAGCTGGGCTTCGCGGTGCCGCTCGGCCGGGTGCGGCTCACCGAGTGCCAGATGGTCAACCAGTTCAAGGGCTCGCGCGCGGCGCCGCCCCAGTTCACCCGCGGCTACGGGCTGAGCTTCGGGCAGAGCGAGCGCAAGGCCATGGCGATGGCCCTGGTCGACCGGGCGCTCCGCGCCGAGGAGCTCGGCGAGCCGGTGGCGAGCCCGGCCCAGGACCAGGAGTTCGTCCTGGCGCATTGCGACAGCCTCCAGGCGACCGGCTTCGCCGAGCACCTGAAGCTGCCCCACTACGTCGACTTCCAGGCCGAGCTGGAGCTGGTCCGGCGCCTGCGTGCCGAGTTCGAGCAGACATCCGAGTCCGTCGAGATGCAGGAGGCCGCGGAATGAGCGCCGCGATCGCACAGCGCCCGGAGAGCGAACCGGGCTACAACTTCGCCTATCTCGACGAGGGCACGAAGCGGATGATCCGCCGGGCCATCCTCAAGGCGATCGCGGTGCCGGGCTACCAGGTGCCCTTCGCCTCCCGCGAGATGCCGATGCCCTACGGTTGGGGCACCGGCGGCGTGCAGGTCACGGCCGCGATCCTCGGGCAATCGGACGTGCTCAAGGTGATCGACCAGGGGGCCGACGACACCACCAACGCGGTCTCGATCCGCCGCTTCTTCGCCCGGACCTCCGGGGTGGCGACCACCACCCGCACCACCGAGGCGACCATCATCCAGACTCGCCACCGCATCCCCGAGACGCCGCTCGCCGAGGGCCAGACCCTGGTCTATCAGGTGCCGATCCCCGAGCCCCTGCGCTTCCTCGAACCGCGCGAGACCGAGACGCGCCAGCTCCACGCGCTGGCCGAGTACGGCGCCATGCACGTGAAGCTCTACGAGGACATCAGCCGGCACGGCCACATCGCCACCACCTACGCGTATCCGGTGGAGGTCGCCGGCCGCTACGTGATGGACCCGTCGCCGACGCCGAAATTCGACAACCCGAAGATGGACGATTGCCCGGCGCTCCAGCTCTTCGGCGCGGGCCGCGAGCGGCGGATCTACGCGGTGCCGCCCTACACGCGGGTGCGCAGCCTCGATTTCGAGGATCACCCGTTCCGCGTGCAGGAATTCACCCAATCCTGTGCCCTGTGCGGGGCAAGCGGCCACTACCTCGACGAGGTGGTCACCGACGATTCCGGAGGCCGGATGTTCATCTGCTCCGACACCGACATCTGCGAGACCCGCGTGGCGGAGGCGGCCCGATGAGCGCGCCACTCCTCTCCGCCCACGGCCTGACCAAGGCCTATGGCAACCGCCTCGCCTGCGCGGGGATCGATCTCGACGTCACCGAGGGCGAGGTGCTCGCCATCGTGGGCGAGTCGGGCTCCGGCAAGTCGACGCTCCTGTCGCTGCTCGCCGGCGAGCTGGCGCCCGATTCCGGCGAGGTCCGCTACCGGATGCGTGACGGGCGGACCCGCAGCCTCGCCGATCTCGGGCCCGCCGAGCTGCGCCGGCTGATGCGCACCGACTGGGGCTTCGTCCGCCAGGACGCGCGCCAGGGCCTGCGCATGGCGGTCTCGGCCGGCGGCAATGTCGGCGAGCGGCTGATGGGGATGGGCGAGCGCCATTACGGCCGGATCCGCGGCCAGGCGCTGGACTGGCTCGGCCGGGTCGAGATCGAGGCCGGTCGCGTCGACGACCCGCCGAGCCAGTTCTCCGGCGGCATGCGCCAGCGGCTCCAGATCGCCCGCAACCTCGTCACGGGGCCGCGCCTCGTGCTGATGGACGAGCCGACCTCCGGCCTCGACGTCTCGGTCCAGGCCCGGCTCCTCGACCTGATCCGGCGCCTCTCGGCGGAGCTCGGGCTCGCGGTGATCATCGTGACCCACGACCTCGCGGTGGCGCGGCTGCTCTCGCACCGGATCGCCGTGATGCGGGCCGGCCGGGTCATCGAGACCGGCCTGACCGACCGGGTGCTCGACGATCCCGAGCACGCCTACACCCAGCTCCTCGTCTCTTCGGTGCTCGCCGCATGACCGCGCTTCTGACCTTCGAGGACGTCGCCAAGAGCTTCACCCTGCACCTGCGCGGCGGCATCGTGCTGCCGGTGGTGGGCGACGTCAGCTTCACCGTGGAGCCCGGCGAGTGCGTGGTGCTCGGCGGCCCATCGGGGGCGGGCAAGTCCTCGCTCCTCAAGATGGCCTACGGCAATTACCGCTGCGACGCGGGTGCCATTCGGGTCCGCGACGGCGACACGAGCGTCGACGTGGTCCGGGCCGATCCGCGGGTGGTGCTGGCGCTGCGGGCGCGGGTGATCGCCTACGTGTCGCAGTTCCTGCGGGTGATCCCGCGGGTCTCGGCCCTCGACGTGGTCGAGGCCGCCGGCCGCGAGGGCGGGCTCGACGCCGAGACGGCGCAGGCCCGCGCCAAGGACCTGCTCGCCCGGCTGAACCTGCCCGAGCGGCTCTGGGGCCTGCCGCCCGCGACCTTCTCGGGGGCGAGCAGCAGCGGGTCAACATCGCCCGGGGCCTGATCGCCGACCGGCCGCTGCTGCTGCTCGACGAGCCGACCGCCTCCCTGGACGCCCAGAACCGCGCCGTGGTCGCCGACCTCGTTCGCGAGAAGCTCCAGGCCGGGGCCGGCGTGCTCGGCATCTTCCACGACAGCGAGATGCGCGACGCTGTGGCGACCCGGGTGGTCGATGTCACCCGCTTCGCGCCGCAAGCCCGGGCAGCCTGAGGAACAAAGATGGACGACCTGATCCTCGAGAACGCCACCCTGGTCCTGCCCGACCGGGTGCAGCGCGGCTGGCTCGCCGTCTCCGACGGGGCGATCGCCGAGATCGGCGAGGGCCGGGCGCCCGCGCGCGGCCTCGATTGCGCCGGCGATTACCTGATCCCCGGGCTGATCGAGCTGCACACCGACCATCTGGAGAGCCACTACGCGCCGCGCCCCAAGGTCCGCTGGCACCCGCTCGGCGCGGTGCTCGCCTACGACGCGCAGATCACCGCCTCGGGCATCACCACGGTGTTCGATTCGCTGCGCGCCGGCAGCGATCCGGACGGCAGCGGCCTCGGCTCCGAGCTGGAGCAGCTCGCCGGCGCCATCGCCACCGCCCGGGCCGGCGACCTGTTCCGGGCCGAGCACTTCACGCATCTGCGCTGCGAGCTGCCCTCCACCGACGTGCTCGACACGGTGGCGACCTTCACGGCCCGCTATCCCGTGGGCCTGATCTCGCTGATGGATCACACCCCGGGCCAGCGGCAGTTCCGCGACATGGAGAAGTACTACACCTACGCCACTCGCGGCGGGCGGCCCATGGAGGAGATCCGCGCCAACACCGAGCGCAAGATCCGCGACGGCCGGGCGCTGAACGCCAAGAACCGCCCGGCGCTCGTCCAGTTCGCCCGCGAGATGGGGATCCCGCTGGCGAGCCACGACGACACCACCCTGGCGGATGTCGATCTCGCGGTCGGCGAGGGGGTGCAGCTCGCCGAGTTCCCCACCACCCTGGAGGCGGCCGAGTCCGCCCACCGGCACGGGATCACCGTGATGATGGGTGCGCCGAACCTGATCCGCGGCGGCTCGCATTCGGGCAACGTCGCCGCCGCCGCCCTGGCCGAGGCCGGGCGTCTCGACATCCTGTCGTCGGATTACGTGCCGGCCAGCCTGCTGATGGCGGCCTTCCTGCTGCCCGAGCAGGTCCCCGCCATCACCCTGCCGGAGGCGCTCGCCACCGTCACGGCGAACCCGGCCCGGGCCACCGGCCTGACCGACCGCGGCGCCCTGCAGGCCGGCCTCCGGGCCGATCTCGTGCGGGTGCAGCGGGCCGAGGGCGTGCCGGTGGTCCGCGCGGTCTGGCGCGCCGGGGCGCGGGTCGCCTGATGCCGGGCTGCCTCGTTCTCGTGGTCGGCCCGAGCGGGGCCGGCAAGGACACGCTGATCCGGCTGGCCCGCGAGGCTCTGGCCGACGATCCGCGCTACGTCTTCCCGCGCCGCCTCGTGACGCGGCCGCCCTCGGCCGACGAGGACAACGACCAGATCGACGAGGCCGCCTTCGCGGAGGGCTGCGCGGCGGGCCGGTTCACCCTGAGCTGGCGCGCCCACGGCCTCGGCTACGCCCTGCCGGAGGCGGCGGGCCGGCTCGCGGCGGACGGGCACGTGGTGGTCTGCAACGTCTCGCGCCGCATCGTGGCCGAGGCCCGGGCGGCTGGCCCGCCTGTGAGCGTGGTCGAGATCACCGCGCCTCCCAAGATTCTGGCGCAGCGCCTCGCGGCCCGCGGCCGGGCGGAGGACGGCGACCTCGCCGCGCGCCTGGCGCGGGAGGGGCAGGTCGAGCCGGATATGCGGATCCTCAACACAGGGGCGCCGGAGGAGGGCGCGGCGCGCCTGGTGGCGCACCTGCGCGGCTGTTGAGCGGCGATCACTGGCCCTGCCGCCATTTCAGATAGGCTTGGTAGATCTCTTCCTTCCCGGCCTTCCGGTTGGGCTGTGACTGGAAGAACCGGTCGAGATCCGGCTGGTCGGCGGCCTCCTGCTCCCGGTGGCGATCGAGCCAGTCCTGCGCGGGCCGGAAGCGCGTCCAGCCGTTCACCGAGGCCGCGAGGTTGACCTCGCGCCATTTGGGATGCCGCTGCGGGGCCAGGAACTTGTCGAACTGGCCGAAGAAGGCGTCGACGAAGCGGACGAGCTTGTCGTAGCGCGCCGAGCCCCGCGGACTGTTGTAGACGCCGAGGACCGTGCCCACCGCGACGGTCTCCACCGCTTCGTCGGCCACGAGCTTCGGGTAATCGGCCCGGGTCAGGGCCGCGGGGATGTAGGCCTCGTTCATCGTGTCCGGGTAGGGCGCCTTCACGAAGTGGAAGCGGTCCCCCGGATCGAAGCCCGCGATGAAGGCCACGGGCTTCGCCGCCACCGACACGACGGCCGCGATCTCGCCCTTGCGCAGCATCTCGAGGGCGGTCGGCTGGTCGACGTTGATCGCCTCCACGGTCACACCGAGTTCGCGGAACATGGCCCTGCCGCTGTAATCGGTGCCGCTACCCTTGACGTCGAAGCTGACCCGCTTGCCGGCCAGATCGCTGACTGTCCGGACCTCTTTGGGCGCGATGACGTGGAGTTCGTCATCGAACAGCTTGGCGATGAACTGGATGTGCCGCTCGATGTTCTTGAGCCGCTTGTCCTGCCGAAGCTGCTCCAGCGTGTCGGTGCGGACGAAGCCGAGATCCACGCCTTTCAGGAAGCGGATGTCGTAGGCGTTCTCACCCGCCCCCTTGCCGAGGATCGGCAGGACCCGCAGCTTGTCGCCGTCGTCCAGCACGAAGGCGAGATCGGCACCGACGCGGAAATAGGTTCCGCCGGGCGTGCCGGTCACCACCGTCACGGTGTTGGCGTTCATGCGGTCGCCGAGGGCGGCCTCCGTTGCCGGGCCGCTATCGGGAGGCGTGGTGTCGGGGGCGGCCGCGGCGGGGCCGGACGCCATCAGGGCGAGCCCGAGAAGGGCAGCGTATCGGGCAAGCCTCGGCATGTGCGTGTCCCTCGGTGATCGTCGGATTGTGGTCAGGGCGCGGGGTCAGCGGCCCGTCGCGGCGAGCAGCCGCTCGTCCGTCGGGGTCTGACCCGCGGCCTTCGCGTACAGGCTTCGGGCGAGATCCGGATCGGCCCGCAGGCCGCGCACGTTCCAGCGCCGCAGCATGGCCGGGTCCCAGGTCTGGGCCAGGAGGAAGGTCGCGTCCGCGGCGTTGCGCGCCTGTGCACGCTCCAGCAGCAGTCGGGCGCCGCTGATGTCGCCGCGCCGGATCAGGCCCCTGGCGCGCTCCACCAGCGGGTCGACCTGCGGCGTCGGCTGGGTGGTTCCCGGGGGATGCGCGAGCCGCCCGGACGCGCCCTCGGCGGCCGGCCGCCTCTCGGCGACGGCCGGCGGCGCCGGGCGATCGATCGCCGCAATGGTCTCGGCCGGCGTGCCGCTGGCCGGCGGTACGCCGACGCCTGCGGTCGCGACCGCTGCATCGGGCACCGCGGCCTTGGCAATCACCGGGGTGGCCGACGGCGCGCCGCGCGTGGGTGCCGGTGGCGAATCAGGGCCGCGCGGCCCGTCACCGGCGGTCACGGGCCGGTCAGGATCGTTGGGGAGGAAATTGACGTTGAGGAGGCTCGTCGCAACATCGACCTGCCCACCGGGCTCCGGCGTCCAGATCGCCGCGACGGCGAGCGGAAAGCTGCTCTCACGCCCGTCGGTCTGGGTGATCTGAATATTCGGAAGATCCCACGCGCTGATGTCCACCTCCCGCTTGTCGTCGGATGGCGAGAAGGTGTTGGTGGAGTCGCTGATCGTCACGCCTCGGGGCAGGCCGAGCAGGTGGATGGCCTCGATGGAGATCGCACCCACGCGGACAAGCCTGACATCCAGCGGAAGCGGAGTACCGAGCTTTCCGGATACATCGTGCGTGGCCACGAACAGATCCGCCGTCTTGCCCCGCGCGGGATCCGCATCGCTTGCGCTGCCCGGCGCGGCGGCGTCGGCAGGAGGCTTGCCGCCCGAGTTCTGTGCAGAGGCCGGCGGCGCGAAGCAGGCGATCGACGCGAGTGCTGCCAGAGTCGGCGCGTATCCCGCCCTATTTCGGCAAAACGTTTCCATCGGATGCACTCCTTATCGGGCGCTACTCCGTTATGTATGGCGTCGAGTACAGTGCTGATCCGTCAGCGTCAATTAATATCGGTTAGACTCGTGGGTTTGATCGCGGAAATCGGTGACGAAATCAGTTGATTTGAAAGTGATTAGGGTACGCGACTGTGTCACGTCGCAGGGATCAGGTCCGGTTCACAGTCACGGACGGCCCCATCTCTACTCTTCACGACGCCGGGTCGTTCGGCCAGTCGCGGTCGTCGGCTTGCGCGAGGGGTGTGCCGCGAAGCCGGGTCGCATGCTTCAGGCGGTCGAGCGGAAGGCCGCCTGAATGTGGGCCACTCTTGTCAGCGAAACTTCAGAGAAGCACGCGAGTGATTTGTGATCAGTAGGTGGAAAAATCTGTTCCAGGGTGGCTTTGATCAATTTTGGCTACGGTATTCGGCAAAATAATAGACCGTCCGCTTCGTGACGGATGGGCACGAAGAGGTCTGCGGCGTCGCGCGCCGCATCGTCGCCGAGGGAGGGCGGGCTGGCGGAATGTGAGCGCGGTCGCGGTCGCCGCGCCCTGAAATTCCGGCGCGGCGTCTCGCGGCCCGGGCTGCTCACGGCCCGAGGCGGGTCTTCGAAGGTCCGCTGGCCGGCCGCGGGACCACCTGTTGCAGCCGTTGTGAGGCCGCTGGGATGCACGGCGCCGATCCGGGTCGCCCTCGTCCGGAGGAGAGCTGCGCTCAGACGGCGGCCTGCTTCTCGACCACGGTCGTCTCGGCGATATCCGCGGGTTCATACAGCCACCGGGCCAAGGCCCCCGCCGCCATCGCGCCCACGACCGGTGCCAGCCAGAACAGCCAGAGCTGACCAAGGTAATCGCCGCCCGCGATCAGGGCCGGTCCGGTGCTGCGCGCCGGATTGACCGAGGTGTTGGTCACCGGGATCGAGACGAGATGGATCAGCACCAGGGCGAAGCCGATCGGGATCCCGGCAAATCCCACCGCGGCGCCCTTCGACGTCGTGCCGATGATGATGAACAGGAAGAAGAATGTCGTCAGAAACTCAGTGATCAGGCAGGCTGCAAGTCCGTACTTGCCGGGGCTGAGCTCGCCATAGCCGTTGGACGCGAAGCCGTTCGGAATCCAGCCCGCCTTGCCGGAGGCGATACTGTAAAGGACTCCTGCGGCGAGAATGGCACCGATCACCTGGGCGCCGATATAGGGCAGAACGTGCCGCGTCGCGCACCGATGGCCCGACCAGAGCCCAAGCGTCACGGCAGGATTGAAGTGGCCGCCTGAGATGTGGCCCACGGCGTACGCCATCGTGAGCACCGTGAGACCGAAGGCGAGCGCGACACCCAGGAAACCGATCCCGAGTTCGGGGAACGCGGCCGACAAGACGGCGGCGCCGCAGCCGCCAAAGGTGAGCCAGAACGTGCCGAAGAACTCGGCCGTCGCCCGGCGCATCGTATCATGATCCATGCCGATACCTCCCGCCGCGTAGGCCCGCGAGGCACTCATGAAGCAGGTTGCGAAAGGGTTCTTGGCGCGTCGCGAGGGTGACTTTCCTGCGTCAGCTACGGACATTTTGCTGACGCAGTGCGCGATGGTTGCATGTCGCAAAATCATGCGCAATCATGAGGTCGTCGGTTATTTTTAATACAGTATAAATTGTCAAAAAAGTCGATGAAAGATCGTATTCGAAGATAAATCTCTGTCCGCTGGCGGAGGATGGATTGCCCGAAGCGAAGGGAGAAGTGCCGCGTCGAGAAGGCGGTCTCTGCGACCCTGATCACGATGGAGCGTCCGCCGCTCACGCCCGTGCCGCCGCCCCCTCCAGCACGGCCCGGATCCGCGGCAGCGCCGCCCGGGCGGCCCGGTGACCCAGCGCGATCCCCTCGGCAGCGCGATGGAAGTCGAACAGGCCGAAGCCGGCCACGTCCGGACCAATGGCCACGTCCGGCGGGTCGCGCTCCAGCCGCGCCCGGGAGATCCGGTCCTGGGTGATGTTGAACGCGTCGAGCACCACCCGGGCGATGCCCGGCACGGCGATCTCGGGCTCGGCCCGGTCGAAGCCCGGCAGGCGCCCGCGCACCACCCGCAGGAAGCCCCGGCGCGGGGCCGGCTCCGGTGCCTCGCGCACGACCGGGCCGCCGGTGTCGCCG
This sequence comes from Methylobacterium tardum, assembly GCF_023546765.1. Classification (NCBI taxonomy): domain Bacteria; kingdom Pseudomonadati; phylum Pseudomonadota; class Alphaproteobacteria; order Hyphomicrobiales; family Methylobacteriaceae; genus Methylobacterium; species Methylobacterium tardum. The sequence goes on from NZ_CP097484.1 coordinate 5,862,699, forward strand.
TTGAGGTTCACGCAGATCACCAGATCCGCCCCGAGCGACCGGGCCAGAGCCACCGGCACCGGGTTGACCAGCGTCCCGTCCATCAGCACCCGTCCGTCATGGGCGACCGGGGGGAACAGGCCGGGGATCGCGTAGGAGGCGCGCACCGCATCCACCGCCGGCCCCTCGGTCAGGCTGACCTCGTGGCCGGTGCCGTACTCGGTGGCGACGCAGCCGAAGCGGACCGGCAGGCTCTCGATCCGGCGCTCGCCGAGATCGGCGGCGAGGCGCTGGCGCAGGCGGTTGCCGGCGATCAGGCCGGAGCCCGGCAGCCGCGGGTCGATCAGCCCGACCACCCGGCGTCGGGTCAGCGCCCGCGCGAAGGCCTCGAGCCGGTCGAGCCGCCCGGCCGCGTAGCAGGCGCCGACCACCGCGCCGATGGAGCAGCCCGCCACCACGGTCGGCGTCAGGCCGGCCTCCTCGAGCGCCCGGATCACCCCGATATGGGCCCAGCCCCGGGCCGAGCCGCCACCCAGGGCGAGCCCGATCCGCGGACCGGCGCTCGGCGGCGGCCGGACCGGCTCGACGGTGCCGGGGAGGAACAGCGACTCGGCCGATTCGCCTTGCCACCGGGTGGCAAGGGGCCGGCTCATCGCCGGTCGTCCTTCAGGACGACGCGGCCGTCCGGCGCGCGCTCGACGCTGCGGTAGAAGCAGTCCCGCCGGCCGGTGTGGCAGCAGCCGCCGTCGCCGCCGACCGCGACGCGGATCAGCAGGGCATCCTGGTCGCAATCGACCCGCATCTCGGCGACACGCTGGATCTGCCCGCTGGTGGCGCCCTTGTGCCAGAGTTCCTGCCGGGAGCGCGACCAGTACCAGGCTTCGCCGGTCTCGAGCGTGCGCGCCAGCGACTCGGCGTTCATATGGGCGAGCATCAGGACGCGGCCATCCTCGGCGTCGACCGCGATGCAGGCGACGAGCCCGTCCCGGTCGAAGCGGGGGGTGAGGGCCGTGCCCTCCTCGATCTCGGCGCGGGTGCCGGGGGGATCGAACGCGCTGTCGCTGCCGGTCATGGCGCCGAGGATCGTCCGGGAGGTTACTTGGCGCCTCCGCGCACCAGGGTCAGGAAGCGGACCTGCTCGTTGGCGTCGTCCTTGAACACGCCGCGGAACTGGCTGGTGATCGTCGAGACGCCGGCCTTCTGGACGCCGCGCATCGCCATGCAGAGATGCTCGGCCTCCACCATCACGGCGACGCCGCGGGGCTTGAGGATGCTCTCGATCACGTCGGCGATCTGCGCCGTCATGGTCTCCTGCGTCTGCAGGCGGCGGGCGAAGGTGTCGACCACCCGGGCGAGCTTCGACAGGCCGACCACGCCCTTGGTCGGGTAGTAGGCAATGTGGGCGAGGCCCATGAACGGCACCATGTGGTGCTCGCAGTGGGAGTGGAACGGGATGTCGCGCACCAGCACGATGTCCGAGTAGCCCTCGACCTCCTCGAAGACGCGTTCGAGCAGCGCCTCGGCATTGACGCCGTAGCCGCCGAACAGCTGCTCATAAGCCTTGGTCACCCGGGCCGGCGTGTCGCGCAGGCCTTCCCGGGTCGGGTCGTCGCCGGCCCAGCGCAGGAGCGTGCGCACGGCGGCCTCGGCCTCGGCACGGCTCGGGCGGCCGGTCTCGATCCCGTCGGGCACGCGGGTCGCGGAGGCCGGCTCCGGGGCGATCTCCACGGAGCGGCCGTCATCGGCCGGCCGATTGTCATTGCGCATGCCGTTCAGACCTTGCCCGTTGATCCCGTTCCCGTCGAAACCCTGGCCGTCGCCCTGATAGGACAAGGATTTGAGCGCGGCATCCATGGCATCTCCGGCCCGCGCGATGCGGGACTTCATCGGGGTGCTGTCGGGCTTGGCGTACATCGTCGGATCGCGTCGGGCGTTTGAGGGAAGATCCCGGGCTCGAAAAAGGTTTCAAGCCGGCGCCCCGGTTGGAAGAGAGCCTGGGCTCACCCCGGCCGTGGGCGCGACCCTGGTCGGCGACGCGCCTCCTCGCGAAGCGGCCGTGAGGGGCCTATATCATCGTTCGCGGGGCAACACGCAATGCGCAGGCAATGCGCGAGTCGCGCGGCAGAGTCCCGAGGGCTCTGCGCCGCTCTCCGCGCACCCGGCCGAGGATCCGATGCTCGGCGACATCTACAACCGCCGTATCCTGGAACTCGCCGCCGACATCCCCCGGCTCGGCCGGCTGGAGAGCCCCGATGCCAGCGCCACGGCGCATTCCCGCCTGTGCGGCTCGACCGTGACGGTCGATCTCGTGCTGGGCGAGGACGGACGGGTGGCGGATTTCGCCCACGAGGTCCGCGCCTGCGCCCTCGGTCAGGCCTCCTCGTCGCTGATGGGCCGGCACGTGGTCGGCGCCAGCGCGGACGAGCTGCGCGGCGTGCGCGCGGCCATGCGGGCGATGCTCAAGGAGAACGGCCCGGCCCCCGACGGCGCCTGGGCGGATCTCGCGGTGCTGGAGCCGGTGCGGGAGTTCAAGGCGCGCCACGCCTCGACGCTCCTGACCTTCGACGCCGTGGTCGACGCCCTCGACCAGATCGCCGCCAAGCGCCAAGCCGCGTGAGCGCGTGATCCGGCGCGCCGCGCACGGGCTGATCCGCGGCTACCAGCTCACGCTGTCCGGGCTGATCGGCCGCCAGTGCCGGCACTGGCCGAGCTGCTCCGAGTACACCGACACGGCGATCATCCGGCACGGGCTCTGGCCCGGCGGCTGGATGGGCTTCGCGCGGATCTGCCGCTGCGGCCCGCTCGGTACCCATGGCATCGACCTCGTGCCGGAGCGGCTGCCGGACGGTTCGGCCTGGTACCGCCCGTGGCGCTACGCCCGCTGGCGCGGCGTCGAGGCGCCGCCCTCGCCCTTCGCGTGCGAGGCGGTGGAGGAGGATGGCCGGGCGGAAGCGCGCTGACCGGTCCGTTCCTGTTTTGTTTCACGTGAAACAGGCGGCCTGTTCGTTGATCCCCGCCGTCATCCCGGGGCGCCGAAGGCGAGCCCGGAATCCAGAGCCTCCCCCGGTGCCACACCTTGCCACGTCGGCGGGTCTGGATCCCGGGCTCCGCTTCGCGGCCCCGGGATGACGGCCCGTCGCCTCACGCCACCCGGTTGGCGGCGAGCCGTTCCGCGAACTCGATCGCCTCGATCAGGCTGCGCTCGTTGGCGACGCCCGTGCCGGCGATGTCGAAGGCGGTGCCGTGATCGACCGAGGTGCGGATGATCGGCAGGCCCAGGGTGATGTTCACCCCCGACAGGTCCATCCACTTGCCGGTCGCCGGGTCGATCTCGAAGCCGAGCAGCTTCACCGGGATGTGCCCCTGATCGTGGTACATGGCGATCACCGCGTCGTACTGGCCGGCGCGCAGCTTCACGAACACCGTATCGCCCGGCACCGGCCCGTGGATGTCGAGCCCGTCGGTGTTGGCCGTCTCGATCACCGGGGTGCTGACATCGATGTCCTGGCGCCCGAACAGGCCGCCCTCGCCGGCATGGGGGTTGAGCGCCGCCACCGCGATCTTGGGCTTGGCGAGGCCGAGCCCCTTCAGGGCCTTGTCGGTGAGGTCGATGACGAGGCGCAGGCGCTCCGGGGTCAGGCGCTTCGGCACGTCCTCCAGCGCCACGTGGGTGGTGACGTGGGAGACCCGCATGTTGCCGTGGGCCAGCATCATTACCGAGCCGCGCACGCCGGTCAGCTCCGCCAGCATCTCGGTATGGCCAGCATAATGGTAGCCGGCCTTGTTGAGCGCCTCCTTGTTCAGCGGCGCCGTGACGATGCCGCCGATCTTGCCGGCCATGGCGAGGCGCACCCCGGCCTCGATCGCTTTGTAGGCGAAGCGCCCGCCATCGGCCGAGAGCCGGCCCGGCTCGATCGGCGCGCCCTCGGCATCCGCCTGGAGGCAGCACAGGGCCGGCCAGTCGCCGTCCTCGGCGACCTCGGGGATCTGCTCCGGCAAGAGGTTCAGCGCCGCCTCCGCCCGGCGCAGCGCCGGGGCGCTGCCGATGACCATCAGCTTCAGGTCGCCGGCCGCGATCCGGTCCTTCAGGCGGGCCGCGGCCTTGACGATGATCTCCGGGCCGATGCCGGCCGGGTCGCCCATGGTGATGGCCAGATGTTGCGTCACGGGTCGCTCCTGTCGGTCGTCAAGTCGGGCGTCAGGCCGGTCTGAGGCCGTTCTCGTGAAGTAGATCGCGCCAGACGCCCTCCGTTCCGAAGGCGCCCGATTTCGACACCACCGCGAGCCCGTCCCAGCGGCCGCCCCGCAGGGTCGAGCGCGGCAGCCCCGGGGTGATCTGGCCGGTGACGTCCAGGCGCTCGACCCGGAGCGCGAGGCACAGCGCCTTCAGGGTCTCGCCGCCGGCGACCAGCAGGGTTCCGGGCTTCGGCATCCGGTCGATCACGCCCGCGAAGGCGGCGGCGATCCGCGCTGCCGCGTCTTCCCGGGCAGTGCCGTCAGGTAGGGCGAGGCTCGCCAGGACGGCGCCGTCCCGGTCGAGGCGCGTTCGCACGGCGCCGGCTTGGTCCGGGTGGTCCGGTGACAGGATGAGATGGTGCCCGCCGCAGGCCGCGAGCTGCGCGGCGGTCTCGGCCCGGTCGGAGCCGAACAGGCCGAGCACCGGGCCGGTGAGACGCGCGTCGCTCGGGGCTGCGACGCCGCGCGCCAGGGCCGCCGCGAGGCCGCCGCTGCCGCACCACAGCACCGCGCCGTCCCGGCCGAGCTCCGCCACCCGCGCCAGATCGGCGTCGCTGTCCGCGTCGTAGACCGCGACGCCCGGAACCGACCCGTCGGCGACGGAGGCCCGCCGCGCCGGCAGCCCGACCGCCCGCAGCGCCTCGGCGATGTCGTCGGAGACCGGCGCCCAGCCACCGTCCCGCCGGGCGAGCTGGCGCCCATTCTCCGTGCGGCGGCCCTGATAGGGGAAGGCCGGCGCGACGATGCAGCGATCCCAGGCCCCGAGGCGCATCACGGCGGCGAGTTCCGCCGCCCAGGGGCCGCGGAGCAGGCTGTCGACTTTCTTGAAGGCGATGTCGGCGTCGCGCAGCCGGGGCGCGAGGCCGCCGACGATCCCGGCGGCAGCCTCCTCCGACAGCTCGCGGGTCCCGGAATCGATCGCCAGGCAGCCGGGCGCCTCGGCGGGCAGGATCTCCGGCCACGCCACCGGGATCGGCCCGCACAGGCCGGTGAAGCCGGCCGCCGTGTCGAGGGTGCCGGTCAGGTCGTCGGCGATGAGGCGAAGGCGGGTCATGATGCGCGAGAGGCGTTCACGGCGGCGGGGCCGGAGCCGCACCTGTGCCGGTCCTTGCAGTCGGCGGCCGGATCGCCGGCCGGTCCGATGACAGCAGCGCCGGCTTCGGCACGCATCCTGAGGATCCTCGCGGTGGGCACAGCCCTGACTTGTTGTGAAGCTGTCCGCCGGATACGCCCGACTCGCGCCGCCGGTCAAGGAAGGGCGCGGAGGGCCCGGCGTGCCGATGTGTCCACTGGAATGGGGGCGATCAACCCGCGCCGTCTTTCCGGGACTGCGAAGCAGGGCCCGGAATCCAGACCCGCCGACGCGGCCAATCCTGGCACCGACAGCGGGTCTGGATTCCGGGCTCCGCTCCGCGGCTCCGGAATGACGGGGTGATCTGTCGGAAGCCGCCGGCGCGCCGGACACTCAAGGCGGCGACATCGACAGGTCGAGGAGCCGCCCCTCGAACAGGCGGTCGCGCGAGCGGCGGATATGGGCGTCCATGCGGGCGCGGGCGGCCTCGGCATCGCCGTCGCGGATCGCCGCGAAGATCCCGCGGTGCTCCTCCAGCACCCCGCGCAAACCGGAATTCGGGCCGAGCAGGGCGAGTCCGTGGATCTTCATGCCGACCGCGATGTGCGATTGCAGCGCCTGCAGGGAGGCCGCGAAATAATGGTTGTTCGCGGCTGTCGCGACCGCGTGGTGGAAGGCGAAATCCGCGTCCTCCCGATGCTGCTCCTGACGGGTGGCGACGGTGAGAAGGTCGAGGGCGGCCTCGATCCGGGCCAGGGCGGTCGCGTCGCGCCGGGCCGCGGCGTGGCCGGCGGCGTCCGGCTCGATCGTCAGGCGGAACTCGTAGCAGCGCTGGATGTCGGCGATGCTCTCCACCGGCGCGAAGCCCGGCGCGGGACTCGCCCCGCGCGGCCGGACGAAGCTGCCCGCCCCCTGTCGCGAGACGATGGCACCCTCCCGGCGCAGCCGGTCGAGGGCCGCCCGCACCACCGGGCGCGACACCCGGAAATGACGCGCGAGGTCGTGCTCGCCGTGCAGGCGGGCATGGGCCGCGTAGGTACCGTTGGCGATGCCCGCGAGGATCGCGCGGTAGATGCCGTCGGCCGGGGCGGTCGGCCGCACCGGCACCGTGACGGGACGGGATGCCGGATCGGAGGCCTCCGCTCCGTCGGGCAGGGCTGACGACATCCCGAAGCACCTCCGTCCGCGCGCGGCCAAGTCAGCGTGGAAGCCGCACGCTTGTCAACGATTTGTCGACAAGGACACCGGCCGAGCGACGTCCGAAGCGACGTGTTGCACGCACTTGTCGAAAGGTTGTAGCAGGCGGCCGGGGGGACTTGCGGGTGTCAGGCCCGGGACAGAGGCCACACCGGAGGACGACCCATGCAGATTCCGATCAAGCGCTCGCTGGAGCGCGTCCCCGGCGGCTTGATGGTCGTGCCGCTGTTCCTCGGGGCGATCCTCCACACGCTCTTCCCGAACACCGCGACCTTCTTCGGCTCGTTCACCGGCGCCCTGTTCAACGGGGCGCTCCCGATCCTCGCCGTGTTCTTCGTCTGCATGGGCGCGGGCATCGACTTCCGCGCCACCCCGGCGATCGCCCGCAAGGGCGGGGTGCTGCTGGCCGCCAAGGTCGGCGTGGCGGCGCTCATGGGCGTGGTGGTCGGGCACTTCCTCGGCGAGGCCCCGGTCCTCAGCGGCGCCTTCGCGGGCATCTCGACGCTGGCGATCGTGGCCGCCATGAACGACACCAATGGCGGGCTCTACCTCGCCCTGATGGGCCAGTTCGGCCGCCCGAAGGATGCGGGCGCCTACGCGATCATGAGCCTCGAATCCGGCCCGTTCCTGACCATGGTGACGCTGGGGCTGGCGGGCCTCTCCGCCTTCCCGTGGCCGACGCTGGTGGGCAGCATCCTGCCGCTGCTCATCGGCATGGTGCTGGGCAACCTCGACCGCGACATGCGCGCCTTCCTGTCGGGCGCCGCGCCGGTGATGATCCCGTTCTTCGCCTTCGCCCTCGGCTTCGGGCTCGACCTCGCCAAGATCTGGCAGGCGGGCCTGCTCGGCATCGGGCTGGGCGCGGCCGTCGTCGTCGTGACGGGGGCGGTCCTGTTCGTCGCCGACCGGCTCACCGGCGGCAACGGCGTGGCGGGCGTCGCCGCCGCCTCGACGGCCGGCAACGCCGCCGCCGTGCCGGCCATCATCGCGGCCGCCAACCCGGCCTACGCGGACGCCGCCGGGCCCGCGACGGTGCTGGTCGCGGCGAGCGTCGTGGTCACCGCCCTGCTGGTGCCGCTGCTGACCGCCTTCGTGGCCGCCCGGGTCCGGCAGGAGGCGCCGGAGGCCGAGCCGCTGCTGGACCCGGTCCCGCAGCCGGTGACGACGGCGCACTGACCCCGCGACGGACAGGCCCCGGCCGCGCGCCGGGGCAGCAACCGAATTCGGGGACGTCCGGTTGTCTCGGCAGACAGCCCGGCACAGCCGCGGCGCACCGACAGACCGGAGCGGGCACAGCATGTCCACTGAAGCGCGAGGCAAGACCCATATCGACATCTACGACCGGACCGTGCGCGAGGCCTGGGCCCAGCGGTTCGGGGTGAGCGAGGAGCGGCTGCGCAAGGCCGTCACCATGGTGGGCAGCCGGATTACCAGCGTGGCCGCCTATCTCGACAGGCCGGCCCCCTGATCGCCGCTGGCGGCGACGACGTGAAGCCCGACCTTCATCCGTCCCCGGGGGCTTCGGCCCCGGGGCGCCCGCCTCAGCCCCCGGGTCATCGCCTGTGCCCGATTCCCCGCATGCGCCTCCGCCGCCCCGGGCGCCGGATGCCATCACTTTCGAGCAGATCCGCGAGCGCGCCTACGAATTGTGGGAGCGCAATCACCGGCCCGAGGGATTCGAGATCGAGTTCTGGCTCCTGGCCGAACGGGAGCTGCGCAAGGAGCGCGAGCGCCAGAAGACCACCGACACGCCGCCCGCTGAATCCGACCCGCCACCGAGCTAGAGCGCGGTCCGACGAGGCGCAGGCCGGTCTCGGCCCGGGAGGACCGGCTCGCGCCGCCGCTCAGGCGGTCTTGGCAGGCAGCGTGAACAGGTCGACGAAGGCGCGCGCGAGATCGGCCTCGCCCGCGAAGGCGAGCGTGCCGCCGGCCCCGTCCCGGACGAGGGGCGCCTTGCCGTAGATCGTCCGGCGCAGCGCCCGCGTATCGCCCGTGAAGGCGAGATCGGGGGCGTCCATGACACCGCGGCGCACCTGGACCTCGCCGCCCTCGACCGTCGCGACGAAGTCCTCGCCGGGGAAGTGAAACGCGGCCGACACGGCCAGCGACGCGGCGCGCTTCGGATCGACCAGCGCCTGGAGCGACATCATGGCCGAGGCCGCCGACATGAACAGGCTCCGGTCGTGCCGCGGCGAGCGCGCCGCCCAGCGCCCCATGGCGCGCATCAGCGGCGCGGCCTCGCGGCCCCACTCGGTCAGGTCGTAGACCTGGACGCTGGCGGGCGACGGCAGCCGGTAGCGCAGGACGATGCCGGCCTCCTCGAGGCTCTCCAGGCGCTGGGTCAGCACGTTGGCGCTGAGGCCCGGGAGGTTCGCCCGGATCTCGCCGAAGCGGCGCGGGCCGAACACGAGCTCGCGCATGATCAGCAGCGACCAGCGCTCGCCGATGAATTCGAGGGCCAGGGCGGTGCCGCAGGCATCGTCGTAGCGGCGCTCCCGCGGGCTCGGTCCGACGTCAGTTATTTTTTCTGACTGCATGGTTGCTTTGTGTAACCGAGACTGCCAGCCTGCGCAAAGCGGGGCCGGACGAGTCGCCGCCACACAAATCGCCGCGAGAAACGCGCCGCGCCGGGCCAACGTGCCCACTCACACGGAGGAATGCGCCCGATGCCCATTTCCGAGGGGACGCCCGTTTGGTTCGAGCTGAACGCCGGCGATCCGGATGCGGCTCAGGCCTTCTACGAGGCGGTCGCCGGCTGGCACGTCGCGCCGTCGCCCATGCCCGAGCACGGCGGATACCGGATCGGCGCGGCCGACGGCCACCCCGTGGCGGGGATCCGGCAGACGACGCCGGAGGCGCCGGGCTTCCCCGGATGGGCGGTCTATCTCGCCACCCGCGACGTCGACGCCGCCGCCGGGCGGGTGGTGGAACTCGGCGGCCGGGTCCGGTTCGGACCGGTCGACATCCCCCATGTCGGCCGCTTCGCGATGGTCAGCGACCCGCAGGACGTGGTCTTCGCGCTCCTGGCGGCGACCGATCCCGGGGAGAGCCGGGCCTTCGGGCCGGTGCCGCTCGGGACGCAGCCGACCCTCGGCCACGGCGTCTGGATCGAACTCGCCACCCCCGATCCCGCGGGCGCCTTCGCGTTCTACGGCGCGCTGTTCGGCTGGGAGAAGCTCGGCGCCATGCCGATGGGCGCGATGGGCGAGTACGCCTTCATCGGGCGGGGCGACCTGCGCCCCGGCGCGGTGATGTCGAGCGCGGCGACCGGCGCGCCGGCACGGTGGAACTGGTACATCCACGTCGCCGACATCGATGCCGCGCTCGCGACGGTGCGGGACAGTGGCGGCACGGTGCTCCAGGGGCCCGGCCCGATCCCCGGCGGCAGCTACTCGGCCAACATCGCCGATCCGGCGGGCAACAGGCTCGGCCTCGCCGGCCCGCGCAACGCAGCGTGAAGGGGAGCGACCCGCGATGACCGGCGACAAGCTGACGACCTGCCTGTGGTTCGACCACGGCGAGGCCCGCAGGGCCGCGGAATTCTACGCCGAGACCTTCCCGGACAGCCATGTCGGCGCCCCCATGAACGCCCCGTCGGATTTCCCGGGTGGGTCCGCGGGCGCCGAACTCACGGTCGCGTTCACCGTGCTCGGCCGTCCGTTCGTCGGCCTGAACGGCGGCCCCGCCTTCAGGGCCAACCAGGCGGTCAGCTTCATGGTGCTGACCGAGGATCAGGCGGAGACCGACCGCTACTGGGACGCCATCGTGGGCAGCGGCGGGGAGGAGAGCCAGTGCGGCTGGTGCCGGGACCGCTGGGGCTTCTCGTGGCAGATCACGCCGCGGGCGCTCCTGCGCGCCAACAGCGCTCCCGACCGGGCCGCGGCGCGGCGCGCGTTCGAGGCGATGATGACCATGCGCAAGATCGACATCACCCAGATCGAAGCGGCCCTGCGCGGAGGCTCTGCCGATGCGTGAGATCACCGGCTCCCTGTTCCAGTCGCTCGATGGCGTGATCCAGGCACCGGGCGGGCCTGAGGAGGACCAGACCGGGTTCCGGCACGGCGGCTGGACCTTCCCGTACTTCGACGAGTCCCTCGACGGGCCGATGAGTCGGCTGCTCGCGGGCGCGTACGAATTGCTGCTCGGGCGGCGGACCTACGAGATCTTCGCCGCCTACTGGCCGCACAACGGCGACCAGCCAATCGGGGCGACCTTCAATGCCGTGCGCAAGCATGTCGTGACGTCGTCCGACCGGGCGCTGGACTGGAACAACAGCCAGCGTCTCGTCGGCGATCCGGTCGCGGCGGTCACGCGCCTCAAGGACAGCGACGGTCCCGATCTCCTCATCCAGGGCAGCAGCCTGCTGTACCCGGCTCTACTCCCGGCAGGGCTCATCGACCGGATCGTGCTGATCACCTTCCCGGTCATGCTCGGCCGCGGCAAACGCTGGTACGCGGACGATCCGGAGACGGCCCGGTCGTGGACGCTGATCGAGCAGGCGCACGCGCCGAACGGCGTGCACTTCGCGTCCTTCGCACGCGGCGGCGCGGTTCAGACCGGCAGCTTCGCCACCAAGCCCCCGAGCGCGGAGGAACGCGCGCTGCGCCAGCGCCAGGCGGAAGGCCGCTGGTAAGGCCGCGCCGCACGGCGCCTGCCGGGTGAGGCCGCTTCCCTGGCGCGCCCCTTGCTTCGTTGTCCGGTCTGGTAAGCGGGGAGGGTGCGGGATGGGGCCGATCTGTCGGGAGCAGCCGGCGCAGAATCCTCCGGCCGCCGCTGCGGCGCGCGGTTGAGCCCAGCCCCGTGTCGCCTGTACCATCTCCGGTCGATCGTCCTGCGCCCGAGGAGCGGCAGGCGCCACACGCGGAGCCCCTTGCCCTGACCCGTCGAAGCCTCGCCGCACTCGGCCTCGGCGGCGTCGCGGCCGCCGCGTCCGGAGGCGCCGCGCACGCCCAGGCGCCGGGGGTGCCGGGCAAGCCCGGGACACTCACCACCGGCCCGGTCTCGCAGGCGGGCCTCGGCCCGCGCCTGACGCTGCACGCCATCGACAATTTCCACGGCACGCCGGGGGCAGGGATGGTCTGCGACCTGTCCGTGCGCGACGGCGACGCCTACCGGCCGATCAAGACCGTCACCACCGCCGCCAACGGCCGGCCGGCCGAGCCGCTCCTCGTCGACGACGCCCTCAAGCCCGGCCAGTACGAGCTGCTGATGCACGTGGAGGCGTATTTCACGGCCCTCGGGGTCACCCTGCCGAGCCCGAACTTCCTCAGCCGTGTGCCGATCCGCTTCCGAATCCGCGATGCCGGCCAGCGCTACCACCTGCCGGTGCTGTTCACGCCGTGGGGCTATTCCTACTATCGCGGCAGCTGACGCCCACTCCGAACCGCTTCGCTGAGGACCCCGCAGGCATGGCCGGCATCTCGACCCACGTCCTCGACACCGATCGCGGGCGCCCCGCCGCTGGGGTCCGCATCGACTTCTCGGTGCTGGACGGGGAGACGTGGCGGCTCGTGAAGAGCGTGGTGACCAACGCCGACGGGCGGACCGACGCGCCCATCCTGGCGGCGAACGAGGCCAAAGCGGGCCAGTACGAGCTGGCCTTCCACGTCGACGATTATTTCCGGGGCCGCGCCGGCACCGACGAGGCCGACATCTTCATCGACAATCCCGTGGTGCGCTTCGCGATCTTCGACCCGAAGCAGCATTATCACGTGCCGATGCTCTGTGCGCCCGGCAGCTTCACCACCTATCGCGGCAGCTGAGGCCCGTGCCCGATCTCGCCGCCGTCAACCGGATGGAGGAGGACGCCTTCGTGGGCCTCCTCGGAGGCGTGTTCGAGCACGCCGCCTGGGTGGCGTGGGCCGCCTGGCACGAACGGCCGTTCGCCAGCGTCGCGGCCCTGCACGCCGCGATGATGCGGGCGGTCCGTGCGGTCCCCGGCGAGACGCGGCGCGCCTTCCTCAACGGCCATCCGGAACTCGCCGGGCCGGAGGCGCGGGCGCGCAGCCTGACAGCGGATTCGGCGAGCGAGCAGGGCGGCGCCGGGCTCGACCGCATGACCGAGGCCGACGCGGCGGCCTTCGACCGCCTGAACGCCGCCTACCGGGCGCGGTTCGGCTTCCCGTTCATCATCGCGGTGCGCGGCCGGAGCCGGGCCGAGATCCTGGCGGTGTTCGAGGCCCGGCTCGGGCGGGATCCGGCGGCCGAGGAGGCGACCGCGCTGGACGAGGTCGCGCAGATCACCCGCATGCGCCTCGATCGCTTGATCGACGCCTGAAGGTGGCTCAGGCCACGGCCGCGCGGGCGTCCTTGATCGCTGCCTCGAAGGCGACGAAGGCCGTGGTGGCCTCGTCCCAGGCATGGGCGCGCACGTGGCGGATCAGGGCCGCCGCCTGCTCGCGGGCCCGCGTCAGCGGCGCCTCCAGGGCGGCCGGCCGCGTCGGGTCGGCGGCGACGCCCGCCGGCGGGTTGTCCGCCGAGCGCATCCCCACCAGCGTCGCCGCGATGGCGCGGCGCCACGCGGCGCAATCGGCCGGGATGCGGGCCAGGCGGTCGTCCACGGCCTCCGCCTTCTGCCGGTCGAGCAGGGTCCGGCCGAGGTCCTCGATCTGCCCGAGCTGAGTCAGGGCGTCGCCGATCTCCCGCCGCGCCTTGTCGGTGCCCTCGGCGATCCGGCCGACGTTGCGGGCGATGTCGCCGGTCGCCAGGATCTGCTGGCCCAGAATCTCGGAGGCCTCGCGCATCTGCGCGGCGACATTTGCCACGGCGCCGCTCTCCGTCTCGACCCTGGCATTGGCCCGCACCATGGCGGCGGCGCCGGTCTCCACCGCGTTGCGGCTGCGCGTGACGGCCGCCTGCATCGCGGCCATTTCCTCCCGCAGGCCGTTCACACGGGCGCGGATCTCGTCGGTCGCCTTGGCGGTCTGCGCCGACAGGGTCTTGACCTCGGCGGCAACGACCGCGAAGCCGCGGCCCGCCTCGCCGGCCCGGGCCGCCTCGATCGTGGCGTTGAGCGCCAGCAGGTTGGTCTGGGCGGAGATCGCCGCGATGGTGCCGGCCATCTCCTCAATCCGCAGGGCCGCGACCGAGAAGCTGTCGAGCCGGCCGCCGATCTCCTCGGTGCCTTCCTCGATCCCGCGCATGCCTTCCGTGGCACGATGCAGGTCGCCGACGCAGGTGGCGATGCCCGCCCGGGCCGCCTCGGCGGTCTCGGCCGCCGAGGAGGAGCGGGCCGCGATCTCACCGGTTGTGGCGGCGAGTTCCTCGCTGGCAGCGGCGATCAGACGGGCCTGCTCGGCGGTGCCGGAGGCGTCGTGCGTCATCCAGCCGATCGACGTCCCGGCATCCGAGGCCGAGGCGGAGAGCCGGGCCAGAAGGGACAGCCACTCGCGATCGACGGCCGGCGCCGCCTCGGGGCGAGGGCTCGTTTCGGCAGGAGCAGCGGGCGGCACCTCGGTCGCGGCAATCGCCTTCACCGGGGTTACGGCCGCGTCCTGGCTCTGACGCTGCCGGCGCAAACTGAACATGCGGTTCCCTCCGACGCATTAATCAGCGGGACTGTCGCACCGAATCTTCAACCAATGATGAAGGTTGAGGCATGTCTCTGCGCCCGGCTGGAATCGCGGATGCAGCAGAGCGTTCACGTCGTCGTGCGCGATTACGGTGCCCCTGGACCTTTTCAGTCCAGGGGCACCTGAGATTACTCGCCCGTCAGAGCGGCCTTGGTGCGGGACCACCAGCCGGCGCGCTTCGGCCGGTCCGGATCGGAGGGGGCGTCAGCACGACCGCGACGGGCTCGGGCGCCGGTTCGGCCGTGGCCTTGGCGGGCTCCGCGGCTTCCGGCGCGGCAGAATCCGGCGCGGATGCCAGCGGCAGGTCCACCGCAGCCTCGTCGCGGTTCGCCGCCGGTGCGGCCTCGACCGCCTCGGCCACGGCCTGCGCGCTCACCGGCTCCTCCGCCGGCAGAGCGACCGCCTCGCCCGCAGCCTCCGGGGCTTCGTCCTGCTCGGCAGATTCGCGGCCGCGGCCCTCGCCGCGCCCACGTCCGCCGCGGCGCCCCCGGCGACGGCGGCGCCCACCCTCGTCGTCCGCGCGGGCCGACTCGTCCGGTCCGGCCACCGCCTCCTCGGCATCCCCGGTCTCGGCCGCAACGGCAGGCTGGGCCGGCTCGTCGGCGGCCTGCTCCTCGCCGTCCCACTCCTCGTCCGGGCCGTCCTCCTCGGAGCGCTCGCCGGCCTGGCGATTCTCCTCGGCGCTGCCGTCCTCCGAGCGGCCTTCCTGCCGACCGCCGCGCCGACGCCGACGCCGCCGACGCCGCCGGCCGTCGCCCTCATCGCGCGACGCGTCCTCGCGGGCCTCGGCCTGACCTTCCTCGGCCTCGCCCTCGGCTTCCGTCTCGGCCTCGGCCTCGACCTCGTCGGCCTCCTCGTCCTCGTCCTCGAACTCGGTGGTCGGCGAGATCGCCTGGGCGCGCACGCCCGTCACCGGACCCTCGGCGCGCTGGGCCGGCTCGCCGCGGTCGAGCTGGAACGCCGCGGTGGCCGCCAGGCGCTCGTCGGCCGCGATCGTGATGGTGACGCCGAAGCGCACCTCCAGCTCGCGCAGGTGCCCGCGCTTCTGGTTGAGGATGTAGAGGGCGACCTCAGTGCGGGTGCGCAGGACCAGGTTGTGGGAGGCCGACTTGAGCAGCGCTTCCTCGATCGAGCGCAGGATGTGCAGGGCCACCGAGGCGGTGGCGCGCACGAAGCCCGAGCCGCCGCAATGGGCGCAGGGGATTGAGGAGGATTCCAGCACGCCGGTGCGGATGCGCTGGCGGCTCATCTCCATGAGGCCGAAGGGCGAGATCCGGCCCACCTGGATGCGGGCGCGGTCGTTCTTCAGGCACTCGTTGAGCTTCTTCTCGACGGCGCGGTTGTTGCGCTTCTCCTCCATGTCGATGAAGTCGATGACGATCAGGCCCGCGAGGTCGCGCAGGCGCAGCTGGCGGGCGACCTCCTCGGCGGCCTCCAGGTTCGTCTTGAGGGCGGTGTCCTCGATGTCGTGCTCGCGGGTGGCGCGGCCCGAGTTCACGTCGATCGAGACCAGGGCCTCGGTCGGGTTGATCACGAGGTAGCCGCCGGACTTCAGCGAGACGTGGGTGGAGAACATCGCGTCGAGCTGCTGCTCGACGCCGAAGCGGGCGAAGATCGGCGTCGGGTCGCGGTAGGGCTTCACGACCTTGGACTGGCCGGGCATCAGCATCCGCATGAAGTCCTTGGCCTCGCGGTAGGCGTCCTCGCCGGCGACCAGAACCTCGTCCAGATCCTTGTTGTAGAGGTCACGGATGGCGCGCTTGATCAGCGAGCCCTCCTCGTAGACCAGCGCCGGGGCCATCGAGGTCAGCGTCAGCTCGCGGACCGATTCCCACAGGCGCATCAGGTACTCGAAGTCGCGGGCGATCTCGGGCTTGGAGCGCGAGGCGCCGGCGGTGCGCAGGATGACGCCCATCCCCTCGGGCACCTCCAGGTCCTGCACGACCTCCTTGAGGCGCTTGCGGTCGGCCGCCGAGGTGATCTTGCGGGAGATGCCGCCGCCGCGGCCGGTGTTGGGCATCAGCACCGAGTAGCGGCCGGCGAGCGACAGGTAGGTGGTGAGCGCCGCGCCCTTCGTGCCGCGCTCCTCCTTGACCACCTGCACCAGGATGATCTGGCGGCGCTTGATCACCTCCTGGATCTTGTACTGGCGGCGGTAGTGGCGGGGCCGCTCGGGGATCTCGGCCAGCGCGTCGCCGTTGCCGCCGACCTGGGCGATCTTGGGCTCGGCGTCGGGATCGTCGGAATCCTCGTCCGAATCGTCATCCTCGTCGGACTCGTCCTCGTCGTCCTCATCCTCGTCGTCGTCGGACTCCTCGTCCTCCGCATCCTCCTCGTCGGAGGACTCGTCGGCCTCGTCGTCGGCGACCGGCCCGGACGCGTCCGCCGTGACGGTCTCGGCCGGCGCCTCGGCCACGGTCAGCGCTTCCGCAATGGCGATCCGGGCCTCGGGCTCGACCGGGCTGTCCTGGTCGGTCGCGGCGTCCTCGGCCTGCGCCGCGACCGGGGCGGGGTCGATGGCTTCTGCGGCGGGCTCGGCAGCCGGCTCGGCGGCGAACTCGGCGCCCTGCGCCGGCTCGGCCTGCGGCTCGGCGATATCCCCGGCCGCGGTCTCGGAGGCGAGCGCCTCCTGCACCGCCTCGGGGTTCTCGGCGAGCGTGTCGGGCATGCCGGCCGGCGCGATCCCGGCCTCCGCGGGCGTCTCGGCGCGCTCCGCGGCCTGACCTTCGTCACCCTCGACCTGCGCGGTCTCGTGCGCGGCTTCGTGCGCGTCCTCGGCGCTCACCGTCTCGTCGGCGCTGCGGGCGCGGGCCTCGGCGCGGCGACCGCGGGAGCGGCGGGGCGAGCGGCGGCGGCGCTCCTCGCGCTCGCGGTGCTCCTCGGCGTCGCGGGCCTCCTCCTCGAGGAGCGCCTGCCGGTCGGCGAGGGGGATCTGGTAGTAGTCGGGGTGGATCTCGTTGAAGGCCAGGAAGCCGTGGCGGTTGCCGCCGTACTCGACGAAGGCCGCCTGGAGCGACGGCTCCACCCGGGTGACCTTGGCGAGATAGATGTTGCCGCGCAGCTGACGCCGGTTGGCGGCTTCGAAGTCGAACTCCTCGACCCTAGACCCGTGGACCGTGACGACTCGGGTCTCCTCCGAGTGCATCGCGTCGATCAGCATTTTGTTGGCCATGTCGGACTCTCGGCATGGCGGCCGACGTCGTTCTCCGTGCCCGTGGTCCCGGCGGCGCCTCGCCCGACGTCAAACCTGTCGGGCGTGGTGCCGGCCTCGTCGCCGAGGCGGATGGGTTCGAGGGGAAATTGCCGTCAACCGCCGTTCGGCGCCCTGGGCGCCTGGGGTTGAAACAGGCCGGGTCGAGGGACGGACCGGACCGACGCACCTCTCGCGCCTCCGGGGCACGCGCAGCGTTATGCTGGGCCGTGCGTCCGTCCATCGTGGTTCCGACCTCGCGAAACGATCTCGGCCGGCGGGAACCGGCCGTGAATTCCTGGGGTGCGGCGGAGGATCCCCGCCGCGTCGTGCGACACCTGCCCGATCGCGGGCGACACCCGTCGCCGCCAGACGGACCGACAGGATCCGCCGCGATACCGCAACCGTTTTCGCGAGGAATTCGGCCACGTCCGCGGGCCGTTGCGGCGGCCGGCGGGACCGGAAAGGGGTCGGTATCATTACAGACCGCTGCGCGGATTTGGCAAGGGTCAAGCGTGAAGAGATGTCACGGGGCTGTCACGGCTGTGATGCCAAGCGGCCCGTCATCCCGGGGCCGCGCAGCGGAGCCCGGGATCCAGAGGCGCCAACACAGAAAGTGTTGGCGACGACGTGGTTCTAGAGCGCCCGCCTCAGGCGTGCCCCTTCGGATCCTGGCGCGCCTGCAGCGCCCCGGAATGATGGCGCGGGTGCAAACGTCGTCCTGCTTCTACTCGGCCGCCGCGAGTTGCGGCGCCACCCCCGTCAGCGCCGCGGGCCTCGGACCGCCGGTCGCCCAGTCGAGCAGCTCCACCGTGTGGACGATCGGAATGCCCGTGCCCTTCCCGATCTGCGTCGCGCAGCCGATGTTGCCGGTGGCGATCACGTCGGGGCGCACGCGCTCGATATTGGCGACCTTCCGGGCGCGCAGCTTCAGGGCCAGCTCGGGCTGGAGGATGTTGTAGGTCCCCGCCGAGCCGCAGCAGATATGGCCCTCGGGCACGTCCTTGACGGTGAAGCCGGCCCGCTTGAGCAGGGCCTTCGGCTCCGTCCGGATGCCCTGGCCGTGCTGCATCGAGCAGGCCGAGTGGTACGCCACTACGAGGTCGCTCGCGTCCGTGGTCGTCTTCAGGTCGATCTGCGCCACGTACTCGGTGACGTCCTTGGCCAAGGCTGAGACCCGCCGCGCCTTCTCGGCATAGGCCGGGTCGTCGCGGAACATGAAGCCGTAATCCTTGATCGTCGTGCCGCAGCCGGACGCCGTCACTAGGATCGCGTCGAGGCCCTTGGCGATCTCGGCATCCCAGGCGTCGATCGTCTGCTTGGCGTGGGCGTGGGCCGAATGCTCCTTGCCCATGTGGTGGGTCAGCGCCCCGCAGCAGCCCTCGTTGGCGTGCACCACCTCGATCCCGTGCCGGTTGAGCAGCCGGATCGCCGCCGCGTTGAAGTCCGGCCGCAGCACACTCTGGGCGCAGCCGCGCAGCAGCGCGACGCGCTTGGCGGCCTGTCCGTTCGCCGGCGCGAACCGGCCCGGCCGGTTCGTCGGCTCACGGGGCGGCATCCCGGCCGGAGCGAGGTCGAGCATGGCGGCGAGGCGGTTGCCCACGCGCGGCAGGCGGCCGACCAGCCCGCGGAACGGCGCGCCGAGCTTGGCGGCGACCAGCGCGAGGCGGAAGCGGTTCGGGTAGGGCAGGACCTGGGCGAGCAGGGCGCGCAGAAACCGGTCGCCCGTCGGTCGCGCGTAGGTCTTCTCGATATGCGCCCGGGCATGATCGACGAGGTGCATGTAATGCACCCCCGACGGGCAGGTGGTCATGCAGGACAGGCAGGAGAGGCAGCGGTCGACATGCTTGACCACCTCCTGCGAGGCCGGCTTGCCGCCCTCCAGCATGTCCTTGATCAGGTAGATCCGCCCGCGCGGGGAATCGAGCTCGTCGCCGAGCAGCAGGTAGGTCGGGCAGGTCGCCGTGCAGAAGCCGCAATGCACGCAGGTCCGCAGGATTTTCTCCGAGGCCGCCATGGCGGGGTCGGCGAGCTGGGCGGGGGCGAAGTTGGTCTGCACGGGTCACATCCTCGGCGCCTCGCCTCCCCGCGACCGGGAAGGGGCGGAATCTGAAGCTTACAGTCCGGCGTACATCCGACCGGGGTTGAGCAATCCGGCCGGATCGTGCGCCGCCTTGATGCCGGCGGTGAGCCGCATCAGCGGCTCGGCCAGCGGCTGGAACACCGGAACGGCGGCGCGCACGGCGTCGGGGGCGCGCACCAGCGTGGCGTGGCCGCCCTGGGCCTGCACCGCCCGGCGCACTGTCGCGGCGCCGGCATCGCCTTCGGAGCCGGTGGCGAGCCAGATCAGGCCGCCGCCCCAGTCGAAGAACCAGCGGGCGTCGCGCTCCGCCGCGATTGCCGCCGCCAGGGCCGGCCCGTGGGTCGGCGCGGTGGAGATCCGCCAGAGCGCCGCCTCGCGCGGCTCGGCCAGCGGCGCGGCATCGCGCACCGACCGCCAGAGGGCGGCGCCGGCCTCGCCGTCCAGGATCTCCGCCGATCCGTAGCGCTTCAGCAGGCGGCGCAACTCGCCCGTCCGGTAGTCGATGGAGTCCGAGAAGCCTTCGAGACGCATCAAGGTTCGCGCCTGCGGGGCACCTATCCCCGTCGGCAGGTGGGCCGCGCCGGTCAGCTCGAACGGAGAGCCCAGGGCCTCCGACAGGGCCGCGATCCCGCGCGCGTCGTCGAGACCCGGGAAGATCAGCGTGGCGACGCGCTCGCAGGACGGCAGCACCTTGAAGGTCACCTCGGTGAGGAGCCCGAGCGTGCCGTGGGCGCCGGCCATCAGCTTCACCAAGTCGAGGCCGGTGACGTTCTTCATCACCCGGCCGCCCGACTTGATCGCCTCGCCCCGCCCGTTGACGAAGCGCACGCCGATCAGGCTGTCGCGGGCCGCCCCGGCATTGATCCGTCGCGGGCCGGCATTGTTGATCGCCGCCACCGCCCCGAAGGTCGGTTCGCCGGTGGTGCCGTAGAGGCCGCGCAGGTCCATCGGCTCGAAGGGCAGCATCTGACCCTGGGAGGCGAGCAGGTCCTCGACCTCGGCGAGGGGCGTCCCGGCCCGGGCGGCCACCACCATCTCGGCGGGCTCGTAGAGCGTGACGCCGGTGAGCGCCTTCGCCGAGAGCGTCGCGCTGTCCTGCGCGGGCCGGCCGAGACCTGCGGCGGTCCCGCCGCCGGCCAGCCGCAGGCGCTCGCCGCGCCCGGCGGCTGCCCGCACGATCTCCCCGGCCTCCGCCTCGGTGCCGGGCTCGTAGACGCCCATCGTTTCCGCCCCGGTCTTGTTTGTAGCCATTCCAGGACGGGTGTCGCCGGAACGGGCGGCGGATTCAAGCGGCGGTTGAGTCGCGGGGTTTCAGGGCCCGAGTTTCCACCGCGCGGCGGCGGATGCGCGCCTCACCCGGCCGGGCTCGCGGCGGCCTCCGGCAGCGTGAAGGTCGCGTAGGCGGGCCGCGCCAGCGTCGCGGGGTGCCCGCCCGCGCGCGGGTCTCGCCGGCGCCGAGGGCGTCGACCAGCCGGTCGAGCCGGACCAGGGCAAGGCCGTGGCCGCCGGCGGAACTGCCGGTGGTGCCCAGAACCTTGCCGCCGGCCGTAATTTCCGTGCCGGGCGCGGGCGCGCCGTCCGGGTAGGCGGCCGCCAGGATGCGGGTCCGAGCGGTGCCCCGGTGCTGCATCCGCGAGACCACCTCCTGGCCGACATAGCAGCCCTTCTTGAAGTCGATCCCGCCGAGCTGGTCCATCAGCGCCTCGTGCGGGAACGCGTCGCCGAAGGCGTAGTCGCGCCCGCCCTCCGGGATGCCCAGCGCGATCCGGTGCGCGTGGTAATCGGCCTCCGCGGCGTCGGCCGAGAAGGCGCCCTCGGCCGCGTAGAGCCGGGCTCCGAGATCGGCGTGGCGGGAATCGGCGACCGCCTCGGCGGCGGCCGGCGCGGGCCCGTCCCAGGCGGCGGCCACCGCCACGGTCGGGTCGGCGGCGATCGCGACCTGGGCGCGCAGCCTGTAGAGCGACAGCCGCTTGGCGAGATCGGCCGCCCGGTCCGCCTGCACGTCGAACCGGAACCCGTCCGGCAGCCGCGACACGAGGAAGTCGAACAGGATCTTGCCCTGGGGCGTCAGCAGGGCGCCGAGGCGCGCCTCCCCGTCCTGCAGCGTCTCGACATTGCAGGTCAGCACGCCCTGAAGGAGCGCGGCGGCGTCCGGGCCGGTGACGGCGACGAGGGCGCGGTCCGGCAGCAGGGCGACGGGCATGGCAGGCTGATCCTCACAGGACGGGAGCGGTCCGGCGTGCCGGACCGCGGAAGCGGGAGGTAGTCGCTGCCCGCCCGCGCCTCAACCGTCCGCGATCCCGGCCCTCAGTGCTGGAGGGTCGTGGTGAAGGCGCCGCCGCGGATGCGCTCCGGAAATCCTTCCGCGTAACGGGCCGTGGCTTCCTCACCGTAGGTCATGACCAGTTCCTGGAAGGCGGCGAACAGGGCGGCCTGAGCCATACAGTCGCCGTCGAGCCCGTCGAGGCAGCCTTCCGCGAACGCTTCCGAGACGTAACTCAGCGCGACACGTTTCTCCTCGACATCGACCTCGAGAGGAGCGGTGTGAGAGATATGCTGCATGGCCCGATACTTCCATTGCGCCGGGCACAAGACCCGGCGGACACAACGGATGATAAGCAGGTCCCTGCGGCTCGGCCAGCCGGGAATTTCGAATCGGTTAACGCGAGGGCTCAAATCCGACGCTTCGCCGGCATCCCTGAGCAGTGTGTTGCGCCTGCATCACCCCCCGAAACGGCCTGCCAGCGCGTGCGACAGCCGGTCGCCCTCGGCGACGTAGCGGGCGGCCGCCTCGTGGGCCGCCGGCGTGCAGACCCGGTAGGTCAGCGCGTAGCCGCGATAGCCGCGGTTGTAGGCGCCGGCCAGACGGTCGCGGCGGGCGGGGGTCACGCCCTCGGAGTCGATCAGCGCCTTCATGCGGGCCGGCCAGTCCGCGGCATCCGGCGCGCTGCAGAGGCCGCGCAGGAAGGCCAGCGCCCCGATAATCTCGGACATGCGCATCAGGTCGCGGTCGTAGGGGGCCGGGGTATCGGCGGGGGCATTCGTTTCCTTGGGCGCGTCCTTGGCGTCCTTGGAGGCGGACGCCGCCGGGCGGCCGGAGCGCTGCTGCGCCAGAGCCGGCGCGGCGGCTTGGGCGGCGAGCGCCGCCAGCAGGCACAGGATCGTCGCGGCGCGCCTCACGCCGTCGCCTCCCCGCCGCGGGCCGGATTGCGGTCCCGAACCCGCGCGAACGCCTCCTGCAGGGTCTCGACCAGACCCGGCGTCGTCGGCAGGGTGGCGACCTCGGCGAGCGTCGCCCACCGGGTGCCGAGGGCCTCGGGTCCGGCCACCGGCTCGCCGCCGCGCCACAGGGCGGCGTGCGGGTGCACGACGTAATGGTGCCGGGCGCGGCCGGCCTCGTCCCGGACGATGATCTCGGTCGGCGAGAGCACGCCGACCACCTCGGCGGTCAGACCGACTTCCTCGGACAACTCGCGCAGGGCCGCCTCGGCCAGCGCCTCGCCCGCTTCCACGAGGCCGCCCGGCAGCGTCCAGACGCCGCGCATCGGCTCGTTGGCGCGGGCCGCCAGCAGGACACGCTCGTCCCGGATCACCGCGATCGATGCGCCCACGAAGGGCCGCGCCGGGAACAGGCGGTTGTCGGCCTGGGCATCCGCCGTCATGGTTTTCCCCATCGGGCGCGACGACCGCCACCCGGCCATCGGCGAGGCCGACCAGCAGCCGCGCCGCCGCGCCTTCGCCCAGGACCACGATGCCGGTCTCGGCCGGAGCCGGGAGCGGCACGCGCAGGCGCTCGTGCAGAGCCCCCTTCGCGGAGACCAGGGCGATCTCGGCGCGGCCCGCCACGGGCAGCACCAGCTCGGGCGCGCCGCCGGCCGGAGCCGTGACGGCCAGATCGGAATCGCCGGCCCCGGCCGCGTAGCCCTCGGCCGTGCCGGCGGCCTCGATCCGGTCGGGATGCAGCGTCCAGAGCTGGAGCCGGCCGCCGGCGCTGACCGTCGCGGCCTGGACGGCGCCGGACCCGGAGAAGTCGGCGATGCCGGCAATCTTCAGGGGCGGCCCGGGCTGCGGCGGCGTGCGTGCCGCGACCGTCCAGGCCGCACCCGGATCGCCGGCCGGGCGCTCGATCAGCGCGAGCCCGCCGGTCTCCGCGCCCGGGCGCGTGGAGGCCAGCAGCGCCGGACGATCCCCGAGACGGAGCAGGCGCGGCCGCAGGGGCGCGAACACCGCGTCGGCCCCGGCCGGAACCGTCACGGTCGCCACCGGCACGGGCTTGGGATCGGTGCTGACCGCCATCGGCTGGCGCTCGCGGATGGTCAGGACGGCCGCCGCGGCGCTGCCGTCCGGGGCGCGGGTGCGCCCGGTGAGATAGGCGCTCAACGGGCCGGACAGCGCCCGGCGCGAGCCCGGCACGGCTCCGCGCGGCGTCTCCGCGGCGGTTAGTCCCTCGACCGCCTCACGGCCGATCGGGCGGACGCTCACGGTTCCCTCGGAGAGCGACAGCACGGCACCGCCGTCGTCGCCCCAGACCACGGTGATCGGCGCGCTCTCCTCGTCGCCGGCCTGCTGGCTCACCTTCGCGCCGGCGATCGGCAGCAGCCCGGAGGTCGCCACCGAGACGGCGGCCTCGCTGCGGGGGCCGCGCAGGGCCCGGACCTTGAAGGGCAGGTCGAGGATCCGGATCCCGGGCTCCGCCCGCGCGGCGGCCAGGGGCACGCCGCACAGGAGCAGGCCGAGGAGGAGCGCCCGGCGCACGGGGGCCGGGCCGTGACCCACGGCGTTCGTGCCCGAGGGGGCAGGCGTTCTGGTCAAACGTGCTGGCCGCCGTTGATGTGGAGTTCGGCCCCGTTCACGTAGGACGAGGCCTCGGTGCACAGGAAGTAGATCGCCTTGGCGACCTCGTCCGGGGTGCCGAGCCGGCGCTGCGGGATCTGCTCGGCGAGCTTCTCGGTGCCGGGCGACAGGATCGACGTGTCGATCTCGCCCGGCGAGATCGCGTTGACCCGCACGCCCAGCGGCCCGAAATCGGCGGCCATCTCGCGGGTCAGGCCGGCCAGCGCCGCCTTCGAGGTGCCGTAGGCCGCCCCCGCGAAGGGGTGGACGCGCGAGCCCGCGATCGAGGTCACGTTGACGATCGAGCCCTTGGCGCGGGCGAGCTCGTCGCGCAGGCCGCGGGCCAGCAGGATCGTGGCGAAGAGGTTGACCTGGAACACCCGCTGCCACGCGTCGAACTCGGTCGCCAGGGCGCCGAGGCGCTCGCCGTCCGGCCCCTTCGGCGAGATGCCGGCATTGTTGACCAGCGCGTGTAGCACGCCGCCCTCGGCGGCGAGCCGGCCGCGGACCTCCTCGACGGCGCGGACCGTGTCCTGCGCGTCCGAGAGATCGACCTGGAGATGGTCCTCGGGACCCATCTCCCAGGGGCAGTTCTCCGGAAAGGCGTGGCGCGAGCAGGTGATCACGCGCCAGCCCGCGGCCGAGAACCGCTTGACGGTGGCGTGGCCGATGCCCCGGCTCGCACCCGTGAGCAGCATGATGCGCCGGCGTTCGTTGACGGGGAGGGCCAAAGCCGTAAGCCTCGCTGGCGTTCTAAAGGATCGCAGCCCGGTCCGGGCGCGCGGGTCGTGCCGCTGAGCCTGAACGGTCTAGGCGCACGGGGACCGGAAATCCAGAGCACGCCGCGTGCCGGGCACGATGCAGGGGAGGGGAAACGCATGGCCAGCGACAAGACCAGCGCGGAGCGCATGCCGGCGATCCCGGCCGACCGCCTCACGGAGGCGCAGGCCGCCGCCGCGGCGGTGTTCGAGGCCGAGCGCGGCGTTCCGGTCTTCGGGCCGTTCGTGCCGCTGCTGCGCAGCCCCGAGCTGATGCTCTGCGCGAGCCGGATGGGGCTCTACCTGCGCTACGGCAGCGTCCTGCCGCTGCGCATCAGCGAGTTCGCGATCCTGATCGTGGCCCGGGAGTGGAGCCAGCCGGTGGAATGGGCCATCCACCACCCGATCGCCGTGAAGGCCGGCGTCGCGCCCGAGACCGCGCAGGCCCTGGCCGAGGGACGCCGCCCCGACACGATGAGCGCCGACGAGGCCTTGGCCTACGCGTTCTCGACCGAGCTGACGCGCAACCGCGCGGTGAGCGACGCGACCTACGCGGCCGTGGTCGGGCGCTTCGGCGAGCAGGGGGCGATCGATCTCACCGGCATCAACGGCTACTACGCGCTGCTCGCCATGACCATGAACGTCGCCCGGACGGCGATTCCGGAGGGGACATCCGCGCCGCTGCCGCCGCTGGTAGGGTAGGGTTGGGGGACGCCGTCGCGGCGCCCCTGCGGACCGCATTCCCCACCCGTGGCCCGCACCGCTTGTGGCGCCGGCCGCTTCGGTCTAACCGTCCTCCCCCATGCGGGCGCCCATCGTGCGGTCCGCCAGCCCCCGAAAACCCGGCCGGACGAGAGCCATGGTCGCCCACACCCGCGCCGATTCGGCGCCCAAGCCCACCGATCCGGCGCTGGCGGGCGCCCGGATCCTCGTCGCCGAGGCGCGCTACTACGACGCGATCGCCGACGAACTGCTCGCCGGCGCCCTGGCGGCGATCGAGGCGGCCCGCGCGCAGGCGACCGTGGTGACGGTTCCGGGCGCCCTCGAGATCCCCGCCACGGTGGCGATCCTCCTCGAAACGGGTGCCTACGACGCCGTGGTGGCGCTCGGCTGCGTGATCCGCGGCGAGACGGGCCATTACGACATCGTCGCCGGCGAGAGCGCCCGCGCGCTGATGGACCTCTCGGTCGACCGCCGCGTGCCGCTGGGCAACGGCATCCTCACCGTCGAGACCGAGGCGCAGGCGCTCGCCCGCGCCCGGGTCGCCGAGATGAACAAGGGCGGCGGCGCGGCCGAGGCGGCGCTCGGCGTGCTCGCCCTCAAGCGCGCGGCCGAAGCCGCCCGCCCGCGATGATGGATACCCCCATGACCGGGACACCCGATACCCAGCCGGAGAACGGCGCCGCGTCCGCCGAGACGACGGCCGGCAGCAACGCCGGCACCGCCAAGATCAGCCTGCGCAGCGGCGCCCGCCTCGCCGTGGTGCAGGCGCTCTACGAGATGGACATCTCGGGCAAGGGCGTCCTCGACGCGCTCGCGGAGTTCGAGGCCTTCTGGATCGGCCAGGAAGTCGATGGGATCGCGCATCCGAAGGCCGAGACCGCCTTCTTCCGCGACCTCCTGCGCGGCACCGTCGAGGAGCAGCGTGCGATCGACCCGAAGCTCGATCAGGCGCTCGCCCAGGGCTGGCCGCTGCGGCGCATCGAGATCGTACTGCGGGCGATCCTGCGGGCCGGCGCCTACGAGCTGATGTTCCGGCCCGACGTGCCGGTGGGAGCGGCGATCTCGGCCTATGTCGACGTGGCCCACAGCTTCTACACGGCCGACGAGCCGGGCCTCGTGAACGCTGTGCTCGACCGGCTCGCCCGGGAAGTCCGGCCGGGCGAGGTCGGGGCCGCCAAGGCTTCGAGCAAGCCGGGCTCGTCGAAGCCGCTCTCCGGCAAGTCCGGCTCCGCGAAGACCTCCGCCAACAAGGCCTGACCCGTGGCCGGCCCGTCCCGCATCTCCGAGGACGGGCTGATCGCCCGGTACTTCGCGCCGCTGGCCGGGCCGGGCGCCGACGGGCTCCGGGACGACGCCGCCACCCTGACGCCGGCCCCCGGCCACGATCTTGTCCTCACCGCCGACGCGGTCGTGGTGGGGATCCACTATTTCCCGGATGACCCGCCGGCCTCCATCGCCCGCAAGGCGCTCGGCGTGAACCTGTCCGACATCGCCGCCAAGGGGGCGATCCCGCGCGGCTTCCTGCTGACGCTGGCCCTGCCCGACGACTGGACGGAGGCGTGGCTCGCCGGTTTCGCGGGCGGACTCGGCGCGGCGGCGGCGGAGACCGGCTGTCCGCTCCTCGGCGGCGACACGGTGCGCTCCGGCGGGCCGGCGCTGATCGGCGTGACGATGATGGGCGAGGTGCCGACCGGCGGGATCGTCCGGCGCCACACCGCCCGGGTCGGCGACCGGATCTGCGTCACCGGCACGATCGGCGACGCGGCGCTCGGCCTGCGGCTGCGCCTGGAGCCGGAGGCACCCTGGTCGGCGGGGCTCGATCCGGCGTTGCGGGCCTTCTTGGCCGACCGCTACCTGCACCCGCGGCCGCGCCTCGCGGCGGCTCCGGCCGTCCGCCGCCACGCCTCCGCGGCGATGGACGTCTCGGACGGGCTGGCGGGTGATCTCGCCAAGATGCTCGGCGCGGGCCGGAGCGCCCGGATCGACGGAGCCGCCGTGCCGCTCTCGCAACCGGCCCGGCGCGCTCTCGCGGCCGAGCCCGGCCTGATCGACACGATCCTGACCGGCGGCGACGATTACGAGATCCTCTGCACGGTGGCGCCGGAACAGCTCGACGCCTTCCGAGCCGAGGTGGCGGAGGGCGGCATTCCGCTCACGGCCATCGGCACCGTCACCGCTGGCGACGGGCCGCCCCGTTTCGCGATGGACGATGGCGCGGCGCGTGTGTTCGCCGCGGGCTCGTTCAGCCACTTCTGAGACGGTTTCCGGTCGATCGCTCCGGCATGGTCGTCTCCGCGCGATGAGGGAAGGCGAAAGCCGCCGGAGGATCTCCACCGGAAAGTGGAAGGTCGGGCACGGCGCCCTTCCTCGCTCGGCGGGGAGGGCGCTCGCGCCCGTGTCGACCGCCGGAATCCCCGTCCCCCTGCATCGCCCGTGATCGGCTCAGCCCAGGGCCGTCGGATCCGGATCCTGCATAATAATGCGCCGGCTTAACGCTCTCGCAATGCAGCATTCGCGCGCCGCGCTGCAAACATCTTCAACTCGGCGTTTGCGCTCTCCAGCGAAGTTTGGCAATCAAGGCCTTGTTTTGGGAAGGAAAGCCCCGAATCCGAGCACCGCGTCCCATGGCCGTCTCGCGGCGGTCAAGCTCGACAAGCACAAGCCCACGCCAGGCACGATAATAACAAGGACGGTCGAATGATTCCCTTGGTTCTGATCATCGCGGGCGGGCTCTGCGCCGTCGCCTACGGCATCGTCACGATTCTCGACTTGATGCGGCGCGACGCCGGCACTCAGCGCATGCAGGAGATCGCCGCGGCCATCGCGGAGGGCGCGCAGGCCTATCTGCGGCGGCAATACACGACCATCGGCATCGTCGGCGTGGTGCTGTTCGTGCTGCTCGCCGTGTTCCTCGGGATTAAGGTCGCCATCGGCTTCCTGATCGGCGCCGTGCTCTCGGGCGCGGCGGGCTTCATCGGCATGAACGTCTCGGTCCGGGCCAACGTCCGCACCGCCCAGGCGGCCTCGACCTCGCTGGGCGGGGGCCTCGACATGGCCTTCAAGTCCGGCGCGGTGACCGGCATGCTGGTCGCCGGCCTCGCGCTGCTCGGGGTCGCCCTCTACTACCTCTATCTCACCCGCGGCGCCCATCTCGACCCGTCGAGCCGCGAGGTGATCGACGCGCTGGTGGCCCTGGGCTTCGGCGCCTCGCTGATCTCGATCTTCGCCCGCCTCGGCGGCGGCATCTTCACCAAGGGAGCGGATGTCGGCGGCGACCTCGTCGGCAAGGTCGAGGCCGGAATCCCGGAGGACGATCCGCGCAACCCCGCCACCATCGCCGACAACGTCGGCGACAATGTCGGCGACTGCGCCGGCATGGCGGCCGACCTGTTCGAGACCTACGCGGTCACGATCGTCGCCACCATGGTGCTGGCGGCGATCTTCTTCTCCGGCCCCACCGGCAGCGGCCGGGACGTGCTGGAGCCGATGATGCTCTACCCGCTGGCCATCGGCGCGGCCTGCATCGTCACGTCGATCGCCGGGACCTTCGCGGTGCGGCTCGGGGCCAACCAGTCGATCATGGGCGCCCTCTACAAGGGCCTGATCGCCGCGGGCGTGCTCTCGGTCGCGGCCATCGCCCTCGTCAACATGACGCTGCTCGGCGGCTTCGCCACGTCCTTCACCACCTCGACGGGCGTCACCTTCACCTCGGCCGCCCTGTTCGGCTGCGCGGTGATCGGGCTCGCCATCACGGCGCTGATCGTGGTGATCACCGAGTACTACACCGGCACCAATTTCCGCCCGGTGAAGTCGATCGCCACCGCCTCGGTCACTGGCCATGGCACCAACGTGATCCAGGGGCTGGCGATCTCCCTCGAATCCACGGCCCTTCCCGCCCTGGTGATCGTGGGCGGCATCATCAGCACCTACGCGCTCGCAGGCCTGTTCGGCATCGCCATCGCGGTGACCGCGATGCTGGCGCTGGCCGGCTTCATCGTGGCGCTCGACGCCTTCGGACCGGTCACCGACAATGCCGGCGGCATCGCCGAGATGGCGGGCCTGCCCTCCGACGTGCGCAAGTCGACCGACGCCCTCGACGCGGTCGGCAATACCACCAAGGCGGTCACCAAGGGCTACGCGATCGGCTCGGCCGGCCTCGGCGCGCTGGTGCTGTTCGCCGCCTACACGTCGGACCTGAACTACTTCATCGCCAATGCGAGCCCGACGCAGTACCGCTTCTTCCAGGGCGTCAGCGTCGATTTCTCCCTGTCCAACCCCTACGTGGTGGTGGGCCTGCTGCTCGGCGGCCTGATCCCGTTCCTGTTCGCCGGCATCGCCATGACGGCGGTCGGGCGCGCGGCGGGCGCGGTCGTGGAGGAGGTCCGCCGCCAGTTCCGGGAGAAGCCCGGGATCATGCAGGGCACGGACCGGCCCGATTACGGCCGGGCGGTCGACATGCTGACCCGCGCGGCGATCAAGGAGATGATCGTCCCGTCGCTGCTGCCGGTGCTGTCGCCGGTGGTGCTGTTCTTCGTGATCCAGCTCATCGCCGGCAAGAGCCAGGCCTTCGCCACGGTGGGCGCGAGCCTGCTCGGCGTGATCCTCACCGGCCTCTACGTGGCGATCTCGATGACCTCGGGCGGCGGTGCCTGGGACAACGCCAAGAAGTACATCGAGGACGGCCATCACGGCGGCAAGGGCTCGGAGGCCCACAAGGCGGCGGTGACCGGCGATACGGTCGGCGACCCCTACAAGGACACCGCCGGCCCCGCGGTGAACCCGGCGATCAAGATCACCAACATCATCGCCCTGCTGCTGCTGGCGGTGCTAGCGCACAGTTAAGGGCTGCCGAGACCCTGACGCACGGCGAGGGCCGGGCTCCGAGGGAGCCCGGCCCTCTGCATTTTGCCATGTGTGCCCCCGCACGTCGCCGTCGTTCCGGTTGCGCTGCACCTTGGCATCGCCGCGCCGCAGCGCCACCTCGGCGCGGGAACAAACCGGATGCGGCCCCCAGGTCGCACCAGCACGAGGTCATCCATGCCATCCCTGCTCGACCCGATCCGCATCGGCGCCATCGAGGCGAAGAACCGGATCTTCATGGCCCCGCTCACCCGGGGCCGCGGCACCCGCGAGCACGTGCCGACCCCGATCATGGCCGAGTATTACGCCCAGCGCGCCGGCGCCGGCCTGATCCTCACCGAGGCCACCGGCATCACCCAGGAGGGGCTGGGCTGGCCGTTCGCGCCCGGCATCTGGTCCGATGCCCAGGTTGATGCCTGGCGGCCGATCGTGAAGGCGGTCCACGACAAGGGCGGCAAGATCGTCTGCCAGATCTGGCATATGGGCCGGATGGTCCACCCGGACTTCCTCGGCGGCGCCAAGCCGGTCTCGTCCTCGGCCACCACGGCGCCCGACCAGGCCCACACCTATTCCGGCAAAAAGCCCTACGGTGAGGCCCGCGCCCTGGAACTCGCCGAGATCCCGCGCCTGCTCGCCGATTACGAGCGCGCCACCGCCAACGCCCTGGCCGCGGGCTTCGACGGCGTGCAGATCCACGCGGCGAACGGCTACCTGATCGACGAGTTCCTGCGCGACGGCACCAACCACCGCACTGACCAGTACGGCGGCTCCATCGAGAACCGGGTGCGGCTGCTGCGCGAGGTCACCGAGGTGGTCGCCAAGGTCGCAGGACCTGAGCGCACCGGCGTGCGCCTCTCGCCGAACGGCGCGATCCAGGGCTGCAACGATTCGAATCCCGAGCCGCTGTTCGTGGCCGCCGCGCAGGCGCTGGCCGATATCGGCATCGCCTTCCTGGAGATGCGCGAGCCGGGCCCGGACGGCACCTTCGGCAAGGCCGACCACCCGCCGATCGCCCCGGCGATGCGGCGCGTGTTCCGCAACCCGATGATCCTCAACGCCGATTACGACGGCATCAGCGGACAGAAGGTGCTGGATGCCGGCGAGGCCGACGCCATCGCGTTCGGCCGGACCTACATCGCCAATCCGGACCTGGTCGAGCGGATCGCCAAGGGCGCGCCGCTCAACAAGGACAACGCCGCGACGTGGTACAGCCAGGGCCCGGAAGGCTACATCGACTACCCGACCCTGGGCGAGGCCCGCGCCGCCTAAGGCGCCCTCAGCCTCGATCCGCCGCGCCCACAATAAGCGTGGCGGCGTTGCGCGGCGGTGCCTAGGCAGGCACCGTCCGCGCACCTATTTGGGGGCGGGACCATGGATGTGCCGGCACCTCACGCGCTCGCGGCTTCCGAACCGACCGACGGGCGCTGGAGCGCCGCGGCCCGGATCGCGGAACTGCGCGACCTCGCGATCCTCGATTCGGATCCCGAGCCGCTCTACGACGATCTCGTGCGCGTCGCCGCCTATGTCTGCCGGGCGCCGGTCGCCCTCGTCAGCCTGGTCGATGCCCAGCGGCAATGGTTCAAGTCCGAGGTCGGGCTTGGCAAGCGCGAGCTCCCGATCAACTGCTCGGTCTGCGCCTACACGATCGAGGCGGGCGAGATGCTCGTCATCCCGGACCTCACCACCGATCCGCGGACCGTCGAGAACCCGCTGGTGACCGGGCCGGAAGGGTTCCGGTTCTACGCCGGCGCGGTGATCCGAGGCGGGCAGGGCATCCCCCTCGGCGCCCTGTGCGTGCTCGACCGGGCGGCCCGGCCGAAGGGTCTCGATTCGGAGCAGACCGCCACGCTGATGGCCCTGGCGCGCCAGATCTCGAGCCTGCTGGAACACCGCCGGACCCTCGCCCAGGTCGCGGCCCGCGAGGCGGAGATCGCCGCGAGCGAGCGCCGCTTCCGGGTGATGACCGCGGCAATGCCCCAGATGGTCTGGACCACGCAGCCGGACGGGTTCCACGACTATTACAACGACCGCTGGTACGAGTTCACCGGCGTGCCCTACGGTTCCACCGATGGCGAGGGCTGGAACGACGTGTTCCATCCCGAGGATCAGGAGCGGGCCTGGACACGCTGGCGCCACTCGCTGGAGACCGGCGAGCCCTACGAGATCGAGTACCGTCTGCGCCACCGCGACGGCGCTTATCGCTGGACGCTGGGCCGCGCCATGCCGATCCGCGACGCGGAGGGGCGGATCGAGCGCTGGTTTGGGACCTGCACCGACATCGGCGACCTGAAGCGCGCCGAGACCGAGGCGCGCCAGCTCGCCGCCATCGTGGAAACGTCGAAGGACTTCATCGGCCTCTGCACCCTCGAGGGCGAGATCACCCACCTCAACGAGGCGGCCCTGGCCCTGGTCGGGCTGCCCGACCTCGCCGCCGCGCGCCGGCACAGGATCCCCGACTTCTTCACGGACGACAGCCGCCGGGTGCTGGCCGAGACCGTGATGCCGGCGGTCCGCCGGAACGGCTTCTGGGAGGGCGAGCTGGCGTTCCGGCACTTCGCCACCGGCGAGCCGGTGGCGGTCCTGTACAACATCTTCCCGGTACGCGACCCGACCGGAGCCGAGGTCGGCTACGCCACCGTTACCCGCGACCTGCGCGAGGCCAAGCGCGCCGAGGAGGCGCGCGACCTGCTCATCCGCGAGCTGTCGCACCGGATCAAGAACATCTTCGCGGTGATCGGCGGGCTGGCCGCGCTGACCGCGCGCAGCGATCCGGCCGCCAAGCCCTTCGCGGCCGCCTTCCGGGACCGGCTCGGCGCCCTGGCGCGGGCGCACGAATATGTCCGGCCGCACTCCCCCGACAGCGCCCCCGCGGTGGCGGGCCAGACGGTGCTGGGGCTCATGCGCCTGATCATGGCCGCCTACGAGGAGGGCGGCCGCGCCCGGGTGGCGATCTCCGGCGACGATGCCGAGATCGGCGAGCGCACCGCCACCGCCCTCGCGCTGATCATGCACGAGCAGGCGACCAACGCGATGAAGTATGGCGGCCTCTCCACCAAGGCGGGCGGGGTCTCGCTAATGGGGCGCCGGGAAGCGGACCGCTACACGCTGACTTGGCAGGAGGCGGGCGGTCCCCCGGTCGTCGGCGCGCCGTCCCGCAAGGGTTTCGGCACGGTGCTGGCCGAGCGCAGCGTCGCCGGCCAGCTCGACGGCGTGCTGGAGCACGACTGGGCGCCGGGCGGGCTGCTGCTGCGCCTCAGCGTCCCGCTCGAGAACCTGCGGACCTGAGATGGCCCGGGAGCCCGCGCGCGGGCCGGCCTCATCGTCCTCGATTTCGACGGCACCCTGGCCGACAGCTTCGACTGGTTCTGCTCGGTCCTCAACGGCGTGGCCGACCGCTACCGGTTCCGGCGCGTCGAGGCGCATGAGGTCGAGGAACTGCGGCTGCAGGGCGCCCGGGCGATCGTGGCCCATCTCGGCATCCCCCGCTGGAAGCTGCCGCTCATCGCCCGGCACATGCACGCCCTGGCCGCGCGCGACGCCGCGCGGATCGCGCTGTTCCCCGGCGTCACCGCGATGCTGGCCGAGATCGCCGAGGCGGGCGTGCCGCTGGCGATCCTGTCGTCGAACCGCCGGGAGGCCGTCCGCCGCGTGCTCGGGCCGGACAACGCGGCCCGCATCGACGCCTATGCCTGTGGGGCCTCGATCTTCGGCAAGGCGCGCCGGCTGAAGGCGCTGCTCGCGCGGACCGGGATCGCCGCGGACCGGGCGCTCTGCATCGGCGACGAGATCCGGGATCTGGAGGCGGCCCGCGCCCTCGGCTGCCCGTTCGGCGCCGTGGCCTGGGGCTACACCGATCCGCGGGCGCTCGCGGCGCTCGGACCCGAATACGTGTTTTCAGAACCCGCGGAGATCGCCCGCCTCGCGGCGGGCGCCGTTGGTCAGAGGCCGCGATTCGCGCCCGGCACGACGCTGGCGCCGTTGCCGCTGCCGAACGGCTCGTAGCGGGTCAGGCCGCGGAACAGCTGGCTGAGGAAGGCCCGGTCGGCGCCGCTCGTCGGCGTGGTGCGCTCGATGAAGTCGAACACCCGGCCGTCCTGAAGGCCGTAGAGCGCCACGCGCTCGACCTTGAAGCCGGGGGTGAAGTAGACCGCCGTCACCTTCTGGTCCTCGACCTGCTCGCCCATGAACATGATCGTCCGGCGGGTGTTCTGGGAGATGTAGTACCAGGACTTGTTGCCCACCGTGGAGACCGTCGAGGGCGTGCCGAGGATCTGCAGCACCTGCTCGGGGCCCATGCCGGGCTTGATCGTGGCGAGCGCGGCCTGATCGACCTGATAGCCGTGGCGCAGTTCCTCGCCGATGCAGCCGGACAGGCCGGCTCCCGCAAGGCCGAGCAGGGCGAGGCGCGCGAAGGACTGGACGAGACGGCGCCGCATCGGGCCCCCAGAGAGCGTGTGGACGGACGGGACGCAACCGAGGCCGCCGGCACGGGATTCCGACGGCGCTTGCGCCCTGGGCGTAGGTTGCCGTACCGCGGGGTTATGGCTTTGACAAGGCAAGCTTGGCCACAGGCAGCCGACATCCGTGCCGGGTGCGGCGCCGTCCGATTTTTCGCTCTGGGGTGCCCATGATCGCCGGGCTGTTCCGCCGCGCAAACGCGCGCCGCCGCGCCGTCGAGGGGCTGCACCTTGCCCTGAGCATGGCCGCGCGCCAGCCGGGCCTGTACACGCGCCTCGGCGTCCCCGACACCGTCGAGGGCCGGTTCGAGGCCCTGTGCCTCCACGCGATCCTGGTCCTGCGCCGGCTGAGCCGACTGCCGGCGCCGGCCGCCGAGGTGGCGCAGGATCTCGTGAACTCGGTCTTCACCCAGCTCGACGCGTCCCTGCGCGAACTGGGCGTCGGCGACATGGGCGTGTCCAAGCGGATGAAGAAGCTCGGCGCCGCCTTCTACGGCCGGGCCACGGGCTACGACGCCGCCCTCGACGCGGGCGACACGGCGGCGCTGCGCGCGGCCCTCGTCCGCAACGTGCTTGGCGGGGAGGGGGACGGGACGGGCCTCGCCGCCTACGTTCAGGCGGTCGACGCGGCTCTGGCCGCGGTTGACCTCGACGGGCTGCTCGGTGATGGGCCGCCCTTCCCGAAGCCGGACGGCTTCGCGCCCGCTTTCGCACCCAACGAGGACAGAGCAGGAGACCGCGCATGACCCGGGACAGCAGCCAGGCCAGCGGCCCGCTCTCGCGCTGGGTGAATGTCGAGCGCCTGCCCCAGGGGCACGGTACCGCCACCGTGGAGGCGAGCCCGGCCGAGTGCGCGGCCCTCGCGACCGATTTCGGGATCCCCGCCATCCGCGACCTGGTCGGGCGGTTCGAGATCCAGGGTTCGACCAGCCGGCTCACAGTGACAGGCACCGTGGAGGCCTTTGTGACGCAGGTCTGTACCGTCAGCCTCGAACCGTTCGAGGCCCCGGTGCGCGAACCGGTCGAGGTCGTGTTCACCGACACCGACCGGCTCGCCGGCACCGATGCCGAGGACGCCGACATCCCCGACCCGCTCGTCGGCGGCCGCATCGATTTCGGCGCGCTCACCGCGGAGTTCCTGGCGCTGGGGCTGGACCCCTATCCCCGCAAGCCCGGCATCAGCTTCGAGCCCGTGGTGGTGGGCGAGGATGCGGGACCCCTGGCCGGGCTGCGCAAGCTTCGCGACGGCGAGGGTTGAGGTCCGAAACCTGCGCACCGTGCGGCAACGATCGCCTGCCCGCCGCGCGGAGTCATGACGTCACGGACGCGCCGTCATTCCGGGGCGCCGTAGGCGAGCCCGGAATCCAGACACGCCGACGCGTCAAGATCTTGCGCCGACAGCGCGTCTAAATTCCGGGCTCCGCTGTGCGGCCCAGGAATGACGGGGGATGTTCCGACCGTCCTGGCAGTCCCGGGCCCCGAGCGATTATGCCACCGCATGGCGGCGACCTCGCGCGTGCCGCCCGAATTCATTTGCCCGCCGGCCCGGTATCGCTATGGTCCGCCGCGCCCGACGGGGCTATCTCGTCCCTGTCCACCGCTTTTCCCGCCGAGACCCCGCGACCCGCCTGAACGACATGTCTCAACGCGTGTGCATCTCGCTCGACGCCATGGGCGGCGACCACGGGCCCTCCACGGTCGTGCCCGGCGCGGCCCTCGCCCGCGAGCGCCATCCCGGCACCACCTTCCTGATGTTCGGCGACGAGGCGGTGATCGCACCGCTGGTCGCCAAGGAGCCCCGCCTCAAGGATTGCGTCGAGATCCGCCACACCACCGTGGCCGTCGCCATGGACGACAAGCCGAGCCGGCGGTGCGCCAGGGCCGGGGCAAGTCGTCCATGTGGCAGGCGATCCAGGCGGTGCGCGACGGTCAGGCGGATGCCTGCGTCTCGGCCGGCAACACCGGCGCCCTGATGGCGATGTCGAAGATCTGCCTGAAGACCATGTCGGGCATCGAGCGCCCGGCCATCGCGTGCCTGTGGCCGACCGTGCGCGGCGAGAGCATCGTGCTGGATGTCGGCGCCACCATCGGGACGGATGCCGAGCACCTCGTCGAGATGGCCGTGATGGGCTCGGCCATGGCCCGCATCGTGTTCGACCTCGACCGGCCGACCGTCGGCCTGCTCAACGTCGGCACCGAGGAGATGAAGGGCAACGAGGCCGTCAAGGAGGCCGCCCGGATCCTGCGCGAGATGGAGAGCCCCGGCCTCAGCTATCACGGCTTCGTCGAGGGCACGGATCTCGGCCGGGGCACGGTCGACGTGGTCGTGACCGAGGGCTTCACCGGCAACATCGCCCTCAAGACCGCCGAGGGCACGGCCAAGCAGATCGGCAGCTATCTCCGCGCGGCCATGACGCGGACGCTGGCGGCCAAGATCGGCGCCCTCTTCGCCCGGCAGGCGTTCCGCGCCCTGCGCGACAAGATGAACCCGAGCCGGGCCAATGGCGGCGTGTTCCTCGGCCTGGAGGGCATCGTCATCAAGAGCCACGGCTCTGAGAACGCGCAGGGCTTCGCGGCCGCCATCGATCTGGCGCACGACATGGCGCGTCACGACATGATCCGCACGATCCGCGAGAGGCTCGACCAGACGGCGGCCCTGGCGCCGGCCTGAGCGGCCGGTGCCGGCCTGGGCCTATTGGCGGACAGGATGGAAATCGGGCGCCCGCGGCGACACACCGGAAGGGTGTGAACCCGCGCTGCCCGGGAAGGACAATGATGGCAACCCTCCGTACAGACCCCGAGCAGAATCGGCGCGTCCCAGCCCTGCGCTCGGTGGTGGTCGGAACCGGATCGTGCCTGCCCGCACGCGTGGTGACCAACGCCGCCCTGGCCGAGCAGGTGGACACCTCGGACGAGTGGATCGTCCAGCGGACCGGCATCCGCCAGCGGCACATCGCGGATTCCGACGAGACCACCTCGGTGCTCGGCACCCGGGCCGCCCGGGCCGCCCTGGACGATGCCGGCCTGACGGCGGACGACATCGACCTCGTCATCTGCGCGACCTCGACGCCGGACCACACCTTCCCGTCCACCGCGACCCAGATCCAGGCCGCGCTCGGCATCCACCAGGGCGCCGCCTTCGATCTGCAGGCCGTCTGCGCCGGCTTCGTGTTCGCGGTCTCGACCGCCGACAAGTTCCTGACCACCGGGTCGGCCCGCCGGGCGCTGGTGATCGGCGCCGAGACCTTCTCGCAGAATCGTCGATTGGGAGGACCGCACCACCTGCGTCCTGTTCGGCGACGGAGCCGGGGCGGTCGTGCTGGAGGCGCAGGAGGACGCGGACGGCCGCGGGGTCCTGAGCACCAGCCTGCGCTCGGACGGGCGGCACCGCGAGAAGCTCTACGTCGACGGCGGGCCCGGTTCGACCGGCACCACCGGGCGCCTGCGCATGGAGGGCCGCGACGTGTTCCGGTTCGCCGTCGGGCAGGTCACCGACGTGATCGTCGAGGCCTTCGCGCAGGCCGGCGTTACCGCAGACGAACTCGACTGGTTCGTGCCCCACCAAGCCAACCGCCGGATCATCGAGGCCTCGGCCGACAAGCTCGCCATCGCGCGGGAAAAGATCGTGCTGACCGTGGACCGCCACGGCAATACCTCGGCGGCCTCGATCCCGCTGGCCCTCGACGTGGCGCGCCGGGACGGGCGCATCCGCGCGGGCGACCTGGTGATGATCGAGGCGATCGGCGGCGGCTTCAGCTGGGGGGCCGCGCTGATCCGCTGGTGACGCGTCCGGAGACACGCCCGAAACAATTCGGTGCGCCGGCGCGGTTGACCGGGGGCGGAGCGCCGATTAGCGTGCCGGATCATAGGGATACGCCTTCAGCGTTCGGTGCGGCCATGGGTGCTGCGCCCTGCGCCATGGGGCGAGCGATGCGGGCGAGGGGACACGGCATGGCAGGCAAGACGGTGACGCGCGCCGACTTGAGCGAGGCCGTCTACCACCAGGTGGGCCTGTCGCGGACCGAGTCGGCCGCCCTCGCCGAGACCGTGCTGTCGGAGATCTGCACCTGCACTGGCGAGCGGCGAGACGGTGAAGCTGTCCTCCTTCGGCTCCTTCGTGGTGCGCAGCAAGGGCAAGCGCGTCGGCCGCAATCCCAAGACCGGGGTGGAGGTCGCGATTGAGCCCCGCCAGGTCATGGTGTTCAAGCCGTCGAACGTGCTCAAGGCCAAGATCAACGGCCTCAACGGTGCGGACCGGCACGACGACGATTGAGGCGGGAAGGGCCCGCGCAAGGCGTGTCGCGAGCGCGGTCCCGTCCCGGAGCGCGGCGGAATTCCTGCGCCGGTCAGGCTTGAGTACGGCTCTGCGAGCCGGCAAGATCGTGCCGTCTCCACGCGATCCGCACGACAGCCATGCCGCCAGCCCTCGCCGCCGAACAGACCGACGAACCGCCGGCCGGGACCGGCGAGAAGAGCGCCCACGCGTTCCGCACCATCAGTGAGGTCGCCGAGGAACTCGACGTGCCTCAGCACGTGCTGCGCTTCTGGGAGACCCGCTTCGGGCAGATCCGCCCCGTGAAGCGGGCCGGGGGACGGCGCTACTACCGCCCCCAGGATGTCGAGCTCGTCGCCGGCATCCGCCATCTCCTGCACGTGCGGCGCTACACGATCGCGGGGGCGCAGCGGGTGATCAAGGAGAACGGCATCCGTTTCGTCCAGGCGGTGGGCCGCGGCGAGGCCGTGCCGGCCGAACCGCTGTTTCCGGAGGCCGAGTCCGAGGCGGGCGCCCGAGCCGAGCCGCTCGGGGTTCCCGAACGCTCGGCCCTGGCGGATGCCCTGGAGGAGCTGCGCGCCTGCCGCGCCCTGCTCGACGGCCTGCGCGAGATGTCCGGCGCGGAGATCTGACCGGCACCGCAGATCCGCCGGACGCTCCGGTGCCGATCATACACGCGGCAGGCGAACTTTCCGGCAACAACTCGCGTTGTCGCCCGCATGGCCGTGCCCAAATCCAAGCTGTCGCCCAGCCAGGAGCTGATGGCCCGCATCATGCGGATCGTCCGCACCTGCCCGGAAGCGGCGTCCGAGGTCCTGGAACTGATGTTCCTCGTCAGCCAGATCGAGGCCGCCACCAACGTCGACCGAGAGTACCGCGACGCGAAGCGCGTGATCAGCCGCCTGCGCAACCCGCTCTGGGAGATGGGACCCAGCGATCGGGAGAAGCTGCTCTCGGCCGCGGAGGCGATCCGCCGCGTGTGCCGTCTCGCCGAGGACGAGATTCCCGCCACGCCGATCGCGGATGCCGGGGAGCGCGCGCAGGTCGAGGCGCGGCTCGCCGCCGCCCTGGCCGGAGAGCTCGACGCCGCGCAGATCGCCCGGGTCACGGGGATCGTGGCCGCGGCGCTGCAGAATTAAGCGACCGGCCGAGCCCTCGACGCTCGTGCGCGGCGTCCCCACATGCTCTCGACCGATGAACGGGGCACCGGGCGGCGGTTCCGGAGACAGGCCCCGGGTCGGCACCGGAGAGACGCTGCCATGATCGCCCTTCGTCCGTTCGCCACGCTCCTCGCGGGCAGTCTGGCCCTCGCCGGGCCGGCTCTCGCCCAGTCCACGGCGAACCGAACCAAGACGGTCGCGCCCGGCAAGTCGGTGCGGCTTGAGATCGCGCCCAATCTCAAGAAGGATTGTTCTCCTGGGCCAATGCCCGAGTTCAAGGTTTCCGGGCCGCCGAAGAACGGCTCCATCATCACCAAGGTCGGCAAGCTGAAGACCCCGGCGAGCTATCGCTGCCCCAACAAGGAGGCGGCGGTGCAGGCCCTGTTCTACCAGCCGAACAGCGGGTTCACCGGCTCCGACGAAGTGACCTTCGAGGTGAAGAGCTCCGACGGGCAAGTCCAGACGCAGACCGTGAAGATCACGGTCGGAACAGCGGCCGGCAAATCGGGCGACGAGTCCAAGAAAGAGGGCACGGATTTGTGAGCCGAGTGGGGGGTTCGCATGTCGGGTCCTGTTTTGCCGCCGTCAGCACGCGGTGTGAGACGGTGCGGAGTCTCGTCCGCGCCGGGCTCAGCGCGCGTGAGTGTTGCAAGCAATCGACATGCCGCGCACCATGCTCGCCGCACTGCGACAAAAGCGGGCCTGTCGGTTGCATCCAAGCCGAGACAGGATGAAGCTGTCACGGTCTGAGAGGGTTATCGAATGCCCATGCATGCGACGAACGACCTTTTCCAGAGCTTCGCCCGAGGGTACGAGGCCCGCCGCGACACGGAGATGACGCTCTCCGAGTACCTCGAGGCCTGTCGCGACGAGCCCCTGATGTACGCCTCGGCCGCCGAGCGCATCCTGGCGGCGATCGGCGAGCCCGAATTTGTGGATACATCCAAGGATCTGCGCCTCGGCCGGATCTTCATGAACCGGACGATCCGGACCTACCCGGCCTTCCGTGAGTTCTACGGGATGGAGGAGACGATCGAGCGGATCGTCTCGTTCTTCCGCCACGCCGCGCAGGGGTTGGAGGAGCGCAAGCAGATCCTCTACCTGCTCGGCCCGGTGGGCGGCGGTAAGTCGTCGCTGGCCGAGCGGCTGAAGCTCCTGATGGAGGTTCACCCCGTCTACGTACTCAAAGCTGGGGACGAGGTCTCGCCGGTTTTCGAGAGCCCGCTGGGCCTGTTCGACCCCGAGACGATGGGCGAGGAGATCCAGAAGCGCTACGGCATCCCGCGCCGGCGGCTGACCGGCCTGATGAGCCCCTGGGCACTGAAGCGCCTCGACGAGTTCAACGGCGACATCTCGCGCTTCAAGGTGATCAAGGTCCGGCCCTCGCGCCTGCGCCAGATCGCCATCGCCAAGACCGAGCCGGGCGACGAGAACAACCAGGACATCTCCTCGCTGGTGGGCAAGGTCGATATTCGCCGCCTGGAGACCCTGTCGCAGGCCGATCCCGACGCCTACTCGTACTCGGGCGGCCTGAACCGGGCGAACCAGGGCATCCTCGAATTCGCCGAGATGTTCAAGGCGCCGATCAAGATGCTGCACCCCCTGCTCACCGCGACGCAGGAGGGCAATTACGTCGGTACCGAGAATATCGGCGCGATCCCGTTCACCGGCGTGATCCTGGCCCACTCGAATGAGGCCGAGTGGCAGACGTTCAAGACCAACAAGAACAACGAGGCCTTCATCGACCGGATCTACGTGATCAAGGTCCCGTACTGCCTGCGCGTCACCGAAGAGCAGCACATCTACGAGAAGCTGATCTCCGGCTCGGAACTGTCCGACGCGGCCTGCGCACCCGGCACGCTGGAGATG
The DNA here is from genome assembly GCF_023546765.1 of Methylobacterium tardum. Taxonomy (NCBI): domain Bacteria; kingdom Pseudomonadati; phylum Pseudomonadota; class Alphaproteobacteria; order Hyphomicrobiales; family Methylobacteriaceae; genus Methylobacterium; species Methylobacterium tardum. Next base: position 5,904,960 of record NZ_CP097484.1, read on the forward strand.
CTGGCCCGGTTCTCGGTGCTCTCCCGCCTGCGCGAGCACGCCAATTCCAACGTCTTCTCGAAGATGCGGGTCTACGACGGCGAGAGCTTGCGCGAGGTCGATCCCCGCGCCCGCTCGATGCAGGAATACAAGGACACGGCCGGCGTCGACGAGGGCATGGACGGGATCTCCACCCGCTTCGCCTTCAAGGTGCTCGCCGCGACCTTCAACCACGACACCACCGAGGTCTCGGCCGATCCGGTGCACCTGATGTACGTGCTGGAGCAGTCGCTGCGCCGCGAGCAGCTCCCGCCCGAGACCGAGAAGAAGTACCTGGAATTCATCAAGACCGAGTTGGCCCCGCGCTACGCGGAATTCATCGGTCACGAGATCCAGAAGGCCTATCTCGAATCGTACCACGATTACGGGCAGAACCTGTTCGACCGGTACATCGACTATGCCGACGCCTGGATCGAGGACCAGGACTTCAAGGACGCCGAGACCGGTCAGCTCATGAACCGGGAGTTGCTGAATCAGGAGCTGACCAAGATCGAGAAGCCGGCGGGCATCGCCAACCCGAAGGACTTCCGCAACGAGGTCGTGAAGTTCGCCCTGCGCTCGCGCGCCCAGCACGGCGGCCGCAATCCGAGCTGGACCAGCTACGAGAAGCTGCGCGAGGTGATCGAGCGGCGGATGTTCTCCCAGGTGGAGGAGCTGCTGCCGGTGATCTCCTTCGGCTCCAAGAAGGACGGCGAGACTGAGAAGAAGCACGGCGAGTTCGTCGAGCGCATGGTCGCGCGCGGCTATACCGAGCGGCAGGTTCGCCGCTTGGTGGAATGGTACATGCGGGTGAAGCAGGCGGGCTGAAGCGCGGGGCGCCCGGCCGGGTCCAATCCGGCCGGGCTAGGTTTAAACCCTCCGCCGCCACAGTTTCGGACGACCGGCCGGTGAAGATCTCAGGCCAGTTGCGAAAGAGGGATCCATACCTCCGGTCGCAGCATGGTACGATAAAGGTCCGGACCCGGCCGGCACACGCGGACGAGGGTTTTCGCAGCGGATGCACATCGTCGACCGACGTTTGAACCCGGGCGGCAAGAGCCTCCCCAACCGCCAGCGCTTCCTGCGCCGTGTGAAGGACGTGGCTCAGCGTGCCGTGCGGGAATCCGCCCGCGAGAAGGACATCAAGGATCTCGGCAAGGACGGCCGGGTCAGCGTGCCGGCGGACGGCGTGCGCGAGCCGCGCTTCTCCCGCCAGCCCGGCACCGGCCTGCAGGACCACATCCTGCCCGGCAACAAGACCTACGTGGAGGGCGACACGATCGAGCGTCCGCCGGGCAGCGGTGGCGGGCGCGGCTCTGGAGAAGGCGGGGAGGGCGGCGAGAACAGCGAGGACGCGTTCCGCTTCGTGCTCACCCGCGAGGAGTTTCTGGAACTCTTCCTCGAAGACCTGGAACTGCCCGACCTCGCCAAGCGCCGCCTCGCGGTGGTGGAGACGGAGGGGCTGCGCCGGGCGGGCTACACGGTGACGGGTTCGCCGGCGAACCTCGCGCTCACCCGCACCCTGCGCAACTCGATGTCGCGGCGGATCGCCCTCAAGCGCCCGAAGCCCGAGGAGGTCGCGGCCCTGGAAGCGCGGCTCGACGCCCTGCCGGAGGGCGACCCGGAGCGGCCGGAGCTGGAGCAGGCGCTCCTGAAGCTGCGCGAGCGCGCGAAGCGCATCCCCTACGTCGACCCGATCGACCTACGGTTCCGCCGATTCGAGCCCTATCCGCGGCCGATCGCGCAAGCGGTGATGTTCTGCCTGATGGACGTGTCCGGCTCGATGACCGAGCACATGAAGGACCTCGCCAAAAGGTTCTACATCCTGCTGCACATCTTCCTGACGCGCCGCTACCGGCACGTCGAGATCGTGTTCATCCGCCACACCGATCGGGCGACCGAGGTGGACGAGGAGACGTTCTTCGGCTCCCGCGAGACCGGCGGCACGTTGGTCTCGTCCGCGCTGGTCGAGATGAAGCGCGTCATCGCCGAGCGCTACGATCCCAACGACTGGAACATCTACGCCGCCCAGGCCTCCGACGGCGACAACGTCTCCTCCGACGGGCCGACCTCGACGGAGCTGCTGCGGTCGCACATCCTGCCGGCCTGCCAGCACTTCGCCTATCTGGAGGTCGGCGACGAGAACGGCCCGCGCGCCGGCTTCGTCGAGCACCGCACCACCCTGTGGCGGACCTACGAGGCGATCGCCAAGGCCGGCGGGCCGATCGCGATGCGCAAGGTCAACCATCGGCGGGAGATCTACCCGGTGTTCCGCGAGCTGTTCGGCCGCAAGGACGCGCGGGCGGAGGCGGAGGGGTGAGTTTGTCCCTCCCCCTGTGGGGAGGGATAGGGGTGGGGGTGGTTCAGGTCTGATCGCCGCGGTGCCTTCTGCACCACCCCCGCCCCTGGCCCTCCCCACAGGGGGAGGGGAGGATGTGATGAGGGTTTCATGGTGACCAGCCTGAGCCGATCCACGGTCCGTGCGCCGGCCGTCAAGGTCGATAAACCCCTGTTCACCGGCAACGACTGGGATTTCGACACGATCCGGCGGATTCACGACGCCTGCGAGGCGGTGGCCGGGCCGCAGCTCGGCCTGTCCTGGTATCCGAACCAGATCGAGATCATCACGGCCGAGCAGATGCTCGACGCCTATGCGTCGATCGGCATGCCGCTGTTCTACAAGCACTGGTCGTTCGGCAAGCACTTCGCCCAGCACGAGGCCGGCTACCGCCGAGGCCTGATGGGGCTCGCCTACGAGATCGTCATCAACTCCGACCCGTGCATCTCCTACGTGATGGAGGAGAACACGGCGACCATGCAGACGCTGGTCATCGCCCACGCCGCGTTCGGCCACAACCACTTCTTCAAGAACAACTATCTGTTCCGGCAGTGGACCGATGCCGAGGGCATCCTCGACTACCTCGACTTCGCCAAGGGCTTTATCAGCCGCTGCGAGGAGCGCTACGGCCACCGGCGGTGGAGCAGGTGCTCGACGCCGCCCACGCGCTGATGAGCCAGGGTGTCCATCGCTACCCGCGCAAGAAGCGGCCGGACCTCGCCTCCGAGCAGCGGCGGGAGCGCGAGCGGATCGAGCACGGCGAGCAGATCTACAACGACCTCTGGCGGACCCTGCCGCAGAAGATCGGCACGGCGCGGCCGGATGCGGCCGCCGAGCGGCGCAAGGCGCTGCTCGAACTGCCGCAGGAGAATATCCTGTACTTCCTAGAGAAGGCCGCGCCCCGTCTACGCCCCTGGCAGCGGGAGATCCTGCGCATCGTCCGCTTGGTGGCCCAGTATTTCTACCCGCAGCGCCAGACCAAGGTGATGAACGAGGGCTGCGCCACCTACTGCCACTACCGGATCATGAACGCCCTGTCGGAATCCGGACAGATCACCGAGGCGGCCTATCTCGAGTTCCTGCAGTCGCACACCAACGTCATCCGGCAGCCGAACTACGACGACCGCTCCTACGGCGGCCACAATCCCTACGCGATCGGCTTCGCGATGATGCAGGACATCGCCCGCATCACCGAGCAGCCGACCGAGGAGGATCGGGAGTGGTTCCCCGACATCGCCGGCACCGGCGACGCCATGGCGGTGCTGCGCGATTGCTGGGAGAATTACCGGGACGAGAGCTTCATCCAGCAGTTCCTGTCGCCCAAGCTGATGCGCGACCTGCGCCTGTTCCACGTGGTCGGCGACCCCGAGGAGCCGGAACTGCGGGTGGAGGCGATCCACGACGAGCGCGGCTACCGCAAGCTGCGCCGGGCCTTCGCCCGCCAGTACGACGTGGCGTGGCTCGACCCGGATATCGAGGTGGTGGATGTGGATCTTGAGGGCGACCGGCGCCTGATCCTGCACCACAAGGCGATCAACAAGATCACCCTCCAGAAGGACGATGCCAAGCGCGTGCTGCAGCACCTCGCCGACCTCTGGGGCTACGACGTGGTGCTCAAGGAGGTCGAGCCGGCCACCGGCACGGTGCTTGGCGAGATCACCGCCAGTGCGCGGCCGATCTTTTTCTGATGGGCGCTGCGGGAGGAATTCTCCCACCCGCTTCCCCGTCCTGATGCGGCGTCCGGTCAAAGCCCTCGATGGAGGCAGCCCTCTATCATCGCGAGCGCAGCGAAGTGACCCAGGGTTGCGCGACATCCGTGAACGTAGCGCCGACTGGATTGCTTCGCTCCGCTCGCAAAGACGACATCGGCGGATCGACTGTGATTTTCCGATGAGGAAGGCGGTTCGAAAGGCCTCGTGATTGCCTTGACGGTACCGCCGTGCTGCATGAGGCGATGACCGCCACGACCCTTACCCTCGCCGAGACCAGCGACTTCCTCGACCGCGAATTCCCGCAGATGCAGGCGGGCGGGCGCGCCTACCATCTCGAGGCTGTGGGACCGCTCTCCGCGCGGATGCGGCTGGAGGCCCACGAGCGCTTCCTGCGCCCCGGCGCGACCGTGTCGGGGCCGGCCATGATGGCGCTCGCCGACTACGCCCTCTATGCGGCGATCCTCGCCAATATCGGCCCGGTGGCGCTCGCCGTGACGACGGGCCTGAGCTTCAACTTCCTGCGCAAGCCCGCCTCGGGGGATCTCGTTGCGGAATGCCGGCTGCTCAAGCTCGGCCGGCGGCTCGCCGTCGGTGAGGTGCTGATCACCGCCGCCGGCAGCCCGGACCTCGTCTGCCACGCCACCGGCACCTACTCGATCCCGCCGCGCTGATGAGACCCTGCGCTCGCAAGGACGCCCGGATCAGCCGGCCCGCGCCTCGCTGAGCCGGGCGGCGTAGCGGGCGATCAGGTCGACCTCCAGGTTGAGCCGATCCCCTGCGCGCCGCTCGCCCCAGGTGGTGACCTGGAGGGTGTGGGGGATCAGCAGAACCGAGAACAGGTCGTCCTGAACCGAATTCACCGTGAGCGAGGTGCCGTCGAGGCAGACCGAGCCCTTCTCGGCGATGAACTTGGCCAGTTCGAAGGCGCCCGCAGGGTGAAGCGCTCGCTGGCACCCCAGGCGTCGGCCGTGACGGACTCGCGTTCCACGATCTCGGCGAGGCCATCGACGTGGCCGGTGACCAGATGGCCGCCGAGCTCGTCGCCGATCTTCAGCGAGCGTTCGAGGTTGACCCGCGTGCCCGCAACCCAGGAGCCCACAGTGGTGCGCGCCAGGGTTTCGGCGGCGGCGTCCACCGCGAAGACGCAGCCGCCCTCGGCCGGCTCCACCGACACCGCCGTGAGGCACGGGCCCGCGCAGGCGATCGAGGCGCCGAGCGCGATCGTCGCCGGGTCGTAGGAGGCGCGGATCGCGATCCGGCGCAGGTCGCCCTCGCCCGCGATCGAGACAACCGTGCCGATGGCGCTGACCAACCCCGTGAACATCGCTTACGTCCTGTTGCGTTCGTAGGTCACGGCCGCGTCGGGCCCGAGCTGCGACCGCTCGGCCTCGCGGAAGCGGTCGCTCGCCAGCGCCTCCGCCAGCACCGGCCCCAGCGCCGGCAGGCCGCCCGCTGGCCCCAGTTCCACCGGCCCGGTGACCAGCGTGCAGGCATCGATCAGATCGGCCCGCGCCAGCGCCTCCGCAAGGCGGGGGCCGCCCTCGCTGCACAGGCGCGTCAGGCCACGCTCGCCGAGATGCGCCAAAGCTGCCGGGAGATCGATCCCGCCGGCCGCGTCCGCCGGCACGGCCGCGACCTCGACGCCCAGGGCCTCCAGGGCGCGCCGCGCATGCGCCGGGGCCGAGCGGGTGGTGAGCACCAGGGTCGGCGTGTCGCGGGCCGTCCGGGCGAGCACGCTGGCCGGGGACAGCCGCAGATGCGTGTCGAGGACGATCCGCAGGGGCGAGCGGGCCGCCAGCCCCGGCAGCCGCACGGTCAGCGACGGGTCGTCGGCGCGGGCGGTGCCGATGCCGATCAGGATCGCGTCCGCATGGGCCCGCCAGAGATGGACCGCCCCGTCCGCCACCGGCCCGGTGATGCGCAGGCGCTCCGGCCCGGCGGCCGCGCAGAAGCCGTCGCGGGTGCGGGCGAGCTTCAGGTGCAGGGCCGGCCGGCCGCGGGTCACCCGGGTGATGTGGCCGACATGGTCGCGCGCCGCCGCGTCCCGCAACAGCCCGGTCTCGACCCTGACGCCGCCGGCCCGCAGCAAGGCGTGGCCGCGGCCCGCCACGCGCGGGTCCGGATCCTCGATCGCGCTGACCACCCGGGCGATCCCCGAAGCCAGGATCGCGTCGGTGCAGGGCGGCGTGCGGCCGTGATGCGAGCACGGCTCCAGGGTGACGTAGAGGGTTGCGCCGCGGGCGGCGTCGCCCGCGGCGGCGAGCGCCAGAGGCTCGCCGTGCGGGCGCCCGCCCGGTGCCGTCGCCCCCGTCCCGAGGATCCGCCCCGTCCCGGGCGCGACCAAGACGGCGCCGACCGACGGGTTCGGCCAGGTGGTGCCGAGCCCGCGTCGGCCCAGCGCCAGGGCGAGGCGCATGAAGTTCGTGTCGTCGCTCATGAGCGGCCGGCGCGGCGGCGTCCCGAAGCTTCGGGCTCCGGCTCGACCTCAGGCTCGGGCGCGACCGCCGGCATCAGGGTGCCGTCGCTCAGCGTGCCGAGCAGGTCCTCGAAGTCCTTGGCCTCGCGGAAATTCTTGTAGACCGAGGCGAAGCGCACGTAGGCGACGTCGCCGAGACCTTTGAGCCCCGCCATTACCAGCTCGCCGATCGCCTCGGAGGTCACCTCCGGCTCGCCCGCGCTCTCGAGCTGCCGGGTGATGCCGCTGACCAGCCGCTCGATCCGCTCGGGATCGACGGCGCGCTTGCGCAGAGCCACGTCGATCGAGCGCTGGAGCTTGTCCCGGTCGAAGGGGACGCGCTTGCCGGAGCGCTTGAGCACCACGACCTCGCGCAGCTGCACCCGCTCGAAGGTTGTGAAGCGGCCGGCGCAATCGGGGCAGACCCGGCGGCGCCGGATCGCGGCGCCGTCCTCGGAGGGCCGCGAGTCCTTCACCTGGGTCTCGGAGCCGCCGCAATAAGGACACCGCATGGGTTTCGCACTCGGGCATGGAAACGGCCGCGGACCGGTTGGGTCCGCGGCCGTTTCCTAATCCACTCGGGGGCGGGCCGGAAGGCCGCCCCGCTCGGGCCCCGCTTGGGCCTCAGCCGTAGATCGGGAACCGATCCGTCAGCGCATGGACGCGGCGCTTGACGTCGGCCTCGACCGCGCTGTCACCCGCCTCGCCCTTGGCGGTGAGCCCGTCCAGCACCTCGGCGATGAAGCCGCCGATCTGCTTGAACTCGGCGACACCGAAGCCGCGGGAGGTGCCGGCCGGGGTGCCGAGCCGGATGCCCGACGTGATGGTCGGCTTCTGCGGGTCGAACGGCACGCCGTTCTTGTTGCAGGTGATGTCGGCCCGCGACAGCGCGGCTTCCGCCGCCTTGCCGGTCAGGCCCTTCCGCTGCAGGTCGACCAGCATCAGGTGGTTGTCGGTGCCGCCCGAAGTGATGTCGTAGCCGCCCGAGATCAGCGTGTCGGCGAGCGCCTTGGCGTTCTCGACCACCTGGCGGGCGTAGATCTTGAACTCGGGCTTGAGCGCCTCGCCGAAGGCCACGGCCTTGCCGGCGATGACGTGCATCAGCGGGCCGCCCTGAAGGCCGGGGAAGATCGCCGAGTTGAACTTCTTGGCGAGCGCCTCGTCGTTCGTCAGGATCATGCCGCCGCGCGGGCCGCGGAGCGTCTTGTGGGTCGTGGTGGTGACCACATGGGCGTGCGGGAACGGCGACGGATGCACGCCCGCCGCGATCAGCCCGGCGAAGTGGGCGGCGTCGACCATGAAGTAGGCGCCGACCGAGTCGGCGATCTCGCGGAACTTGGCGAAGTCCCAATGGCGCGGGTAGCCCGAGCCGCCGGCGATGATCACCTTCGGCTTGTGCTCCTGCGCGAGCTGGGCGACCTGCTCCATGTCGATCCGCTGGTCGTCACGGCGCACCGTGTAGGAGACCGGCTTGAACCACTTGCCCGAGACGTTCGGCGGCGCGCCGTGCGTCAGGTGGCCGCCGGCCGCGAGGTCGAGGCCGAGGAAGGTGTCGCCGGGCTGCATCAGCGCCAGGAACACGCCCTGGTTGGCCTGGGAGCCCGAATTCGGCTGCACGTTGGCGAAGCCGCAATCGAACAGGCGCTTGGCGCGCTCGATGGCGAGGTCCTCGGCGATGTCCACGAACTGGCAGCCGCCGTAATAGCGCCGGCCCGGATAGCCCTCGGCGTACTTGTTGGTCAGCACCGAGCCCTGCGCCTCCAGCACGGCGCGGGAGACGATGTTCTCCGAGGCGATCAGCTCGATCTCGTGCTGCTGACGGCCGAGCTCCTTGGCCACCGCCTCGGCGATCTCGGGATCGGCCTCGGTCAGCGGGGCGGCGAAGAAGCTGTTGGAGAAGTGCTTGTCGGCGGCGGTACCGGCGCTCATGGTCAGCCTCTGTTCTGGTAGGGGCGATGCCCGGCCTTTCGTCGGCGTGCACGGGCGGGCGTTGAAGGTCGGATTCCTACACGCGCGACGCGTTCAGGCCAAGCACAGGCATTTTGGGCGCGCACAAAGAATAATTTGTCGCAGGTTGGGTTTGTCCGGACCGTCGGATGCTCCGGACTGCCGTGGACGGGTGCATGCCGGCAACCTGGCAAAGCCGCGAGGTCGGGTTCGAGTGCTCGGTCATTCCCCTTTCTGACCTGACGGAAACTTACCCGGAGATCGATTTCGGGGGCATGGGCTTGCGTCTATGCGTTCTACGTCTCCATGTTTCCGGGCTGCGCCGGTGCCTGGATGGGGCCGCCTGCGTGAACCGATTGGGCGGCATCGCCTTCGATCCGCAGGAGGGCAGCTTGATCGCTGCCGAGGATGCGATCCGCTCCGCCCACGAAGCCTTGACCAGCCTCGTGCGGGAAGAGGCTCCATCCGGCGGCGCTCCGGCCGGCTGAGGCCGATCTCCAGATCTCTGTCAGCCCTGCGCCGAGAGGTTCGTCTCGATCAGCACGGTCTCGGTCTCGAACATGGCGGCATGCCAGGCCCCGGCGGGGAAGTGGAACACGCTGCCGGCGGAGAACGGCTTGCGGCCCTGCTCGGTCTCTAGGACGCCCGACCCCGAGATGACTTGCACGAACTGCTCGTGCGCGTGGCTGTGGCGCGCGGCCGAGGTGCCCGCCGGCACCACCACGCGCACGAGGCTCGCGCCCGCGCCCGGAATCGTGCGCTTGGCTACGCCGTTCTCGGCGACGCTTTCCGCGCACGCGGCCCAGGCGGTCAGGTGGTCGGTCATCGTCGGATCTCCTGCGCGGCAGGACATGCCGTCCGAACCCATCGGGTCAACGGCATCCTGAGGCCGCGTCCCCGCGTCAACCGGCCCCGCCGGACGGCCGACCACGCCGGGGCTTGGGCGCCGCCGGATCGGGGGATGGGGAAGAGGGTGGGCCCCCTTGAGGCGCCGCGCCGGCCGTCGCGCCGGTCGAGGGCCAGAAGGTCTCGAACAGCTCCTGCATCGCCCGGATGTTGTTTCCCTGGACCTCCGCGCCGGTGCGCAGCATCTGGTGGAGCATGTCGGAGCCGGCCTCGCCCGCCTTGATCTCGGGAGGCTTGGGGGCTGGCTTCGGAGCGGGCGCCGCCGCCGTGGGCAGGAATGCCTTCGCCATCTCGGTCCAGGCCGGGCCGAACGGGAAGGGCACGGGCGGGGGTGGCGCGCTCGGCTGGGCGTGGACGGGGGCGGCCTGCGGCTGGTTGAGCATCACGTGGACGATGCTCGCCACCACGGCGCCCGCCATCATCGGCAGCATCTGGCGCAGGACCTGGGCGCCGACGCCGCTCGTGGCCGAGGCCTGTTGCAGCACGGCCTGCATGAGCTGCGCCGAGCCGAACATCTGGCCGAGCGCCTCGAGCCCCTGCGGTGCCGCGGGCCGGGCCGCCTCGGGCAGGCCGAACATCCGGGTGAAGCTGCTCGGGTCCATGCCGACGCTGCGCTGGAGGCCGAGCGTCAGGGCCGGCATCAGCGCCTCGAAGGCGCGGGCCGTCTGCTCGGTCGTCAGACCGAATTGCTGGGCCATGGCCTGAAGCCCGGCCTCGCCCTGCGCCTGGAACATCTCGAGCGGGTTGAACATGAGGCCTCGATCCTGACCCGGTCGGACCGGCCGGGACAGGGCATCGTGACCGTTTGCGCAGGGAAATACCAGTTCTGACCCGCGAAACCTGTGTCCGGCCCCCGCGCCCTCAGCTCAACGGCTCGGGATGGGCGTGGCCCGGCGGCAGCGGCGCCGCCCGCTGGGACGCCTCTGCCGCGCTTTGAGGTTCGCGCCGGCGCGGGCCGCCCCCTCCAGCCGATCGACCGTGCGGCGGGCGAGCAGGATGCCGAGCACCCCGAAGACCAGCGAGCCGAGCCCCATGCCGGCCACCACGCCCCGGGGTCCGAAGAGCGACGCGCCGAGCATCGCGGGCGGGATGGTGCCGAGCGTCGCCCGCCCCCAGTTCAGCAGCGTCGAGCGCAAGGGAAAGCCGAGATTGTTGAAGGCGGCATTGCCGAGGAACAGCAGCCCGTTGAAGAACCAGATCGCGCCGCCGACGAGGCAGAAGAAGCCGAACAGCTCGGCGGCGACCCCGTGCAGGCCGAACAGGGCGGCCAGCCAGCCGCGGGCGAGCGCCAGGATGAGCCAGACCACCGTCACGTAGGCCAGCGTCACCCGGACCGAATCCCGCAGGACGCCGCGCATCCGGTCGAACCGGCCCGCGCCCCAGTTCTGCGCCAGGATCGGGCCGATCGCGCCCGAGAGAGCGAACAGGCCGCCGAAGGCCACCGGCGTCAGGCGATCGATCACCGAGGCGGCCGCGACCGCGTCGGCCCCGTAGCCGGCAAAGAGGCGTGCCAGGAAGGCGCTCGCCACCGACGGCGCGAGGTTGGTGAGGATGGCCGGTCCCGCGACCGTCGACAGGGCGGCGGCATCGGAGGGCAGGCCGGTGAGGCGCAGCCGCCCGAGGAGCCCGTGGCCGGCAACGCCGCGGATCCCGACCGCAACGAAGGTGGCGCGCGCCACGCAGACCGTGATCGCCGCGCCCTCAACGCCGAGGCCGGCCCCGAAGATCAGCAGCGGATCGAGGAAGGCCGTGATCACGGCACCCGCCAGGGTGACCAGCATCGCCTGCCGGGCCTCGCCGACCGCGCGCAGCAGGCCGGTGAACAGCATTCCGGCGGCGAGCAGCACGTTCGACGGCAGGGTGATGTGCAGGAACAGGCGCGCGACGCTCAGGGCCTCGCCGCTGGCGCCGATCAGGGCCAGGAGCGGGTCGGCGAGCGCGGCGATCAGCACCGCGATCAGGGCGGAGACGAGGCTGCCGAGTGCCAGCGCGGACGTCGCGAAGCGGCGCGCCGCCACCGGGTCGCGCGCGCCGACCGCCTTTCCGACCAGCGCCCCGGCGGCGATCATCAGGCCGATATTCACCGCCGTGGCGAAGAACTGCACGATCCCCGCGAAGCCGACCGCGGCCGTCAGGTTCGGGTCGCCGAGCCGCGAGACGTAGAACAGCGACAGCAGGTCGACGACGAAGATCGCCATCAGCCCGACCGAACCCGTGGCGGCCATCACGATCACGTGCCGGAGGATCGAGCCGGTGACGAAGCGGCCCGTCCCGGCCGCAGGGGGCCCGTCAGACATCCGCGCCGTCACGCATCCCGGGCGCTGCCCTCGGACTCCAGTTCCGTGTCCGGATCGCCCTCGGCGTCCGCACCATCGGTCTCCTGCGGGGCGAGGGCGGGTTTCTCCAGGAGCCGCTCGGCCGCCTCGCGCCGGTCGCTGCCCACGAGGTCGCGAGTCTCGGTGCTGAGGGCCCGGGCGGGCCGCACGGGGACGGTCAGCGGCTCGGGCTTGAGGCCGGCCGCGGCCCCGCGCATCCAGCTGGACCCGTCCGGCAGGGCGCCGGCCTGTTGCAGCACGAGGCGGGCGATGTCGCGCTTGCGCACATCGTCGGCCCGCGCCGCGGCCGCCTCCGGCGACAGCCCGAGGCCCTCCAGGGCCGCCCGACCGAAGGCGAGGGCGGATTCGGAGGTCTCGCGGATCTGGTAATCCACGTCCCGGTTCATCAGCTCGACCGCGTGCAGGCGATCATAGGCGCGCACGAAGGTGCGCACGCTGGAGAATTCCTCGTGCACGATGTCGACGATCTTGAGGGCGCCCTCGCGGTCGCCGACGCAGATGCAGACCAGCTCGACCCGTCCGATCCCGGCGGCCCGGAGCACGTCGAGCCGCGTGCCGTCGCCGTAATAGATGCGGAAGCCGAAGCGCGTGGCGGCGCGCAACTGCTCCACGTCCTTGTCGATCACCGTGACGGGGATGCCCTCGGCCAGCAACACCTGCGTCAGCACCTGCCCGAACCGCCCGAAGCCGATCACCAGCACCCGGGCGTCGCCGCTCTCGGCGAATTCGGAGGCGGGCTCCTCCATGTCGTGCGTGGTCCGCGCGTTGCGCCGCTCGATCAGCTTGTCGAGGCCCTTCGCGGCGATCGGCCCGATCAGCATGGTCAGCGCGGCCAGCGCCACCGCGAAGCGCGTCGCCTTGGCGCCGGTGAGCCCGAGTTCCTCGGCCTGCGGCAGAAGCACGAAGGCGAACTCGCCCGCGGGCGCCAGAACGGCGGCGCCTCGCAAAGCTCCGAGCGTGTCCGAGCCGAACAGCCGGAACAGGCCCGCCACCAGCGCGACCTTGACGAGGATCGCCGCCAGCGTCGCGCCGAACAGGGCCGGCCAGACCTCGCGCACGAGGGCGCCGTCGATCGACATGCCGACGCTCATGAAGAACAGGCCGAGCAGCATGCCGCGGAACGGCTCGATGTCGGCCTCGAGTTGGTGGCGGAAGTTCGACTCGGCGAGCAGGATGCCGGCGAGGAACGCGCCCATGGCCATCGACAGGCCGACCTGCTCCATCAGCAGCGCCGTGCCGAGCACCACCAGCAGGGCCGCGGCGGTCATCACCTCGCGGGCGCCGCTCGCGGCCAGCAGCCGGAAGAACGGGTTGAGGCCGTAGCGGCCGACCAGCACCACCGTGAGGATCGCGGCGAGCGCCTTGCCGGTCGAGGCGGCGGCCTCGCCGAGCCACGACGCGTCGGTCGCCTCGCCCGCCGAGGCCAGCAGCGGCATCAGCGCCAGGATGCCCACCACCGACAGATCCTGGAACAGCAGCACCGCGAAGGCGCGGCCGCCATAGGCGCTGCCGAGGTCGCCCCGCTCCTCCAGGAGTTGCAGCGCCACCGCGGTAGCCGAGAGTGCGAGGGCGAGGCCGATCACCGCGGCGGCGCCGAGAGCGAGGCCCGCCAGCACGCCGGCACCGCCCAGCACCAGCGCGCAGACCACGAGCTGCGCGGTGCCCAGCCCGAAGATGTCGCGGCGCATCGAGACGAGCTGCGACAGGTGCAGTTCCAGGCCGACGATGAACAGCAGCAGCACCACGCCGATCTCGGCGACGCTGGCGGCGGTGTCCGGCTCGGCGATCAGCGACAGGCCGGACGGCCCGATCAGCACGCCGGCCACGAGGTAGCCGAGCACGGCGCTCTGGCCGATCAGCCGGAACACCGGGACGCCGATCACGGCCGCCGACAGGAAGGTCAGGACCGGCGGCAGGAAGCTCGCATGTTCGACGGGGCTCGCCATGAAGATCGTCCTGGCGGTTCTTCTAAGCTTCGCGCGCGTGGAGCACCCGCTTAGCGCGCGCGGCGCCGCGATGCGAGCCGTGCGCGGGTGCCGTTCGGCACCAACGGGGCTTCTGCGTGCCGCGCGATCAGCCCAGAAGGCGCGGGCGGGCCGGCCGCGAGCCGTCGATGAACTCGAATCCGCCGGCTGCGCTCAGCATGTGCAGGCGCGAGCCGGGCCAGGCGGCCCCGGGCTCGAGGCGGGTCTCGACCTGCTGCGCGTAGCCGCCCTCGCCGAGGCGCAGGATCCGGGCCAAGCCGAGGGCCGCGCCGTAGCCGCCGCGGCAATCCTGGACCGGCCGGATCAGGGCGCCGTCCCGTTCCACGATCGCGCCGGCCGCGCGGGCCGAGCCGACATCGATCAGCACCGGGTTGCGCCGGTGCGGGATCCAGGGACCGCGGAAATCCAGCGCGTGCCAGAGATGCAGGGTGTCGGAGTAGCTGCCTCCGCCGGCCCGGACCGTGGCGAACAGCCACCAGCGGCCGCCATGATGCAGCAGGGTCGCGTCGCTCGCCACGACGCCGTCCACCAGAACCCGCTCGTGGACCCAGCCGCGCGGGAAGGCGGTGGCCCGGTAGAGGTCGATCGTCCCTGAGGCGTGGGATTCCGGGATCATCCAGACCTGCCCGTCCGCCTCGAACACAAAAGGGTAGGAGAGGTGGGTTTCGAGTTCCAGGACCGGCTCCGGCCGCCCCTGCGGGCCGTCGGCCGCGAAGCGCACCGCCGAGATCACCCCCTTGCCGCGGCGATAGTCGAACTCCTCGACGAACAGAGTCACGTCCCCGTCCCGGGCGATGGCGAAGGGGTCGGCATAGAAGCGGCGCCCGTCGTCGGGCAGGTCGATCCAGCCACCCTCCGGGTGACGGCGCAGGTCGATGAGGTCGGGGCCTGCGAGCCGGCGCCAGCCGACCCGCCATTGCGGGCGGTGGAAGCAGAGTGCGTAGAGCCTGCGGGCGACCTGCCGGGCGAGCCCTTCGGCGGCGCGCCGGCCGACCCCGAGGCCGCCGAGGTCGAAGGGACTGCCGGGCTGCAGCGGCGCCTCGGTCCCGTCGGGAAGCCGGGTCGCGCGGGCGCCGTCGAGGGCGGCCACGATCAGCGTGATGGTCCGCGCGAGGTAATCCTCGAAGGCGGCCAGCATCACCGTATGCGATTCCGCGCCGAGGCGCCCGACCGCCACCGGCGCGCCGTCCGGGCCGCGCAGGGCCGCCACCGGCGCGCGCTTGCCGAACAGGGCGGCGAGAAGGCCCGCCTCGCCCGGCACCCCGTCGAAATCGAGCCGCCACGTCGCGGCGCGGGCCGGATCCGCGGGGGCTTCCGAGAGGTCGAGGACGATCTCGCCGTCGGCTGCTCCGGGGCCGGCCTCGTAGGACGCGAGGGCGACCGGCTCGGCCGCGGTCGCCGTGCCCGGTCGCGGCAACCCGTGGATCGCGGCCTCGAGCCGGAACAGCAGCTCTGCGTTCGGCGGCAGGCTGCCCGCATCCTCGGTCCAGGCGATCCGGATCCGGCGGTCGGGCCGCTGCCCGAGCTGATCGAGGAGGCGGATGTGCCAGCCGCGCAGGGACCTGCGGTTGAGCCGCACGGTGACCATCCGCACGACGGGGCAGGATTCAGGGATCCGCGTCTCCGGATGGGCCGGAGCCCGGCCGCCGCCGGCTTGAGGCCGATCCGTGCCGCCGATCGTCCGCTCCATCAGCAGGGAAGCCTCGCCCCCGACAGGCCGGTTTTCGTAACGATATTCACGGCGACCGGGATCCTGAAAGCGCCCGCCGACAGCGCCGATACGGTCGCTGCAGGCTCCAAATCTGTTGCTCGACGGTACGATCAAGCAAGAGAGGCTGGGAGTCTACCGGTACAAGCCTGCCATGCGGACGGATTTCTGCTGACATCATCGAAAAGGGTCGGGTTTTCTCCGCTCTGGTAAATCCCCGTTACAGCAGCGTGATACCGTGTCGCGCGGTCGTCGGCGCCCAGCCCGGGAACCCCCGTTCGGCTTGGCCGTTCGCTATCGAAGACGTGATGTGGAGACACGACATGATGCGCAAGACGCTGGCGGTGCCGTTCGCGGCGATGCTCCTCGCCGCCGTCCCGGGTGCGGCCTTCGCCTTCGGGGGTGGCGGCGGCGGTGGCGACAGCGGCAGCGGGCTCTCGCCCTACGCAGCGCTCAGCGGCAATGACCGCTCGGCGGGGGTCAACAACGGCAATTACCGCGATCCCGCCCTCGACCCGTACATCCGGGCCTACGATCCGGAGGCCGCGGCCCGCTACGACGCCCCGCCGGCCGCCCAGCCGCGCCTGCGCATGCGGCCGTATTACGGCTACCCGTATTGAGGCGCTTCTGACGGATCCCGCCGGGTCCTCCCGCGAGGGCCCGGCATCCCTGGCTCTCAGGAACGCTCGGTCTTGGTCGCGGTCCGGACGCGCTTGAGCGTCCATTGGCCGCCCGACGGCTTGCAGCCGGTGCCGCGCACGAACCGGCTCCGGCCCGGCGCGACGACCGAGGCGAGGAAGTTGCGGCAGATCAGGTCCTCGGCGACGTAGGGTAGTCCGGTCGGGTTGACGGTCCCGTGCAGGCCGGTCTCGGGGTTGTCCCACTTCACCGGACGGCCGTTGCCCTGCGGGTCCAGCGCGACGCCCAAGGCCGCGCGGGCGCGGCGCCAATCCTCCTCGGCGAGATCGTCCCCGAAGCTCATCGGGCGCTTCTCGATGCTGCCGGTGACGACGGGCTCCTCGACCACCCGCGGCGCCTCGGCGACCTCGCCGCGGAACACGAGCAGCGGCTGGCTGCATCCGCACAGCGCGACCGTCAACGACAGGGCCGACAGGGACGCGACGATGTGCGACCGCCGGCTCGGCTCTTTACACGCGCATCGCCGCATTACACCTGACTCACGACGGGCTTTCCGCTCGACCGAACATGCCGATGTCGGTGCCCCCTCAGGCCCCTGGACGCGGCAGGCAGGAGTCTTGGCGTGGATCAGTTAAGGACCGATGACCCGAAGCGTGCGGACTTCACGCTGAGCGAAGATCCGGTCGCGCTGTTCGCCGCCTGGATGAAGGAGGCCGAGGCCGCCGAGCCCGAGGATCCGAACGCGATGGCGCTCGCCACCGCCGGGTCCGACGGGCTGCCGGACGTGCGCATGGTGTTGCTGAAGGACTTCGATGCGCGCGGCTTCGTGTTCTACACCAACACCCAGTCCACCAAGGGCGCGGAGCTGGCCGAGAATCCCCAGGCCGCGCTGGTGCTGCACTGGAAGAGCCTGCGCCGGCAAGTGCGGGCCCGAGGCCCGATCGAACCAGTGACGCCGGAGGAGGCGGACGCCTATTTCCAGAGCCGCCGCCGCGAGAGCCGGCTCGGCGCCATCGCCAGCCAGCAATCGCGCCCGCTCGCCGACCGCGACACCTTGATGAGCGCCGTGGCGGCGTTGTCGGAGCGCTACGGGGACGGTCCGATCCCGCGGCCAGCGCACTGGACCGGCTTCCGCATCGCGCCGGTGAGCATCGAGTTCTGGCAGAACGGCGATTTCCGCCTGCACGACCGGGTCCGCTTCACCCGGACGGGTGAGGGCTGGAGCCGCGCGCGGCTGTATCCGTAGCCGCGTAATCCCGGGGCCGCGGAGCGGAGCCCGGGATCCAGACCCGCCGAGGCGGGACGGCTTGGCACCGGCAGAGGCTCTGGATTGCCCGCCTCTGGCGTGCCCCTCCCGGTCCGGGCTCGCCTGCAGCGCCCCGGCGTGACGGCGCTGACCATACCCGTTGGGTCTGGCAGTCGTGGCAAAAGAAAGCTCACGTGCCTCGGGCAGCACGTTGCGGGCCTGGCGCGGGCTGGGTTGTTTCGCTTCGCTCGCAAAGATGGCCAACGGCGATCGGTCTGAACGCAAAAGAGCCCCGGCAGGGCCGGGGCTCTCGATGGCGTGGAGCGGTGCGACGAGGCTCAGGCCTCCTCGCCGTCCTTCTTCTCGTCCTCGGCGGACTCCTCGGCCTTGTCGTCGGCGGCCTCGGCCGACTGCGCCTCGGCGATGGCGGCCTCCTCGGCCTCCACCTCGGCGCCCAGCACGGTCGGCGGCACGATGTTGGCCACCGGGTCGGTGGGCTCACCGGTATGGGTGCCGGCCGGGATCTTGATGTCGGAGACGTGGATCACGTCGCCGATCTGGCGGCCGGTCAGGTCGACCTCGATGGCATCCGGGATCTGGTCCGGGGCGACGTCGAGGGTCAGCGTGTGGGCCACGATGTTGAGCGTGCCGCCGAGCTTCTTGATGCCGGGGGCCGCGTCCTCGTTGACGAAGTGCACCGGCACCTCGACCGTGACGGTCTGGCCCGAGACGACGCGCAGGAAGTCGACGTGAAGCGGCACGCCGCTGACCGGGTCGAGCTGGAAGTCGCGCGGGATCGCGCGGACCTTCGTGCCGCCGGCATTGATCTCGAACAGCGTGGTCTTGAAGCCGCCGGCGTAGATCAGGGTGCGGGTGCGGATGAGGTCGACCGCGATGGATTGCGGCGGCTGGCCGCCCCCGTAGATGACGGCGGGAACTTGGCCCTGGCGACGAACGGCCCGGGCGGCCCCCTTGCCGACCCGGTCGCGTGCCACGGCCTCAAGCGTCTTCACAGCGCTCATGGCGTGATCCTTTACGATTGCTGGAGCCGGAACGCGAAAAAGCCGCCCGATGCGGACGGCTCACGACCTTCCCGGCGCGCCCCTGCCTCCAAGGGTGTCTCGGGGGCGCGCGGTGCGCATACACGGATGGGGCCGGATTGGCAATGTCGGGGCGCGCCGCAAACCCGTGGCAGCCCGGCCGTGTGGCATCGATCACATGCCGGCCAGCGCCCGCCGCGCCCGGCGCTTCTGCAGCCACAGGGTCAGGCCGAGCGCGGTCCCGATCACCAGCGCCGAGACGGCCGTGGTGACCGTGCCGAGGGCGTAGATCTCCGGCGTCGTCACCGTGGTGGTCAGGCCCTGCAGTTCCAGCGGCAGGGTGTTGCGGCCGCCGATCGCCTGGCTGGTGCGGGCGAGCTCGTCGAACGACAGGGTGAAGCCGAACAGGGCGACGCCGACGAGCGCGGGCGCGAGGATCGGCACGACCACATGACGGAGCGTCTGCGGCCCGCTGGCGCCGAGATCGCGGGCGGCCTCTTCGTAGGCCGGGTCGAACCGGTTGAACACCGCGAACATGATCAGCAGGCCGAAGGGTAGCGTCCAGGTGAGATGCGCGCCCAGCGCCGAGCTGTAGAGGCCCATCAGCGTGCCGTGGTCCTGCAGGAATCCCCAGCCGGTGGCGGCGGCCAGCGCCTTGATGCCGTCGTCGAGGAGCCGGAATTCCAGGCCGATGCCCAGCGAGACCACGATCGAGGGCACGATCAGGCTCGACACCGCCAGGGCGAAGACGAGGCCGGCCCCGCGAAACCCCTTCCGGAAGGCGAGGCCGGCGTAGAACGCGATTCCCACGGTGAGCGCCATGACCACGAGGCCGAGGGCCAGCGAGCGCCGCAGCGCCGCCCAGATGTCGGCGACGCCGACGCCTTCCCACAGCTTGGCGAACCAGTGGGTCGAGACGCCGTTCATCGGGAAGGTCAGGCCGCCGGACGGGCCCTGGAAGCTGAGCGCCAGGATCGTCAGCGTCGGCCCGTAGAGGAACAGGACGTAGAGGGCGAAGACCGCCGCCAGCAGGTAGAAGGCGCGGCCGCGGGGCTGATCCATCGCTACAGCTCCCGCCGGAGATCGATCATCCGGGTGAGCCCCAGGATCATCAGCAGCACGGCGGCGAGCAGCACCACGGCGTTGGCGGCGGCGGCCGGGAATTGCAGGTAGGACATCTGTACCTGGATCACCTTGCCGACGCTGGCGATCTGCTGGCCACCCATGACGCCCACGGTGACGAAGTCGCCCATCACCAGCGTGGTCACGAAGATCGTCCCGATGGCGATGCCGGGCTTGGCGAGCGGCAGGATCACGTTCCAGAGGATCTGCGCGCCGGACGCGCCGCCGTCGCGCGCCGCCTCGATCAGCCGCCGGTCGATCCGGGCGAGGCTGTTGAAGATCGGCACGATCATGAACACCGTGTCGAGGTGCACGAAGGCCAGGACCACCGCGAAGTCGGAGTAGAGCAGGCCCTCGATCGGCTGCCGGATCAACCCGAGGGTGCGGAGCGTGTCGTTGACGAGGCCGTTGCGGCCGAGCAGCGGGATCCACGAGATCATGCGGATCACGTTCGAGGTCCAGAACGGGATCGTGCAGAGCAGGAACAGGCCCATCCGCACCGTGCCGGAGCGGATGTGGAAGGCCAGGAAGTAGGCGATCGCGAAACCGAGCGGCAGGGTGATCGCCAGCGTCAGCACGACGAACTTCACCGTCGAGAGATAGGTGCGCACCGTGGTGCAGAGGTCGGCCGACAGGCAGCCGTCGAACACGTCGGCGTAGTTCTGCAGGGTGAGCGCCGGGATGATCTCGTACTCGTTGTACTCCCAGAGCGAGACGATCCCGGTGAGCACCAGCGGCACCACTAGGAAGACGAGGAAGACGAGGGCCAGCGGCGCGGCCTGGAGATAGGCGAGGGCGCGACGGGGCCGAAAGGGCGCGACGCGACTCTCCTCCCCCTTGTGGGGAGGAGCCGGAGGTGGGGGTGGTGCAGGATCGAGCGGTGCGGTGCCGTCTGCACCACCCCCACCCCTGCCCCTCCCCACAGGGGGAGGGGAAAGGTGAGCCCGCTCACGCCGCGATGAACTCGTTCCACTTGCGCACCATGTAGGTGTTCTCATCCATCACGGCGTTCCAGCAGGCGACCGCGCCCATCCGCGCGTCGAAGGAGCCGCCGTCGCGGGTGGCGCCGGCCTTCTCGATCAGGGTGCCGTCGGGGCCGAGGATGTCCTTCTCGGCGGGCTTGCCCTCCATCCAGAAGGCCCACTCGTAGGGCTGCATGTTCGCCTGGGCGGTCTCCAGCACCGCCGAGTAGTAGCCCTGCCGGTTGAGGTAGGCCCCGGCCCAGCCGGACAGGAACCAGTTGATGAAATCGTAGGCGGCGTCGAGCTTCTTACCGCTCAGGGTCTTGGGGATGCCGAAGCCCGAGGCCCAGGCCCGGTAGCCCTCCTTCAGCGGCTGGTAGGTGCAGGGCACGCCCTGCGCGCGCACCTTGGTGACGGCGGGCGACCACATCGATTGGATCACGGTCTCGCCCGAGGCCATCAGGTTCACGGATTCGTTGAAGTCCTGCCAGAAGGCCCGGAACTGGCCAGCGCGCTTGGCCTCGATCAGCACCTTGATGGTGCGGTCGATCTCGGGCTTCGTCATGTTGCCCTTGTCGCCGTAGGTGTAGTCGCCGGTGGCTTCCACCACCATGGCGGCGTCCATGATGCCGATCGACGGGATGTTGAGGATCGAGGCCTTGCCCTTGAAGGCCGGGTTCAGGAGCTCCTTCCAGCTCGTGACGGGCACCTTGATCAGGTCCGGCCGGATGCCCAGCGTGTCGGCGTTGTAGACGGTCGGGATTAGCGAGATCCACTGAGTCTGTTCGCCGGCAAATTTTTTCGAGTCCTGGCCCTCCAGGTAGAAGACCTTGCGGGGCGCCGTGCCCTGGTCGCCGATCTTCTTGCCGGCCACTTCCCCCTTGGTGAAGACGGAAGAAATCTTGTCGGCGAGCTTGATCCGCTTGGCGTCCATGCCCTGCAGGTTGCCGGAGGGCAGGATCTTCTTGAGGCTGAAATACTCGGTGTCGATCAGGTCGAAGGAGTTCGGCTGGGTGATCGCCCGCTTGGTCACCTCGTCGGTCACCACCGGGATGTACTCGATGGTGATGCCGAGATCCTCCTTCACCTTCTTGGCGATGTCGGCAGACTGGTTCACCGCGGTACCGAGGTAGCGCAGGGTCACGGGCTCGGCGGCGTGCACCGCCGGGAAGCCGGTCACCGGCGTTGCGGCCAGCGCGGCCGCCCCCTTCAGGAGCGTGCGCCGGCTCGGCTTCTGGGGCAGGTCCATGGTCGTCTCCGGGGCTGTCAGGCGTCGAGGCGGTGGGCGGCGGACGCGTCCCAGCCGACCGGGATCGTGTCGCCGAGGCGGAGCGGGCGGGCCGCGAACTCCGCATCGCTGAGGATCGCCGTGAGCGCGGCGGGGCTCTCGGGCGCGCGCTCCAGCCCCTCCGCGTCGAGGCCGACATGGACGCTGGTGCCCTGGTACTCGACCGCCACCACGCGGGCCGGCCGCGCGGTGGGGCCGGCCTCGGCGCCGAGCCGCATCCGGTCCGCCCGCACGGCGACGAGGCCCTCGGGCAGCCGGATCACGTTGTGGCCGCCGATGAACCGGGCCACGAAGGCGGTGGCGGGCCGCTCGAACACGGTCCGCGGGTCGGCGGCCTGCTCGATCCGGCCGGCATTCATCACCACCACGAGGTCGGAGAGCGCCATCGCCTCCTCCTGGCTGTGGGTGACGTGGATGAAGGTGAGGCCCAGCTCGGTCTGGATCCGCTTCAGCTCCACCCGCATCCGCACCCGCAAGAACGGGTCGAGGGCGGAGAGCGGTTCGTCGAGCAGCAGCACCTTCGGGCCGGTGACGAGGGCGCGGGCGAGCGCGACGCGCTGCTGCTGGCCGCCCGAGAGCTGGGCCGGCAGGCGTCCGGCGAGGTGGCCCATCTGGACGAGGTCGAGCATCGCCATCGCCTTGGCGCGGCGCTCCGCCTTGCCGACCCCGCGCATCTTCAGGCTGAAGGCGACGTTGTCGCGCGCGTCGAGATGCGGAAACAGCGCGTAGCTCTGGAACATCATGGCGGTGCCGCGCGCGGCCGGGGCCGCGTCGCCCACCGCCTTGGGGCCGATCACCACGTCGCCCGCGCTGGCGCGCTCGTGGCCGCCGATCATCCGGAGCGTCGTGGTCTTGCCGCAGCCGGAAGGGCCGAGCAGGCAGCAATAGGCGCCGGACGGCACCTTCAGGTCGATGCCGTCGACCGCGGTTGCCGCGCCGTAGCGCTTGGTCAGGCCGATCAGCTCGACATCCATGCGGTGCTCCCCCCGGAGGCTGCAGGCAAGCGGCGGGCCAGCGTCGCCCTCAGGCGTCCCGCGGCTCGGCCGGATCGACCGCCCGGTCGAGCACCCGTCCGCGTCCCGGCTCGGACAGGACCCGGCCATCCTCGGCGATGACCTGCCCGCCCGCGATGGTCATGACCGGCCAGCCGGTGACCTCGAAGCCTTCCCAAGGCGTGTAGTCGGAGCCGTGGTGCAGCTTCGCCTGGCGGATGGTCTCGCGCCGGTTCGGATCCCACAGCGTGAGGTCGGCGTCGAAGCCCGGAGCGATCGAGCCCTTGCGCGGGTAGAGCCCGTACAGCTTGGCGTGGTTCGTGGCGGTGAGCGCGGCGAACTGGTTGAGGCTGATCCGCCCCTTCGAGACGCCCTCCGAGAAGAACACCGGCAGCCGCGTCTCGATGCCGGGGATGCCGTTCGGGATCCAGCGGAAGGAGGTCTTACCCCGCGGGTTCAGCTTGCCCTTCGGGTCGTCGTAGCGGAACGGGCAATGGTCGGAGGAGACCACGTCGAAGATCCCGCGCCGGATCCCCGACCAGACCGCCTCCTGGCTCTCGACGTCCCGCGTCGGCGGCGAGCAGACGTACTTCGCCCCCGCCATGATATCCTCCTGGCCGAGCCCCTTCATGTCCTCGGCCGTCAGCGTCAGGTATTGCGGGCAGGTCTCGGCCCGGATCTTCAGGCCCCGCGCCTGCGCCCAGGCGATCTGCTCGGTGGCCTCGCGGCCCGAGACGTGGACGATGACGATCGGCAGGTCGATCAGCTCGGCGTGGCTGATCGCCCGGTGCGCCGCCTCCCGCTCGACGATCTCGGGGCGCGACAGGGCGTGGCCGTAGGGCCGGTCTCGCCCGCCCGCTCCAGCCGCTCGCTGAGGTAGCGGATCGCGTCGTAGCCCTCGGCGTGGACCATGACCCGGGCGCCCTGCCGCCGCGCGACGTGGAACACGTCGAGGAGCTGGCGGTCGTTCAGGACGAGGTCGTCGTAGGTCATGAAGACCTTGAACGAGGTGTAGCCGTCGGCGACCAGCGCCGGCAGCTCCTGGCCGAGCACCGCCGCGGTCGGGTCCGAGATGATCATGTGGATCGCCACGTCGACGTGGCACTGGCCCTCGGCCTTCGCCCGGTAGGCGTCGACGGCGCCGCGCAGGGAGGCGCCCCGGGGCTGGAGCGCGAAGGGCATCACGCAGGTGTTGCCGCCGGCCGCCGCCGCCCGGGTGGCGCTGGCGAAATCGTCGGCCATGACGATGCCGGGGCCGGACTCCTGGGCGATGTGGACGTGGCTGTCGATGCCGCCGGGCAGCACCAGCAGGCCGGAGGCGTCGATCACCCGGGCCGCGTCGGCGATGCCCTCGGCCACCGCGACGATCCGGCCGCCGTGCACGCCGACATCGGCCCGGACCGTGTCGCTCGCCGTGACCACCGTGCCGCCCCGGATGGCAAGGTCGAATTCGGGCATGCCGCTCACTCCTTCCGCGCCAACGGGCGCGCCGGGCCGATGCACGGTCCGCGCCGATTCGGGCGGACGGGGTCGGCGGGGCAGGAGGTCACAGGCGGCCGCGTCGGTCCATCCACCCGCGCCGCGCGTGTGGGATGGCCTGACGCCCGCGGTGTCCGGTCGAAGCCTTCGGTCGTCGTCCCTCGCCCGTCATCGCGCGCGCAGCGCAGTGACCCAGGGCCGCGCGACGCCGGAGAGCGGGGCGCTACCCTGGATCGCTTCGCTCCGCTCGCAAGGGCGGGTGCTTCGCGGGGTTCCGTGCAGAATCCCGGCCTACGGGCCGCGGGTTGGCCGGCTCGGCCGCCACATCCGCGGATCGAGCGCGCAGGCTCGACGGCGCCGCCGCGTGGAACTGCCGCCAGACGCGGCGCATGTGCCGGGCGGAGCCGAAGCCGGCCCGCTCGGCGATCCGCTCCAGGCCGAGATCGCTCCGCGCGATCAGGTCGCGGGCCAGCGCGACGCGGGACCGGTTGACCGCGTCCGTCACCGTCATGCCCGCGTGGAGCCGGAACAGCCGCGCGAGGTTGCGCGGGCTCGCGCCCACGAGCCGGCCGAGCAGCGCCGGCGACCAGTCCCGGGCCGGGTCGGCGGCGATCGCGTCCTGGGCCCGGTGCACCGCCGGGTGCAGGTGGCTGCGCCCCTCGAGCCAGGGCGAGAGCTGGGGGTCGTCGGGCCCGCGCCGCATGTACACGACGAGCGCCCGCGCGACGGCGACCGCCGTCGCCGGGCCCGCCCACTCCGCCACGAGGTGCAGCATCAGGTCGATGCCGGCCGTGACGCCGGCGCTGCTGAACCGGTCGCGGTCCTGCACGAACAGGCGGTTCTCCAGCACCCGGGCCCGGGGCGCCGCCGCCCGCAGCCGGTCGCAACTGGCGTGGTGGGTGGTGCAGGCGTAGCCGTCGAGCAACCCGGCCCGCGCCGCCAGCAGCGCGCCCTCGCAGACGGTCGCGACGGTGTGGCCCGGACGGACCACGGCGCGGAGCCACGCGACGATCTCGGCCTCCGCGTCGGCGTCAGCGGCCTGGTCCGGCGCGTCGCCGAGCACCCGTGTCGCGGAGCCCGGCAGGAGCACGATCGTCCCGTCGGCCACCGTATCCGGCAGCATTCCGGCACCGCCCAGGTCGAGCCCGATCGAGCAGCGGGTGAGCGCTCGCGGCGCCGCGTACGCCACCGCGAAGCCGACCCGATCCTGGACGGTGCCGGCGATCCGCAGCACCTCCAGAGGGCCGGCGAGGTCGAGCAGCAGCGCGCGCGGCGGCAGGACCACGAGAACCGGGATGTGCCGCGCCGTCCCGCTCATGCGGCGACCGGTAGATTCGGGCCGGCCAGCGCCTGGTCCACGGTGACGATCCGGGCGAACCAGTCGGTCAGCACCAGCTCGGTGCGGGCCTTGATGTCGTCCGCGCTGAAGCGGCGGCCGTCCGGGTGGGTCATGGCGAAGGTCAGGGTGGCCTCGGTCACGTAGTCGACCTGCCAGCCGCTGTCGGAGGCGTGGCGGGCCGTGGTCTCGCAGCACTGCTCGGTCCGGATGCCCGACACGATCAGCCGGCGAATGCCGTGCTGCGTCAGCCAGCCGGACAGGCCGGTCTCGACCAGGGCGCTGTGCCGGCGCTTGTGGAGGGTGGCCGTCGGCGCGATCACGATCGGCTCGAGGGTGCGGACATGGCCGGAAGCGATGGCGAACGGTCCGCTCTCGGCGACGTGGAAGACCTGCAGGATCGGGATCTGCCGCGCGGCGGCGCCGTCGATGAGTGCCTGCAGACGCTGGGTGAAGGGCGGGACATCGGCGTCGTTCCAGAAGGGCCTGTGCCGGAAGGATTCCTGGACATCGATGACCAGCAGCGCAACATCGGACATTTCGTGTCTCCCGCTCGGTGAAGCGAGCCGCAGCATTCACCGGTTGGACGCTGCGGGAAAGAAACCACACCGCCAACCAGCGGACATATCCGGCCAATCTCCGGCGCGCAGGAGCCGCCCATGACGGGACATCCCAAGACGATCTTCGTGCTGACCGGGGCCGGCGTCTCGGCCGAGAGCGGGCTCGGCACGTTCCGGGATCGCGGCGGCCTCTGGGCGCGGTTCGACCCGATGAAGCTCGCCACCCCCGAGGCCTACGCGGCTGACCCCGACACGGTGCTCGATTTCTACGACCATCGCCGCCGCGGCGTGGTCGCGGCCGAGCCGAACGCCGCGCACCGCGCCCTGGCGCGGGCCGAGGCGCGGTGCGCCGCGCGGGGCGGGCGGCTGTTCCTGTGCACGCAGAACGTCGACGACCTGCACGAGCGGGCCGGCTCACGGGCGGTCACCCACATGCACGGCGAGTTGCTCAAGGCCCGCTGCTGCGCCTGCGGCGCGGTCACGCCGTGGCGCGCCGACCTGAGCCGGGCGGATGACTGCCCCGCCTGCGGCGCGTCGGGCCGGATGCGGCCGGACGTGGTCTGGTTCGGCGAGATGCCGATGCACCTCGACGCAATCGAGGCGGCGCTGGCCGCGGCCGACCTGTTCGTGGCCGTGGGCACGTCGGGGGCGGTCTACCCGGCGGCGGGCTACGTGCGGCAGGCGCGTTCCCTCGGCATCCCGACCTGCGAGATCAACCTCGAGCCGTCGGACAACGCCGATGCCTTCGATGAGGCGCGCTACGGGCCGGCGAGCGAGGCACTGCCGCGCTATCTGGCCGATCTTGGTCTGTGACGAGCCAAACTCCGGCAAGCCTCTGAAAAGACTGAATTTCTGATCCAGGTTTCAGCTGCCGCGGACGCGCGGCAGCGTTTTGAGGCCCGCGAATCACGTCCGCGCGAGCTGTCAAGAACTGGTCGGGCAGTTGCCCACGGGTTACAACAGTCAAGCTCGGGATCGGCGTCGCGGCCTACCCGAGCGTTCGTTGAAGCCACAAGGGGAAGCAACTACCCATGCAGCACTTCACCGTAACCGACCGCGAGCGTGACACCGTCCTGGCGGCGCTGCGCTATTACCAGTTCTACCGGATGCAGGGGCATCCGTTCGATCCCCGTCAGGATCACCTGATCGACACCATCGCCGGCCGGGCCGGCGATGCGCTGGACCTCGCCGAAATCGACGATCTCTGCGCTGGCCTGAACGGCAACCCGCACGCGCTCGGCGCCGCGGCCGCCTGAATCCTCTCCGGGGCGGCCGATGCCGTCCCCGACTGCCCCGCGGCCGGCCCAGGGATGAGGCCGGAGGACGGGCCGTCTCCGAGATGAGCGGGTCACCGCCGCCGGAGCCGAGCCATCCTCACCGGGGCCGGGCTTCGTGCCCGATCGACACCCCGCCGACGCGCATTCGGGATCTCCCACGGCGCGTCGGCCCGACGGGCGGACCCGCACGACGGGCCCCCCGAAAGGCCGGTTTCGCGCGACATCGAAACGTGGCCTAACGGATGCGCGACGGCCGCAGGGCCGCGCCTTCCGGGAGCGCCGAGGCCGATGATGCGGACGGGTTCGCGACGGATCCGCCGCGGCGTGCTGCGAGGCGCCGGCCTCCTGCTCCTCGGGATCGCGCCCGCCACAGCCGAGCCCGTCAAGGCCGCGCCCGAGAGCGTCGCCACCGCGCTCATCGTCTCCGTGGACGTCTCGCAATCCGTCGGCGACGCGCGCTTCCGGCTGCAGATGGAGGGCATCGCCGAGGCTCTGGAGGATCCGTCGGTCCTCGGCGCGATCACCGGCAATCCGAGCGGGATCCTGTTCGCGATGGTGACCTGGGCGGACCGGGCGAATCTCGCGGTCGGCTGGCGGCGGATCGCCGGCCGGGCCGACGCGGCCGCCACCGCCGCGCTGGTCCGGGCCACCCCGCGTCAGGCGGGCGAGTTCACCTGCCTCGGCCAAATGTTCCGCACGGTGACCGCCGCCGTTCTCCCGGCGCTGCCGGTCCCGGCCGAGCGCGTGGTGGTCGACGTCTCCGGCGACGGGATCGACAACTGCACCGACGCCGACAGCCTCGCGGAGGCGCAGCGGTCGCTGCTCGACACCGGCGCGACGGTCAACGGCCTGCCGATCCTCGTGCCCGGCGAGAACGACGTGGTCGGAGCCGGCGCCTACCGGGCGCCCGGCTACGGCCTGCTCCCGACGCCGCTGCCGCAGGAGCGCACGAGCCTGGAGCAATGGTACCGCGCGCACGTCATCGGCGGCCCGGGGGCGTTCCTGCTGGCGGCCGCTGGCTACGGCGATTTTTCGCGGGCGCTGCGGCGGAAATTCGTGATCGAGATCAGCGCGCTGGGTCGGTAGGGGCTCTTGCCCCGGGCGTACGTCACGCGGATCGAATCGCACTTGCGGCCGGCACTGAGCCCACCCCGAGGGGCCGGCGCGGACCTGCCGAAGGCTCCGGGTGTCGCTTCTCCCCGTCATCACGAGCGAAGCGAAGTGACCCAGGGCAGCGCGATCTCGGAAAGCTTGGCGTGACCCTGGGTTGCTTCGCTCCGCTCGCAAAGACGGTGGGACCGAAGCAGAAAACCAAAAAGCGTATCAGCGCCTCACGGCGCCTTCTTCAGCTGCTGCTCGGCGCGGGTGAGCGCCGCCTCGCAGCCCTGAGTGTCGCCCTTCGACTCCGCCGTGCGCGCCTCCTCCAGGGCGACCTTCGCCTGCTGGGCGGCGTCCGCGCCCTGGCCGGCCTGGGCCGCCTTCTCCGGGGGGCCTGCGGCGACTCGTTCGCCCGCTGTCCCTCCGTCCCGGTGAGCCCCTCGCCGCCGCGCTTGGCGGCGTTGCCCTGGCCGCTGGTGTTGGCCGAGATCGACTGGCTCACCTCGGACTGGACGCGCTTCGACACGCTGTCGATCCGGTCGCCGCAGGGCGAGGCGAAGGCGGGGGCCGCCCCCAGCATCAGGGTCAGGCAGGTCGTGAGGGCGGGACGCATCATCGGGTCGGGTACTTTCCAAAAGAAGGGGCCGCGGGTTCCCCCACGGCCCCAACGTCTCGCGACGGGTGACGGTTCAGGCGCTCAGCTGATCGCGGATCGGTAGCTGCCGGACCCGGCGGCCGGTGGCCGCGAAGATCGCGTTGGCGATGGCCGGCGCCACCGGCGGCACGCCGGGCTCGCCGACGCCGCCGAGCGGCCCGTCATAGGTGCCGGTCGGCACGAGGTGCACGCGGACCACCTTCGGGGCGGCGTCGATCCGGAGGACCTCGTAGCCGTCGAAGTTGTTCTGCACCGCTCGGCCCTGCTTGAAGGTGATCTCGGAGGTAAGGGCGAGCCCCATCCCCATGACCACAGCACCCTCCATCTGCGAGCGGATGCGCTCCGGGTTCACCTGCGGCCCGCAATCGACCGCGATGTCGATCGCCTTCACCTTCACCTGCCCTTGTCGCCGACCTCCACCTCGGCCGCCACCGCCGTGTAGGTGACGAAGCTGTAGTGGCCGGCGACGCCGAGGCCGCTGCCCTTGGGCATCTGCCGCCCCCAGCCCGCGCCCTTGGCAGCCGCCTCGATCACGCCGCGCAGGCGGCCGGTCTCGATCGGGTAGCGCTTGGGATCCTCGCCGTAGTTCCAGACGTCGCCGATCTCGGTCGGGCTGATCTTGCGATCCGGGCCGATGAGTTCGAGCAGGTACTCCTTCGGCTCGCGGCCGGCGGCGTGCGCCAGCTCCGACACGAAGGACTGGATCGCGAAGGCGTGCGGGATGTTCGACACCGAGCGGAACCAGCCGATGCGGACATGGGCGGCGGCCTCGGGGTTCTCCAGCCGCATGTTCGGGATGTTGAGCGGCGTGTTGACCAGCCCCATCCCGAGCTCGAACGGCAGCTCGTGCTTCGGGTCGGGCGCGAAGATCGAGCCGATCGTCGGCGCCACCGAGCGGTGCAGCCACGCCACCGGCATGCCCTTCTCGTCGAGGCCAGCCTCCAGGTGCTCCACCGAGATCGTGTGGTAGAAGCCGTGGTGGAGGTCGTCCTCGCGGGTCCAGGCGAGCTTCACCGGCGCGCCGCCGACGGCCTGCGAGCAGAGCGCCGCCTCGACCACGTAGTCGGGCTTGGACTTGCGGCCGAAGCCGCCGCCGAGCAGCGTCACGTTCACCTTGACCTTGTCGTCGGGCAGCTTGAGCGCCTTCATCAGGCGGTCGTTGGCCGCCTGCGGACCCTGCACGCAGGCCCAGGCCTCGCAGAATCCGTCCTTGACCCGGGCCACGGCAGCCGGGGGCTCCATCGGCGCCTGGGCGAGGTGGGGCACGAAGTACTCGGCCTGGACCCGGGTCTTGGCCTTGGCCAGGGCGCCGTCGACATCGCCCTGCGTGCGCACGACCTTGCCGGGCTTGCGGGCCGCGGCCTCCAGCTCCTTGCGGAACGCGTCGGTGTCGTAGCCGGCGTTCGGGCCGTCGTCCCAGGTGATCTTGAGGGCGTCCCGCGCCTTCATGGCCGACCACGTGTTCTTGGCCACCACCGCCACGCCGCCGAGCGGCATGAACTCGGACGGGATCTCGCCGCCGTCGATCTTGAAGATCTTCACGACGCCCGCGACCTTCTTGGCCTCGCTGTCGCCGAACGACTTCACCTTGCCGCCGTAGACTGGCGGACGCGCGACGACCGCGTACAGCATCCCGTCGAGCTTGGTGTCGAGGCCGTAGATCGCCTTGCCGGTGGTGATGTCGAAGTTGTCGATCAGCCCGACCTTGCCGGTGCCGATGTAGCGGAAGTCCTTGGGGTCCTTCAGCTTGACGTCGGTGGGCACCGGCAGCTCGGCGGCCGCCTGGGCCACCGCGCCGTAGCCGAGGGTGCGGCCCGACTTGGCGTGGGTCAGCGTGTGGTTGACGGCGGTCACCTCGGAGGCCGGCACGCCCCACTGCTTGGCGGCGGCCTGGATCAGCATCAGCCGCGCGGCGGCGCCGGCGTGGCGGAAATGCTGGAAGAAGTGGCGGGTCGAGCGCGAGCCGTCCGTGTCCTGGTTGCCGAAGCGGGTCTCGTCGCCCCAGGCCTGGACCACCTTCACCTTCGACCAGTCGGCCTCCAGCTCGTCGGCGACCGTGAAGGCCACCGAGGTGCGGATGCCCTGGCCCATGTCGGAGCGGTGGTTGGTCACCGTGACGGTGCCGTCCGGCGCGATCGCGACGAAGATCTTCGGATCATCGCGCCAGCCATGCGGCATGCCGTCGGCGCCGAACTTCTGTTCCTTCTGCTCCTTGGTCTGCGTCTCGTCGGCCCGGGCGGGGCGCAGCGAGAGGGCCAGCACCAGGGCGCCGGCGCCGCCGAGGATGCCGCGGCGGCTGACATTGTCGAGGGCCGGCTTGGCCTTGGCGATGTCCGCCATCATCTTCGCGTCGTGGATCACAGGCGCTCTCCCTTGCTGGCGGGCGCGGTCTGACCGGCGGCCTGATGGATCGCGGTGCGGATGCGCGGGTAGGTGCCGCAGCGGCAGATGTTGCCGCTCATCGTGTCGCCGATGTCTTGGTCGGTGGGCTTGGGCGTGTCCTTCAGGAGGGCGGCGGCCTGCATGATCTGGCCGCACTGGCAGAAGCCGCACTGCGAGACGTTCTGGTCGCGCCA
This sequence comes from Methylobacterium tardum, assembly GCF_023546765.1. Lineage (NCBI taxonomy): Bacteria > Pseudomonadati > Pseudomonadota > Alphaproteobacteria > Hyphomicrobiales > Methylobacteriaceae > Methylobacterium > Methylobacterium tardum. Next base: position 5,936,635 of record NZ_CP097484.1, read on the forward strand.
CGCCACCTGCACGGGGTGGTTGCCGTCCGGCGACAGCCCCTCGATGGTGACGACCTCCTGGCCCTCGGCCGCCGAGACCGGCGTGATGCAGGCGCGGGTCGCCGCGCCGCCGAGATGGATGGTGCAGGCGCCGCAGAGCGAGACGCCGCAGCCGAACTTGGTGCCGGTGAGCCCGAGCTCGTCCCGCAGGTACCACAGCAGCGGCATGTCGGGGTCGCCGTCGAAGCTGCGCGCAGCCCCGTTCACGGTGAGTTTGATCATCGTTGCGTCCTGTCTGGCGGCGCCGGAGCGGCGATCAGTCGGGTCCGAGCCGGGCCTGGGGCCGATGCCGGCTTCGCCGGCTCACGCGTGCCGATGCGGGGAAGATCGCCGGGCAAACGCTCAAGCTCAGAATAATAAATATTCTAAAGCAGGCCCCGTCTCGGGTGCAACGCACGGACGGGACCGGTCATCCTCGCTTGGTTGCGCTCAGGTCATGCCGCGTGCGGCGGCGCACATGATGTGCGTGGCCGTGGGAACAGCTGGAGGTTGTGTCCACTCGGCCGGCGCGGCTCGTCGGGCCGTGCCATTGAGTGTTGCAGGATCAACCTGCCGATCACAGGCCCGGATCCCATCCTGAGTCAGGAGCGATTTGGTGGCGCCGCCGGCCCCCCGCCAGAGTTGCCTCGCGGCCAGCGACAACGGTGCCGAACAGCCGGCGCGCGAGCCCGGCGCTCACCCGTCGAAGATCGTGTCGTCCACGATCAGAAGGTTACGCCCGTTCTTCGGCATGGGAAAACCGTAGCCTCTCCCGGGCCTGTCGAACACCAAGATGCTCGCCTTGTGATAGGCGCTGGCATAAAGCGCGATGCCGATTTTCTGGAGCGTGAGGTGGAGCGCTTGGAAGGCGTCCACGCCAGCGCCGAAGCTCTCTTCCGGAGTGGTCGGCCATCCGATCGTATAGCGGCAGATCCACATCCCGTCCGCGTCTTCAGGCGCGTGCATCGTAATCTTGCACGCTTTGGGCTCGTGTCCGTCCTCCATCGAGAGAGATCGCTCCGCGATCACCATGGTTCGACCTCGAGAAGTCGCAAGGACTCGTTCGGCCGGCCTCGCAGACTTTTCTATGTGTAGCTCCGCCTCATGCGCGGAAACTGGATGTCTATTCGGCAAAAATGGCTCGGAAAATTGTATGGCTGTGTAAATCTTGGCGGCGGAAGCGCAGCATTCGTCTGAAATGTTGATCGGGTTTATCGTGTGTCGGCGAGGCCGACCGCCTACACGGTCACCTGCGTCCCGACCTCCACCACACGCCCGGTCGGAATCTGGAAGAAGTCCGTCGCATCGTTGGCGTTCTTGGCCAGCGTGATGAAGATCCGGTCCTGCCAGAGCGGCATGCCCGAATGGGCGGCCGGCCGGATCGAGCGGCGCGACAGGAAGAACGACGTCGCCATGATGTCGAACTTGAAGCCCTGGCGGCGCAGCAGCACCAGGGTCTTCGGGATGTTCGGCGTCTCCATGTAGCCGAACTTCATCACGACCTTGAAGAAATGCGGGCCCACCGGCTCGATGCGCACCTTGTCGGCCTCGTTGGAGCGGGGCGTGTCCACCGTCTCGACGGTGAGGATCACGTTCTTCTCGTGCAGCACCTTGTTGTGCTTGAGGTTGTGCAGGAGAGCCGCCGGGGCGATCTCGGGGTCGCTCGTCAGAAACACCGCGGTGCCGCGGACATGGTGCGGCGGGCTCTTCTCCAGCATGCCGACCAGCTCCACGAGCGGCACATCGGTCTTGCGGGTCTTGTTGAACAGGATCGTGACGCCGCGCACCCAGGTCCACATCAGGATGATGAGGCCGCCGGCGAGCAGCAGCGGCACGTAGCCGCCCTCCACCACCTTGATCAGGTTGGAGAGCAGGAACAGGAATTCGAGGATGATGAAGGGCAGCATCACGGCGGCCGCCGCCACCGGCGACCAGCCCCACATCCGCCAGATGACCAGGAAGGTCATGGAGGCGGTGAGCAGCATCGTGCCGGTCACCGCGATGCCGTAGGCCGAGGCGAGCGACGAGGAAGTCTTGAACAGCACCGCCAGCAGCACGACGCCGATCATCAGCAACCCGTTGATCTGAGGCAGGTAGATCTGGCCGGCATGCGACTCGGAGGTGTGGCGGATCTCCAGCCGTGGCAGCAGGCCGAGCTGGATCGCCTGCCGAGAGAGCGAGAACGCCCCGGTGATCACCGCTTGGCTCGCCACCACGGTCGCCAGCGTCGCCAGCACCACCATCGGCAGCAGGCCCCAGGCCGGGACCAGCTGGAAGAACGGATCGGCGGTATCGGGCTTCTCCAACACCAGGGCCGCCTGCCCGAGATAGTTGAGCGCGAGTGCCGGGAAGACGAGGCAGACCCAGGCGACCTGGATCGGCTTGCGGCCGAAATGCCCGAGATCGGCGAACAGGGCCTCGGCGCCCGTCACCGCCAGGAACACCGCGCCGAGCGCCACCAGCGCCCCGCTGCCGTGGCCGAGCAGGTAATGCACCGCGTACCAGGGGTTGATCGCCCGGAAGACCTCCGGGTGCAGGCCGATATGCGGCAGCGCCGCGAGCGCCATGGCGACGAACCACACGACGGTCATGGGCCCGAAGAAGGCCGCGACCTTGGCGGTGCCACGGTTCTGCACGAGGAACAGGGCGACGATGATCGTCACGGTGATCGGCAGCACGTAATCGTTCAGGGCCGGGGTGACCAGCTTCAGCCCCTCCACGGCCGAGAGGACCGAGATCGCCGGGGTGATCACCGCGTCGCCGTAGAACAGCGAGGCGCCGAGCAGCCCCAGCATGAACACGATGCGCGAGCCGCCGAGCGCTTTCCGAGCCAGCGCCATCAGCGAGAGGATGCCACCCTCGCCGTTGTTGTCCATGCGCAGCAGGATCGCGACGTATTTCACCGTCACGATCATGAACAGCGCCCAGAGGATCAGCGAGACGGTGCCGATCACCTCCTCGGGCAGCAGGATGCCGTCGGTGCGGGCCGGGACCAGCGCCTCGCGGAACGCGTAGAGCGGGCTCGTGCCGATATCGCCGTAGACGACGCCCACGGAGCCGACCAGCAGCGTCCAGAAGCCGGCATGGCCGTGGCGCGTCTCGGCCTTCTCGGGGGCATCGAGCGTGCCGGAGGTGGCCGGCCCCTGGATGGAACCCTCGCCCTCGGCCGCCGGGGCGGCCTCGCGCGGGGCGTCGGGCGCCGCGGGCGCGGGCTGGGCTGCTACGCCGGGTGCGAAGGTTTGGCTCATGCGGATGTCGGAAGCTTGGGCGTGGCCGGCGCTTCGCGGTTCGGCTCAGGGGCCAGTCGGGGCCGGGCAGAAAACGCGAAGACTCCGCCGAACCGCGCGGGCCGGCCACCGGGCCGACCTTTCACGGGATCGTGCCGCGTTGCTACCACGGTCGCGTGCAGGCGGAAACCGTGTGCAGATGCGAAGAGCGCGGAGCTGGGTCTCGGCGCGTCAGGCCCAGACCTGGCCGCCCCGTCATCCCGGGGCCGCGCAGTGGAGCCCGGGATCCAGAGCCACCGACGCGCTCAGACTTTGCACCACCAGCGGTTCTGGATTGCCCGCCTCCGGCGTGCCCTCCGGGTCCGGGCTCGCCTGCGGCGCCCCGGAATGACGGTGCGGGAGACTGATCCTCCGGTCGAAGGAGACCCGCTCCGTGCCTCTTACTCGGCGGCGGTGCGCGTCCCGCCCTGGCCGAATCGGCGCTCGATGTAGTCGATGACGATCGTCTCGAAGTCCTTGGCCAGCGTCGGGCCGCGGAGCGTCATCGCCTTCTTGCCGTCGATGAAGACCGGCGCGGTCGGGGTCTCGCCGGTGCCGGGCAGCGAGATGCCGATGTCGGCGTGCTTCGATTCGCCCGGGCCGTTCACGATGCAGCCCATCACGGCGACGTTCAGCCCCTCCACGCCCGGATAGGTCTTCTTCCACTCCGGCATGGAGGTGACGATCCAGTTCTGGATGTCGCGGGCGAGCTCCTGGAAGGTCGCCGAGGTCGTGCGGCCGCAGCCCGGGCAGGCCGCCACCATCGGCACGAAGGTGCGGAACCCCATCGTCTGCAGGAGTTCCTGGCTGGCCTTCACCTCGACGGAGCGGTCGCCGCCCGGCTCGGGGGTCAGCGAGTAGCGGATCGTGTCGCCGATACCCTCTTGGAGGAGCACGCCGATGGCGGCCGAGGCGGCGACCAGGCCCTTCGAGCCCATGCCGGCCTCGGTCAGGCCGAGATGGATCGCGTAGTTCGAGCGGCGCGCCACCTCGCGGTAGACGGCGATCAGGTCCTGCACCGCCGAGACCTTGGCCGAGAGGATGATCTTGTTCTGCGGCAGGCCGAGTTCCACGGCCCGGTCGGCCGAGCTGATCGCCGAGCGGACCATCGCCTCGCGCATCACCGCGCGGGCATCGATCGGCCGCGGCGCCTTGGCGTTCTCGTCCATCAGGTGGGTGAGCAGCTCGCCGTCGAGGGAGCCCCAATTGGCGCCGATCCGCACGGTCTTGTTGTGCTTGATCGCCTGCTCGATGATCGCGGAGAACTGGGTGTCCTTCTTGTCCTTGAAGCCGACGTTACCCGGGTTGATCCGGTACTTGGCCAGCGCCTCGGCGCAGGCCGGATGGTCGGCGAGCAGCTTGTGGCCGATGTAGTGGAAGTCGCCGACCAGCGGCACGTTGACGCCGATCCGGTCGAGGCGCTCGCGGATCTTCGGCACGGCGGCCGCCGCCTCGTCGCGGTCGACGGTGATGCGCACCAGCTCCGAGCCGACGCGGGCCAGCTGCGCGACCTGGGCCACCGTGGCGTCGATATCGGCCGTGTCGGTGTTGGTCATCGACTGGACGACGATCGGTGCGCCGCCGCCGACCGTGACCGCGCCGGCGCCCTCGCCGACCGTAACGCCGACCGTGCGGTGGCGCGGGGCGGGGCCTGCGATCTCCGGTCCGCCGCCGGCCAGCGGGTTCTCGGCGGGGATTTCGGAACGGGTGGCTTCCATGACTTCCATCGTGGACCTTCGCGTGCGCGTCTCGCGGGCCGTGGGAGCCCTGAGGGGCTGCCGGACCGGCCCGGGGACGCGCCTCGCCGGGACTTCGGGGCTGCCTTGGGTTAGCTGCGGACGACCCGGCGCCGCGTCAAGCCGGCGCCGCGCAGGACAGCATCGCGCATGACAGCATCGCCGCTGTCATGTCGTATCCGGGCGCGGATGTCGAGTTTGCTCGGCACGCCGCCGGGTTTTCGTCGGCGTCTGTTGCCGATTCGCGCGGGGCCCGTCCGGGTCGCGCTTCGGGCCGCAACCCTGATGCGCGGTTGATGCTGCAGCGCAGCATCCCATCTTCGGTCCTGTTCGAGGAGGCCATCATGAGCGAGCATTCCGGCGAAGCTGCGCCGCAGAACCCCGCGACGGCCATGCCCGAGGCTCCGGTCTCGGACGCGATTGAGGCCGTGTCCGCGCAGCCGACCGGTCAGGTTCTGGCCGGGCCTCGGGCCGAGAAGCCGGTCTCCCTGGCGCTGCAGGGCGGGGGCGCGCACGGCGCGTTCACCTGGGGCGTGCTCGACGCCCTGATCGAGGACGGACGCCTTGCCTTCGAGGCGGTGACGGGGGCGAGCGCGGGAGCGATGAACGCCGTCGTCCTGGTGGATGGCTGGCTCAAGGGCGGCCCGGACGGCGCCCGCGGCGGGCTGGAGCGATTCTGGCGCGAGGTCAGCCTCGACGGCGATCTCGGGCCGGCCCAGCGCAATGTCGTCAGCGGCCTGTTCAGCCTGTGGAAGGGCAATCCGGTGGCCGAGTTCTGGGCCAAGATGCTGTCGCCCAGCCCCTACGTGTCGAACCCGCTCAACATCAACCCGCTGCGCAAGGCGCTCGCCGAGCAGGTCGATTTCGACCGCCTGCGCGCGGCCGACACGGCGGGCCTGTTCGTCTCCGCCACCAATGTCTGGACCGGCAAGCTCGCGGTGTTCGAGCGCGAGCGCCTGACCGTCGACCACCTGATGGCGTCGGCCTGCCTGCCCACGGTCTTCCAGGCGGTGGAGATCGACGGCGTGCCGTACTGGGATGGCGGCTATCTCGGCAATCCCCCCTCTATCCGCTCCATCGCGGCGCCCGGACGCGCGACATCCTCCTCGTGCAGATCAATCCCGTGGAGCGGCGTGAGACGCCGCGCACCGAGAGCGAGATCCGCGACCGGCTCAACGAGATCACCTTCAATGCCAACCTGATGCGGGAATTGCGGGCCATCGATTTCCTCGACGGGCTGATCGAGGAGGGGACCCTGGGCCAGGGGCAGTACCGCCGGGTCTTGGTCCACCGCATCGATGGCACCGACGCCCTGGAGGCGTACAACGCGGCGTCCAAGCTCGACGCGCGGTGGACCGTGTTCAAGCGCCTGCGCGACAAGGGCCGGACCGCCGCGCAGGCCTGGCTCGCCGAGAATTACGAGCGGGTCGGCCGGGACTGCACCGTCGATCTGCAGCAGGCGTATCAGTAAAACCGCATATCTCAGAGTTTCTGAGTGATTGATGTGATTAAAGATGTTTGCGTTAAAGATCTGAAACGTAAGATGACTGGTTGAAAATCTTATTTCATGCGCATTGATCCCGCTATCTCTGCTTCTCTGAAGAACGTTTTTGCGCTGATGGCTTGATTTTTACAGCGATCGTCTACCTGATCCGCGCGAAATGGCTGCCCCGACGGGCTCCATCGTGAGAGCAGGGGCGATTCATGGGCGTTCGACTGGCCGATCTCAAAATCAGTGGGAAGATCGCGCTGACGATGGTCGTCATGCTGGCGATCACGGTCGGCGTCTCGGTGATTTCCCTCCGGAATGTCGGCCAGATCGAGGAAGCGGAGGCCTGGACCGTTCACACCCATGAAGTCCTGTCCGAGATCGGCCGGATGACCACCGCGATGATCGACCGGGAAACCGGGTTGCGCGGCTACCTGATCTCCGCCGATCCCCGCTTCCTTGAGCCCGAGGCGGCAGGCCGGACGACCTTCGCGGCGGCCTGGGAGGCGGCGCGGGGTCTGACGGCGGGCAACGCGTCGCAGCAGGCGAGGCTCGCGGACTTGAAGGTGCTGGCCGAGGAGTGGAGCCGCACCGTCGCGGATCGCGAGATCGCCTTGATGAAGGATCCGTCGACCCGGGACGAGGCGCGGCGCATCGAGAGTTCGGGGACCGGCAAGGCGGCGATGGACGGTCTGCGCGCGAAGGCGGCCGAGCTGACCAAGACCGAGCAGGATCTCCTCAAGATCCGCGCCGCGGGCTCGACGGCGGCCATCGCGTCGTCGCGCACCGCCAACCTCGCCGGTCTCGGATTGATGGTGTGCGCGGCCCTCGCCGGGCTGGCGCTCCTGCAGGTGAGCATCGCCCGTCCGATCCACGCGATCACGGGGACGATGACCCGGCTGGCGGCGGACGAGCTTTCGGTGGCGGTCCCGGGCGTCGGGCGCGGCGACGAGATCGGCGCGATGGCCGATGCCGTGCAGGTCTTCCGCGACGGGCTCGCCCGGGCCAAGGTCCTGGAGTCGAAGGCGGCGGAGGCGCGGGACGCGCTGGACGCCCAGCGCAAGGCGGCGATGCACGAGATGGCTGACGGCTTCGAGGCAGCGGTCGGCGGCGTCGTGCGCGCCGTCTCCGCGGCCGCAACCGAGCTGCAATCCACCGCCGAGACCATGAGCGTGGCCGCGACCGAGACCGCACGGCAATCGACCGCCGTGGCCTCGGCGGCCGAACAGGCGGCCTCGAACGTCAACACGGTGGCGGTGGCGGCCGAGGAACTCGGCGCCACGGTCGCGGAGATCGGCCGGCAGGTGCAGAACTCGGCGGACTTCGCCGATGCGGCCGTCGCGGAGGCGGGAAAGTCCGCCGACCTCATGCAGACGCTGCGCGCGGGCGCCGCCCGGATCGGCGACGTGGTCGGCCTGATCTCGGGCATTGCGGCGCAGACCAACCTGCTGGCGCTCAATGCCACGATCGAGGCCGCGCGCGCCGGCGAGGCGGGCCGCGGCTTCGCGGTGGTGGCGAGCGAGGTCAAGGAACTCGCGGGCCAGACAGCCAGAGCCACCGAGGAGGTCGCCAAGCAGATCGGAGAGATCCAGTCTTGGACCGGAGATGCGTCGGACGCGATCGCGGTCGTGGTCGGCCGCATCAGCGAGATCAGCGGGCAGGCCGGCGGGATCGCCGCGGCGGTCGAGCAGCAGGGCTCGGCGACCCAGGAGATCGTCCGGAATGTCGGGCAGGCGGCGCTCGGGACCGGAGAGGTCACGACCAGCATCGCGGGCGTGGCCCGCGCGGCCGAAGGCGCCGGCGCGGCCGCGACGCAGGTCCTGGACTCGGCCTCGGGCCTCTCGACCCAGGCCCGGAAGCTCGACGCGGCGATGCGCCAGTTCCTCGACTCGATCCGGGCGGCCTGAGGCGTGGCCGACGGCTGCGACGAATCGACCCCGTCTCGTGACGAAACCCCGCGCGGCATGGCACGTTCGGGCACCTGCCATCGGGCGCGCGGACGCCCGCTCGGAACGAGGCTGCCGTCATGACATTGCTGCGCCGGGAAGCCCTGATCCTGATCGGCGCCGGGCTCGCCGGCGGCGCGCATGCGGCCGATGGGCCGCGGGCGACCGATTTCGGTTTCGACACGCCGGAGGGCGGCCCGATGCCCCTCTCGGCCTATGCCGGCCGCCCGATCCTCGTGGTCAACACCGCCACGGCCTGCGGCTATGCCGGGCAGCTCGCCGGCCTTCAGACGCTGTGGACCCGCTTCCGCGACCGGGGCCTTACGGTCATCGGGGTGCCCTCGCCGGATTTCGGCAACCAGGAGCCCCTGGACGGGCCGGCCATCGCGGAGGCCGCCCGGAAGAACCACGGCGTCACCTTCCCGTTGACCGCCAAGACCCGCGTGCGGATGCCGGGCGCCCACCCGTTCTATCGTTGGGCCGCGGCCGAGCGCCCGGCCGAGACGCCCCGCTGGAACTTCCACAAGTACCTGATCGCCCGCGACGGCACCCTCGCGGCTGCCTTCGCCACGCAGGTCGAGCCCACCGATCCGCGCGTGATCTCGGGGATCGCCGCCACCCTCGATCAGGCCTGAGCAACGCGACGCGCGGGCGGAGGGATTAAACGGCCGCGCGTCCGCGTTCACACCCTATGGCATCGGATAAGAACAAGCGTCCCGACCTTCTCGATCTGCTCGTGCCGCTGCGGCGCTACGCGCGGTCGCTCACCCGCGACACGCTGCGGGCCGACGACCTGGTGCACGACACCCTGGTCCGCGCCCTGGAGATGCAGGGCTCGCTGCGCCCGAACACGAACCTGCGCACCTGGATGATGACGGTGCTGCACAACGCCTTCATCGACGAGCAGCGCCGCAAGCAGGTCGAGGCGCGCCACGCCGACACGCTGGTCCGGATGGCCGACGACATGGCGCCGCCGGCCCAGGAGGGCCGGGTCCGACTCGCCCAGATCCGCCAGGCCTTCCTCACCCTGCCCGAGGAGCAGCGCGCCGCCCTGCACCTCGTGACCCTGGAGGGCATGGCCTATGCCGACGCAGCCGCCGTGCTCGGCATCCCGATCGGCACGCTGATGTCCCGCCTCGGCCGCGGCCGGGCGGCGTTGCGGGCCTTCGAGGAGGGCGCGCGGACCGAACGGGCCGCCGATCAGGCGGAGTCTGGCCGATCCCCCGAGACACGGCGCGGGCCACCGTCGGCGCTGCGGCTCGTCGTGTCGGACGAGCCGCAGCGCCACTCGGTTTGGCCGCTCCGGCGCGCCGTCGGTGAGGCTTGAGGATGGACCGGCACCGCGCGCGGTGCCGGCAGGATAGGACGATTGCGACCGGCGGATCGCCCTCCGGGCTACGCTGGATTCGAGGACTTCACGATGATTGATCCGATCACAGACGACGATCTCATCGCCTTCGCCGACGGGCAGATCGACCCGATGCGCCGCCTTGAGGTCGAGGCGCATCTGGCGGCCGATCCCGCAGCCGCGGCCCGGGTGATGGCCGAGATGCACGACCGCGACGCCCTCCGGGCCTGCTTCGAGCGTGTGCCGGGACCTGGGCCCGACCGAACCGTCGCCCTGGCGCGCCGCTTCGACCGGAACCTGCGCTGGCGCCGGGTCGCCTCGCGCCTGAAGCGGGCCGCCGCCATCGCGGTGCTCGTCGGCGCCGGATGGCTCGCCCACGACGAGATCGGCCAGTTCGGCGTGCCCGATACCCTGGCGGCGACCCCGGATCCGGCGCTGCTGTCGGATGCCCGGCAGGCCCGCGCGGTGGCGCAGCTGCGCAAGAGCATCGCCGGGCAGGGCGACGGTCCGGTCTACGACCGGGCGCGCCTCCGCACCGTCACGGGCATCGACCTGCCGACCCTTCCGGAGGGCTGGCACGTGCGCGACATCCAGATCTTCCCCGCCCGGCACGGCACCGGCATCGAGATCGCGCTCGACGCCGGGACCTTCGGCGAGGCGTCGCTGTTCGCCACCCGCGGGATCCGCGGCGGTCCGGCGACGCTCACCGGCTCGGACGACGGCGACGTCCTCTCGTGGAATGCCGGCGACACTGCGTACGCCCTCAGCGGCCCGCGGGACGACGCGGATCTGCGCCAGGCCGCGAGCCTGCTCGGGGCCGGCGCGGCGATCCGCTAACCCCGCCCTGACCGAACTTTGACCCCCGGTGGGGCCCTCGACAGGGCGCCCCGGCGGGTGCCAAAGATCGGCCATGCAGGCCGTCGGTTCAGGACAGGAGGATGACGGGCTCGCCGCCCTGTTCGCGGCAGCCCGATCTGTGCGCGAACGGGCGCACGCTCCCTATTCCCGCTTCCGGGTCGGTGCCGCGCTCCGCGACGAGGTCGGCGCGATCCATGCCGGCTGCAATGTCGAGAACGCCGCCTATCCGGTCGGTACCTGCGCGGAGGCGGGGGCGATCGCCGCGATGATCGCGGCCGGCGGCCGGCGGGTCACGGCGATCCTGGTCTGCGGCGACGGCGCGGCCCTCGTGACGCCCTGCGGGGCCTGCCGCCAGCGCATCCGAGAATTCGCCGCGCCGGACACGCCGATCTACGCGGCCGGGCCGGAGGGCGTCCTCCGCAGCTTCACGCTGGCGGAGCTTCTGCCGGAATCCTTCGGTCCGGAGACGCTGGGTGAGTGAGGCGGCGGCCCTCGACACGCTGCGCACCGCCGGCTTCGCGGGACCTTACGCCTGCGCGGTCGTGACCGGGACCGGCCTCGGCGGCATGGCGGCCGCCCTCGCGGACGCGACCGCCATCGACTACGCGGCGATCCCCGGCTTTCCGGGGCCGGGCGTCAGCGGTCATGGGGGCCGGCTGCACCGCGGCACCCTGGCAGGGCGACCCGTCCTGGTGTTCGAGGGGCGGGCCCATGCCTACGAGCACGGCGATCCGGCGGTGATGCGCGTGCCGCTCGCCTGCGCCCGGCAGCTCGGCGCGCGGCGCTTGCTGCTCACCAACGCGTCCGGTTCGCTGCGGCCCGAGACCGGCCCCGGCAGCCTCGTGCTGCTCGCCGACCACATCAATCTCTCCGGCCTGAATCCCCTGATCGGTGAGGCCAGCGACGCCCGCTTCGTCCCGATGACCGAAGCCTATGATCCGGACCTTCGGGCGCGGCTCCGCGCGGCGGCCGCGGTCTGCGGTGTGCCTCTGGGAGAGGGCGTTTACGCGTGGTTCTCCGGCCCGAGCTTCGAGACGCCCGCGGAGGTCCGTATGGCGGGCATCCTCGGGGCCGATTGCGTCGGCATGTCCACCGTGCCCGAAGTCATCCTCGCCCGCTTCCTCGATCTGCCGGTCGCTGCGGTCTCGGTGGTGACCAATCTGGCGGCCGGGATTGCCGGGGGCGCGCCGCACCACGCGGAGACGAAGGCGGTGGCAGCCCGCGCCGCGGCGGATCTCGGACGCTTGGTCCGGGCCTTCGTGGCCGGCCTGCCCGACGGAGACATGTCCGATGACTGATCCCGAAGCCGGCGCGGTCGCCCGCCGGGCGCTGCCGCTCCTCGACCTCACCGATCTCGGCGAGACCTGCACCGAGACCAAGATCGATACCCTCTGCCGGGACGCGAAACGCGGCGGCGTGGCGGCGATCTGCGTCTGGCCCCGCTTCGTCGAGCAGGGCGCGCGGGCGCTCGCGGGCACGGGGATCCGCGTCGCCACGGTGATCAACTTCCCGGCCGGCGGCGAGGATTGCGCCCGCGCCACCGACGACACCGCCGAGGCCCTGCGCGACGGGGCGAACGAGATCGACCTGGTCATGCCCTACCGCGCCCTGCTGCGGGGCGATGCGGCCCTCGCCCGCGACATGGTGGAGGCCGTGCGCGACACCTGCGGCTCGGCGATCCTCAAGGTGATCCTGGAGACGGGCGAGCTCGCCGATCCCACGCGGATCCGGGAAGCCAGCCGGCTCGCCCTGGAAGCAGGCGCCGACTTCCTCAAGACCTCCACGGGCAAGAGCCCGGTCTCGGCGACTCCGGACGCCGCCGAGGCGATGCTCACCGAGATCCGCGCCAGCGGCCGACCGGCGGGCCTCAAGGTCTCCGGCGGCCTGCGCAGCGTCGCCGACGCTGCCACCTACCTCGCCCTGGCCGATCGGGTCATGGGGCCGGACTGGATCACCCAGAAGACCTTCCGGCTCGGGGCGAGCAGCCTGTTCGAGACCCTGATGCAGGCGCGGGAACTCTGAGGGTGCGGCTCCCCCAGGAGACGATCCGCGCCAAGCGGGACGGCCTATCCCTCGACCCCAAGGAGATCCGCGCCTTCGTTCAGGGCCTCTCCAACGGCGCGGTCGGGGAGGGACAGGCCGCGGCCTTCGCGATGGCGGTGTTCTTCCGCGGGCTCTCGCTGCCGGAGCGGGTGGCGCTGACCCGCGCCATGGCCGAGTCGGGCCGCGTCCTCACCTGGAGCCTGCCCGGTCCGGTGCTGGACAAGCACTCCACCGGCGGGATCGGCGACACGGTGAGCCTGCCGCTCGCCGCCATGGTGGCGGCCTGCGGCGGCTACGTGCCGATGATCTCCGGCCGGGGTCTCGGCCATACCGGCGGGACGCTGGACAAGCTCGGCAGCATCCCGGGCTATGACGCGACGCCGGGGCTCGACGCGTTCCGACGGGTTGTCGGGGAGGTCGGCTGCGCGATCATCGGGCAGACGGCCGATCTCGCCCCGGCCGACCGGCGCCTCTACGCGATCCGCGACGTGACCGGCACGGTTGAATCCCTCGACCTGATCACCGCATCGATCCTGTCGAAGAAGCTGGCCGCGGGCCTCGACGGGCTGGTGATGGACGTCAAGCAGGGCTCCGGCGCCTTCATGGAGAGCCTGCCTGCGGCGCAGGCGCTGGCCGAGAGCATCGTCACGGTGGCGGGCGGCGCGGGCCTGCGCACGGCCGCGCTGATCACCGATATGGACGCGCCGCTGGCCAGCGCGGCCGGCAACGCCGTCGAGGTCGCCTACGCGATCGATTACCTGACGGGCCTGCGCCGCGAGCCGCGCTTCCACGCGGTCACGCTGGCGCTGGGCGCCGAGATGCTTGTGGCCGGCGGTCTGGCGCCGGATCGGGACGACGCTGCGGGGCGGCTGGAGCAGGCGCTCGCCTCGGGTCGGGCGGCCGAGCGCTTCGCCCGCATGATCGCGGCCCTCGGCGGGCCGGGCGACCTCCTGGAAAAGCCCGCCCGGTCCCTGCCCGAGGCACCGGTGCAGCGGCCGGTCCATCAGACCGGAACCGTCGCGGCGGTCGCGACGCGGGCGCTCGGCCTGGCGGTGATCGAACTCGGCGGCGGCCGCACCCGGCCGGAGGATGCCATCGACACCCGGGTCGGCTTCACGGATCTCGCCGGCCCCGGCGCGTCCGGCGGCCTGCTCGGAATCGTCCACGCCGCCGACGAGGCCGCGGCCGATCGGGCGGAGACCTCCCTGCGGGCCGCCTATCGGATGGGGGCGGCGCCAGCGGAGCGGCGGGCCGTCATCAAGCGGGTGAGCGCCGATCAGCGTCCGGCCCATCGAGCGGCCGCACCTGGGCGGGAGCCGGGCGCGGCTGCGATGTCCTGAAAAGGCGCGCTCCGCTCACGTGGAACGCGCGCCTCATGAGCCTACCAGCGGCCGTGGCCGTGGCGATGACCCCAGCCGCCGTGGTGATGGTGACGCGGGCCGAAACCGTGGTGGCGCCAGCCGTAATGGTGTCCCCGGCCCCAGCCGCCGTGATGGTGATGGCGCGGGCCGAAACCGTGGTGACCCCAGCCGCCGTGGCGGTGACCGTAGCCATGACCGTACTGGACGGTCTGGACCTCGCCGGAACCCTGCTGCAATCCTGCGTCGCGGCTCAGCGGCGCGGCCATGGCCGGGGCCGCGAGGGCAAGGCCGCCGAAGGCCAGCGCTGCAGCCAAGCGGGTGCGTGCGGTCTTGGTGAACATCGAGGTTCTCCTGTTCCACGCCGGGCGCGATCGCGCGTCCGGCCGTGTCCCAGGTGTGAACCGTTGAAGTTGACGTCAACGTGAGCTGCTCGCTCAGGCCGTGTTCAGGTCGACCCTGTCGCCGCTTCTGAAACGTCTGCTCTTCCCCGCGTTCGGGGCGCGTCGGCGCACAAGCCTTCACCCCGTCATCCCGGGGCCGCGCAGCGGAGCCCGGGATCCAGAAACGCGGACCTGCCAAGTCCTTGCACGGACGGTGCTTGATTCCGGGCTCGCCTGCGGCGCCCCGGAATGACGGGGGATGATCGCTGCCGTCTCGACAAGCGTCCCTGCCGCTAGGGCCGTGTTCAGCTCAGGGCCGGCGGTAGACCCAGACCCGAGCCGGCGGCAGGTTCAGCCAGACCCGGTTGGAGCGGTCGGCGGTGTAGCTGCCGGCCTCGCAGCGGGCCGGGATCGGCGGCACCACCGCGTAGGTGAACTGCACGAACGGCGCGCCCGGCTGCATCAGGTCGTGGGCGGTGTTGAGCAGGTCGAGCCGCTGCTCCAGCGGCTTGGTGAACAGCGGCAGGCTGGAGATCGTCGCGGCGGCGGGCTGCGTGAGCACGGCCTTGAGGCTGGCGCGCATGTCGTAGGCGTCGCCGCGGATCACCGTGACGCCGGGGAACCGGTGCGTGAGCAGGCGGCAGAAGTCGGGGTTGAACTCGGCGAGGATCAGCCGCTCCGGCGCGACGCCGCGCCGGATCAGCGCCTCGGTCACCGGGCCGGTGCCGGGCCCAAGCTCGACGACCGGGCCTTCCCGTCGCGGATCCACGTAGGACGCCATGGTCCGGGCGAGCATCTTGCCCGAGGGCGTCACGGCGCCCGTCACCAGCGGTCGCTCGAACCAGGAGCGGAGGAAGCGGGCCTCGTCCTCCAAGGGGTCGCGCCGCGGCCCGAAAATCGCGCTCCTGGCGGCAGGAGCCTTCGCGTTGGGACGGCGGAGCGGCGGCAAGTCCTGGATTCCTTGATGCCGGATGAGAATGAAAGGCTAGAGGACGGCGCTGTCTTACAGTCAAGCCGGGACGGCGCCTAGGGTACGCAGGCCACGCCGACCGCATGCATAACAGGTCTTCCCCGGTTTGGGATCCGACCTCACGGACGGACGGTGCCGCCGAAAAAGTCTCGCACCTTCGAGAAGAAGCCCGCGGATTCGGGGTGGTTCTCCGGGGAGGCCGACTGGTCGAACTCCTGGAGCAGCTCGCGCTGGCGCTTGGTCAGGTTCTGCGGGGTCTCGACGAAGACCTGGATGTAGAGGTCGCCGACCTCCCGCGAGCGGAGCACCGGCATACCCTTGCCCTTGATGCGGAACTGCTTGGCGGTCTGCGTGCCCGCGGGGATGCGCACCTGGGTCTGCGAGCCGTCGATCACCGGCACGGTGATCTCGCCCGACAGCGCGGCGGTGACCATCGAGATCGGCACCCGGCAGAACAGGTCGGCGCCGTCGCGCTGGAAGAACTCGTGCTGCTTGATCGACAGGAACACGTAGAGGTCCCCCGCCGGGCCGCCGCGCAACCCGCTCTCGCCCTCTCCGGCGAGCCGGATCCGCAACCCGTCATCGACGCCCGCCGGCACGTTGATCGAGAGGGTGCGCTCCCGGTTGACCCGGCCCGCACCCTGGCAGGCGGTGCAGGGATCGTCGACGATCTCGCCGCGGCCGTGGCAGTTCGGGCAGGTGCGCTCGATGGCGAAGAAGCCCTGTGCGGCCCGGACGCGGCCGTAGCCCGCGCAGGTCGGGCAGGTTCGCGGCTTCGAGCCGGGCTTGGCGCCGGAGCCGTCGCAAGCCTCGCAGGTCACCGAGGTCGGGATCTTGATGGTCTCGGCCTTGCCGGAGAAGGCCTCCTCCAGGGTGATCTCGAGGTTGTAGCGCAGGTCGGCCCCACGCTCGCGGCCCGGCGCGCCGCCGCGCCCCCGTCCGCCGCCGGCAGCGCCACGGCCGTCACCGAAGAAATTGTCGAAGATATCCGACATGAAGTCGCCGAACTCGTTGCCGAATCCGGGACCGCCCCCGCCGCCCTGGCTGAAGGCCGCGTGGCCGAACCGGTCGTAGGCGGCGCGCTTCTGGCCGTCGGAGAGGCACTGATAGGCCTCGTTGATCTCCTTGAACTTGATCTCGGCGTCCTTGTCGCCGGGATTGCGGTCGGGATGATAGGTCATCGCGAGCTTGCGGAAAGCGACCTTCATCTCGCTTTCCGTGGCGGTCTTGGTGACCCCCAGGATCTCGTAATAGTCCCGCTTCGACATCCCGCCCTCAGGTGCCTTCCCGTCGGCCCGAACTCCGGATCGCGACGCTTCTACTCTCGCTCCGTCATTCCGGGGCGCCGCAGGCGAGCCCGGAATCCAGAAGCACTGCCCGTGCAGAACGTTGATCTGTCGGCGCTTCTGGATTCTGGGCTTCGCTTCGCGTCGCCGGAATGACCGAGCCTTCGGATCAGCTGCCCACGCAAACGCAGGGCCGGATCGCTCCGGCCCTGCGCGGTCGTATCAGAAATGCGCCTCAGGCGCGCTTCTTCTGGTCCTTCTCGCCGACCTCCTGGAAGTCGGCGTCGATGACGTCGTCCTTCTTCTCGGAGGCCGCCGCCTCGGCACCGGCATCCGGGCCGGCCGCCTGGTTGGCGGCGTACATGGCCTCGCCGAGCTTCATCGAGGCCTGCATCAGGTCCGTGGTGCGGGCCTTGATGGTCTCGACGTCCTCGCCCTCGAGCGCGGTCTTGAGCGCGGTCATCGCGGTCTCGATCGCGCCCTTGTCGGCGGCCGGGACCTTGTCGCCGTACTCGGTCACCGACTTCTCGGTGGCGTGGATCAGGCTCTCGCCCTGGTTCTTCACCTCGACGAGCTCACGCCGCTTCTTGTCGGCCTCGGCATTCGCCTCGGCGTCCTTGACCATGCGCTCGATGTCGGCGTCCGAGAGGCCGCCCGAGGCCTGGATGCGGATCTGGTGCTCCTTGTTGGTCGCCTTGTCCTTGGCCGTCACGTTGACGATGCCGTTGGCGTCGATGTCGAAGGTCACCTCGATCTGCGGCATGCCGCGGGGCGCCGGCGGGATGCCGACGAGGTCGAACTGGCCGAGCAGCTTGTTATCGGCCGCCATCTCGCGCTCGCCCTGGAAGACCCGGATCGTGACCGCGTTCTGGTTGTCCTCGGCGGTCGAGAAGGTCTGGGACTTCTTGGTCGGGATCGTGGTGTTGCGGTCGATGAGCCGGGTGAACACGCCGCCCAGCGTCTCGATGCCCAGCGAAAGCGGGGTCACGTCGAGGAGCAGCACGTCCTTGACGTCGCCCTGGAGCACGCCCGCCTGCACGGCGGCACCGATGGCCACGACCTCATCCGGGTTGACGCCCTTGTGGGGCTCCTTGCCGAAGAAGGACTTCACCACCTCCTGGATCTTCGGCATGCGGATCATGCCGCCGACCAGCACCACCTCGTCGATCTCGGAGGCCGACACGCCGGCATCCTTGAGCGCCTTGCGGCAGGGCTCGATCGTGCGCTGCACCAGATCGTCGACAAGCGACTCGAACTTCGCACGGCTGAGCTTCAGCGCGAGGTGCTTCGGGCCGGTGTTGTCGGCGGTGATGTAGGGCAGGTTGATCTCAGTCTGGGTGGCCGAGGACAGCTCGATCTTCGCCTTCTCGGCGGCCTCCTTGAGGCGCTGGAGGGCGAGCTTGTCCTTGGTCAGGTCGATGCCCTGCTCCTTCTTGAACTCGGCCGTCAGGTACTCGGCGACGCGGTTGTCGAAGTCCTCACCGCCCAGGAAGGTGTCGCCGTTCGCCGACTTCACCTCGAAGACGCCGTCGCCGATCTCCAGGATCGACACGTCGAAGGTGCCGCCGCCGAGGTCGTAAACGGCGATCGTGCCGGACTTCTTCTTGTCGAGGCCGTAGGCGAGCGCCGCCGCGGTCGGCTCGTTGATGATGCGCAGCACCTCGAGGCCCGCGATCTTGCCGGCGTCCTTGGTGGCCTGACGCTGGGCGTCGTTGAAGTAGGCCGGGACCGTGATGACCGCCTGCGTGACCGGCTGGCCGAGATGCGACTCGGCAGTCTCCTTCATCTTCTGCAGCGTGAAGGCGGAGATCTGCGAGGGCGAGTATTTCTTGCCGTCCGCCTCGACCCAGGCGTCGCCGTTATCGCCGCGGGCGATCTTGTAGGGCACGAGGCCCTTGTCCTTCTGGGTCATCGGGTCGTCGTAGGTCCGGCCGATGAGCCGCTTGATGGCGAAGAACGTGCGCTCGGGGTTCGTGACCGCCTGGCGCTTGGCCGGCTGGCCGACGAGCCGCTCGCCGTCGTCCGTGAAGGCGACGATGGACGGCGTGGTGCGCGCGCCTTCCGAATTCTCGATGACCTTGGGCTGCGTGCCTTCCATCACGGCCACGCAGGAATTGGTGGTGCCGAGGTCGATGCCGATAACTTTACCCATGGTGGGATCCCTCTTTGTGTCGCGTTCAAGCAGACCGCCGAGCCCCGAAGCAGCTCGGCCCATGGCGGTGTACGGAGGTGATGTGAGTATGGGACCCGGGCCGGATCAAGGGCCGTGAACGGCTGAAACCCAGCGCGCAATCCCGCGTCGAGGGCGATATAAGAAGCCCGCAACGGGCTCGCAAGGCGAAGCCTGCACGCGGCGATCGGCCGGGCGCAGCGTTGCTATCTCCTTGTGTTCCCGGCAGGATATCGCCCGAGGCTGCGATCCTGCCAGATGGCGTGATGGCATTTTGTTGCTTCGCTGCCACGTCCGCGCCATCGAGGGCGTGTTAACGTTTCGACAAGGGGTTGCGTGTGGCCCCGCCACTTCGTGTCCCCGTAGAGAACGATGCGTCTGAACCGCAGCTTCCTGCTCCCGATCCTGGCGGTCGCCGTCGCGGCGCCCGCGATGCTGACTTCGCCGCCTGCGCATGCGCAGAACTTCTTCGAGCGTCTGTTCGGCATCAAGCCGGAGCGGCCGCCGGTGCCGCCCCGCGGCGTGCCCGAGGCTCCGCCAGCGGCGCCTGCTCCGGGCGCACCCGGTGAGCCGGGGCAGCCTCCGGCGGCCGAGGCGCCGCGTCCCGCGCCCGTGCCGGCGCGCCCGGTCGTGCTCAAGGCCCCTTCGGAGGACGGCATCCTCGGGCAGGAGCTCATGCTGAACGGGCTGTCCGGCGCCCTGAAGCTGGAACGGTCCGGCACCGCGATCACCGCCCGGATCAAGCTGCCGGGGACCAAGATCTCGCAGCCGGCCGAGGCGTGCACGGTGCCGCTCGCGGGCGGCAATCCCGTCTCGTTGAGCGCCGAGGGCAAGCCCGAGGGCGTCCCGCGTTTCGAGGCCGCCGGGGCCGAGTGCCCGCTGCGTTTCGACGTGACCGAGGGTGGGGTCCTAGTCTCGACCCTCGGCTCAGGTCCGGTCTGCACCTTCTCGGCCGCGGACTGCGCCACGACCCCCACGGGTCTCTGGGGGCCGGCCGCCGCCACCCTGATCCCGCGGGCCGGCGAATTCGATACGGGTCGGGGCGTCGCCGACAAAGCCGTGCGCGACAATTACAAGCTCATGACGCAGCGGGCCCGGCGCGAGGACGTGCGGCCGATCGTGAGCGAGCAGGCTGCCTTCTCGTCGGATCGGGAGCAGCTCTGCCGCACCTATTCTCGGGAGGGCTCGCACGGGTTCTGCCACCTGCGCGTCACCGAGAACCGGGCTCTAGCCCTGGCCACCCGCCTCGGTGCCAACACGGCGGTTCCGACCGCCGCGGCCGCGCCCCGCCGGCCCCGGCCGAAGCCAGCCGTCGAAGGCATGAACCCGGACGCGGGCGGCGGTGCCGACGCCGTTCAGGAATAGGCCGCCGCGCCGATCCGCGCCTCATCGCCGGCTGGCAGTTCGGCTCGACCGCCCTTGCGCGCCAGGCGACGCAACCCGGCGCACCATGAGGCCAGTCGCGCTCTCGGCCGGATCAGGCCCGGCCGGCGGTCATCGAGAGCATCGCGGGGTCGATGCCGTTCGCCCGCAGGGCGAGGTCGTACTTCGCGTCGAGGTCGGCGTTGAAGATCAGGGCCGGATCAGCCGGGCAGTTGAGCCAGCCATTGGCCATGATCTCGCTCTCCAGCTGGCCCGCCTGCCAGCCGGCATAGCCGAGCGCCAGCACGGCGCTCGCCGGACCCTCGCCGCTGGCGATGGCCCGCAGGATCTCCACGGTCGCCGTCAGGCAGATGCCGTCGCCGATGATCAGCGTCGATTGCTGGATGTGGAAATCGTCGGTGTGGAGGACGAAGCCGCGTCGTCCCTCCACGGGACCACCCATCAGGACCGGCATATGCCCGACGCGCTCGCGCAGGCGGATCGCGTCCGCCTCGGGCGCCACGTCGAGCTGGACCAGCAGATCCGGCATGCTGATGTCGGTCGCCGCCTTGTTCACGATGATGCCCATCGCCCCGTCGGCGGAATGGGCGCAGACGTAGATCACCGAGCGGGCGAAGCGCTCGTCCGCCATCCCCGGCATCGCCACAAGGAACTGGCCGTCGAGGAAGTTCGGTCCGGAGAGCGCGGAACGCGCGGGCGACGCTGGGTTCTGCATACCCACATGCTACGCGGTGCCCTCCGCTTGTCCAGCGGACAAAGCGCGCGACCGGCCTGGCGCGGCGTCATGAGCACCGGACTTCGAGCACGCGGCTTCCTCGACAGGTCCTGTCTGTCACGCTAGGTCAGGCGCGCTGCTCACGCGCGCAATCTTGGCGCGCGGCAACGAGGAACCCGCGATGATCCAGGTTGGCGACCATCTGCCCCAGGCCACGTTCCGGGTGACCGGTCCGGAAGGCCCGATCGCCCGCACCACCGACGACGTGTTCAAGGGCCGGCGCGTGGTGCTGATCGGCGTGCCCGGCGCCTTCACGCCCAGCTGCCACCGCAACCACTTGCCGGGCTTCGTCACCCACAAGGACGAGATCCTCGGCCGCGGTATCGATGCGATCGCCGTGACCAGCGTCAACGACGTCTTCGTGCTCGACGCCTGGTCGAAGGCCAGCGGGGCCGAAGGCCTGGAATTCCTCGCCGACGGCAATGCCGACTTCGCCAAGGCGATCGGCCTGGAGATGGACGGCACCGGTTTCGGTCTCGGCATGCGCTCGAAGCGCTACTCCATGCTTGTCGAGGATGGCGTCGTGCGCATCCTGAACGTGGAGGAGACGCCTTCGAAGGCCGAAGCCTCGGGCGCGGAGGCGCTCCTGAAGGTGCTCTGAGCCGGCCTCCCGCCCTCGGCGAGCCCTTTTAAGGCCACGTTCCGCCCGCTTCTGTCTTCGGGCTTTGCCCGAAGACCGGCCTCGAGGACCGCATGGCCTTCCTGAACGACCTGCCTGTCGCCGATCTGATCGCGAATTACGGCTACATCGCCATCTTCGTGATCATCACCCTGGAAAGCGCCGGCGTGCCCTGCCCGGGTGAGACGGTGCTGATCTCGGCCGCCGTCTATGCCGGCAGCACGGGCAACCTCAACATCGGCCTCGTGATCGCCGCGGCCGCGGCGGCCGCGATCCTGGGTGACAATGTCGGCTACTGGGCCGGTCGCCGCTGGGGCATGCCCCTGCTCCTGCGCTACGGACATCTGATCGCCCTCGATCACGGACGTCTCAAGCTCGGCCAGTACCTGTTCCGCCGGCATGGCGGGAAGATCGTGTTCTTCGGCCGCTTCACCGCGATGCTGCGTGCCTACGCGGCCCTGCTGGCGGGCGTGAACCGCCTGGACGCCCGCCGCTTCTTCGCCTTCAACGCGCTGGGCGGGATCACCTGGGCGGCCAGCATGGGCATCGGCTCATATTATTGCGGGCGCTCGATCGAGCACATCGTGGGTCCGGTCGGCCTGACGCTGCTGGCCCTGGTGGTGTTCGGTGGCCTGGCTCTCTGGCTGTTCGTGCGTCGGCACGAGGCGCGCCTGCTCAGCGAGGCGGAGATCGCCATTCCCGGCCCGCTCGCCTGAAGCCGTCACCGCGCGGCGAGGTCGAGCGCGGCGAGGGCATCGTGATGCAGGAGCAGCACGCCCGTCGCGGCCGCGAGCCGGCGGGCCGCCGGCGTGAATCCGGCATTCGAGACGACCGCGGCGTGGTCGCCCGCCCAGTAGCGCTGGGCCGCCGCCGCTTCCTGCACCGCGGCATTGCCGACGGGCTTGCTCAGCCGCTTGCACTGAACCACGAGGCGCAGGCCGTCACGCACCGCGACGATATCGGCACCCTGATCGCCGCTCGCCGGCGTCCTGTGCGCCCGCCAGCCGGCCTCGGCAAGGCGATCCGCGCAGAAGCGTTCGTACTCGAGCCCCGTCTCCGGAGCGTCCTCCTCGTCCGGGAGCGCGACCGCAGCGGCCTCAGTCTCGACGATCGCCAGCATCCGCTCGCGCTCCGAGACGGCGAGATCGGCGTAGCGTGGACCGATCTGCGGCAGCACCGTGCGATCGAGGAAGTACTCCCGCTCGCGCAGCCAGCCGTCCTCGATCCAGTTGCCGTAGGCGTCGCAGAAGCTCTCCTGGCGCCGCCGGAGCGCCAGGGTCTCGCCATGCGCCCGGGCGATGCGGCGGACCCGAGCCCGGAACCGGCGGGGCCGGCCGACATGGCGCGTCAGCACCAGCGCGAGAGCGGCGCCCGTCGCCGCGAAGCCGGGCGTGCCGTACCAGAACCCGAATGGGCAGCCGATCACGGCCGTCCAGAACAGGCGGGCGACGGGGCTAGGCTTGCCGGACATCGGGTCTCGGGGGTGCGGAGGGGCGTTCGACCCTCGCAAGCGCCCCTTGCCCGATACCTAAACCGAGGCTGGAAAGCTGTGGATGCGCGCGGACGCGCTCAGCCCTTCCGGCGCTGATGGCCGAGCCCCATGCTCTTGGCGAGGCTGGACCGGGCGGCCGCATAGTTCGGCGCTACCATCGGGTAGTCGGGCGGGAGACCCCATTTCTGACGGTACGCGTCGGGCGTCATGTCGTAATGGGTGCGCAGGTGGCGCTTGAGCGACTTGAACTTCTTCCCGTCCTCCAGGCACACGATGAAGTCCGGCTGGACCGAGCGCCGGACCGGGACGGCAGGCCGTAACTCCTCCGCCGGCGCTGCCGCGGGCTGGCTGAGCCCATACAGGGTCGCGTGCACAGCCGCGATCAGGCTCGGCAGTTCCGGCGCGGGCACCGGATTGTTGCTCACGAACGCCGATACGATGTCGACCGACAGCGTGAGATAGTCCGGTTGCCCTTCAACCGTGGCATCCATCCCGCAATCTCCTCGTGATCCCTGGCCTCGGCCGTCGCTCTGCGCCGAAGGGCCGGAATCTGTTTCTGGTTGGCCCGATACAGGGTAGTTGAGGCGCAGTTACTATGGTGGTGCGAATTTTATGGCAAGACCAATCTAGATCGGTTCACAAAATCCATTTTGACGACGGTAAAGGTTGTTAGATATTGGACATCGTGGGTGTCTCTGTAGGGCCCGGCGGCCCCGGAGCCGCGTCCGACAGGGGCGGGCCGATCGGGCATTGCCCGTGGGGCGGGCTGCGCCATCTGGTAGGGCGGCGCAGGCCTGGAGGCTCGCCGGATCCCGATGCCAGCGAGGGACACCGCATGCACGCCGGCACGCATCGCCCACAGGATCTCATCCCGTGACGGCGGCCCTGTGAGCGGCCGGTCGTGAGTACCTACCGGTTCGACAAGCTGCTGGCGCCCCGCTCGATTGCCCTGGTCGGGGCCATGACGCGAGAGGGCTCGCTGGGTCGCAGCGTGCTGGACAGCCTGCGCGGCGCCGGCTTTCCGGGCGCGATCATGCCGGTGCAGCCCGATCAGGCCACCATCGACGGCCTGCCCTGCGTGCCACGGATCGCCGATCTGTCAGCCGTCCCCGATCTCGTCCTGATCGCGGTGTCGCCGCCGGGTGTTCCCGACGTGGTGGCGCAGGCCGCCGCGATCGGCGCCGGGGCGGCCGTCATCCTCACTGCCCGGCTCGGCTCGGAGCCGGACGATCCCGGGCCGACGGCCCATCGGATCGCCCGTGCGCATGGCCTGCGCCTCCTCGGGCCTGACAGTGCCGGGCTCGCGGTGCCGGGCGCCAAGCTCAATGCCAGCCTCTTCGCCCATGCCCCCAAGGCCGGGGACCTCGCGCTCGTCTCGCAATCCGGCACCGTCGCCGCGGCCCTCGTCGAATGGGGCGCCCGCCACGGGACCGGCTTCTCGGCGGTCCTGTCGCTGGGCAGCGTGCTCGATATCGGCGTGGCCGATTGCTTGGATCACTTCGCCGCCGATTACCGCACCCGCGCGATCCTTCTGTGCCTCGACCGGGTCGCCGATGCGCGCCGGTTCATGTCGGCGGCGCGCGCTGCGGCCCGCGCGAAACCCGTCGTGGTTCTGCGCGCCGGCCGTCATCGCCCGGACAGGCGCGCGGCCGTGACCCATACCGGCGCGCTGGCCCGCCCGGACGCGGTCTACGCGGCGGCCTTCCGGCGGGCCGGTCTCCTGGCCGTCCAAGATCTCGACGAGATGTTCTCCGCGGTCGAGACCCTCGGGCGCCAGCGTCCGTTCCCGGGCGACCGGCTGGCCATCCTGTCGAACGGCCGTGGCATCGGCCTGCTCGCCGCCGACCGGCTGATCGAGAAATCGGGCAGTCTTGCCGGAGCCGCCGAGGCCGAGGGGCGTCCGGCCGGCAATCCGCTCGACCTCGGCATCGACGCGGCGGGCCCGGCCTTCTCGGGCGCCTTGGGCCCGATGCTCGTGGACCGGACGAGCGATGCCGTGCTGGCGATCCACGTCCCGACCGCCCGCTCGGAGGCCGGCGAGGTCGCGGGCGCGATCGCCGACACGGTCAAGCGGGCCCGGGCCGGCCAGACGCGCAAGAAGCCGGTCTTCGCGGTCTGCCTGGGCGACGCCGAGGCCGCGCGCGACGCCTACGCCCGGGCCGGGATCCCGCATTTCACCACCGATTCGGAGGCGATCGAGGGCTTTCTCCATCTCGTGCGTTACCGCGAGGCGCAAGACGACCTCATGCGCACGCCGGGTTCGCTGCCGCGCGACTTCTCCCCCGATACGGCCCGCGCCCGCTCGATCATCGCCGGCGCCCTCCGTCAGGGCGCCGCGTGGCTCGATCCGGTCGCGGTGAACGGCCTGCTGGAGGCCTACGGCATCCCGACCGTCCCCATCACTCTCGCCCCCGACAAGGATGCGGCCGCCGCCGCCGCCTGGCCGATCATCGCGGCGGGCGGGGCCGTGGCCCTCAAGGTCGTCTCCCCCGATGTCGTGCACAAATCTGATGTCGGCGGGGTCCATCTCGACCTCACCAGCGAGGCCGATGTCCGCGCGGCCGCGGGCAGCATCCTGACCCGGGCGCGCCGGGAGCGGCCGGATGCCCGGGTCACCGGTTTCGCCGTGCAGCCGATGGTGCGCAGGGGCCAGCGGCGCGAGCTCATCGCCGGCCTCGCCGAGGATCCGGTCTTCGGCCCCGTCGTGGTCTTCGGCCGCGGCGGCACGGCCGTGGAGGTGATCGACGACCGGGCGCTCGGCCTGCCGCCGCTGGACCTGATCCTCGCCCGCGACCTCATCGGCCGCACCCGCGTCGCCCGGCGTCTAGACAGCTACCGCGACGTGCCGGCGGCCGACCTGCCGGCGATCGCGCTGACGCTGGTGAAATTGTCCCAACTGGCTGCCGACCTGCCGCAGGTCCGCGAACTCGATATCAACCCGTTGCTCGCCGACGAGACCGGCGTGCTGGCACTCGACGCCAAGGTCCGGATCGGTCGCTCCGAGAAGGGGCAATACGGCCGCGGCCATCCGCGCTTCGCGATCCGCCCCTACCCGGCGGAGTGGGTCCGCACCCTCAACCTCAAGGACCGCACGATCCGCGTGCGGCCGGTGCGGCCCGAGGACGAGGGCCTGTTCCTGACCTTCTTCAAGGGGCTGGACCCGGAGGATCTGCGACTGCGCTTCTTCGGGCCTGTGCGCGAGTTCAGCCACGCCTTCCTGGCACGCCTTACCCAGCTCGACTATGCCCGGGCCATCGCGTTCGTGGCCACCGAGGTCGAGCCGAACGGGGGCGAGCGGATGCTCGGCGCCGTGCGGCTGCACGCCGACGCCAATCACGAGAGCGGCGAGTACGCGATCGCGGTGGGCCGCGACGTCCGGGGCACCGGCACGGCTTTCGCCCTGATGCGCCTGATGATCGACTGGGCGCGCTCGGAGGGGATCGGCCGGGTCGAGGGCTCGGTCCTGGCCGAGAATAGGCCGATGTTGGCCGTCTGCCGCCGCCTCGGCTTCGCGCAGAGCCGCGACCCGGAGGATCCCGGTTTGGTCAAAGTGCGGCTGGATCTGGCGGGGGCTTGATGCCTGCTCGGATGCAGGACGCCTTCGTCGCTAAGCCCACGCCATCGTCATCCCGGGTCCGCGGGAGCGGAACCCGGGATCCAGAGCTACCGACGCGGCAAGTCTTTCACCGACACGGCGTCTGGACTTCGGGCTCGCCTGCGGCGCCCCGGAATGACGGTGAGGGGTGACCCTGAAGGACGTCAGGCTTCGCGAGGCTCTAATCCGAAAGCCCGCACCCGTGAAATGGCCGCTGTCGGTGGCGTTCCGGATGATCTGGTGGCGCAAACACGAGCGCTCATCGGCATCGCGGGGCTGGGTCAGCGGATAGCGTCAACGGATTCCAAAGTGCGGCGCTCCGCCGTGGGCTTGGCCGAAGCCGGCTTCGTCGGGCCGGGCTTGGCCGCCGCTGCGGGCATCCCGGCGGGTCTGGTCGTCGGCGCGGCGGCCGGCTTCACAGGCGCGGGGACGCTGGCCGCAGGTGGGATCGCGCCGGTGGCCGCGGGTTCCGGAGCCGGATTGTCGAGATTGTAGATGTCGTCGCGGAAATGCGCCTTGCCGTCCGGGGTGGCGTAGCCCGTGAGGTACACGAAGGTCACCGGAACCGGCTTGGGCAGTTTGATGTCGCGGCGCTCGCCGTCGGCGATGCCGGTCTCGATCTCGATCGGCCCCCAACCCGTGCCTGGGCCGTTCGGGCCGTCCGTGCCCTGCAGCAGCCAGCCGACGAGCTCCTTCACCTGCCCGACGCGGACGCAGCCGTGGCTGTGGAAGCGCACGCTGGCGGCGAACAGCGATTTCGCCGGCGTGTCGTGCATGTAGACGGCAAAGCGGTTCGGCATGTCGATCCGCACCTGGCCCAGCGAGTTGTCGAAGCCGGAATCCTGCCGCAGCGTGTAATTGACGGCCTTCTCGCCCGCCCAGTCGATCTTGGTCGGGTCGACCTCGCCGGAGGGCCCGAGGATCCGGATGTGGTTCTTGGCGAGATAGCCCGGATTCTTGCGCATCTGCGGGATGATCTCGTTCTTCACCACCGAGGCCGGGACGGTCCAGGTCGGGTTGAAGTTGATGTCGGTGATGCGCGTCTCCACGGCCGGGGTCGCCTTGTCGGGGGAGCCGACCACCGCGACGTAGCGGCGGACCACCGTGCCGTTCTCCACCGCCTCCACGGCGGCCGAGGGAATGTTGACCACGACGTAGCGCTCGCCGAACGGGAATTTCGAGCCCATCAGCCGGGACGCCGAGGCGGCGAGCTGACGCTGACGCACCGAGGCGGGCACGTTGAGCGCGTTGATCGTGAGCCGGCCCAGGATGCCGCTGTCGGGCAAGCCATGGCGGCCCTGGAAGGCCGCGATCGCGGCCACGAGGGGCGGATCGAGGCGGTCACTCGGGGGCGCGTCCGCCGGCAGGTCGCCGGTCAGGGTCAGATGGTGGCGCAGCGCCGGGATCGCCGGGTTGCGCTCGCCGGACTTCAGGCGCGCGAGATCCTCGGGCAGCCGCTCCCAGCCGCCGGCCTCCGCGAAGGCCGCGTAGCGCTCCGCCGCCCGGAGCGTGTCCAGGAAGGTGCGCGCCGTCAGCGTCGGGTTCGGGTCGGCGGAGACCTTGGCGTAGACGAGGGGCGCCGGCTCACGCGATTTCCGCGCCGTTTCCTGCGGCTTGCCCTGGAGGGGCTTGGATTCGGGGGATGCCGTCTCCACGGGCTTGGAGTCGGCCGGTTTCGTCTCGGGGCCTTTCGCCTCCGGCACCTTGGTCTCCGGGCCTTTGCCGGCCGATCCGGTGTCCGGGCTCGGCGGCACGGCGGCCGGAATGGCGCGCGGCGGGACCGGCCCCGGAGGCGGGCTGGCCGCTGGGACGGCCGCGGGGGCGCCCTGCGCCAGCGCCGCGACGGACGTGCCGAGCAGCGCCAGGAGCGACAGGCCCGCACCGAGACGGGCGCGCGGGCCGGTAGGACGGCGGGGTGGGACCGGGACCATACGCAACACTCCCGACGCGCTCAGGCGGCGCGACCGGGCCGGATGATGGGCCGGCGTGGTTACCAATCTCCTCCGGCCCTGAGAGTGGCCCGAGACCGGGATTTACGATCCCGCAACTGGTTCAGCCGCGTCAGGCTTCATGCGGATGCCGGCCGGCGCGAAAACGGCGCTTATACAATTTGTGATTTGCTGGCTTCGGCACCCTCGTCTTTGCGAGCGGAGCGAAGCAATCCAGACAGCGCCACGTTCATTGACGGCGCGCTGCCCTGGGTCACGTCGCTCCGCTCGCGATGACGGAGTGGGACACCTCAATCGAAGCGTTCCATCGGACACCGCATGGCTGGTCCACCGCGGCTGCCCAGGCCCAGACAGGAGATCGGTTCCCGCCATGCCGCATCCCGGAGACCCGCGTCCCGCAGCGATGCCCTACCTGCCGCAACTCGACGGGGTTCGGGCGCTCGCCATCCTGATCGTGTTCGCGGCCCATTGCGGCTACAGCCACGTCGTGCCGGGCGGCTTCGGCGTCACAATCTTCTTCTTCCTCAGCGGCTACCTGATCACCACGCTCCTGCGGATCGAGCGGGCGCGGACGGGTGCGGTCTCGCTCCCCGCCTTCTATCTGCGGCGGAGCCTGCGCATCCTGCCGCCGATGTACCTGACGCTGCTCGCCTCCGGAGCGCTCTACGCGGCGGGCCTCCTCGACTGGATGCCTGTCGCGCCGGCGGCGGTGCTGGGCCAAGTGATCTTCCTGACCAATTATCCCGGCCTGTTCGGCACCGAGGCGGTGCTGCCGGTGCCGCTCTGGAGCCTCGCCATCGAGGAGCATTTCTACCTCGTCTTCCCGCTGGCCTTCGTGCTGTGGCTCGGGCGTCTCGCGCCGCGCCGGGCCACGCTCGCCTGTCTGGGACTCTGCGCAGTGGTCCTGGCGATCCGGTGCAGCAACGTCTGGCGGTTGCCGGATTACAGCCTGAACTACAGCTGGACCCACACCCGCATCGACGCGATCCTGTTCGGCTGCTGCCTCGGCCTGTGGAACAACCCGGTGATCTCGGCCGACCGGGCTTGGCGCCCCGCGCTCTGGCAGGTCGCCGCCAGCCTCGCGGTGATCCTCGGGACCCTGGCGGTCCGCGATCCCGCCTTCCGCGAGAGCCTGCGCTACACGCTCCAGAGCGCCGCCCTGTTCGTGCCCTTCGCGTACCTGCTGCACGGGGAGGGACCTCTGGTGCGGCTGCTGGCCAGCCGGCCGATGCGCCGGCTCGGCCTCTGGTCCTACAGCTTCTACCTCGCGCACATGACCGTGGTGGCGCTGGTGCTGCACCTGCGGCCGGGGCTCCACGGGTTCGGGCTGATGCTCGTGGCCTTCCCGGTGACGCTGCTCTGGTGCTGGGGCATGTACGCCCTCGTCGAGCGCCCCTGCGCGCGTCTCCGCCGCCGCCTCCTGGCGGACCGGCCGCCGGAGCCGAGCCTCGCCGAGGACGGACGTCGGGCCGGCGTCACGCCCGCCTGAGCTTGTCGCGGGCGGCCCGGTGATCCGGCGCGGCCGCGAAGGCCGCCCTCATCGCGTGCCAGAGCGGCTTGCGCTGAAACTGCGCGTCGAGCGGCAGCGCCCGCTGCGGCAGGCCGTCGGGCCGCTTGCGGTAGGGGTGGTCGTTCAGCCACGTATCCGGGTCGTAGATGTCCCAGGTCACGACATCGAGGCAGGCGGGCTCGTCCAGCACCACGTCGAGGAAGCGGCGGGCGAAGTCGGCCACCCTCCGGTCGCGGGTAGCCACGTCGGACGGAAACGCCCGGTCGTCGATGTCGAGCTCGGTGATCTCGATCCCGAGCCCCATCTGGCCGATCTCCCGCAGGAAGCGGCGCAGTTGGCCCTGGTCGATCGGGATCGTGCTGGTGAGATGCGATTGCAGGCCGAAGCGCCGGATCGGCACGCCGCGGGCGCGCATCGCCTCCAAGCGGCGCAGGACCTTGGTGCGTTTGGCCTCCATCCAGGGCACGCCCTGCTCCACCGCGTCCTCGTTCCACGTGCCGGCCGCCGTAGGGTCGGTCTCGTGCAGGATCCGGAAGGCGAGGTCGACGTAGCCGGGGCCGATCGAGGCGAGCCAGGGCGAGTCGCGCAGGCCGCCGCCGCGGTCGGGATCGGCCTCGTTGCCGAAGATCTCGTTGACCACGTCCCAGGCGACGATCTGGCCGCGATAGTGGCCCGCCACCGTCTCGATCCAGCGCCGCATGAAGTCCTCGGCCTGGACGGCACTCGCCCGGCCGAGCAGCGGCCCGACCCAGGGCGGCAGCGCCGCGTGCCAGACGAGCGTGTGGCCGCGCATGCGCTGGCCGTTCGCTCGGGCGAACCGCAGGATGGCGTCGCCGCGGGCGAAGTCGGTCTTGCCGGGGGCGGGCAAAACCTCCTCCATCTTCATCTCGGTGCCGCAGACGAGGAGGCCGCACTCGCGTGCCACCGCCTGCCGGTAGGCAGGGGTCGCGTCGAAGCGGTGAAACGGCACCTCGCAGCCGTAGAGCAGGCCCTTGGCCGACGCGGCCGCCTGGAGGCTGTCGCCCGACCAGGATGGGCGGCCGGGGGCCCGAACCCGGCCGCCCGCGCCGTCGCCGCGAGACCGAAGGTGGCCGCACCGGCCAGGATCGACCGGCGGCTCGGGGGATGGGGCATCCGGGTCCTGGAGTCCTGAGGGCGCAGCCTCACCCTAACAGACGCCGCCCCCGCGGCGATCCGCGGGTTCTGCGGGGTTTCGGTACGCTGCCGCGAACTCGCCTTCCTCCAGGCTCGCCCCATCTGATGGGCGCCAGTCAGCCGAGGATCCGTCATGAGCCAGCACCCCGCGATCAGCCCCGGTCGCAACGCGGTCGTCACCGGGGCTGCGAGCGGCATCGGGCTTGCCGCCGCGCAGGCCTTCGCCCGGGCCGGCATGAACGTCTGGCTCGCCGACCTGCCGGGCCAGGCCCTGGACGCGGCCCGGGCCGCCGTCGCCGAACTCGCCGCCGTCGAGGTGCGCGCCGTGCCCACCGACGTGTCGGACCGGGGCGCCGTGGAGGCCCTGGCGACCGCCGTCGCCAAGGCCGGACCGCCCGCCCTGGTGATGCTGAATGCCGGGATCGAGGCCGGCGGAAAACTGTTCTCCGACGCCGATACCTGGGCGCGGATTCTTGAGACCAATCTCGGCGGCGTGGTCAACGGCATCCACGCCTTTGCGCCCGGCATGATCGAGGGCGGCAAGGCCGGAGCGATCATCGTCACCGGCTCGAAGCAGGGCATCACCACGCCGCCGGGCAACGCGCCCTACAACGTCTCGAAGGCGGGCGTGAAGGCGGTCACCGAGGCGCTCGCCCACGAGTTGCGCAACCGGGAGGGCTGCCACACCACCGCCCACCTGCTGATCCCCGGCTTCGTCTATACCGGGCTCACCAAGGCCCGCGGCGTCACCGAGAAGCCGGCCGGCGCCTGGACGCCCGAGGAGACCGTGGCGTTCATGCTGGAGCGGCTCGCCGCCGGCGAATTCTATATCCTCTGCCCCGACAACGAGACCACCCGCGCCCAGGACGCGAAGCGGATCGCCTGGGCGTCCGGCGACATCGTCGAGAACCGGCCCGCCCTGTCGCGCTGGCATCCGGACTACGCCGAGGCGTTCAAGCGGTACATGGAGGGCTGACCCAATCGGCCTCGCGCTGCCCTGGGTCACTTCGCTTCGCTCGCGAAGACCGAGCGTGACGCGATCGGGTCGCCCGGACCTGTCGCGGCCGCGCCCCGGCCCGGGCAGCGCAGGCCTGCGCCCCTCGTCTGGCGAAGCCCTTGCACACGGGCTAGGTCAGTGCGACGCAGCCGCCGCACGAGACCAGCGCACGACAACCGGGAGCCGCCCTTGGCCACGATCATCCCCGTCGCTTCCTTCGACTGCGTCGTGTTCGGCGCGACCGGCGATCTGACTGCGCGGAAGCTGCTGCCGGCGCTGTTCTACCGCTTCCGCGACGGCCAGATTCCCGAGACGAGCCGAATCATCGGCGCCTCGCGGTCGGAACTGTCCCTCGACGCCTTCCGCGAGCACGCCCGCGACGCCCTCAAGCGATTCGTGCCGGCCGCCGACCTGACCGACGACATGCTCCACCGCTTCCTCGATCACGTCGACTACGTCGCGGTCGACGGTGCCGGCGACAGCGGCTGGACCGACCTCGTGGCCAAGCTCGACGAGCGGCCCGACCAAGTCCGGCCCTACTACCTCGCCACCTCGCCCGACCTCTACGGCTCGATCTGCCGCAACCTCGCCGCCCACGGGCTCGTCGGCGAGAAGTCCCGCGTCGTGCTGGAGAAGCCGATCGGCAAGGACCTCAAATCGGCCCGGGCGATCAACGACGCGGTCGGTGAGGTCTTCCCAGAATCTCAGATCTTCCGGATCGACCACTATCTCGGCAAGGAGACGGTCCAGAACCTGCTCTCGCTCCGCTTCGCCAACACGATCTTCGAGCGGCTCTGGACCTCGGACGTGATCGACCACGTCCAGATCACCGTCGCCGAGACGGTGGGGGTCGAGGGCCGGGCCGGCTATTACGACACGTCGGGCGCGATGCGCGACATGCTGCAGAACCACATCCTGCAGCTGCTCTGCCTCACCGCCATGGAGAGCCCGCTCAATCTTGAGGCGAACTCGGTCCGCGACGAGAAGCTGAAGGTGCTGCGCGCCCTCAAGCCGATCACGGCCCACGACGTGCAGGCGGTCACGGTGCGCGGCCAGTACGTGGCGGGCGCCGTCGACGGCAAGCCGGTCGAGGGCTACCTCGCCGAACTTGGCCACGAGAGCCGGACAGAGACCTTCGTGGCCATGAAGGTCGAGATCCAGTCGGGGCGCTGGGCCGGCGTGCCGTTCTACCTGCGCACCGGCAAGCGCCTGCCCCAGAAGCTCTCCGAGATCGTGGTGCAGTTCCGGGCCTCGCCGTTCTCGATCTTCCCCGAGGAGGCCTTCGGCCGTGAGCCGAACCGGCTGGTGATCCGCCTGCAGCCGCAGGAGGGCATGAAGCTCGAAGTGATGACCAAGGATCCCGGTCCCGGCGGCCTGCGCCTGCGCCCGACCGACCTCGACATCTCCTTCGAGGAGACCTTCAAGCAGCGCTACCCCGACGCCTACGAGCGCCTGCTGATGGACGTGGTCCGCGGCAACGCCACCCTGTTCATGCGCCGCGACGAGGTCGAGGCCGCCTGGGCCTGGGCCGACGGCGTGCTCAAGGCCTGGGCCGACCGGCCCGAGGCGCCGCGGCCCTACCCGGCCGGGAGCTGGGGGCCAACCGCCGCCATCGCGCTGATCGAGCGCGACGGCCGGACATGGCATGAAGAATTGCGGTAACGACGCGCGCCGGTTTACGGCCAAGCTGCCTTGATGCGGTCAAGCCAGATGTGAACACTGTCTGTGCCGCCGATCACCGCCCCACAAGAGGGCGGATACGGTATGCACGAGGGATCATCACATGCTGGCCACTCATCAGGACGCGGCCGCGCAGGCCGAGCGCCGTCTGGAGCGATCGGTCGCCGCCGCCCTGCGCGTCATCGCCGCCGCCCATGTCGAGCGGCAGGCGCCGCCGATCTCCGCCGCGCGCCGCCGCCTGAGCGAGGTCTACGGCGCCACCCGTCTCGCACGTCGCCTGGAGCAGGAACGCCGGACTGCCTGAATGCGCCCGGCCCGGATCATCCGCGCGCGCTTGAGGCAATCCCGGACCGCGCCCGCCTTGCCATCCTGCGCCTGCTAGAGTCGCCTCGCTGCACGCGCGGACGGGCTCACACGGCGGCGTCCCAGGTCTCGCTGAGGGGCGTCGTCCCACGGGCAAGCCGGGCGCGCAACACGACATCGCTCGTCGGCATCGGGTCCGGCGGGCGCCACTCGACGTAGATCCGCCATCCGCCCGTCTGCGGCACGAAATTGGCCACCGGCTCGTGCATCGTGCCGGCGCTGGCCGAGACCTCCGCGGTGATGTCGTCGTCGGTGCCCTTCGGCAGGCCGGGACCCTCGAAATCGATCACGCAGAGCCGCCGCTGCGGGCTCGGCGGGTTGGTCGGGCGCAGGCGTTCCGCCGATCCGAAACGCGTGGAGGTGACCCTGGCGAGGGCGGTCTCGGGGATGGCCGCCACGGGCTCCGCTCCGACCGTGGTCAGGCCGTAGGCGAGCCGCACCGGGGTGCCGGGCTGCGCCGGAGCCGCCGGCACGAAGGCCGCGACGATGTTGTCGGCGTATTCCTCGCCGGAAGGGATCTCGTAGAGCTGCACCGCGCCCTCTGCGAAAGCGCAGCCCGCGTGATCGGGCGCGACCCACAGGCCGGGCCGTGCCTCCTGGCGCGCCTCCACGTCGAGATAGGCCTCAAACCGTCGCTCGCGCTGCAGCAGCCCGAAACCCGCCAGCGGCTTGGCCGCGAAGGCGGAGATCTGCGGCTGGCTGCGACCGTTGACCAGTGGCCGCCAGAGGCGATCGACCCGCGCTGGATCGCTCCCGGCTGCGACGCACAGCCCGTCGGAATCGTGCACCTGCGGCCGGAAGTCGTCGAACGGCGTCGCGCCCCGGGCGCCGGGTCCGTTCTGGCCGTGCAGGAACATGCTGGTGAGCGGCGCCACGCCGAGCTTCGCGAGCGTCCGACGCGGATGGAGCGCCGCGGTGACGGCGATCCGGGCTGGGTCACCGGGTGTGATCTCGAACCGGTAGGCGCCGGCCACGCTCGGGCTGTCGAGGAGCGACATCACCGTCAGGCTGCGGGCCTCGGGCTCCGGCTCGCAGATCCAGTGGGCGATGAAGTCCGGGAATTCCTCGCCCTCCGGGGCACCCGTGCCGATCGCGAGCCCGCGGGCGGAGAGGCCGTATTCCTGGTTCGCCGCCCGTAGCCGGAAATAGGAGGCGCCGAGGAAGACAAGGAATTCCTCCTGGAAGCCCTTGGGGCGCCACGAGGGCGTGTCCGGGAACGCGTAGTGCAGGCGGAAGCCCGCGAAGCCGAGATCCGGCGCGAAGGTCTGCCCGGCCAGCGTCGGGCCGAGGTCGAACAGGCGGCTCTCGTAGGGGATCCGGTGCGCCGGCCCGCGCCGCGGCTGGAGATAGAGGTCTACGCGCTTGCGCTGCAGGAAGCCGCGGTGGAAGAACTGCGCGCTGAAGTTGTTGCCGAGGCGCAGGCCCTCGTCCGGCCGGAACCTGATGGCCCGGTAGCGGTCGTAATCCAGGCCTGCGAGCGCCGCCGGCAGGTCCTCGGGCGGTGCGGCGTAGGGGGCGGAGGCCAAGCGCGCCGCCTGATCCGACAGCGTTTCGAACGTCATCGGGCCGTCCTGCGGCGGAAGCGCCGACCCGGCCCACGTTCTGGACCCATTCAGATCGGCCGCGCTAGGTAGAACCGTGCCGGCAGCCGCGGTCAGGACTGTTCCTAGAACGCGGCGCCGGGAGGGGGGATTGATCCGTTCGGCTTCCGGCCGCCTGCGCGGCCGGGTCGGCTCCGTGTCCTCACCCCGCACATCGGTATCCACGGTCATCGGTTCTCGGCTCCAGACGGCCGGGCGGCCGGCAGCCTTCCACGGTCGAGTTCCTCGCGCCATGTCCCCACGCGTCACCTCCTCTGCCGAGCGACCGCATCGGAACGCAGGCTCGGTCACATCCGATCCGTCGACCGCAATCCCCCAGCACGAGGTCTGGACGGGTACGCGACCGGCGCGCGCACTCCGGGCTCGCCGCCTCGCCCTGGCGATCCCGAGCCTCGTCACGGCCGGCGGTCTCGCGTGGCTTGCCGCGCTCGCCTATCCGGCGGGTGTCAGCCCGCTCGCCTGGGCGGTGCTGGTGCTGTTCAGCCTTGTCATGGGCTGGCAGGCCTTCGTCGCCTGCCAATACGCCTACGGGCTCATCGCCGGCTTCCTGGGCGATCGGGCCAAGTCGGTGCTGGAGCGCCGCTCCGAGCAGGCCGAGGCCACGATCGCGGGCGCCGGACGCGCCGCCGCCGTGGTGGCGATCCACGCCGAGGACGCGGTGGCGGTGTTCGCCCGCCTGCGGGTGATGGCGCGCTCGCTGGCCCGCGCCGACGTGCAGGACATCGACATCTTCGTTCTCTCCGACACGCGGGACGGCGCGATCGCCGCCGTCGAGGAGCACGAATTCGCCCGCATCCAGGCCTGGGCAGCCGCCGACCCGGCGCTGCCGCGGATCCGCTACCGGCGCCGGACCGAGAATGTCGGCCGCAAGGCCGGCAACATCGGCGAGTTCTGCCGCAGCTACGGCGCCGAGTACGCCTTCATGATCGTCCTCGACGCGGACAGCCTGATGACGGGCGCGGCGATGACCCGGCTCGTGCGGCTGATGCAGGAGAGCCCGCGCACCGGCCTGATCCAGACCGTCTCGTACGCGGCGGGCCGGGACACGCTCTTCGCCCGCATCCAGCAATTCGCCGTTCGCCTCTACGCGCCGCTGGCGCTGCGCTGCCTGGAGACCGCAGGGGCCGGAGGGCAGCTACTGGGGCCACAACGCGATCCTACGGATCGAGGCCTTCGCGGCGAACGCGCAGCTTCCCAAACTCCCGGGCCGGGAGCCGCTCGGCGGCGAGATCCTGTGCCACGACATCGTCGAGGGCGCCCTGATGGTCCGCGCCGGCTGGGAGGTGCGGTTGCTGCCCGAGATGGGCGGGACCTGGGAGGAGATGCCCACGAACCTCGTCGACCTGCTCGGCCGCGAGCGTCGCTGGTGCCAGGGCAACCTCCAGCACCTGCGGGTGCTGCCCTGGACGGGGCTGCGCGCCGCGAGCCGCTGGCACCTCCTCGTCGGCATCCTCTCCTACGGGGTGCTGCCCCTCTGGATCGCATTCGTCGGGCTGGCCGCCTGGCAGGCTGCGCGGACCGGCGATCTCGGCCTGCTGGCCTACGGCCTGACCGGGCAGGGGGCGGCGGCCCATGCGCTGGCGATCCTCAGCATCGCCGTGCTGGCGCTGCCGAAGCTCCTGAGCCTCGGCCATGTCCTGGCGGCGCCGGAGCGTCGGGCGGCCTTCGGCGGCACCCGGGCGCTGCTCGCGAGCGCCGCCCTGGAGCAGGCCGTGTGGGTAGTCCTGTGGCCGGTCCTGACCCTGTTCACCGCCAGCGCCGTGGTCTCGACCTTCCTTGGCCGGGTGGTGCGCTGGGAGACGCAGGATCGGGATGACCGGCAGGTCTCCTGGTCGGAGGCTTTCCGGCTCCAGGCCGATGCCGTGGTGGTCGGCGCGCTGATGATCTTCGCCCTGGTCCTCGTCGGGAGCCTTTGGCTCGCCCTGTGGTTGGCGCCCGTGGCCCTGGCGCTGCTCACGAGCCCGGCCCAGAGCGTCTGGACGAGTCGGGCCGATCTCGGCCGCGCCGCCCGGGCGCGGGGCCTGTTCCTGACCGCCGACGACACCGCGCAGGCGCCGGAACTCGCCGAACTCGCCCAGCTGCGCGGCCTGCCCGCCGCGCCGGCCCCGCTCCGCCCGGCTCCGCGCGAGCCGGCCATCTGGCTCGCTGCCGACGAGGCCTGACGCGGCCTCGAGGCGCCCGCGGAACCCGCCGCGGGCACGGGTCGCGAACGCCGCGACTTATGCCGTTCATCCCCGCTCTTACGGCCAAGCTGCCACAGTGTTGCCATCGAGTCACGGGCGGGCGGAACCGCCTGGATCGGGCGGTTTCAGGCTTGGATTTGAGGCGCGAGCGTTTACCCCTTGGCGAGGATCGGCACGGCATCGTGCCCCGGTATTCGCCGCGTTCCCGCCATAGTCCGCGCCTGCCCCGAGAGGCTTTGATGCGTCGTTTTCTCCCCGCCCTGATCGGGCTTTTCGGCGCGGCCGCGTGCGCCGCGCCGGCTCTGGCCTACGAGATCGACCCGCTGACCCGCCAGCCGCTGAACGACGCGCTCACCGTGCGGGTGCGCCCGCAGGCCGTCGAGACCGTCGCGGTGCCGGTGGCCAACGCCTCGCTCAACCCCGCCGACCCGCTGAGCGCCGACGCCGCGGTGCCGCAGATGTCGGCGATCCCGCGGGAGACCGTGGCGTATAACGGCCCCTACGGCGCCGGCACGATCGTCGTGTCGACGGCCGAGCGGCGGCTCTACTACGTGCTGGGGGGCGGTCAGGCCCTCCGTTACGGCGTCGGCGTCGGCCGTCCGGGCTTCACCTGGGGCGGCGTGCAGACCATCACGATGAAGCGCGAGTGGCCGGATTGGCGCCCGCCGGCGACCATGCTGAAGCGCCGGCCCGACCTGCCGCGCTACATGAAGGGCGGTCTCGAGAACCCGCTCGGCGCCCGCGCCATGTATCTCGGCGGCTCGATCTACCGGATCCACGGCTCCAACGAGCCGGAGACGATCGGCACCGCCGTCTCCTCGGGCTGCATCCGCATGACCAACGAGGACGTGATGGACCTCTACACCCACGCCAAGGTGGGCACGAGAGTCATCGTCCAGCGCTGATTTTTTCGGGGCTTTTCGGGGGAGGGCCGGCCGCGAGGTCGGCCCTTCTGCGTTCAGGCCGCCGGCAGGGTCACCAGCGCGTCCGGGCGCTTCACCTCGATCTCGATGAACGCGATCGGGTGGTCTGACCCGTTCATCACGTCGTGCCGGATGCCCGCGGGACGCATGTAGGATTGCCCGGCCGCGAGCGCCGTCTCACTGACCGCCGCACCGTCATGGACGCGCAAAATCCCGTCCACCAGCATCACCACGAAATACGGCCAGCCGTGCTCGTGCCATCCGGTCACGCCGCCGGGCGGGAAGTCCCAGCGCGTGATGCGCACGGTGGCGTCGTCTTGCTGAATCGTGGGCGTAGCCGGGATGGTGCAGGCGAAGGCCATGGGGTCTCCAGAGATGGCGAGCGATCGGACGAGGCACGCGTCTCATACGATGCAAGCCTCCGGCCTCCTCGGCGGAACAGCTCAACACGCCCTCATTGCGCGCGCAGCGAGGCGGCCCAGTAATCCGCGATGGCGAGCCGTGGCGCCGCCCTGGATTGCTTCGCTCCGTTCGCGAAGATGTCGACGCCCGATGCCAGAATCCGCACCGAACAGAGCGGCTGCCCTCAGTGGCACCCGCAGGAACCCGACCCGCAGCCCCCGCCGCTCCCGCCGCCCTTCACCGGCGCCTGCCGCGCCGTGTCACGGTCGAGGCCGCGCTCGGCGAGTTCGCTGAGATAGGTCTGCCAGCGGCTCTCGTACTCGCGGCCGAGCGTATGCAGGTAGCCCCAGCCGTAGATGCCGGTGTCGTGCATGTCGTCGAAGCCGAGCTTCACCGCGTAGTTGCCGACCGGCTCCACCGCCAGGATCGCCACGGACCGCTTGCCACCGATCACCTTGCGCTCCAGCGGCGAGTGCCCCTGCACCTCGGCGGACGGGCTCGACACCCGC
This sequence comes from Methylobacterium tardum, assembly GCF_023546765.1. NCBI lineage: Bacteria > Pseudomonadati > Pseudomonadota > Alphaproteobacteria > Hyphomicrobiales > Methylobacteriaceae > Methylobacterium > Methylobacterium tardum. The sequence continues at coordinate 5,976,642 of NZ_CP097484.1, forward strand.
AGGTACTCGGCCGGCAGGGCGTAGCGCGCCCCGTCCTCGAAGGCGACGTTGAGACTCCGCCGGTCGGCCGACAGGCGGATCTCGGTCGGCCACAGATCCTCGGTCACGGGTCACACTCCTACGCAATCTGGGGCTGCGGCGCGGGACCTGCTTGCCCGCGACCGTTTGGGGCATCATATGCCGGACAATGCTCGATGACAGCTCCCTGACGCCGCAGACGTCCGCTCTCGGCGCGCCCACCGGGCCCGCGCCGCTGATCGACCCGTTCCAGCGGGCGATCTCGTATCTGCGCATCTCGGTGACAGATCGCTGCGACCTGCGCTGCGCCTACTGTATGTCCGAGCACATGCAGTTCCTGCCCAAGCGCGACCTGCTGACCCTGGAGGAGCTGGACCGCCTCTGTGGCGTGTTCATCGCCCGCGGCGTGCGCAAGCTCCGGATCACCGGCGGCGAGCCGCTGGTCCGCCGGGACATCATGCACCTGTTCCGCCGGCTCTCGCGCCACCTCGATTCAGGGGCGCTGGAGGAGCTGACGCTCACCACCAACGGCACGCAGCTCACGCGCTACGCCGACGAGCTGGCGAGCCTCGGCGTGCGCCGGATCAACGTCTCGCTCGACACCCTCGACCCGGACAAGTTCCACGAGATCACCCGCCGCGGCGACCTCAAGGTGGTGCTCGACGGCATCGCGGCGGCGCGGGCTGCCGGGATGAAGGTGAAGATCAACGCGGTGGCGCTCCGCGACGTCAACGCCGACGAGATTCCCGACATGATCGCCTGGGCCCACGGCCTCGGCATGGACATGACGCTGATCGAGGTCATGCCGCTGGGCGAGATCGAGGCGGACCGGACCGACCAGTTCCTGCCGCTGTCGGTGGCGCGGCAGCGCCTGGAGACCCGCTACACCCTCACGCCGCTGCCCGACCGCACCGGCGGCCCGGCGCGGTACGTGCGCGTCGAGGAGACCGGCGGGAAGCTCGGCTTCATCACGCCGCTGACCCATAATTTCTGCGAGAGCTGCAACCGCGTGCGCCTGACCTGCACGGGCCAGCTCTACATGTGCCTGGGCCAGGAGGATTCGGCCGATCTCCGGGCGGTCCTGCGCGCCTCTCAGGACGATTCGGTGCTGGCCCAGGCGGTCGTCGAGGCGATCACCCGCAAGCCCAAGGGCCACGACTTCGTCATCGAGCGCCAGCGCCCGGCCGCCGTGCCGCGGCACATGAGCGTGACGGGGGGTAAAAGCCTCAGCCGTCTTTGCGAGCGCAACGAAGCAATCCAGGGCGGCGGGCGTTGCCAGAAGGTGGCGTGTCCCTGGGTTGCTTCGCTGCGCTCGCAAAGACGGAGGCGCTCACACCTCTTCGTCGGCGTAACGCGATTGTTGCCGTCCGCGCTGCCCGGAGCCCTTCCGCGGCGCGCCCGCGCTGATCCCCGCCACCAGGTCGGCGATGTGGCGCAGCGTCTCCACCGACAGCGCCTTCTCTCCCTCGCCGCGACCCTGCGGGATCAGCGCCTTGGCGAAGCCGAGCTTCTGGGCTTCCTTCAGCCGCGATCCGGCCTGTGCGACCGGCCGGATCGCGCCGGAGAGTCCGATCTCGCCGAAATACACCGTCTCGGGCGGCAGCACCGCGCCCGACAGAGACGAGACCAGGGCGGCCGCCACCGCCAGATCCGCCGCGGGCTCGGTGATGCGCAGGCCTCCGGCGACATTCAGATAAACGTCGTGGCTGCCGAGCCGGATGCCGCCATGGGCCTCCAGCACGGCCAGCACCATCGACAGCCGGTTCGGGTCCCAGCCGACCACGGCGCGGCGCGGCATGCCGAGGGAGGAGGGGGCGACGAGCGCCTGGATCTCGACCAGCAGGGGCCGCGTGCCCTCCATCCCGGCGAAGACCGCCGTGCCCGCCGCCTGATGGTCTCGGCCCGCCAGGAAAAGGGCCGACGGGTTCGGCACCTCGCTGAGGCCCGCATCGGTCATCTCGAACACGCCGATCTCGTCGGTGGGCCCGAAGCGGTTCTTCACCGCGCGCAGGATGCGGAAATGGTGGCCCTGGTCGCCCTCGAAGGAGGCGACCGCGTCGACCATGTGCTCCACAACCCGGGGGCCGGCGATCTGCCCGTCCTTGGTGACGTGGCCGACCAGGATCACCGCCGTGCCGGTGGTCTTGGCGAAGCGGATCAGCGCCTGGGCCGAGGAGCGGACCTGCGTGACCGTGCCGGGGGCGGATTCCACCGTCTCGGTCCACATGGTCTGGATCGAGTCGATGATCGCGAGCGCGGGCGGCCGGCCCTGGCTCAGGGTCTCGGCGATGTCCTCGACATTGGTCTCGGCCGCGAGCTGCACCGGGAGCGCGCTCAGCCCCAGCCGCTCGGCCCGCAGTCGCACCTGCCCGACCGCCTCCTCGCCCGAGATGTAGGCGACCCGCTCGCCGGTGCCCGCCATGGCCGCCGAGGCCTGCATCAGCAGGGTCGACTTGCCGATCCCCGGATCGCCGCCGAGCAGGATCACGGAACCGCGCACGAAGCCGCCGCCGGTGACCCGGTCGAGCTCGCCGATCCCTGAGGGAATGCGCGGTGCCTCCTTCGCCTCGCCGGTCAGGCCCTCCAGCGGGAACACGCGGCCGCGGCTGCGCGACGGCCGGGTTGCGGCCGGCCCGGACTGGCCGGGAGCCGAGGGCGCCTCCTCGACAATCGTGTTCCAGCCGTTGCAGGCCTCGCAGCGCCCGCGCCAGCGGTTGTAGACCGCCCCGCAGGACTGGCAGACGAAGGTCTGGTGGATCTTGGCCATGGCTCGGTCGGGTCCGGACGTCGCGTGCCTTCGGGACTGGCCGTCATTCCGGGGCCGCGGAGCGGAGCCCGGAATCCAGAGCCGCCGACGCGCCAAGGCCCCGCCGCGGTTCTGGATGCCGGGTTCGCCTGCGGCGCCCCGGAGTAACGGAATATCGTTTCAGCGCGACGGGTGAATCAGCAGGACTCTACATAGGATCGAACATAACGAGAACCCAGGCCGGTGAGAATCTCGTAGCCGATCGTCCCGGCGGCGCGGCCGACCGCGTCAATATCGAGAGTGTCGCCGATCAGCACGGCTGTGGCGCCGCGCTCGGCTGCGGGGGCCGCGGTGACGTCGAGGATGATCAGATCCATCGAGACGAGGCCGAGGATCGGGCACGGGACGCCGCCGACCAGCGCCTGTCCGCGTCCGCTGATCGCCCGGGGGAAGCCGTCGGCGTAGCCGAGCGAGAGCGTCGCCAGCCGGCTGGGCGCGGCTGCGGCCCAGCGACCGTTATAGCCCGCGGTGGCGCCGGCCTCGACATCGCGCACCTGCGCGATCATCGCCTCCAGCCGCACCACCGGGCGCATCGGGTTCGCGGTTCCGGGGGTCGGGTTGCCGCCGAACAGGGCGTAGCCCGGCCGCAGGAGGTCATGCTGCGCGCCCTTGAGGAAGATGCCGGAGGAGTTCGCCAGCGAGGCGGGCAGGGCCGGATAGGCCGCGCGCACCCGGGCGAAGTCGGCGATCTGCCGGGCATTGACCGGATCTTGCGGCTTCTCGGCGCTGACGAAGTGGCTGAGGATCAGATCGATGCAAGACGCCGCGATCCGCGGGTCGCCCGCGAGGTCCAGCGCCTCCGGCACCGACAGGCCCAGCCGGTTCATGCCGGTGTCGACATGGAGCGCCGCGGGCACGCGGCCGGCCGAGAACGCCGCCCAGTCCGAGAGTTCCTCGATGCTGCCGAGCACGGGACGCAGTCCGTGCGCCGCGAAAGCCGCAGCGGCGCCCGGGGCCAGGCCGTTCAGGACGTAGATCGCGGCGTCCGGCAGGGCGGCGCGGGCTGCGACGCCCTCGGACAGGTGGGCGACGAAGAAGGTCCGGCAGCCGGCCGCCCAGAGAGCCGGCCCGACCCTGGCGATGCCGCAGCCATAGGCATCAGCCTTCACCACGGCGGCGCAGGCAACACCGCCGCCGCGTGCGGCGAGGGTTCGCCAGTTTGCCGCGATCGCCCCAAGGTCGATCGTCAGCCGGGCCCCGTGGGCACCGATGCCGGTTGTGGATTGCGTCACCGTACTGTTCCCGATCTCCGATCCTTGAGGAATGGGGATGCACGACGCGGACCTGCAAGGCGAGATGCGGTCGGCAACCCGTCTCCGCAAATCGAAGCTGCGCCTCTGCACGGGATCGCCTTGCCGGACACCGCCGTCTCACTCCGTCATCCCGAGGCCGCGCAGCGGAGCCTGGGATCCGGATACGCCGACAGACCAGGTTCCGGCGACTACATGGTTCTGGATTGCCCGCCTCCGGCGTGCCCCTTCGGGTCCGGGCTCGCCTGCGGCGCCCCGGAAAGACGGCGCGGGTCGACCGGCGCGAGACCGCGACGTGCCGAACGGGTCGGTGATCGGCATACGGTAAGGGGAACTCAGACCGACCCGGCGCGGCATCGCGACAGAGCGCATCTGATGCATGGACGGCACAGCCCCGGACCGAGGCGCGGGCCCCCGGGTGACGGCCGAGGTCCGGCTTGGTATAAATCCACTGCGGTCCGGGGGAGCCGCACGGCCGACGCGCTATCCCCGCGGGTACCAAAAAGCTCAACGATGCCGTTTACCGTCCTGGATCTCGTCGTGCTCGGCATCGTCGCGGTCTCCGCGCTGCTCGCGGCCGTGCGTGGCGTCACCCGCGAGGTGCTGGCGATCGTCGCCTGGGTGGCTGCCGCCGCGGTCGCCTGGACGCTGTACCCAATGCTCCTTCCGACCGTGAAGCAGCACGTGAACAGTGACACCGTCGCGCTGGTCGCCTCGATCGCGGCGATCTTCCTCGGCACGCTGATCATCGTATCGATCATCACGGTGAAGATCTCGGACGTGGTGCTCGACTCGCGCATCGGCGCGGTCGATCGCTCGCTGGGCTTCCTGTTCGGGGCCGCCCGCGGCTTCCTGATCTGCGTGATCGGCTGGGTGTTCCTGTCCTGGCTGGTCCAGGGCAAGGTGCCCGATTGGGCCGCGCAGGCGCGCTCACGCCCGATGCTGGAGAAGTCCGGCGACGCTCTGGTGGCGCAGCTGCCCGAGAATCCGGAAGGCTTCCTCAAGCAGTTCAAGAAGCCGAAGACCGGCGCGCCGCCCAACGAGGCTGCCGACGCGCCGGCCGAGACCGATCCGGCGCCCCAGCGCCGCACCGAGACCGCGCCGACCCCGACGCGACGCTGATCTGCGGTATTCGCCGTAGGTTGGCGCGCGCGGAACCCCTAGATAGCGGTTCCGGTGTTGATCGGATTGTATCCGCGACGACCGGCGCGCCGGCCCGTCGCCGCCGGGTCCTGTGAGTGATCGACCGCCTCATGTCACACGCCGCCAATCCCAGCGCCGATTTCGACCTCGACGGCGACACGCTCCGCGAGGAATGCGGCGTCTTCGGTATCTTCGGACATCCGGAGGCCTCTGCCATCGTGGCCCTCGGGCTGCACGCCCTCCAGCACCGCGGCCAGGAGGCGGCCGGCATCGTCTCCTTCGACGGCTCCGTGTTCCACTCCGAGCGGCGGCCCGGCCTCGTGGGCGATTCCTTCTCGGACGGCGAGACCATCGCCCGGCTGAAGGGCCGCGCCGCCATCGGGCACGTGCGCTACTCGACCACCGGCGGGACGATCCTGCGCAACGTCCAGCCGCTCTTCGCCGAACTCGCCAGCGGCGGTCTCGCGGTCGCCCATAACGGCAACCTGACCAACGCCCTGTCGATCCGCCGCGACCTCGTGCGCGACGGCGCGATCACTCAGTCGACCTCCGACACCGAGGTGATCCTGCACCTCGCGGCCCGCTCGCGGAAGCCGCGGATCATCGAGCGCTTCATCGACGCCCTCCAGGCGATCCAGGGCGCCTACGCGATCGTGGCGCTCACCAATAAGAAGCTGATCGGCGCCCGCGACCCGCTGGGCATCCGTCCGCTGGTGCTGGGCGAGCTCGACGGCCGCTACATGCTGGCCTCCGAGACCTGCGCCCTCGACATCATCGGCGCCCGCTTCGTGCGCGACATCGAGAACGGCGAGATCGTGGTGATCTCCGAGGAGGGGATCGAGTCGATCCGCTTCGCCGACGCCGTGCCGATGCGGCCCTGCATCTTCGAGTACATCTACTTCGCCCGGCCGGACTCGGTGGTGAACGGCAAGAGCGTCTACGCGGTGCGCAAGGCGATCGGCCGGGAGCTGGCCCGGGAGGCCTCCGTGGCGGCCGACATCGTCGTGCCGGTGCCGGATTCCGGCGTGCCGGCGGCACTCGGCTTCTCGCAGGAGACCGGGATCCCGTTCGAGATGGGGATCATCCGCAACCACTATGTCGGCCGGACCTTCATCCAGCCGACCCAGTCGGTGCGCGAGCTCGGCGTGCGGATGAAGCATTCGGCCAACCGCGCGGCGATCGAGGGCAAGAGCATCGTCCTCGTGGACGACAGCCTCGTGCGCGGCACGACCTCGGTGAAGATCGTCCGGATGATGCGCGAGGCCGGCGCCTCGGAGGTGCATTTCCGGATCGCCTCGCCGCCGATCACCTACCCGGATTTCTACGGGATCGACACGCCCGAGCGGGAGAAGCTACTCGCCGCGACCCACGATCTCGAGGGCATGCGCAAGTATATCGGCGCGGATTCGCTCGCCTTCCTGTCGATCCCCGGCCTCTACCGGGCGATGGGCGAGGAGGCGCGGGACGCGACCTGCCCGCAATACACCGACCATTGCTTCACGGGCGAGTACCCGACCGGCCTGACGGATCTCTCCATCGCCGGGCCGAAGCGCTTCGCCATGCTGGCCGAGGCGGACTGACAGGATCTGGGGGTTCCGCGCGAACGGGTCTCCAACGGAGATCCCCTGCGCGCGGAAATGCGCTAGGTCCTGCGCATGGCTGAGTCTCAGAGACCCTCGAAGGCCGCGTCGCGGTCGTCACCGGCGCATCCCGCGGCATCGGGCGCGCCGCCGCCCTGGCGCTCGCCGGCGCCGGCGCCCACGTGATCGCGGTGGCGCGCACGGTCGGCGCCCTGGAGGAGCTGGACGACGCGATCCGCGCCGCCGGCTCCAGCGCCACGCTCGTGCCGTTCGACCTCGCCGATTACGACGCCATCGACCGGCTCGGTGCGGCGATCAACGCGCGCTGGAAGCGGCTCGACATCCTCGTCGGCAATGCCGGTATCCTCGGTGCGCTCATGCCGATCGGCCACATCACCCCGAAGATCTGGGGGCAGGTGATGGACGTGAACGTGACCGCCAACTGGCGCCTGATCCGCTCGCTGGACCCGCTGCTGCGCATGTCGGATGCGGGCCGGGCGATCTTCGTTTCTTCCGGGGCGTCGTCGAAGTGCCGGCCCTATTGGGGGCCGTACTCGGTCTCGAAGGCCGCGCTCGAGGCGCTGGTGCGCACCTACGCGGCGGAGAACGAGACCACGGCGATCAAGGCGATGCTGCTCAACCCGGGTCCCCTGCGCACCGGGATGCGCCGCTCGGCGATGCCGGGCGAGGATCCCGAAACGCTGCGGACGCCCGAGGACCTCGCACCGCATTTCGTGCGGCTCGCCGCCCCGGACTGGACCGAGACCGGCAAGCTCTACGACTTCCCCACCGACCGGGTGCTGAGTTTCCGCGCACCCGAATGACGGGATCGGCGGTTGCTTGATTGGGTCGTCCCGCCCGCCACCTCAGGATGAGGGATTGGACGGGACAAACCGGTTTCCTTTCACTGAGTTGCCTTCAATGATCGACGTCCGCTGCATCTGCGCGATCGGCCTGCGCGGCCAGCTCGGCCTCAACGGCCACCTGCCCTGGGAGGGGAACACCGACCCGCTGTTCGTCGAGGACGTGACGCGCTTCTTCGCGCTCACCATGGGCCACGTGCTCATCGCCGGGCCGAAGACCGTGGCCTCGGTGCCCGAATTCGCCTTCAAGGACCGCACCATCGACGTGATCCGCAGCCACGAGGATCCCGAAGAGGTGCTCAAGCGCTACCCGGGCCGGCGGATCTTCGTGGGCGGCGGCATCGCGGTGTGGAACGTCTACGCCAAGTACATCCAGAACTGGGACATCACGCGCCTGCCCTATGACGGCGAGGCCGACCGCTGGTTCGATCCCGCGTGGCTCGTCGGCGGCCCGCTGCGGGCAGCCTGAGGCGCGGGTTCCACGGACCGCGCCGCCCCGGCCGCCGGGGGAAGCAGCGCCATCAGCGCCTGCAGCGGTGCGCTGGCCTCCCCCGACCAGACGAGATGGGTCCGATTGAGGCGCAGATGCGCCGGCAGCGGATGGCGCTCGACCGCATGCCCCACCACCGCCTGATCGAGCACCTCGGTCGGGATGATCGCGACCCCGGTGCCGGCGGCCACGCAGGCCACGATGGCGTGATACGAGCTCATCTCCAGGATCCGCGCGGGCGCAGTGCCCTGTTCGGCAAGCCACTCGATCAGGCGCTGGCGGTAGGAGCAGCCGTGCGGGAACGCCACGACGGTCTGCCCGCCCAGCGCGGCGGAGCGGCCGGCGCGCGGGGCCGTCCGTCCGGTAATCAGCACCAAATGTTCGTCGAAGGCCGGCACCGACGACAGCTTCCCGCGTTCGAACGGTTCGGACACGAAGGCCGCCTCGACCTCGAAACGCTCCAGCTGCTGGAGCAGCGCACGGGTCGTGCCCGTTCTCAGCTCGATGGTCACGTCGGGGTAGCGCGCGTGGAAGGCCGATAGGATCGGCGGCAGCCGGGCGCCGGCGGCACTCTCCAGCGAGCCCAGCCGCAGCAGCCCGCCCACGACGCCGCTGCGCAGCTCCTGCTCGGCGAGGTCCGCCAGGTCCAGAAGCTTCTCGGCGTGGCCCAGGAGCGTCCGTCCGGCTTCGGTCAGGGCGAGGTTGCGGCCCTGGCGGCGGAACAGGGCGACCCCGAGGCGCTCCTCGAACTGCTTGATCCGGGTGGTGACGTTCGACGGCACGCGATGGAGCAGGCTCGCGGCCCGCGTCACGCCGCCCTCCCGCACCACGCAGCGGAAGATGTGCAGGTCGTCCAGGTCCATCGTTCTCATCGAGAGAACGATACGTCATAAGAATTCACTTTTTCAACAGGGGTACGACGTGCTCAATCCGTCCGATGAGCACCCGCGATCTCTCCTCCCGTCCAGTCGACCCGGCGGCCCTGGCCGTGGTCGGCAGCGGCCTCGTCGCCCTGGCGGTCGCCATGGGGATCGGCCGCTTCGCGTTCACGCCGCTCATGCCGCTGATGATGCGCGACGGCACGCTCAGCGCCGACGCGGGTGCCGAATGGGCCGCGGCGAATTATGTCGGCTATCTGGTCGGTGCCCTGACGGCCGCGCGCTTTGCCGGCAACCCGCGCCGCGGATTGCTGCTGAGCCTGCTCGGCGTCGCGCTGGCGACGCTGGCGACGGCGGCAGCCGACAGGACCGCGGCGCACGTGACGGGCGCCGGTCTGCGCGCGGCGACCGGCGTGTTCAGCGCCTGGGCCCTGGTCTGTGCGAGCAGCTGGTGCTTGGCCGAACTGGCCCGGCGCCGGGCCCCGCAGCTCGGCGCGTGGATCTACGCGGGGGTCGGGCTCGGGATCGCGCTGGCCGGCACCCTGGCTTGGCTCGGCGGCCGTCAGCCGGCGGATTGGCTCTGGCTCGAACTCGGCTTGCTCGCCGCGGCGGGCGCGCTGCTCGCCTGGTCGCTGCCACGGGGCCCGGATGCGGCCTCGGATCAGCAGGTGGCGCGCGAGGCCGCGGCGACGGCCCATGGCGGCCGGAGCGGGCAGCTCGGCCTGGTGCTGTGCTACGGCACGTTCGGGTTCGGCTACATCGTGCCGGCCACCTTCCTGCCCGCCATGGCGCGGGCGCTGGCGCCGGATCCCCTCGTGTTCGGCCTGGCCCGCCCCTGTTCGGCTTGGCGGCGGCGGTCTCGGTCGCGGCCGTGGCGCTGTGGCTGCCCCACGTACCGCGCCGGCGGCTCTGGGCGGCGGCCCAGGGCATCATGGCGCTCGGGACGGCCTTGCCCCTGGTCGTCCAGGCCCTCTGGGCGGTCGCGGTGTCGGCGGTCTGCGTGGGCGGCACCTTCATGATCGCCACCATGGCCGGCCTGCAATTGGCGCGTGAGGCGCGGCCCGACAACCCGACGCCCCTGCTCGCCCGAATGACCACCGCCTTCGCGGCCGGACAGATCGTCGGCCCGCTGCTCGTGCGCGGCATCGGTCCCGGTCGCTGGGCCGGCTGGGACGCGCTGAGCTGGGCCGGCGCGCTCGCGACGCTCCTGCTGCTCCTCACGGCCCTGTGGCTGTGGCGCGCCGCGCGACCGGACCCCACGAGCGTCCGGCCGGCCTGATCCCGGGACGTCCGGGCCCGCGCGCCGGATCGGTTCGGTCCTGTGCGGTCGAAACTGCGTCTGCGGCGTCTATCTTGGAGTGATGATCGCCCGGAGACCACGATGAGCGCCCACAGCTACCGCTTCGGCATCGAGGAGGAGTATTTCCTCGCCGATGCCGAGACCCGCGGGACGCCGCGGGGCGACCTCGCCGCCTTCCATGCGCGGGTGAAGGCGGAACTGCCCGAGACCGGGCGCGAACTGGTGGCCGCGCAGGTCGAGGTCTGCACGCCCCCGCTCACCGGCGCGCAGGCCGCGCGGGAGAACCTCGGCGGCCAGCGGGCGCAACTCGCCGGCATCGCGGCGGAGAACGGGCTCAGCCTGCTGGCCTGCGGGACCCATCCTCTGGCGCGCTGGGCCCGCCAGACCGCCACCGACGGGGCGCGGTACAAAGGGATCCTGTCGGATGTCGGCATCGCGGCCCGGCGGGCGCTGATCTGCGGGATGCACGTCCACGTCGAGGTGCCGGATCCGGGCGCGCGCATCGACCTGATGAACCGGCTGCTGCCGTTCCAGCCGCTCCTGCTCGCCTTGTCGGCGTCGTCGCCGTTCTGGCAGGGCGAGGCGACGGGGCTGATGGCCTACCGGCTGAGCGTATTCGGCGAGCTGCCGCGCACCGGTTTGCCGGAGATCTTCTCCGATGCGGCCGCCCACGCGCGGTTTGTCGACATCATGACCCGATCGGGCGCCATCGCCGACGCGAGCTTCCTGTGGTGGTCGCTGCGACCGTCGATCAAGTTTCCGACGCTGGAGCTGCGCATCGCCGATGCCTGCACGCGCCTGGACGATTCCCTCTGTCTCGCCGCCCTGTTTCGCTGCCTCGTGCGCCTGTGCGTGCGCCGGCCGGACCTCCATGCCGGTCTCGACGGCGTCTCGCGGGCCCTGGCCTCGGAGAACCTGTGGCGCGCCCAGCACAGCGGCGTGCAGGCGACGCTGATCGACGAGGCGCGCGGCGAGGCCGTGCCCTTCGCGGAGGCGCTGGAGGCGGTCCTGGCCCTAGTGGCCGAGGATGCCGACGCGCTCGGCTGCGCCACCGATGTGGCCCGCGCCCGGGTGATCGTCGCCGAGGGGACCAGCGCGGACGGACAGATCAGGGCCTTCGAGGCGGCGCTCGCCGAGGGGAAGGACGAGCGCGCCGCCCTCGCGGCGGCCGTGGATTGGATCGCCGGCGCGGTCCGCTGAGGGCTGCGCACGGCTGCCGCAACCGCTCCGTCGTCACGAGCGGAGGGAAGTGACCCAGGGTAGCGCGACCTCGGCCATCGTCGCGCTGCCTGGATTGCTTCGCTGTGCTCGCAAGGACGGAGAGCGGAGGCGGGGTCAGCCCTTGTCGAACGGGTTCTGCGAGGTCCGCAGGCTCAGCCGGATCGGCGTGCCCGGCAGGTCGAACGCCTCGCGCAGGCCGTTCACGAGGTAGCGCGTGTAGGATTTCGGCAGGGCGTTGAGCTGGTTGCCGAACAGCGCAAAATGCGGCGGCCGGCTCTTCACCTGGGTGGCGTAGCGGATCTTGATCCGCCGGCCCGAGACCGCCGGGGGCGGGTTGCGGGAGGTCGCCTCGTTCAGCCAGTCGTTGATGCGCGAGGTCGAGATGCGCCGGTCCCAGACCTCCGAGGCCTGCACCACCGCCTGCATCAGCTTGTCGACGCCGTCGCCGGCGAGGCCGGAGAGCGGCACCACCGCGACGCCGCGTACCTGCGGCAGCAGCCTTGTGCAATCCTCGCGCAGCTGCTTGAGCAGGCCCGGCTGGTCGGCGACCAGGTCCCACTTGTTCAGGCCGATCACCAGGGCGCGGCCCTCGCTCTCGGCGAGGTCGGCGATGGTGAGATCCTGCTTCTCGAACGGGATCGTGGCGTCGAGGAGCACCACCACCACCTCGGCGAAGCGCACGGCGCGCAACCCGTCCGAGACCGCCAACTTCTCCAGCTTGTCGTCGATCCGGGCGCGGCGGCGCATCCCGGCGGTGTCGTGGAGCTTGATGCGGCGCCCGCGCCACTCCCAGTCCAAAGAAATCGAGTCGCGGGTGATGCCGGCCTCGGGGCCGACGAGCAGGCGGTCCTCGCCGAGCATGCGGTTGATCAGCGTCGACTTGCCGGCATTCGGGCGGCCGACGATCGCGACCTTCAGGGAGCGGCCGCCGGGGGCGTCCGCGTCCTCCTCCTCATCGTCGTCGCGCTGGGGCAGGGCCCCCTTGAGCGCCTCGTGCAATTCGCCCAGGCCCTCGCCGTGCTCGGCCGAGAACGGGATCGGGTCGCCGAGCCCGAGGGTGAAGGCCTCGTAGGCGCCGGCGAGCCCCGCGCCGCCCTCGGCCTTGTTGGCGATCAGGATCACCGGGCAGCCGGCGCGGCGCACCAGCTCGGCGAAGGGCTGGTCAGCCGGCAGCACGCCGGCGCGGGCGTCGATCACGAACAGCACCACGTCGGCGGCGAGGATCGCCGCCTCGGTCTGCATCCGCATCCGGCCGGTGAGGGTCGCGGCGTCGGCCTCCTCGAGGCCGGCGGTGTCGATCACCCGAAACTGAAGGCCGCCGAACGCGACGTCGCCCTCGCGCCGGTCGCGGGTGACGCCCGGGCGATCGTCGACCAGCGCGAGCTTCTTGCCCACGAGACGGTTGAACAGGGTCGACTTGCCGACGTTCGGCCTCCCGACGATGGCGACGGTCGGCATATCCATGGTGGTTCTCGAACAGTCAGAAGTGAAATCAGCGCGTGATCGGCGGGGGCGGCGCGGCGGCCTCGGGCTTGGCCTCGGTGACCGTGACGGGGCCGCCCGCGACGATCGCCGCGTAGACCTCGATGCGCTCGCGCAGGTTCCGCGGGGTGTCGGGATCGGCCACGATCTGGTCGAACCAGCGGCCGGCCTCCTCGTAATCGCCCTTCTTCAGGGCGGCGAGGCCGAGCATCTCGCGGGCGGTGTGGCGGAACGGCGTGCCGGCAGCCAGTCCCTGAAGGTTGGCGAGCGCCGGGTCCGGGTTCGGCCCGTCGAGGCGCAGCAACGCGGCGCGCAGGCGCGCAAGATCGCGCAGGCCATCGCCGAGGCCGGTATCGTCGGCGAGCTTGTCGAACTCCGCGGCCCCCGCCGCGGCGTCGCGCTTGCCGGTCTCGGCAGCCGACCGGAACCGGGCGAGCAGGCGGTAGCCCGCCGGGCCCTGCGCCTCCAGGGCGTCGAACACCTTGTCGGCCTCCGCGACCTTGCCGTCCTTGGCGAGGCGGTTGGCATCGTCGAACTGCACCGAGGCGGTCTCTGCGGCCGCGCGCTGCTGGTTCTGCCAGTAGCGCCAGCCCGCGACGCCCGCCACCACGAGCACGGCGAGCGCGATGATCACGCCGCTGTAGCGCTTCCAGATCTGGAGGATCCGGTCGCGGCGGTAATCCTCGTCGACCTCGCGAAGGAACTCGTTGTTCTCGGCCATTATATCCCGGCCCGCCTGTATCGGCGCGCCACCTCGTACCTCGATCGGGCCCCGCGCCTAACACACGGGCGCCGGGTTGGCGACAGCGGTGTCTCTGGCCGTGGCTCAGGCCGTCCCCGGCCAGACCGGCACGCCGATCACCGGATAGTGCAGGTAGCGGGCGAAGACGAACCACGCGGCCGTGCCGATCACCAATGCCAGGATGTCGTTGCGCCAGCCATGGGGCGCAACCGCCGGGCCGGCGTGCTGGGCGACGACGGCGCCTGGGGCGAGCGCCCGGCGCTTGGCGCTGATCCGCGCCGAGACCGCCCAGGCCAGGAAGCCGCCGAACAGCAGGATCGAGCCGAGATCGCCGTTGGCCAGGAGATGCGCGGTCGCCCAGATCTTCACGGCGAGCAGCATCGGGTGCTTGGCCTTGGCGCGGATATGACCCGGCAGGTAGGCGGCCGCGAGGCAGACGAAGGCCAGCCAGACCAGGGTCAGGGCGAGGTGGCGCGTCCAGACCGGCGGGTCCCAGACCGGGATGTAGCCGGTCAGCCGGTAATCGTGGAAGCCGACCCCGATCAGCACCAATCCGAGCAGCGACAGGGCCGTGTAGCCGAGCTTGTAGCGGCTCTCACCGATCCGGCCGACGATCGCGGCGCGCCGGTTGCGGGCCATCGAGAAGGCATGCGTGCCGAGGAACAGCACGAGCCCGAGGATCAGGAGAACCATGGGAGACTCTTGGACGGGCCAGTGGAGTGCAAGCACTCTGTAATGGTTCTCAAGCGAATCTCGCCCTGTTTGTCCAGGCGTGGCCGGGACGCAGCCGGGTGGCGGCCATGGGCGTGGCGGATCGGATCATCCGGGAGTGGCCCTCGCCTCTCCCTCCCTCCCCCGCAAAGGGGGAGGGAGGACGTCGCGCTTCGCATGTGCGGCACTGCTGATCCTGACCGTCTTACCCCTCCCGGCCCGGGCCGCCTCCGATCCCCCGCTCTCGGCCCTGACCCTCGTCGGGCCGCCGACGATCGTCTTCAAGGCGGGCCGCGACGCCTGCGACGGGGCCGATGTGCCGGATGCGCCGGCCCGCGCCTTCCGCGATGCGTCGGGCGCGGTGGCGGTCTTCGGCCTGCATTACCGCAACCGGGCGCTGCGGGGCCCAAATCTCGGCCAGCTCAAGCTCGACTGCACGGTGGTGCTGGATTCCGGCGAGAAATCCGATCCGGCCCTCTACGACGACCGGTCCTGGATCACCGCCACCTGGACCGAGGACGGCAGCCACGTGGCCGCGCTGCTCCACCACGAGTACCAGGCCAACGAGCATCCCGGCCGCTGCCCGGCCGGGACCTACATGGCCTGCTGGTACAACACGATCACGGCGGCCGCCTCGGCGGATGGGGGGCGCAGCTTCACGCGGAAGGCTCCGCCGGTCGTCGTGGCCGGCGCCCCGTTCCGGCAGGAGGTCGACCAGGGCCGGCATCGGGGCTTCTTCAACCCGTCCAACATCGTCGCGGACGGGCGCTGGCGCTACTTCCTCGCCTCGACCACGGGCTGGACCCGCCCCGGCAGCGACCAGGAGGCGGGGGTCTGCCTGTTCCGCAGCGACGAGCCCGCCGACCCGGCCCGCTGGCGTGCCTGGACCGGCACCGGCTTCGGCGCAGCCTTCCCGGACCCGTATCTGGCCACCCGCCCGAACCCGGCTACCTGCCGGCCGGTCGGACCATTCCCGGGGCCGGTGGGCGCCGTGGTCCGCCACCGGGGCTCGGGCGCCTGGATCGCCGTGTTCATGGCCAAGGCGGGTGAGGGGTTTCCGCGCTCCGGCTTCTACTGGACGTCCTCGCGCGACCTGATCACCTGGGACAGCCCGCGCCTGCTCGTGGAGGGCGCCACCCTCTACGACGACCCCTGCACGGCGGCGGCCCCGCTCATTGCCTATCCGTCACTCCTCGATCCGGACGCCAAAGGGCGCAACTTCGGCGATGTCGGCGATACGGCGCTCCTGACCTACGCGAGCCTGCGCATCGAGGGCTGCACCATCACCTCCGACCGGGACCTGATCCGCCGCCCGGTGGCGATCCGGGTCTGGCCCTGATCCGCCTCGACCGAGACCAGCCCACCGCGTCAGGTCGGCCGCATCCTCTCCGACCAGACCGCTGTCGCCAACGTCGTGGACGCGATGATCGCCGACGCCGATCGCACGCGGCTCTACTGATCGATCGGGCCCGGCGACAGCCAGGACGGCGCACCGGCCTCGGCCGTGCCCATGGGCAGGCCGATCCGCTGGCAGAGCACGGTTCCGAGAGTCACGCTCAGCATCAGCGCAGTGGCCGAGAGCAGGAATGTGGTCGCCCGGGCGTAGGGGCGTCCGACATGAATCAGCACGCAGCCGAAGGAGAAGATCGCGAGGGCCTGGAGCAGATGCTGCACGGAAAGGCTCCGTTCTGGCCGCGGATGCGCGGTCCGGGTCGGTGGTCAGCCTCCGCCCTCGGCGTGAAAACGCGGTTAAGGTCGGGTATAGGGATCGTTCCGACGGACGGATCGCGAGAGGATCCCGCATGAGCGCATCGAGGGTTCCGGAGGAAGCCGACGGCCACGCGGCTGCGGCTGGACCACCCCGCGACACCGCCGTGCTCGGGGCGGGTGCCGTCGGGGCCGGAACGGTGGGAGCCTCGGCCCTGGGCGCCCTCGCGGTCGGGGTTGCGGCCATCGGGGCGGTCGCGCTGGGCGCCTTCGCGATCGGCCGCCTCTCGGTGGGCCGCGCCCGGGTCGAGTCCCTTCAGGTCGGATCCTTGGACATCGACACGCTGACGGTGCGGTCGCTCCGCCTGCCGGACCGTGATCGCGACTGAGGCGCGCGGCCGGCGCCGCCTGTCGCGCCGGCCCGAACCGCGTGGACAGGAGGATGCGATGACCGAACCGAAACCGCCCTTCCGCCCGACCGAGGCGGTGGACGTCCTCGGCGAGACCGCGGGCGATTTCGTCCTGCCGCTCTGCCTGCCGAAGCCCAGCCTGCTGATCGGCGAGGATCTCGCCGTCGTCGTGCTCGATACGATCCACGGCCAGCGGGTCGGCCTGCCCCTCAGCCTGCAGGGCGCCGCGGATCTGCACGCGGTGCTGGGCGAAGCCCTGCGGCTGCTCCAGGCGCGGGACGGGGGCTCGGTCCAGTGACGCGTGCGGCTGCCGAAGCGACGATCCGGCGGCGCCCCGCACGCTAAGGCTTCGTTGAGGCGGGAAGCGTAACCAGAGCGCGAACCTTCCGCGTGGCGGCTGATGCGCGCTCCGTTCCTCCTGCTGCTGCTGGTCTGCGCCGCGCCCGCGCAGGCGCGGCCCGCGACCTTCCTGGCGGTGCACGCCTTGGGCATGGCCGCCCTGCCGCCGGTGCCGCCGAGTGCGGCGCCCGTGCCGGCCGCGGATGCGCGCGCCCGCTTCCTGCCACTGATCGCCCGCGAGGCGGCCGGGACCGGTCTGCCGCTGGCGGTGGCCGACGCCGTCGCGCGGATCGAGAGCGGCTACGATCCCACCGTGGTGGGCAGCGTCGGCGAGGTCGGGCTCATGCAGGTGCGGCCCACCACGGCGGCGATGCTCGGCTTCCGCGGCACCGTCGCGGAACTGGCGGCGCCGGAGATCAACGTGCGCTACGGGGTACGCTACCTCGCCGAGGCGTGGCGCCGGGCCGACGGTGATCTCTGCCGCGCCCTGATGAAGTACCGGGCCGGACACGGGTCCGAGGTGATGTCGCCCCTGTCGCAGCTCTACTGCGCCCGCGCCCAGGCGATCCTCGCCGATCCCGAGGCGCGGGTCGCCCACGCGAGTCCGCGCCCGGCCGGGCCGATCCGTTTCGCCGCCGGAGCGTCAGCCGCCGTGCATCGGGAACGGGCGGATCCCGTGCCGGCAACGCCGCGCTCGTTCTGGGAGGCGCACCGGGCGCGGATCGCCCGGCTCAACGCCGCCGTGGTGGCGCGCTGGCGCGCCCGCGGCTGGAGCGCCGAGAGGCCGCCCGCCGCGGCAGATCCGTCCGCCGATCCCGCCGGCGGCTGACGCGGACGGGCTGCCCCGTTCAAGCCTCGTCGTCGATCCCGGGCCCGTCCGACCGCGCGCCGCGGGCCACCTCGCGCATCGCGTCGTCCGGCAGGGGACGCTGCAACCGGAGCGCCTCGGCGGTGGGCGCTTCGAGCCAGGTCGCCCATTCCTCCGGTTTGGTCAGCAGCACCGGCATCGCCTTCGGATGGACCGGGCCGACGACGCCGTTCGCGTCCGTGGTAAGGAAGGCGAACACCCGGTGCTCCTGCGCCACCCGATCGGGGTTCTCGCGCTTGGTCCCTCGAACGCCCGTCCAGGGCCGCCAGATGCCCGCGAAGGCGAAGAGCGGCCGCTCCTCATCGAGGGCGAACCAGACCGGCGTCTTGCGCGGCTTGGTATCGGCGTACTCGCTGAAGGCGGTGACCGGCACGAGGCAGCGATGGGCCGGCCCGAGCCAGGGGCGCCAGTGCGGGCTCGCCGTGTTGCGCACGTTGGTGACGGGCTGTTCGCCGAACGCCTTCGGCCCCGGCATGCCCCAGCGCATCATCGCGAGGTCCCGGCCGGCTGCGCCGGTGTGCACCACCGGCGCCAGCTGGTCGGGAAAGATCGCCGGCAGCGGCGGCAGGTTGCCGGTGTGGTCCTCCGCAATCCCGAAGGCCCGGCGCAGCTCCGCGGGTCCGGTGCGCAGGCTGTAGAGGTTGCACATCGTGATCCCGGACGGTTCGCCCGGCGCCCAGCCGCGCCGCGCGACCGCGTATACACGTTCTCCGCGATCCGGTGCGGGTGGCCGGCCGTCAGCCCGTGCCGGGCAGGTGAATTGTCCAGGGATCCGCGAAGACGTGTTCCTCGAGGTTCGCGCCCGGCCCGCCGCGGTCGATCACGACGAAATCCTGGCTGGCCCCGAACGGCGTCAGCACGCCGTGCCACGTGCCGCGGGCGTAGCAGATTCCCTGGCGGGGTGCGGTGACGAAGGCCTGGGGCCGGCCGGGCCGGCCATCCGCGTCCGGGCAGACCACGACCAGGAACGGGGCGGCGCTCAAGGGGACGAAGGCCTGCGCGCCGAGGGGATGCCGCTCGACCAGGGTCAGGCGCAGCGGCAGCGGGTAGGGCTGCGCCTCGACCAGCCCGATCACCGTGCGGGCCCCGTCGCCGACGACCTCGATCGCGGCGAGATCGTGAAAGCGGCGCGCCATGCCGGCATTCATCGGGCGCGGCGCGGTGCCGGCGGTGTCGATCACCTGCCCGAACGGCGCGAAGGCTTCGGCCGTCAGCGGCCGGGCCGTGACAGAGCGGGTGGCCGGCTGCGCGCTCATCGCGCGGGACCGCGCAGGCTGAGGGCCGGGTGCCGGTTCACGTCCTTGTAGAGGAGGTAGCGGAACCGGCCGGGGCCGCCCGCGTAGCAGGCCTGCGGGCAGAAGGCGCGCAGCCACATGAAGTCGCCTGCCTCGACCTCGACCCAGTCGCGGTTGAGCCGGTAGGCGGCCTTGCCCTCCAGCACGAACAGGCCGTGCTCCATCACGTGCGTCTCCTCGAACGGGATCGTCCCGCCCGGCTGCATGGTGACGATGTTCACGTGCATGTCGTGGCGCAGATCCTCGGAGGCGACGAAGCGGGTCGTCGCCCAGACGCCGTTGGTGCCGGCCATGCCGGCCGGCTCGATCGCGGATTCGTGGGTCACGAAGGCGTCCGGCACGGCGAGGCCCGGCGCGGGCTCGTAGATCTTGCGGATCCAGTGGAAGCGGGCCGGCTCGGCGCCGCCGTTGCGCAGGCTCCAGGCCGCCCCGGGGGGCAGGTAGGCGTAGCTGCCCGGCCGCAGGGCATGGGTCCGGCCCTCGAGGCCCAGGCTGAGGTCACCCTCGACCACGAACAGCACGCCCTGCGCCTGCGCATCCGGCTCCGGCCGCTCGCTGCCGCCGCCGGGGGCGACCTCCATCAGGTACTGGGCGAAGGTCTCGGCGAAGCCCGACAGAGGGCGCGCCAGGATCCAGGCCCGGGTGCCGTCCCAGCCGGGCAGGAAGCTCGTCACGATGTCGCTCATGACGCCCCGGGGGATGACCGCGTAGGCCTCGGTGAACACCGCGCGGCCGGTCATCAGCGACGTCTGCCCCGGCAGGCCGCCGCAGGCGGGATGGTACGTCGGTGCGGTCATGACAGGTCTCCGATGCGCCGCCGGGGCCGGGACGCCGCCGTCAGGCGGATTGGGGGTGCGGGATGGGCGCATCGAGGATCACCGCCATGTCCGTTGCCGGCTCGCCGTCCAGGATGCGCCGGGCCTGCGCGCGGTCGATATCACCTTCCCAGGCGGCGATGACCACCGTCGCCACGCAATTGCCGATCAGGTTGCCGAGCGCCCGGGCGATCCCGACGAACCAGTCGACCGACAGGACCAGCACCAGCCCGATCACCGGGATCTCCGGCACCGCCGACAGGGTGGCGGCCAGCACCACGATCGCCGAGCCGGGCACGCCGTGCGCGCCCTTCGAGGTCAGGAGTGCGATGCCGAGGATCAGCATCAAGTGACCGAAGGACAGGTCGGTGTTGGTCGCCTGCGCGATGAACACCGTCGCGAGGGTGAGATAGAGCGAGAAGGCGTCGAGGTTGAACGAGTAGCCGGTCGGGATCACGAGGCCGACGGTGGAATCCTTGATGCCGAGCCGCTCCAGCTTGCGCATGACCTGCGGCAGGACGCAGTCGGAGGAGGCGGTGCCGGCCACGACCGTCAGCTCCTCGCGCAGGTAGGCGAGGAGCTTGAAGATGCTGAAGCCGGCAAGCCGCAGGATGCCGCCGAGCACCACCAGCACGAAGAACGCGACGCCGGCGTAGAACAGCACCACCAGCATGCTGAGCTGCTTCAGCGAGACGATCCCGTATTTGCCCACCGTGAAGGCGACCGCGCCCAGCACGCCGAGGGGCGCGAGCCGGACGATGAAGCCGACGATCTTGAACAGCACCTCGGTGATCCGCTCCAGGCCGTCGGCCAGCGGCTGGCCGCGCTCGCCGAGCAGCGATAGGCCGGCGCCGAACAGGATCGCGAGGATCAGGACCTGGAGGATGTCGCCCTTGGCGAAGGCGTCGGCGAAGGTCGTCGGCACGAGCTTCATCAGGAAATCGACGGTGCCGGTGACCTGCCCGACGCGCTCCGTGTAGCCGGCGAGCGACTTGGCATCCAGCGTCGCCGGATCGATGTTCATGCCGTGCCCGGGCGCGAACAGGTAGGCGAGGACGAGGCCGAGCGCGAGCGCGATGGTGGTGACCACCTCGAAATAGATCAGGGCCTTGAGCCCGACGCGGCCGACCTTGCGCAGGTCGCCGGCGCCGACGATGCCGTGCACGACGACACCGAACACCAGCGGCGCCACCACCATCTTGATCAGCTTGATGAAGACGTCGCCCAGCGGTTTGAGCGCGACCGCGAAATCGGGCCAGACCATGCCGAGCACGATGCCCGCCGCGAGGGCGACCACCACCTGCCCGAAGAGCGACGCGAAGAAGCGCCCCATCGCAACCTCCCTGATAGTCCCGGGTCGCTCTTGCCGTGCCACCCGGCTCCGCGGCGTCGGCGGCGGGCCGAGGCCGATCAGTGGCGTTGTGCCGGGTGGAGACGCGTCGACTCTGCGCTCCGCACAATCCTTCCAGTCAATTGAGACGTCAAATATATCTTTCGTCTGAAATCATATGTAAAACATATCGACATGGAACTCCGGCACCTGCGCTACTTCCTGGCCGTGGCCAAGCATTTAAGCTTCACCGCGGCCGCGGAGAGCCTCGGGGTCGCGCAGCCGCCGCTGAGCCAGCAGATCCGCGATCTCGAGGCGGAGATCGGCACGCCCTTGTTCGAGCGGACCACGCGGCGCGTGACGCTGACGCGGGCGGGCGAGGATCTCCAGGCACAGGCGTCGGCCATCCTGGAGAAGGCCGGCGAGGCCGTCGACCGGGCCCGCGCCATCGGTGCCGGCACGGCCGGCATCCTCAATGTCGGCCTCACGGGATCGATGCTCGCCGGCCCGCTCGGCCGGGCGATCCGGGGCTACGCGAACGCCTATCCCGGGGTCGATCTGCGCATCCACGAGATGTCGCCGGACCGACAGATCGCGATGCTGAAATCCGGCCAGACCGATGTGAGCTTCCTGCGGTGCCCGCCGCACGATGCCGACCTCGTCAGCGAGCTCGCGTGGCGGGAGACCGTCAGCCTCGTCCTGCCCAAGGATCACCGCCTCGCGGCAGCGCCGGTGAGCCTCACGGATCTGAGGGACGAGACCTTCGTCTTCCTGAGGCTCACCGACTCGCTGTTCGCCAAGTACCTCTGGGATTGCTGCGTCGCGGCCGGGTTCGTCCCGCGGATCACCCACCAGACCGTCGAGGCGGCGTCCCTGACGAGCCTCGTTGCGGCGGGGCTCGGCGTGGCGATCATCCCGGAATTCGTCGCCCGGCTGGCCCATGCCGACGTCGTCTACAAGCCGATTCAGGGACCGCACATCCGGGCCGACGTCTACGCACTGTGGACCCGGCCGCGGCAGCCGCTGGTCGAACGCTTCCTCGGTCTGGTCCGCGCCGACGGCGACCCGGCGGGGCGATCCGCCGCTCGCGCCGCTCAGGATCCGAGCGACATCCGCAGCGGCGGCTCGACCTCCGGCGGAAGCGGCGAGACGTAGCCCGCCGCGCCGACCCGGCGGGCGAGGTCCGCCTTGGCGGCGTCGCGCAGGGCCGCGTCGGTCATTGCCCGGGCACCGGTGGCGGCCATCGCCTTGGCGACCTGCACCATCGCCTTGTGGGCCGCGGGAGTCTTGCCCTGCGCCACCACCTGCCAGGTGTGGAACGGCGTGCCGATCGCCACCGTGGGTGCGTGGGCCTGGACGGTCGGAACCACCCAGCTCACGTCGCCGACATCGGTGGAGCCCACCGCCGGATTGCGCGGCGCGTCGAGGGGCACGAGGAAATCGGCGAGCGGTGCCTCGGTGCGCGGCATCCCGATGGCGCGAAACACGGCATCGATGTCGCCGTCGGTGAGCGTCGCGCAGATCTTCCCGGCGAAATCCCGGTCGGCATCGTCGAAATGCGGCGGTCCTAGCTCCTCCATCACCCCGTGCAACGCCTGCTCCAGCGGCGTATTGCCCAGCAGATTCGACACCGCGCTGACGATCCGCACCTCGACCTTAGTCTCGGTCATCAGGGCGGCGCCCTGCGCGATCTTCTTCACCCGCTCGACCAGCGCCAGCATGCCGGGGAGGTCGCGGGCCCGGATCGAGTAGCGCACCGTCGCGCCGGCCTGGACGACGTTCGGGGCGATGCCGCCGGCGTCGAGATAGGCGTAGTGGACCCGCGCGTCGGACGGCATGTGCTCGCGCATGTAGTTCACGCCGACGCTCATCAGCTCGACGGCGTCCAGCGCCGAGCGCCCGAGATGGGGCGCGGCCGCCGCGTGGGCGGTGCGCCCGGTGAAGACGAAGTCGGCCCGCGTGTTGGCGAGCGCCACCGGCGGCGCCACCTCCCAGAAGCTGCCCGGATGCCAGGAGATCGCGATGTCGGCATCCGCGAAGGCGCCGGCGCGGACCATGAAGGCCTTGGCGGCGCCGCCTTCCTCCGCCGGGCAGCCGTAGTAGCGCACCCGGCCGGGCGTGCCGGTCTCGGCGAGCCAGTCCTTCAGGGCGGTGGCGGCGAGCAAGGCCGCCGAGCCGAGGAGGTTGTGGCCGCAGCCGTGGCCGTGGCCGCCCGCCTCCACCGGCCGGTGCTCGGCGACGCCCGCCTCCTGCGACAGGCCCGGCAGGGCGTCGTACTCGCCGAGGAACGCAATGACCGGCCCGCCCGCGCCGGCCTCGCCCATCACGGCGGTGGGGATGCCGGCGACCTGCTCGGTGATCCGGAAGCCCTGGTGACGCAGCTCGGCGACGTGCTCGGCGCAGGAGCGCGTCTCCGTGTAGCAGACCTCCGGCATGCCCCAGACCCGCTCGGACAGGGCGATCAGCCGCTCCGTCTGCGCGTCGACGTGGCGCCACACGGCGTTGCGGTTGTCCATCGTGTCGTCTCCGGGAAGGCTGCTGGTCGGCTTCGCGCCACCATAACGGGCTCCGCGCCGTCATCGCGAGCGCAGCGAGGCGACCCAGGGTTGCGCGCCCTCGGGAAGCGCGGCGCTGCTGGATTGCTTCGCTCCGCGCGCGAAGACCGATAGGGCGCGGGCCCTTCGGCCGCCCGCACGTATGCACGGCCGGGGCCACGCGGCTGTGCGCAACGCGCATCCCTCAACACGTTCCGATTGAACCGTCACTGGCCCGCCCCTTGCCAAGGCCGCCACCGGAATGTTGCTGTGCCGCGTGTGGCGGTAAATGGGATGCGTACATGGACGAGCGGGATCTGCGCGGCCTCATCGGGCGGGTGAGGGACGGCCGCCTGTCGCGGCGCGCCTTCGTGCAGCGGATGGTGGCTGTCGGCCTCACCGCGCCCATGGCCGGTCTGATGCTGGCCGGGAACGGGGTCGCGATGGCGGCCGATATCCGGTCCGGCTACAAGCCGACCAAGGCCGGCGGCGGCGGCGCCCTCAAGCTGCTCTGGTGGCAGGCGCCGACGCTGATCAACCCGCATTTCGCCATCGGCACCAAGGACCAGGACGCCTCGCGGATCTTCTACGAGCCGCTCGCCGCCTGGGACGCGGACGGCAACCTCGTGCCGGTTCTGGCCGCCTCGATCCCGTCCAAGGAGAACGGGGCGCTCGCCGCCGACGGCCGCTCGGTGGTCTGGACGCTCAAGCCCGGCGTGAAGTGGCACGACGGCAAGCCGCTCACCGCCGACGACCTCGTCTTCACCTGGGAATACGCCCGCGACCCCGCCACCGCGGCGGTGACGGCCGGCTCCTACAAGGATTGCAAGGTCGAGAAGGTCGGCGACCTCAGCGTCCGGGTCCTGTTCGACAAGCCGACGCCCTACTGGTGCGACGCCTTCGTGGGCATCGTCGGGATGGTGCTGCCGAAGCACCTGTTCGGACCCTACAGCGGCGCCAAGTCCCGGGACGCGCCGCAGAACCTCGCCCCCGTGGGCACCGGCCCGTACCGGTTCGTGGAGTTCCGGCCCGGCGACATCGTCCGCGGGGAGCGCAACCCCGACTACCACCTGCCGAACCGCCCGTACTTCGACACGGTCGAGATGAAGGGCGGCGGCGACGCGGTCTCGGCCGCTCGCGCGGTGCTCCAGACCGGCGAGTACGATTACGCCTGGAACATGCTGATCGAGGACGAGGTGCTGAAGCGCCTGGAGACCGGCGGCAAGGGCCGGGTCGACGTCGTCTACGGCGGCAAGCTCGAGTTCCTGCTCCTCAACGCCACCGACCCGAACGTCGAGGTCGACGGCGAGCGCGCCTCGATCACCACCAAGCACCCGGCCTTCTCGGACCCGAAGGTGTGCCAGGCGATGAACCTGCTGGTCGACCGCAAGTCGATCCAGACCTACATCTACGGCCGCACCGGCAAGCCCACCGCCAACACGGTCAACGGCCCGGAGCGCTTCGTCTCGAAGACCACGAGCTTCGCCTTCGACCCGGCCAAGGCCAACGCGCTCCTCGACGAGGCCGGCTGGAAGAAGGGTTCCGACGGCATCCGCGCCAAGGACGGCAAGAAGCTCAAGCTGGTCTTCCAGACCTCGATCAACGCGCCGCGCCAGAAGACGCAGGCGATCATCAAGCAGGCGGCCGCCAAGGCCGGCATCGAGATCGAGCTGAAATCGGTGACCGGCTCGGTGTTCTTCTCCTCCGACCCGGCGAACCCCGACACCTGCACGCATTTCTACGCCGACATGGAAATGTACGCCTACAGCATGACGCAGGCCGATCCGGCGATCTGGCTGCTCATGTACGCATCCTGGGAGGTGGCCCAGAAGGCCAACAAGTGGCAGGGCCGCAACGTCGTGCGCTGGCGCAACGCCGCCTACGACGAGGCCTACAACGCCGCCCAGAGCGAGCTCGACCCGGTCAAGCGGGCGGCGCTCCTCATCAAGTGCAACGACCTCGCGGTCTCCGAGAACGTGCTGCCGCTGATTCACCGCGCCGAGGTCTCGGCGGTGGGCGCCGCGCTCACGGCGCCCCGCAGCGGCTGGGACAACGACCTGTCGTTCCTGCCCGACTGGTACAGGGAGGCCTGAGCGGGAGCGCCGCGCCATGGGCGCCTACATCCTGCGACGCCTCCTGATCGCGATTCCGAGCCTGCTCGGCATCAGCCTGATCCTGTTCACCGTCCTGGCGCTCGCGCCGGGCGACCCGTTCGGCGAACTCGCCAGCAACCCGAACGTGCCGCCGGAGGTTCGGGCGGCTCTGCGCGTCAAGTTCGGCCTCGATGACCCGATCCTCACCCGCTACCTGCACTGGCTCACCGCCATGCTGCAGGGGGATTGGGGCTTCTCGTTCGCCAGCCGGGTGAACGTCGACACCCTGATCCTGCAGCGGCTGCCCACGACCCTGTTCGTGGTCGGCTCCTCGCAGGTCCTGGCGCTGCTGATCGCCGTGCCGGTGGGCCTCTATGCGGCGCGCCGGCCCTACTCGCTCGCCGACCAGGTCGCCAACACGCTGGCCTTCGTGGGTTTCTCGCTGCCGACCTTCTTCACCGGGCTGCTGTTCATCCTGCTGTTCTCGATCAAGCTCGGCTGGCTGCCCTTCGTCTACCAGGCCGACCTGCCGGGCTCCGGCCTGCCCTGGCTCTGGGCGAATGTCCGGCAGGCGATCATGCCGGTGGCGGTGCTGGGCTTCTTCCAGGCCGCCTCCTACACCCGCTACGTGCGCGCCTCGGCGCTGGACGTCGCCCGCCTCGACTACGTCACCACGGCCCGGGCCAAGGGCCTGACCGAGGGCACGGTGACCCGCCGGCACATCGCCCGCAACGCCCTGATCCCCGTGGTGACGCTCGTCGCCCTCCAGATCCCCGCGGTGTTCGGCGGCGCCATCGTCACCGAGCAGATCTTCCGGATCCCGGGCATCGGCTCGCTGCTGATCGACGCCATGCTGGCCAACGACACGCCGGTGGTGATGGCGGTGACCTTCGTGTTCGCCGGCCTCGTCATCCTGTTCAACCTCGTCGCGGACCTGCTCTATGGCTGGCTCGACCCTCGCATCGCCCTCCGATGAGGCGGTGCCCGTCGCCCGCGCGCCGGCTTCGCCGGGGCGGGAGACGTGGCGGCGCTTCCGGCGGCACCGGCTGGCGCTCGCCAGCGTCGGCGTGCTGGCGCTCCTCGTCGCCGGCGTGGTGTTCGGCGGCCTGCTCTGGCCCGTCGCCATCGGCGACATCGACTTCGCGGCCCAGCTCCAGGGCCCGTCCTGGGACCACCCGTTCGGCACCGACGATCTCGGCCAAGACCTGCTCGCCCGGATGATCTACGGCGGCCGGATCTCGCTCGCCGTGGGCTTCGCCGCCATGGCGGTGGCGAGCCTGATCGGCGTGCTGGTCGGCGCGCTCGCCGGCATGTCGCGCCGGTTCCTCGACCCGGTGCTGATGTGGCTGACCGACCTGTTCCTGTCGCTGCCGCAGCTGCCGCTGCTGCTCCTCGTGATCTACCTGTTCCGCGACAGCCTGAAGGCCGTGTTCGGCAGCCAGGGCGGCGTGTTCCTGATGATCGTCGCGGTGATCGGGGGCCTGCGCTGGATGCCGGTCGCCCGGTTGGTTCGGGCGCAGTTCCTGTCCCTGCGCGAGAAGGAGTTCGTGGAGGCCGCCCGCTCGCAGGGCGCGACCACCGGCCACCTCGTGCGCCGCCACATCCTGCCGAACGCGCTGGGGCCGGTGATCGTGGCGGCCTCGATCGAGGTCTCGTCCGCGATCATCGCGGAATCGACCCTGTCCTTCCTGGGGCTCGGCTTCCCGCCCGACATCCCGACCTGGGGGCGGCTGCTGTTCGACGCCAAGGACCATCTCGACGTCGCCCCGCACTGGGCGCTGTTCCCGGGGGGCGCGATCTTCCTGACGGTGCTGTCGATCAACTTCATCGGCGACGGTTTGCGCGACGCCCTCGACCCGCGGCGGGTACTCTAGCGATGGCAGATCCGGTGGACCCGATCCTCTCGGTCTCAGACCTCACCGTGTCCTTCCGCTCGGACGGGCGCTGG
The DNA here is from genome assembly GCF_023546765.1 of Methylobacterium tardum. Taxonomy (NCBI): domain Bacteria; kingdom Pseudomonadati; phylum Pseudomonadota; class Alphaproteobacteria; order Hyphomicrobiales; family Methylobacteriaceae; genus Methylobacterium; species Methylobacterium tardum. The sequence continues at coordinate 6,004,465 of NZ_CP097484.1, forward strand.
CGCGAGGTCGTGCACGGCGTCTCGTTCGATGTCGGGCCCCGCGAGACCGTGGCCCTCGTCGGCGAATCCGGCTCCGGCAAGAGCGTCAGCGCCCTGTCGATCCTGCGCCTCCTGCCGCGGGACGCGAGCCGCATCGGCGGGCGCGTGCGCTTCGAAGGCCGCGAGCTGCTCGCCGCCCCCGAGGCCGAGATGCGGCGGGTGCGCGGCGATTCCATCGCCATGATCTTCCAGGAGCCGATGACCTCCCTGAACCCGGTCCTGACCATCGGCTTCCAGATCGCCGAGGCGCTGATCCGGCACCGGGGCCTGTCGCGGTCCGCCGCCGAGGCAGAGGCGCTCCGGCTCCTCGACAAGGTCCGGATCCCGGCCGCCCGGTCGCGCCTGCACGAGTACCCGCACCGCTTCTCGGGCGGCATGCGCCAGCGGGTGATGATCGCCATGGCGCTCGCCTGCCGGCCGAAGCTCCTCATCGCCGACGAGCCGACCACGGCGCTCGACGTCACGATCCAGGCCCAGATCCTCGACCTCATCAAGAGCCTGCAGGACGAGGAGGGCATGTCGGTCCTGTTCATCACCCACGACATGGGCGTGGTCGCCGAGATCGCCGACCGCACCGTGGTGATGTACCGGGGCCGCGCCGTGGAGGCCGGCCCGACCGCGCGGATCTTCGACGCCCCCGCCGAGCCCTACACGCGGGCGCTGCTGGCCGCGGTCCCGCGCCTCGGGACCATGGCGGGCCGTCCCCGCCCGATGCGCTTCCCGGTGGTCGACCGGGCCACCGGCCTGGCGGCGCCGACGCCCGAGACCCCCGAAACCGTCCGGGCCGCCGACCGCCCGGTGCTGGAGGTGCGCGACCTGACCACCCGGTTCGACATCCGCTCCGGGCTCCTCGGCCGCGTGACCGGCCGGGTCCACGCGGTGGAGCGGGTCTCGTTCAGCCTCGCGGCCGGGGAGACCCTGGCGCTCGTCGGCGAGTCCGGCTGCGGCAAGTCCACCACCGGCCGCGCGATCCTGCGCCTCGTCGAGCCGCTCTCGGGCTCGGTCCTTCTCGACGGCGAGGACATCACCGGCCTCGGTCCCAAGACCCTGCGCGCCCGCCGCCAGCGCATGCAGATGATCTTCCAGGACCCGTTCGCCAGCCTCGACCCGCGCCTGAGCGTCGGCGCGGCGGTGGCGGAGCCGCTGCTGATCAACCGTCTCGCGCCGCCCCGGGAAGCGCGCCAGCGGGCCGAGAACCTGCTCGCCCGGGTCGGGCTTCCCCCCGAGACCGCCGGGCGCTTTCCCCACGAGTTCTCCGGCGGCCAGCGCCAGCGCATCTGCATCGCCCGGGCGCTCGCCCTGAACCCCCGCCTGATCGTCGCCGACGAGGCGGTCTCGGCGCTCGACGTCTCGGTGAAGGCGCAGGTCGTGAACCTGATGCTCGACCTCCAGGCGGAGTTCGGCCTCGCCTACCTGTTCATCTCGCACGACATGGCGGTGGTCGAGCGGGTGAGCCACCGGGTGGCGGTGATGTATCTCGGCGAGATCGTGGAGATCGGCCCCCGAGCCGCGATCTTCGGCGACCCACAGCACCCCTACACGAAGAAGCTGCTGGCCGCCGTGCCGGTCCCGGATCCGGCCCGGCGCGGCGAGCGGCACGCCCTGCCGGACGACGAGATCCGCAGCCCGATCCGCGCGCCCGACTACGTGCCGCCGGAGCGGCTCTACCGGGAGGTCGCCCCCGGCCACGTCGTTCAGGACTGGGGCGCCGACTGGGCCGCAGCGGCACCGGAGATCGCGGCCGCCTGATCAGGATCCACCCCAGATCCCGGCGCGTCACTCGGCCGGGTTGAAGCACAACGTGCCGGCGCGGCGCGTCGGCTTGCCGGTATCGTTCGTGTGGTTGACCCCATCCATCACCGGCACCTCCGGAAAATCGAACGGGCTGACCCCGTCCAGGCACGCCGCATTGACGGCGTAGAGGTCCTGGTTCGAACGTCGCTGATGATGCGTGTAGATCCCGCATCGGGAGCAGAAGAAGTGCTGCGCGGCGCCGGTGTGGAAGCGGTAGCTCGTCAGCGTGTCCGTGCCGCGCAGGATCCTGATCCCGCCCTTCTCGGCCATGACGACGACGGCCCCGCGCATCCGGCAATAGGAGCATGTGCAGCGCCGGGCCGAGGCGAGGTCATCCGTGAGCCGTGCTTCGAACCGCACGGCGCCGCAATGGCATTGGCCGGACCGGATGGTGATGTCGCCCGCCATGGTGGGTGTGTCTCCCGTCAGATTCTGTGCCGACCCGGTCCGTCGCGCATCCACGCGCATCGGTGCCGCCGGCGGGTGGGGCCCGGTTACGGTCTCCCGCGTGGGTCCCGACAGGCGTGGGTTGCCAGCATCGTCCGCAGACTGGACGCGGCGTCAGGCGCGATGCGCTCCGCGCGCTCGGATGATCGATGCGGATCCGATCGCTGTCGTGCCTGCGGGGCGCTGATCGTGATCGGACGATAAGGCGCGCGACCCGACCGAACAATCCATCAAGTCGTCACGCGTCGCGTGAGGAAATCGCACGCGACGCGGCGCAGCGTTCGCGGCTCGTGTGTTCGTCGGGCCGCCGTGTGGCCGAGCTGGATGGCCTTGGCGCTCGGCGAGCGCTTGGCGGCGTAGCCGGGGGCGACCTCTGCGTGCCGAAGGTGGTCGTGCGCCTCCTCCGCTTCGCGGGCGTCGGTAGGCGATCCAATCCGCGAGGCTGTAACGGCCGGCTGCCGTCCGGGCGTTCCTGGCCGAGCGGGGCCGTGTCATTCTGCCCGAAACCGGGAGGATGACATGAGACGCGGGCGCGGCCTTGCTGTGGCGGGCTTCTGTGTGGCGGGCACCCTGATCTTCGCGGGCGCCGCGACGGCGCAGGAGGTCAAGCGGACCGAGCTCGGCCGCATGCCGGTCTCGGGCGACGACAGCCGGGAGATCGTCATGCAGCTGGTCGAGGTTCCGCCGGGGGCGACCTCGCGGCGACACGTCCACAACGGTGAGGAGGCCTTCTACGTCATCGAGGGCGGCTCGGCGCAGTTGCACGGTCAGGAGCCGAAGGAGCGGCCCACGGGCGAGCGCGGGATCAACAAGCGCGGTGTTCCCCATGCCGGCTACACGGTGGTCGGCGACAGGACCTTGAGGATCCTGTCGGTCTACGTCGTCGACAAGGGCCGCCCGCTCCAGGAGGCTGCCGACTGAGCCGGTCGCTACAGGGGAGGGGCTGCCTCATACGTGGCGACAATGTGGCGAAAGCTTGACTATTCGACTCGAATCACATTATAGCTTGACCGTTGCGTTGCGGATACATCGCCCGGGTCCCTGGAGGTTCGGATGTGCGCGCGGAAGACCTACTACATCTTCGTCAAGGCGACTGACGATCGGCAGTTCTGCGCCATTCGGCAGGATCAGCCGATCCCGCAGATGATCGACGGCGTGCAGTGGATGTATGTGAGCTGCATCGACACGTCGCGGGATAAACCGTTCGGGTTCGATGTCGACGCGGCACACGAGGCCATGCGGCATCGCGGCGTCTACTTCTACCGTCGCGAGCTGATGTTCCGCCGCACCAACTTCCTCCTCGAAGCCGCCTGATGGCGGGTCTGCGCGGGCGGCGCCAGAAGGCCGTGCGGGTCTGTTTCGGCGCGGCCATGGTCGTCTGCGGGATCGCGGCCGGGACCGGCATGCCGTCAGGTGCGGCGCAGGCCCAGGTCCCGGCGCGGATCGGTACCTGCGTCGCCACCACCATCGCGCGGATCGGGACGCGGTTCAGCGGCCGGCTGGTGAAGCCGCAGCGCGACGGCCTCGGCGAGGGAACCAGCGTCGACCTGAAGAACGGCGTCTACGGAATCTCCTACGCGTATGTCGAAGCCGTCGCGCGATCGCGGGTCGGCGATCGCGCGATCACCTGCCTCGTCGCCCTGCCGAAAGGCTGCCCGAAGGGCGACGATCGCGGGAAGATGTACACCACCACCAACCTGCGGACCCTCGATTCCTGGACGTTGCCAGATTCGCAGCACATGTGCGGCGGCGCCTGAGCCCGGCGCACCCTTCGTGGGCTGTCGCGTGTTGACCCTTGGCTTGGGCCGGTCTCGGGCCTCGACCGCGGGAGGGTGGGCTTTGTCGTTCAGGAAGGGTTTTGCCGCCGTCATGGCCGCTGCGTTGGTCGGAGCGCCTGGTGCGGCCCGGGCCTGGGGCGTTCCCGGATGCACCAACCTGCCCGAATACAATCGGGCGTTGGGCGCCTTACAGGGCATGACCAGCGCCTGTGACATGAGCGTCGAGGAGGCGCGCCGCGTGATCGCGGCGCATGACGGCGTCGCCGCGCCGCCTCCGAACGCGGCGCCGCTCCCGGGCGCGGCGCCACAGGCCGTGTCGAGGCCGCGTGTCCGGCACCGCCATCGCGGGAAGCGCGCGCATCACAGGACGGCGATCCTGCGGCACCGCTGAACCGCCGCGCAGGGTCGAGGTTTAGCGCTCGCCCGACGCGGCCGCCGCGCGGGCGCGCGCCCATTCCCGGTCGCGCTCGGCCTGCCGGGCCCGCGCCTCGGCCGCGTAGGCGTCCTGTTCCGCACGCTCCCGCTTCCTCTGGCGATCGGCGGCGGCCGAAGCCCGCTTCCGCCAAGCTTCGGTCTCGGCCTTCTGGCGCGCCAGCTCCTCGACGGTGACGGGCTTCACCGGCTCCTTCGGCTGCGCCCAGGCGTAGGGACGGCGGGGTGCCGGCGAGGGCCGGTCTTCCGAGCGCGGCGCCTCTCGCCGCTGCCCGAACGCCCGGCTCGCCTCGGCCAGCGTCAGGCCGGCGCCGCGGGCGATGCGTTCGGCGGCTGCGCGGGCAGCCGTCCGTTCGCCGGCCGTGGCGCCGTGCTCGGCGAGCACGAGGCATTTCTCGAACCGATCCCGGTCCGCGGGCGTCATGACGGACTTCATGGCCGCCGTCATACCGCCAAGCCCGTCGATCTGTCCCGCCGCTCATCGCGAAGTCTGGGACGTCTCGCCGAGACCGGCTGGAGCCCGGGATCGACGCGCGGCCTCGGGCCCCGGAGGCTACGCCCTCAGTTCGGCTTGGCGCTCGCCACGGTGTTGGTGAAGCTGTAACTGCCGAGCTTCTCGCCGACCACCTGCACGGCCCCGTCCGTGAGCGTGTTCAGCCGGCGGGAGCGGATCTTCATCGTGCCGGATAGGCCGGCGAACTTGCCCGTGCCGCCGATCCACTCGCCCGTGCCCTCGTTCGCCGCCCCGAGCGGCTGCACCGGATAGTCCCACTTCTCGAACACGTGGTCACCGTCGGCATCGACGTAGTCGCAATAGCCGTGGTTCTCGACCGTCTTGGCGGTGTTGTCGATTAGCGGCGCGGAGGTGCAGCGGCCGGCCATGTTGTGCAGGAGCTTCCCGCCGGACTCGTTGACGGCCGTCATCATGTTGATCGTGGCGGACGCCATGCGGTTCTCGCCGATCATCACAGGTTTCGGCGCGGCCGGAATCGTCGCGGTGTAGGTGATCCGGAATTCGCCCTGGCGCGGCATGTCCTCCGCGGCCGACGGTCCGGAGCTCAGAAGCAGCACCCCAAGTGTCGCTGCCGTACAGGTGACGAGCGATGTTGTCCGTCTGTCCCTTCGTGTCACGGTAACCTCCCTATCAGGCGCAGAGAAGGCCGTTTGATACCGATCGTCGTCCCGAGGTCTGGCCCTCCGAATCGATTGCGCCAATCGAAGAGTGATGCTGACAAAATCAATATTCAATAATTCTGTGTAACTGATGCTGTACATTGTATGGCCCGCGATGGAGCGGCCCAAATTCATGTCCCTGAGGTGGTGCAATTCTCGGTGACGTTGGCCCGCGCCCTGATCGTGCTGCATGTCCGGAGCTGTTCGTCGTGGCCGGTCGCGGACCATGGCTGAGGGCGTCGCGAACCGTGCGCCCGTAGCCGCAGAGCTCTGCATCGAGCTCTTGGTTGTCGGCGGTCGCTGAAGCGGCGGCCTTGGTGCTCCGTTCTATATCGAGGAGCGGAAGGAGCGCCGCCGAATTGAGCGGAAGCCTAGGCCGCACCTCCCTCGGCATGGCGGCGGGACGGCTGGACGGCTCCGATGCGCCTCCCGTCCCGCGGCCGCGCCCTGGTGCGGTCTCCGGCATGTGCTCGTAAGCACAGTGTCGGAACCGGATGGCCGTATCCGGGCAAAGCGCAGGTTTCCGGCAGGGCTTCGCGCTCAATCGTGGGCCGGCCTGCGCACATATTCGTGAAGAAACGCTTTCTCTGTCTGGATGTTTCGGGTGCACTTCCGGCTTTTCGCAAACGGCCGGGCATCATCGGACGACATCTCGATCGAGCGTCGCCGCGTGATGGCTTTGCTTACGGTTGACAGGAGGAAGACATGCGAATGAAGCTTGCAGGCGCCGCTCTCCTCGCGCTCGGCACCCTGACCGCCACAATCGACACGGCGGACGCCGCGCAGGGCTGCGGCCCCGGGTTCCACAGGGGCTTCTACGGCTGGTGCAAGCCCAATTGGCGCCCCTACGCCTACCGCCCGGTCTACTACGCGCGGCCGGTGGTCTACGGCTGGCACCGTCCCTGGGCCTGGCGCCGCGTCGGCTGGCACCGCCCCTGGGGTTGGCACCATCATGGCGGCTGGCGTCACGCGGCTTGGCACCACGGATGGTGATCGGGTGAAGGCCGCGGAGCCGGCACGCGCGTGCCGGCTCCCGTCCAAGGCGTCCCATCGCTCCTAGGCATGAGACCCGGCCCGGCGCGCCGCTCCGGTTTCGAGCGCGCGCAGGCCGGCGTCGATCAGGATCGCCAGCGCCGAGACCACGAGGCCGCCCTGCAGGACGTAGGCGGTGTTGCCGGTGAGGAGGCCGGAGACGATGACCTCGCCGAGGGTGCTGGCCGCGACTGTCGAGCCGATCGTCGCCGTCGCGAGGCCGATGACGGCCGAGAGTCGGATCCCCGAGAGGATCATCGGCAGCGCGAGAGGGAGCTCCACCTGCACGAGCCGCTGGCGATCGGTCATCCCGATGCCGCGTGCCGCCTCCATCAGCGCCGGATCGAGGCCCTCCAGGCCGGTCAGGGCCGTCTCGAAGATCGGCAGCAATCCGTACAGGACGAGGGCGATCAGCGTCGGGACCGTGCCGAACCCGAAGATCGGCACCGCCAGCGCCAGGACGGCGACCGGCGGGAAGGTCTGGCCGAGATTGGCGAGCGCGCGGGCGAAGGGCAGGACGTCGCGCCCGGCCGGCCGGGTCGCCGCGATTGCGGAGCCCAGGGCGAGCAGGCTGGCCGCCAGGGTCGCGGCGGCGACCAGCAGGAGGTGGTTGACGGCCAGCGTCAGGAGCGGGGTCTGCGCGTAGATCGGCGGGGTGCCGGCGGGCGCGAACGGCCGGAACAGCCCCGCAAACGCCTCCGGCGCCGCCAGGAACGCGACCAGCAGGACGAGCAGCGCGGCCTTCGGGATCGACGCCCGGCTCACGGGCCCGCGCCCTGCGCCTCGAGCCTCGCCCGCGTCACCCGGCCCAGGATGACGCCGTCGCGGCTCACCGGCAGAGCCGGGCGCTGCGACCACAGGCTCTCGGCCAGGGCATCGCGCACCGAGGTGCCGGCCGGGATCGGCGCGCCCGGCGCCGGGCCGGGCTCGGCGAGATCGTCCACGAGCCGCAGGGCCATGAGCTGGAAGGCGCGGTCGCCGCGGCCGAGCAGGGCGCCGACGAATTCGGTCGCCGGCGCGCCGATCAGAGCCGTCGGGTCGGCCTCCTGGACCAAGCGCCCTCCATCCATCACGGCGATCCGGTCGCCGAGGCGCAGGGCCTCGTTCATGTCGTGTGTCACCAGCACGATCGTGGTGCCGTAGCGCTGCTGGATCGCCTTCAAGTCGTCCTGAGCCCGGCCGCGGATGATCGGATCGAGGGCGCCGAAGGGTTCGTCCATCAGCAGGATCGGCGGCTCGGCGGCGAGGGCGCGGGCGACGCCGATCCGCTGCTGCTCGCCGCCGGAGAGCGCCGCCGGAAGGCGGTCGCGGTAGAGCGCCGGATCGAGACGGAACAGGGTGAGGAGTTCGTCGACCCTGGCGGCGATCCGCGCCCGCTCCCAGCCGAGGAGTTTGGGCACCGCGCCGATATTCTCCGCGACGGTGCGGTGAGGAAACAGCCCGTGCCCCTGGATGGCGTAGCCGATCCCGCGGCGCAGCGCGTGGGGCGGGACGGTCCGGACGTCCCGGCCCGCCACCCGGATCGTGCCGGCGCTCGGCTCGGCGAGGCGGTTGATCAGCCGCAGCAGGGTCGTCTTGCCCGAACCCGACGTGCCGACCACCGTCAGGATCGTTCCGGCCGCGACCCGCAGGCTGACATCGGCCACGATCGTGCGGCCGCCGACGACGCGGCTGACATGCGCGAGTTCAATCATGGGGTCCGGTCCGCCGCCCGGCCGCGACTGAGGTCGATGACCGCATCGAGCAGCACCGCCGCGCCGCTGGCCATGGCCACCGTCGGCAGCGCGCCGAGCAGCACGAGGTCGCCCGCGTTCTGGCTGATGCCCTGGAAGACGTACACGCCGAGACCGCCGCCGCCGACGAGCCCGGCGATCACCGCCAGCCCGATATTCTGGACGAGCACGATGCGGATACCGGTGAGGATGGCCGGGAGGGCGAGCGGCAGCTCCACCTGTACCAAGCGCTGCCGGTCGGTCATGCCGACGCCCCGCGCGGCGTCGCGCACCGGCCCGGGCACGGCGTCGAGGCCGGCGACGGTCGCGGCGGTGACCGGCAGGAGCGCGTAGGCGAACAGGGCCACGAAGGCCGGTGCGGCGCCGATCCCCGCGATGCCGAGATCCGCCGCCCCCGGGACCGTCCGGCCGATCCAGGCGAGGGGAGCGATCAGCATCCCGAACAGGGCCATCGACGGGATCGTCTGCACGACGTTGAAGACCGAGAGCAGCGCCGCCCGTAAGGTAGGGACCGGATGGGCCAGGATCGCCGCCGGGATCCCGACCAGGGCGGCGGCAGCCACCGAGGATAGGGCGAGGCCGGCATGGGTCCGGACCTCTCGGCCGAACGTGTCGGAGCGGCCGACATATTCCCGCAGCACCGAGAGGTTGTCCCAGAACCCGGAGCGCAGGACGAGCCCTACGAGGGCTGCAACGAGCGCCAGCGCGCCGATCTGCAGCGCCGGGCTCGGCCGCAGCCGCGCCAGCCCGTCGCCGGCCGCGAGGCCGGCGGTCGCGAAGGCCAGCCACCAGCCCGCATCCAGGGAGATCCGGCCGTAGCGGTCGCCGGGCGGCGTCAGGTGATCGGCCGCCCAGCCGGCCGCGAGGCAGAGCAGCCCGAGCGCGGCACTCCCGGCGGCGAGGCGCAGGCCCGGTGCGATCCGCAGCGCGAGCAGCGGCGCGACGCATCCGAGGACGGCGCCGAGCGCCAGGGCTTGGCCAAGGGGCAGGGCCGACCACGCCATCAGGGGCGTACCCAACGCGATCCGGTTCGGGCGCGCCGTCACCAGCGGCAAGGCGAGGAGGCCGAGGCCGAGGAGGGCCGCGAAGACAGAACCCAGCGGGTCGGCCCCCGGCCGGGCCGGGCGGAAACCGGCGCGCGCCCGGGCCGCCATGTGTCCGCTCATCCGGTGCTCCGAGCGCGGCCGTAACTGCCCCGCACTAGAGCCGTTTCCCGCCGCGTTGCAATCCGGGGCGGCTCTAAAGGCCGTGCTCCGGCTGAGGGCGCCTAGGGCACGAAGCCGTTCCGCCTGAGGAAATCTGCCGCGACGGACGAGGCCGGCTCGCCGCCGAGCTGCACGCGGCCGTTGAGCTCCTGCAGCGTGGCCAGATCGAGCCTGCGGAAGATCGGATCGAGCACCGCGGCGATCTCCGGATGCGCCTTGAGAACCGGCCCGCGGACCACCGGCGCCGGCTGGTAGACCGGCTGGACGCGCTTGTCGTCCGCCATGACGACGAGCCGCGCGACGGTGAGGCTGCCGTCGGTGCCGAACACCATGGCGGCGTTCGTGCCCGAGGTGCCCCGCATCGCCGCGGCGATCGTGCCGGCGGTGTCGCCGCCCGACAGGATGACCAGCTGGTCCGGCCTGAGCGCGAAGCCGTAGGCCTTGCCGAAGGCCGGGAGCGCGGCCGGCGCGGAGACGAATTCCGAGGACGCGGCGAGCTTGATCCGGCCGCCGCCGGCCACGTAGCGGCCGAAATCGCTCATCGTCCGCAGGCCGTTGGCCTGGGCGATGTCCGCGCGGACCGCGATCGCCCAGGTGTTGTCGGCCGAGGCCGGATTCAGCCAGACGAGGTCGTTGGCCTGGAGATCGAGGGTCCTGGCGGTCTCGTAGGCAGCGCCCGGATCCTTCCAGACCGGGAGGTCCGCCTTGCTGAAGAAGAACGCCGCGTTGCCGGTATATTCCGGGTAGATGTCGATCTGGCCCTCGAGCAGGGCCTGGCGAACGATCGGCGTGGCGCCGAGCTCGATCTTGTCGACGGTCGGCAGGCCCTTGGCCTTCAAAGCCTGCAGGATGATGTTCCCGAGGACGCCGCCCTCCGTATCGAGCTTGGACGACACGACGATGCCGGCCGCCTGCGCGCCGGCCACCGTCAGAAGCAGCGCGAGGAATCCCACCAGAAGCCGCTTCGTCATCGCGTGAGACATCCCGTCTGCGTCATCCGATCCTCCGTAGCGCTTTTCGCCAGGGGGTTCAGGACCGAGACGGAGGAGGCCGTCGAGCGCGAAGCCTCGCGGGCGTCGCGACAGAGGGGCGGCGCAGGTCCAGGACCGGCGACTCGGCGCAAATTGTCGCGCCCTCGGACTTCGACCGCAACACATGTTGTGTTGTTCGCTGCGCGACAGTTCGAACCATAACGCAGATTAACGGATTGGGGATGAAGACTGATCTTTCGTGAGGTCGGAGTAACTTTCGCTGCTGGCTATAGGGGTTTTGATTAACAGGTCGAGCCTAGGCCTTAAGCCTCGGAGCTTGCCATGCGATCCGTCTATACGTGCCTCGCCGAGGCACATGACCACCGACTCATCCTGCTCGCTGCGGCCATCTGCATCACGGGCGTCTACGGCTCGTTCTCGGTGGCAGCTCACGCGGCGCGCTCGATGGGGCGTGCCGCCTGGACCTGGGGCGCCGCCGCCATCGTGGCGTCGGGCTGCACCGCCTGGGCCACCCACATGGTCGCGCTGCTCGCCTTCAGGCCCGGCATGCCCGCCGGCTTCGAGCCGACCCTCACGGCCCTGTCGCTCCTGATCGCCATCGGCGGCATCGGGATCAGCATCGGGTTCGTGATCGGCCAGCGGGATCGGGCGCGCCGGTTCGCGGCCGGCCTCGCCCTCGGGATCAGCATCGCGGCGCTGCACTATCTCGGCGAGGCCTCCTACTTGGTCGCCGGGACCGTGGTGTGGGATCCAGCCCTCGTGGCCGTCTCGCTGGCGGCGAGCCTGCTGATGTTCGGTGCGGCCCTGATGGTCGCTGGCGAGCGGCGTCGTCCGTGGCGCCGGGCTGCGGCACCGCTGCTGCTTGCGGGGATCGGTGTCCTCCATCTCGGCGGCATGGCGGCAATGACGCTGACCTTCGATCCGGAGCGGCCGCTGCCGGCCGAGGCGGTCCCGCCAGAGGTGGTGGCGCCGATCGTGGCGTGCGTCTCGTTCGGGCTCCTGACCCTGGCCCTCGTCGGCCTGCGCCTGACCCTGAGCGCCCGGGCGCAGGCCCGGCGGGACCAGGAGCGCCTGCGTGAGCTGGCCAACCTCGCCGTCGAAGGTCTCGCCGTCTGCGACGGCGAGACCATCAAGACCGCCAACCGGAGCCTTGAGCAGATGTCGGGTGTCGGCGCCGGTGCGCTGAGCGGCCGCCGCCTGTCGGATGTCCTGCCCGGCCTCGTCGTCTCGGCCCTGCCCGAGCGCGAGGAGCGGGAGGCCGAGCTGGTCGGCGCCGACGGGCAGAGCGTGCCGGTGCGCGTGCTGCGCAGCGAAGTCCCCCTCGGCAGCGGGCTCCAGACCGTGCTGGCCGTCCGCGATCAGCGGGAGCGCCTGCAGACCGAGTCGCGGATGCGCATGCTGGCCTATTCGGACGCGCTGACGGGCCTGCCGAACCGCGCCCATTTTCACGACCTGCTCGCCCGCCACGCCGCGTCCTGCGGCGAACGCGATCAGCCCTTCGCGGTCTTCATTCTCGATCTCGACCGGTTCAAGCTCGTGAACGACACCCTCGGGCACGGTCTCGGCGACACGCTGCTGCGCAAGGCGGCCGAGCGCCTGACGGCGGCGCTGGGTGCGCAGGATCTGGTCGCGCGGCTTGGCGGTGACGAGTTCGCGGTCCTGCAGGCCGCCCCGGACGGTCCCGAGGCGGTGCAGGCTCTGGCCGCGCGCATCATCGAGCTGATCGACCGCCCGTTCCTGATCGACGGTCAGCTCGTCAATGTCGGCGCCTCGGTCGGCGCCGCGCTCGCGCCGGCGGATGGCCGCGAGCCGGGCACGCTGCTGCGCAACGCCGACCTCGCGCTGTACAAGGCCAAAGCGGATGGCAAGGGCACGTTCCGCCGGTTCGATCCCATGCTGGACGCGCGCGTCCAGGCCCGGCGCAGCCTGGAGGCGGACCTGCGCCGCGCGATCACGGTGCAGGAATTCGAGCTGCACTATCAGCCCCTCGTCGATGCGCGCACGGGCCGGATCACCGCGGCGGAAGCGCTGGTGCGCTGGCGCCATCCGGAGCGCGGCCTCGTTCCGCCTGCCGATTTCATCCCGCTCGCCGAGGAGACGGGTCTGATCGGACCGCTGGGACAATGGGTCCTGCGCACGGCCTGCACCCAGGCGGCCCGCTGGCCGTCGCACATCCGGGTGGCCGTCAATCTCTCCCCGGCCCAGTTCCGGGACCTCCGCCTCGCCGAGACCGTGAAGGCGGCGCTCACCGCTTCCGGTCTCGCCGCGGACCGCCTGGAGCTGGAGATCACCGAGGGCGTGCTGCTGGCCGACGAAGAGCGCACCCTCGCCACCCTGACCCGATTGCGGGCGGCGGGCGTCAGCATCTCGATGGACGATTTCGGGACGGGCTACTCCTCGCTGAGCTACCTGCGCCGCTTTCCCTTCGACAAGATCAAGGTCGACCGATCCTTCGTGCGGCAGCTTCCGGGCGACCCGGAGAGCGCCGCTATCGTCCGGGCGATCATCACCATGGGGGCGTGCCTCGGCATGACCATCACGGTCGAAGGCGTCGAGACGGCCGAGCAGTTCGCCTTCACGGCCGCCTCAGGTTGTGACCAGGTGCAGGGCTATCACGTCAGCCGCCCGCTGCCGGAAGCGGAGTTCCTGTCGTTCGTCGACGCGCGCGAGGCCGCATGACTCCCAGGGACCGCTCCGACCTGTTCCGGCTGGTCTACCGCAGCCGCAGCGCGATCGCGGGCAGCCCTGCGGAGGTGCAGCGCATCGTCGGCGCCATCGTGGCGGCGTCCCAGCACCGGAATGCCGGAGCCGGCGTCACCGGTGCGATGCTCTTTGCCAGCCTGCACTTCGTGCAGGCTCTGGAAGGGCCGGCCTCCGCCGTGGAGGCGATCTTCGACCGGATCTGCTGCGACCTGCGCCATACCGGCATCGAGGTGGTCGAGTGCGGACCCGTGCTCGAACCGGCCTTCGGCAGCGGGCCCATGAGCCACCTGGTGCCGGATGCCGATGCCGGCGCCTTGCTGGACCGGCTCGACAGCGAGGCCGAATGCGTCGAGGCCGCCGCGGCGGCGATGAAGCTGATGCTGGCGCTGCTTCAGACAACGGCTGCCGGGCAGGATCGCGAGCCGATCCCATTCATGCGCGCGTCCTGAAATCCGGGCGCAGCCGGCCGCGAAGCCGCATTCCCTCAGGTTCTCCACGCGGCTCCGGCGCTTCACGAACAGGGCAGGGTGATCACAGGGCGTGATCACGTGAAGCGACCCGCGGTACGCGAGCTTCGCCGCATCCCTCTCGATGAAGATCCGATCAAAGCGTCGGAGGCTGGTTAAAATCGATTAACCTTTACGTCAGCCTGCAATGAACGGCTACGGTCCGTGTGATTTATGCTCGCATAGGTTGTTTTAAGATCGGGCCGAGTGAGGCGTATGTCGTATTCGATCTTCGTTCGCGATCGCGCCCAGATGGATGGGCGGTCCCCGCAACTCCTGGCCTATGACATCCATGATCGTTCGGCGGCGGCGGCGCTCGTGTCGCTGATCGCCACCTCGTACCGGGATCATGGGTTCAATCCGGCGACCCGCGTGCACTGGTTCCGGGCCGACGGCAACGTGCACGAGATCTATACTTGGCCCCACGCCTGAGGAAGCTCTGAGCCGAGACCCCACCCTGGGTCAGGTACCGCAGAACGTCCGGTAGCCGACGCCGCCCCCGCGGGTGCCTCTGCGTAGGCAGCGTTCTCCGGCTGCTCAGCGTAGGGCCGGGACAGCACGGTCAGAAGCGTCTCGAAGGGGGCGAAGTCGCTCCGCTCCACAGCAGCTTCGATCATCGCCTCCACGCGGTGGTTGCGCGGGATGAAGGCCGGGTTGACCGCCCGCATCGCCGCGGCGGTCGCGGCGGGGTCGCGGCCCTCCAGGGCCAGCCGCGCGCGCCAGCGGGAAGCCCAGTCATCGAAGACCGTGGGATCGGCGAACAGGTCGCGCACCGCCACGGCCTCCGGCCGCTCTGCCGCGGCGCACAGGTTCCGGAACGTCAGCGTGAAGTCGGCTTGGTTCTCGGCCATGCGCTTGAGGAGGTCGCCGGCCAGCGCAGGGTCGCCCTCGCGTGTCTCGCCCAGACCGAGCTTCCGGCCGAGTCCGCCGTGATAGGCGGCCTCAAAGCGCGCCGCGTAGCCGGCGAGCGCCGCTTCCGCCTCGGCGACCGCAGCGCTCTCGTCGTCGGCGAGCAGCGGCAGCAGGGTCTCGGCCAGCCGCGTCAGGTTCCAGAGGGCGATGCGCGGCTGCTCGCCGTAGGCGTAGCGCCCGTTCCGATCGATGGAGCTGTAGACCGTTCGGGGATCATAGGCATCGAGGAAGGCACAGGGGCCGTAATCGATCGTCTCGCCGGCGACCGACATGTTGTCGGTGTTCATCACGCCGTGGACGAAGCCCACGAGCAGCCAGCGCGCCACCAGCTCGGCCTGCCGGGCGATGACCGCTTCCAGCAACGCCCGGTAAGGGTTCGCCGCCTGCGCGGCCTCCGGATAGTGCCGGTCGGCGACATGGTCGGCAAGCGCCCGCACGCCCTCGACATCGCCCCGCGCCGCGAAGAACTGGAAGGTGCCGACCCGGATGTGGCTGGCAGCCACGCGGGTGAGGACCGCGCCGGGCAGCAGGGTCTCGCGCACCACGGGTTCACCCGTCGCGACGGCGGCGAGCGCGCGCGTCGTCGGGATGCCGAGCGCCGCCATCGCCTCGCTGACAAGGTATTCGCGCAGCACCGGACCGAGCGCCGCGCGCCCGTCGCCGCGCCGGGAGAACGGCGTCGGGCCCGAGCCCTTGAGCTGGATGTCGCGGCGGTGTCCCATCCGGTCGATCACCTCGCCGAGCAGGATCGCGCGGCCGTCGCCGAGCTGCGGCACGAAGTTGCCGAACTGGTGCCCGGCATAGGCGGCCGCGATCGGATCGGCGCCGTCCGGCACACCGTTCCCGGCAAGCGCCGCCACGCCCTCGGGGCCCGACAGCCAGTCCGGGTCGAGGCCGAGCGCCTCGGCCAGCGCCCGGTTCAGCCGGATCAGGCGGGGTGCCGCCACGGGCGTCGGCGCACGGCGGGCGTAGAAGCGCTCCGGTAGGCGGACGTAGCTGTTGTCGAAGGGAAGGGCTGTCATCGTCAGGATCTATGGAAGGGGTGGCGGGCGGGCAAGCGGAGCCGCGCGGTGGGTGCGGGGTCAGACGGCGCAGCGGATCCCGGTGAGCGCCTCGGACACCGACCAGAGCCGCTCCGCCGTGCCTTTGTCCCGGGCGTGCGCGGCGATGTCGGCGCGGGTCGGATGGCCCTTCAGCTCCCAGATCCCATCCGGCCCGTAATAGGCGCCGCCTTCCGCCTCGGGCGCCGTGGCGGCGAAGAGCAGCGGCAGCGCTCCCTGTGCGGCGGACTGGCCGATCACCGAGAAGATCGCGTGCCCGGCGAGCCGCTGGACCGGCCCGGCCCGGTCACCGCGCCGGAAGACATCCGTGCGGGCCGCGCCGGGATGGGCCGGGACGGACCGGATCGGCGAGCCGGCCGCCTTCAGCCGCCGGTCGAGCTCGAGGCCGAACATCAGCATCGCGAGCTTCGACTGCCGATAGGCGCGCTGCGGGCCGTACGAGCGGGCAAGCTGGAGATCGTCGAAATGGATCCGCCCGGGCCTGTGGGCGAGGCTCGCGACCTCGACGATCCGCGAAGCCGCATCCTGTCGGACGAACGGCAAGAGCAGGCCGGTCAGGGCGAAATGGCCGAGATAGTTCGTGCCCAGCTGGCGCTCGAACCCGTCCTCGGTCGCCTCGCGGTTCGGCACGGTGGCGATGCCGGCGTTGAGCAACAGGATGTCGATCGGTCGGCCCTCGGATTGCCACCGCTCGCCGAAGGCCCGGACGGAGGCGAGGCGCGCCGTGTCGAGGGGCTGAAATGCGAGCCGGGCGCCCGGGTGCCGTCGCCGGATCGATGCCATCGCGCGCTCGGACTTCGCCGCGTCCCGGGCCGCGAGGATGATTTCGGCGCCGGCACCCGCCAGTGCGAGCGCCGCCTCGTAGCCGATCCCGCTGGTGGCGCCGGTGACAACCGCGCACCGGCCGGCCTGGCTCGGCATGGAGCGGGTCGTCCATCGGGTCTGGGGCATGGTCCCTCGCTTCTCCGCTGTCCGGCTAATCTCCCGGATACGCGCTGGTTCGCGGTCCCGCTGCCGCATCCCTCAAGCGTCGGCCGCACCGATCGCGCCGGCGGTGGGCGGTGGACATTCCAGTGCGGTGACCGGCTCGCGGCGCCGGCCCCTGGACCGACATGCGAGGGCCGCCCCCGCGAGCAGCGCCCCGGCCAGCACGTCCGGCAGGTAATGGCCGCCTGCGCCGATCGTCGCGATGATCACGGCGGCGTTGAGCAGGATCGCGAGGGGCCCGAGCACCGGGACCGGGGCCAGCGCCCAAGCGGTCAGGATCGCCAGGCAGACGTGGAAGGACGGGAATGTCGCGAGGCCCCGCAGGTCGCCGAGCGCGAGCGTGTCCAGCGTGCCGGTCCGCAGCCGCGCCACCGGCTCCAGGTGCCAGAGCGCCCCGACCGTCTCCAAGTGCTCCGCCGGAACGATCCGCGGCGCGTAGTACGCGTAGGGCCCCAGCGCCGGCAGCAGCGCGGCGACGACGATCACGCACAGGAGCGTCACGGAAAACAGCCGAATGTAGGTCCACAGCCGCCCGAGCCGGCGGGCGGCGCTCAGCGCGATCACCACGAGACCGACCTGCGGTCCGCTGGAATGGTACGCGAGCGCCAGCCACCACGACAGGGTCGGATGCCGGGCCAGGAAGGCCACGTAGCCGGTCCAGTCGAAGCCCAGGCCGGCCTCGAACCGGGCCAGCGTGCCGTCGGCGAAGGGCAGCGCGAGCCCCGCGGCGAGGAAGTGCAGGACCGCCACCGGGACCGTGAAGGCGATCAGGAACGCGCTCCCCAGGGCCATTCCCCGTAAGGGCGGGTCCGACTTCAGCGTGCTCAGGCCGGCGGCCGCGATCAGGAGGACCGCGACGGCCGCCGCCGCGAGCGCGAAGCCCACCGGTTCGGCATCGATCCGGGCGATCCGCATCCACACGGCATCGATCCCGACGATCGCGAGGGCGAGTGCCCAGAGGCGGGAATCGGGGGCGGCGATCCCGGACGTGTGCCGGTGCAGGCGCCGGAGCCAGGGACAGGTGCGGGCTCGATCGGGCGCGGCGGGTTCGCGATGGTCTTGAACGACCCCGTCTTGACGCATGATCCGGTCCAGCTCGCCCGCCACAGCCGATGCTTGGCCGCGACAGGGAGACTCCCGAAGGCCGCATTGGTTCGCGCGCGGACGCTTCGAGTCCGTCCGCACTGCGTCGCGCGGTCTAGCGGCCCGAGGCCGGCGCCTCTCCGCTCGTCGGCGGCTTGCCGGTGCCGACAGCGCCTTCGGTGGGCGGCACCGCGGAGGGATGGGTCACGGCCTCCGTGGCGGTCTTGCCCGGTTCCTGCGTGTCGGCGGCCGGCTTGCCGGCGGTCTCGGCCGGCGGCGCCTGCCCGGGGCTGGCCCTGTCCTGCGCCGCGACCGTTGCCGGGACGCCGATGACGGTCGCGGCGGCGAGAAGAAGGGCGGGGATCGATCGGTTCAAGCGCGGCTCCCTGGCGTTCAAGCGGGGCAACGGCTGCCCGCCCGCCTCGTTCCGGGCATGGGAACACCATCCCGGTCCCGCGGTTCGCCGGGCATCCGCCGCAACCGCCGGCGGGTGTGACGAACCCGAGAGGCATCGATGGCAGGCAGCAAGACCCACGACCTCGAGATCCGGACGATCGAGCACAAGGAGGGGCCGAACGTGCCGGCGGGCGGCGGTGCCAGGATCCGCAACAGCCCGCCGCGCGCGCCGCGCAGCCAGTCCCAGCAGGAGAGCCGGGATCATCACAAGCACAACAACGCCGGTCAGGACGGCCACGGGCCGCAGAAGCACAGCCCGGCCGAGGAGAAGCACTGACCGGCGGCGTTCCGGCCTCGACTCGCGAGAGGCCGGGCCGGAACGCTCACGCCTCGGCGTCGGCCTTTCTGGACTTCCGGCCCTTAGCGGTCTTCGTTCCCCGACCGGCCGACTCCGAAGCCGCCGGGGCGGTTTCGGACACCTCGGCGCGCTTCGCGGCCGGAGCCCGGCGCTTGTGGCCGAGGCCGGCATTGCGGGCGAACTCGGCGCGCATCGCCGAGTAGGCCGACGCCGTGGTCGGATAGTCCGGCGGAAGGCCGTAACGCTGCCGATACTGCTCGATGGTCATGCCGTTGCCGGTCAGGTGACGCTTGAGCGTCTTGTAGGGCTTGCCGTCGATGAAGCTGATCAGCGCGTCCGGCGTGATCGACTTCTTGATCTGAGCGGGCGTCGCCTTCTTGAACTCCGGCTCAGCCGGAGCGGAGGTCTGGCCGAGACCGGTCAGAGCAGCATGAACGCCGGACAGAAGCGTCGGCAGATCAGGGACCGGAACGGAGTTGTTGGCCACGTAAGCCGAAACGATGTCGGCGGTCAGTTCGGCGAAATCGATCTGGTCTTGGTTCGGGACTGAAGTGCTGTCGTCCATTAGCGCCTCTCACGCGGGAGTGAGCCATGAACGTGGAGTCTCTTCTCCGCAGTCAAGTGCTTATCTGCAAGAAGAGAACCGATAATCGCCGTTATCTACCGTATCTGCGGCCCAATACCAACATAGATCAGTGGACCTGCTGCTTACAGATAAAATGAGTTACAAAGTGCTCGGGGCGTGGGTTCTCCTGGTCCAGCGTGTCCGGTCGGACGAAGCGAACGGCGCGCGGACATTTACGGCGCGTTAACTCTGCCGTGATCTGTCGGGACGCCGCTCCGGCTTTGGGGACAGAAGCCGAACGGCAGGCGGGTCGAGCTCTGTCCCTCAGGCTCGACCCGCGCCTTCGTCAGCGCTTAGGCGCTGGCGGCGTCTCCGAGCGGCGTGGCGATGGCGCCCCGCTTGCCGGACGGAACGACAGCCTGAAGAACCCGCGCCGGACCGGCCCCGTATTCTGCCCGGTAGGTCCGCTCCAGCGTCATCAGCGTCCGCATGGGTGCCTCCGCCAAGTCGAGCAGGCGCGCGTCTCGCCAGCGAAGCTTGGTCAGTCCGCCGCGCCCGAACCAGCGCGGCCGCTCTTCCTCGGCGAGCAGGACCAGCTTGCCCGTCCACGTCTTGCGAAACCAGAATCGTCCCGTGAGTTTGGCCGCGCCGAACATGCCGCACCTCGCGTGTGACCCCCGCGGGAGCAACGCTCGGAAAGCTCGGCAGTTTCCGGGCCCGGCCGCGTGCCGGCCACCTGAACGGGCCGGCGCCGGACCGGATTCATCCACCCGCCCGAGCGTTCAGGCGTCGGCTCGCCAGACTTGCGAGCGCGAGACCCGCGACCGCACCCGCCAGCGCGGCACCGGCCTTCACCAGGAAATCGTCGAACCGGCCATGGCGCGTGCCGGTCAGGGTCTGCGCCGCCTCTAGGCCACCGGCCAGGAGAATGCTGCCGATCAGGATCCGCCGCCAGTGCTTCGGATAGCTCACCATCATGAGCAGCCCAGTCAGCGCATAGGCTGCAGCCCGCTCGACGCTGGGATTGGCCGTCACCACCGGCCGGAGTCCGAGCGGCACGAGGGTGACGGCGACGATGAGGACGACCAGAATCCAGGTCGCGGTGCGCACCAGGCCCAATCGCTGCATGTCCGATCTCGGCATCGAAGCTCCGTAACATTGCACTGACAGCGCGAGCCTACAGTGATCGTCGACCGTGGCTTGTAGCATACTGGCTGCCGAGGACCGGAAGACCGCATCATGCGCCGGCTGCTGATCGTCGCCACCCTGCTCGCCGTCACGTCGGTATCGGCTGCCCGCGCGGCCAACCCGGTGCGGGACGTGCTGTGGGTCGCGCTTCAAGGATGCGTGCTCGCCAAGAAGGCGGCCGGCCGGAGCTTCCCGTGCCTGTCCGTCGATCTCGGGGACGGCGAGCGCCCGGGGACGGCGGTGCTGCGCGCGCCGGGCCAGCCGACCCATACGGTCGTGATGCCGACCGACAACGTGTCGGGCATCGAGGCGCCCGTGCTCCAGGGGCCCCGCGGTGCGGCCTACTGGCGGGCGGCGCTCGCAGCCCGGCACGCCGTGTCGGACGCGCTGCAGGGCCGGCTGCCCATTGCGGCGGTCGGCCTTGAGGTGAACTCGGTGGGCGGCCGCAGCCAGGACCAGCTGCATATCCACCTCGACTGCATGCGCCGGAGCGTCATGGCCGCCCTGAAGGCGCATGGACCCGCGGTCGGCGAGACCTGGGCGCCGTTTCCCATCCCGTTCGGAAAGACGCGCTACCTCGCCCTCCGGGTTCCGGCCGATCGGGTGGAGGGCTTCAATCCGTTCGCGGCGCTCGCCCGCGTGCCGGGCTGGCAGGGAAAGCTGCATGACGTCAGCTTCGCGGTCGTCGCGGCCGACCCCGAGAACCCGCAAGCCGGTATGATCGCCCTGGCCTACAGGATGCCGGAGGCCAGTGCCGAGGATCTCATGGATCACAGCTGCCGGGCGGCCCGATCGCACCGGGCCGAATGAGCCGTCGGCGCGCCGAGCAGGCTGTACTGTTGCCGATACGTTCTATCCGGCCGATGCCGCGATGGGGCATAGGAGGGGCATGCGCATGCCGGTGCTCAGCCTGTCCGCGATGCTCCTCCTGGCCGCCCCTCCGGCGGTCGCGACACCGGCGGCCAATCCGGCCGATCCGCGGGCGCTGGAGCAGGCCTGGCACCGCTGCCTGCGCGAGGCTTACGCCCACCAGCCGTCAGGGCAGGGCCGTGCCGGCGACGAGCGCAACGCCCTCGGCGAGTGCAAGCCCCGCGAGGACGCGCTGGTCGCGGCCCTTATGTCGGGGCGTGGCGTCGAGGACGGCCGCAGCGGAACGGTCTGGGCGCGCACCTGGGCGGCCTTCGTAGAGCCGCTGACAGCCTGGTTCGGTGCGCTGCGGCGCTGACCACCGCGGCGTTCCGGTCCGGCCTGCCGATCACGACGTCGACCACTCGCGCTTCACCTCGTCGGCCGGCCGGTCCAGGTGAACCTTGCCGTCCGTGACCGACTGCACGAAGTCGAGGGGGATATAGTGGTGCAGGCCGCCCGCCGCGGCATCGCGCTTCGTCAGCTTGATCTCGCCTTTGTCGACATGGTCGACCGTCCCGACATGAACCCCATCAGAGCCGACCACCTCGGCATGTTCTTGGATCTGCGCAGCATCGGCCATCAGGATCCTCCCGGTTTCTCCAAGACAATCGAGCCGGTCCGGACCCGTTCCGAGCGGAGCAGGCGCCGCGACGATCTTCGCGGCGACGCCGACTGTCCTGCCGGCCCGGGTCGCACCGTGGAGGCTGCGATCTAGACGGGCGCGCGTGGGCAGGAACAACGACCGTCGTCACCGCGACCGCGCTTGCGGCGCCTCAGGCCGATGGAAAGACCACGATATGTCTGGAGGCGATCAGACGGACGGGTGTCCGGTCAGGCGCCACCGATGCCGGTGGTCACCTTGCCCGTGCCCTGGCACTCGGTACAGGTCTTGTCGGCGACCTTGCCGGTGCCACCGCAGGCGCGGCACAGATTCTCGCCGGTTCCGGACGTGCCGGGAGGAGCTTCGTCGCCCGGTTTGGCAGGGTCGGTATCGCCCATCGTCCTCTCCCTTCTGAGATGTTGTTCCTCGACAGGATTCAACCAGAGCGGGAGGATGCTGTTCCTGTTCGCGTCTTCGGCTAGGCCATCGCCTGGAGGAAGCCGATCTCCGCGGCGTCACACCGCGCCGGACACGCCGAACCGCGGCGTCGGCGGATCGTTGGGCGATCATGACCGACCCGACCCACACGCCGCACCTGGACCCCGTCGCCGAAGCGCGACGCCGCGAGATGGCCACCGAGCATCTGCTGTTCGGGACAATCCGCTTCCTGGCTCAGCGCCATCCGGAATTGCTGGACGAACTCGAGGGCAGCCTCGACCACCTTTGGGACAAGGTCGAGGGCGAGGCGCGGGATGATGCGGCCGTGCGCAAGATCGCCAGCCGCATCGTAAAGAGCTTACGGGCCGAGCGGTGAGCCGGCCCGGTCCAGCGTCAGCGCTGGCCGCCGTCGTTCAACCGGATGGTCGGGATCATCTCGACAGCCTTCGCGGTCACACGTTCGAAGACCTCACCGGTCAGGCCACGTTCCGTCGCCAATTTCCTGATGCGCTCCGCGTGCTGTGACAGTGTAAGGCCATAATAGGTCTTGTCTGTCGCCTGCTCGACAGCCTCGTTCGCCACGCCGTAACTCCTGTTCATGGTGAGTGGGGCCACTGATTTGGTCGAAGGCGCGCGCGCCTTCAAGACCTGAGCGATGCTTCGCGACGCGGTCATGAACAGCCGTCGGGCCGGTGCCGCGTCCGGTCGCCGGCCCGACGGATCGACCTTAGCGGGAGCAGCCGATGCAGATGCCGCGGGTGATGGCGTCGTTGCGTTGCTCGGTGGCGTCCCGGCGCTCGATGCTTCCGGTCTCGTTGGGATTGAGGGCGCCCGGATTCGGCACGGTCTGGCCGGTCGCTGCGGTGTGCGGCGCCTTGGCCGCCGAGGTGGGGCCGCCGCCGGTGCCCGTCTGGCTGATAGGCTGGGCGAAGGCGGGGGCGGCGCTCAGGGCAAAGGCCGTGGCCAGCGTGAGGATCGTCGATCTGCGCATGTGAACCTCCCAACACGGCATGCGTCTGCCTGCATGAAATCGACGCATCCGAGCGGCGGAAGTTCCCGCTGCTCGACCGCGCCGCCTCCTGACGGCATATCGGTCATGGCCTAAGAGGGGCTGTGGGCGGCCAACGGGGGTGGGTGGATGACCAACGGCGACGGCACCGGCGCGCCGAACGCGAAGATCGCGGAGGTCCAGCGCCTTGCGACGGCGCTCGCGGCCCGGGTCCGTTACGCGCAACTCGTCGGGCGGCCGGTCTACGAGGAGCAGATCACCGCCCTGGTCAGTGCCGCGCGCCTGATGGATGAGGCGAACGCGCCTTGGCCGCCCATGGTGGAGGAGGTGCTGACGGAACTCGCCAAATCCCTCGACGGCGTCGATCCGGCCCCGGAGTCCGGCGGCCCTTGAACGCGCCGCATTCAGGACCACCCTTCTCTTTCTCAGCATAGGGATCGAGGCAGGTAAGCGATGGAGCAGGACACCCCAGGCGTCGATCGGACGGCCCGCACGATCGCCGAGAACGTTCACGCCGCCTATTGGCGCCAGGCTCAAGGGGCCGAACACCCGCAGGTCGAGCAGACATTCCTGACGCGCCTCGTCGAGGCGATCCGGCCGGAGATCCCGGGCGGCTCGCCCGGCGCGATCATCGGCGCCGCCAATGCCGTGCTGGACGCCCTCGAGCAGCAGAACCCGGGGCTTCGCGGCCCGCGGGTCAGTGCCCTGAACCGAGCGGAGGGCTCGGTCGGAATGGATCCGCCGGGCGCCTGATCCGACGGCGGCGTCCCCGCGTCAGGCGGGGACCTCGGCGATGGACCGGATCTCCCGCACGGGATGCGCGCCGGCCTCCCTCCGGATGCGCGCCATCTCGGGATAGGCGCGCATCCGGGCCCGGTTGATCGAGCCGAGCGGCCGGTGCGCCGCGAGGCTGTGCGAGACGCAGAACGACAGGGCCTCGTCGACATAGGCACGGCGCGCCGCGCTGAACGCGTCCTGCTTCGGGAAGCGGAGCCGGGCCACCGTCTGATAGGGACTCTCGTCCTCGCGCCAGGCGACGCTGGCATCCTCGACGGGCATCCGATCCAGATCGGTGCAGAGCTGCACGCGCACGTCGAATTCCGCGTCGTGCGCGCGCAGATAGCCAACCGTGGCCGTCCGCAGGGCGTCCGGATCCTGGGCCGGGTCGACGGTCGCGTCCGCGAGGACGCGCTGGGCAGCCCCCACCGGCACGACCGCGAGCTTGGCGATGTAGGCGCCGAAGCGCAGTGGCGCCTGCGAGAAATAGGCTTCCGCCAGCGGATGCACCCGGGGATGGCCGAAGAAGTCGAGCATCGCGCTGCCGGCGCCGACGGCGTCGAGGGCCGCGTTTCCGGCCCGCGCCACAGACGAGACGGCCGCCTTCACGCCGTCCGGGATCTGCGGACCGTGCTCCAGCGCGAGATGGTTCGCCAGGAACTGCCGGGCCGTCCCGGCGGCGAAGCGAGGGCCGCTGTCGAGCACGAAATCCTGGGTCAGCTCGCCGGCATGCCCAGGGAGCATCGCGCCTGGAACGCCGATGACCTTGAAGGAGAAGCCGCGCTGGGTGGCGACCGCGTCGGACGCGATCTCGCCCGGAACGTTGGCGAGTCGCGCCACCACGGGGTAGCGTCCCGGCTCCGCGAACAGGCCCTGCCGGAGCCAGGGCGGCAGATTCGGGAGCACCTCCAGCTCGCCCAGTGCGGCGCCGTGCAGCTTGCCGTGCGAGGCGCGGACCGGGCGGCCGAACGTCTTGAGATTCCGGGCGTGCAGCCGCTTCTGTGACTCCACGATTCGATCGATCGTCGCGGCCTCGTCCGCCGCGATCGTCTCCACATCGGCGCTGTAGCGCACGTAGCGGAGCTCGGCCGGGCTGCTGGGGATCCACCGGGTCCGGGTCTTGGCCCGGGTGTTGGCCTTCAGCCAGAAGGTGGTGTCCAGCAGGACGACGGGTGCCACCGCCAGGGCGGCCGCGAAGGTGCGGCCCCGTCTCGGGTTGGAGGGCGTGGCCCGCGCCGCCAGCAAGCCGCCGTCCAGGACGTCCCCGGCCACGCGCAGGCCGAGGTGCCGCTCCGGCTCGTCCGCGGCCAGGATCGCGACACCCGAGGCGATCTCGCGCAGCCCGTAGATCTGGATGAGCCCCTCGTGTCCCTCCAGCCCCGTCGCTTCGGCGACGCGACGGGGCGCGAAGGTCTCGGCCAAGCCCAGGCCGATCCCGAACCAGGCCAGCCCGCGGGCCATCGTCCGATCATCCATGGAAGATCCCGTTCTGCGCCGCCGATCCATGATTGGCCAACCGGACGGTCCTGGCGGTGTTCCGGGGCATGACTGGCTCGGAACTTCGGCGAAACGGGCTGATTGGCCAAGAGATGCGGATGAGGGGTGTCGCTGATCGCGAGCATGGTGGGTCCTCAGTCCGGAATCCCTGTTGGAAAGCCGATCGCCGCATGATCCTGAGCCTGCAGCCCGTGCAGGTCGCGACGAACAGCGACGATGCCGAGAGCCAGCTCGTCTTCGCGGACGGCTTCCTTGTCGCGGTCCTAGTCCGATTGTCCGAGCAGCACGGCGCGGATGCGGGAAAATGGTTCCTCGAAGCCGGGTTCGGCCCGGTCAATCGGGTGGCGCCCTCCCTGTTCGAGGATCTCGGTGCCGCGCGGCTCTGGATCATCCGGCAGCTGGGCGCAGGGCCCTGAGCCGGATGCGGGACCGGGCTGGCGCGATCAGCCGAACGCGCCGAGCCAGCGCAGGGACCGCCGCAGGTGCGCGGTGCCGTCCCGCATGAACCACAGGCCGTGGGCGAACACGACCCGCTCGGGCTCCAGCGCGAGGAGCTCCGAGACCGCCTGCACGGCCGCGCGCCGCCGCAACCTGATCACGAGGCGCAGATAGGGCGGCGGCTGCCCGTCCGGCGTGGTCATGCGGGCGAGGCGCAGGAGCGGGCGCAGGAGCGCCGGCATCTTGGCCGGTTCCAAGTTGAGGACGAGGTCGGTCAGGATCAGGGTGCGGCTCGCCCCGTGGAAGAACGCGACCTCCCGGAACGAAAGGCCGCCCGGTACCACCACCTGGCGCAAATCCGCGGCCCATTCCGGCGGCGCCGCGTCATCGAGCACCCGGTCGATGCGCAGGCCCGAGCGGCGGACCTGCCCGCGCTGGCGCAGGTTCGGGGCGCCCCAGGTCAGGGCGTCCGGACAGTGCGTCTGCCACTCCTTCAGGAAGGTCCAGTGGGCGATGTTCGGCGCGACCATGTGGCGGATGGGCCCCAGCGCGGCAATGTCCTGGTGCAATTGCGGATCGTAGCGCGTCGGCGAGTGCAGCCAGATCGAGCCGTCGCGGAGCCGGATCACGGTCATCCGGACCGGGAGCGGGATCCCGAGGGCGCGCAAGGGGCCGCTGTCCACGATCCAGAGGCCATCGGCCACGGGCTTGAGCACGTCGAGCGGTGGATAGGTCGCCTCGGACAAACACGGACTCTCCGAACGAAGACAGGCGGCCCCGTGCACCGGGGTCGGCACTACGGGAACACCGGAGACCCGAGGGGTTTCCCGGGCGCATCCGGCGGCCGGGTCGCGCGATGCGTTCTGTCCGGTCCGGTCGAAGCCTTCGTGCGCCACGGTCCCCCACCGTGCCGAACGGAGCAGGCGGTGGACACCGGGCTCATCCTCCGCGTCGTACCCGCCGGGCGGTTCGGTCTGAATGCGCCAGGTGCGTCCGAGGCATAGGGCGTCTCGCCCGCGGGCGCAGAGACCTTGGAACTGCGCAGGGAGCCGTTCGAACTCTACGCCTTCCCCACCGCCATGAGCGCGAAGGCGTAGATCAGCGCGACCTCCTCGAGTCGGTCGAACCGGCCGGCTGCGCCGCCATGGCCGGCCTCCATGTTGATCCGCAGCAGCACCGGCCCGCCGCCGGTCATGGTGGCCCGCAGCCGCGCGACCCACTTCGCCGGCTCCCAGTAGGTCACCCGCGGGTCGGTGAGCCCGCCGAGCGCCAGGATCGCCGGGTATTCCTTGGCGGCGACGTTGTCGTAGGGCGAGTACGACAGGATCGTCCGGAAGGCGGCCTCACTCTCCCCCGGGTTACCCCATTCGGGCCATTCCGGCGGGGTCAGGGGCAGCTCCGCGTCCAGCATCGTGTTGAGCACGTCGGCGAAGGGCACGTCGGCGACGATGCCGGCGAACAGCTCCGGGGCGAGGTTGGCCACCGCCCCCATCAGCATCCCGCCCGCGGAGCCGCCATGGGCGACGATGCGCTTCTCGGCGGTGTAGCGCGCCGCGATCAGCGCCCGCGCGCAGGCGATGAAGTCCGTGAAGGTGTTGGGCTTCTTCTCGCGCTTGCCGTCGAGATACCAGCGCCAGCCCTTCTCGGTGCCGCCGCGGATATGCGCGATGGCGTAGACGAAGCCGCGGTCGGCGAGGCTGAGCAGGTTCGTCCGGAACGCCGCCGGCATCAACGTGCCGTAGGAGCCGTAGCCGTAGAGCAGCAGCGGCGCGCTGCCGTCGAGGGCGAGATCCCGCCGGTGCAGCAGCGAGATCGGGACCTGCTCGCCGTCGGGCGCGGTGGCGAAGAGCCGCCGGGTCACGTAGGCGGCCGGATCGTGCCCGCTCGGCACCGTCTGCCGCTTGCGCAAGGTCCGTGTCCGGCTCGCGCAATCGTAATCCCAGGTCTCGGACGGCGTCGTCATCGACGAGTAGACGAAGCGGATCGTCGCCGTGTCGAAGGCGAGCCCGGCGCGCAGGCCGAGGGAGTAGGCCTCCTCGTCGAACGCAACCGTGTGCTCGGTGTCGTCGGCGAGGGCGCGCACGACGATCCGCGGCACGGCGTTCTCGATCTCCAGCCGGATCAGGTGGCCGGCGAGCACATGCAGGTGCCGGATCATCACACCGGCCCGGTGCGGCACCAAGTCGGTCCAAGTGGCGCGGCCCGGATCGTCGAGGGGCGCGGTGACGATCTTGAAGTCCTCGGCGCCGTCGGCGTTGGTCCGGATGAACAGCCGGTCGCCGCGATGCTCCACCCCGTAGATCAGCAGCGGCGTGCGCGGCTCGATGAGGCGTAAGCGTGCGCCCTCCGCGTGGCGGTCGAGCAGCCGGACCTCGGACGTCTCGTGGTCGCTCGCCGTCACGTCGAGGAACGCGCCGGACTGGGTCTTGCCGATATGCACGAAGTAGCCGGCATCGGCCTCCGTGTAGAGGGTCTCGTCCGCGCTCTGCGGCGTGCCGAGGCGGTGGCGCATGACCTTGGCGGGCCGGTGATTGGCGTCCACCGCCACGTACCAGAAGCTCTCCCCGTCCCCGGCCCAGACCGCCTCGCCGGAGGTCGCGTCGACGCGGTCGTCGCTGTCGAGGCCGGTGGCGAGGTCGCGCACCCGGATCGTGTAGAGTTCGGAGCCCTTGGTGTCGACGCTCCAGGCCAGCCGGGTGTGATCGTCGGAATGGACCGCGGCGGCGATCTCGAAGAACGGCAGCCCTTCGCCCTCGCGATCGCCGTCGATGAGGATGGTCTCGTCCGGATCCGGCCCGGATTCGGGCACGTCCGGCGCGGTCACCGGCCGCCGGCAGACCAGCGGGTGCTGCCCGCCCTCCCGGTGGCGGGTGTAGTAGGCGAACGGCCCGTCGGGCTCCGGTACGCCGCTCTCGTCCTCCTGGATGCGTCCGCGCATCTCGGCGACCAGGGTCTGGCGCAAGGCCGCGGTCCCGGCGAGCGCCGCTTCGGAGAAGGCGTTCTCGGCCTTGAGGTAGGCGGCGATATCCTCGGGGAGGGCGGCCGGGTCCTTGAGGACCGTCTGCCAGTTCTCGGCCTTCAGCCACGCGTAAGGGTCGGTGACCTCCTGCCCGTGGACGCTGAAGCGCCGCGGCCGGGCTTCGGCGACCGGCGCGCTGATGGTTTGAGCGTGCAAGCCGTGGCCGATCTCCGTCATCGTCTCTCCGTCAGATCCCCACACATCCGGGTGAGGGGATGTGTCCCGCCGGGCGCCGCGATGCAAGGCACCAGGGGCGCAGGACCGGGGCTCGACGCGTGTGCCGCCGAGGAAGATGGGAGACGCGGAGTCCCGTGCGGATCGCCCGGTCATTCCAAGACGGCGCCGCGGAACCCGGAATCCGGGCTTGCTGACGCTGTCAGCCTGCGCACGTTCGCTGCCTCCGGATCCCGAGCCCGCCGGCGCCGCCGCGGACTCACAAACGCCGGCCGCTTATCGGGAGCCCGTGACAACCTCGGGCGTTGAACCGCGGGCTGTGGCGACGATCACGGCCGCCGATCGACGCCGAGGTGCCGACATGGTCGCGACCCCTGATCCGCAGGACGATCACCCCGAGGCGGATCTGGAGCAGGTGAACGACCTGCTCGCGAAATGGGCGGCGCGGTCCGCGGCGACCAGCGCGGCGCTGATCGAGCGGTTCGAGGCGATGGGCTACGCGGTTCGCGGCAAGTCGGAAGATGAGATTGCCGATGTGCTCTATCGTCCGCCGACGCGGCGGTCACAGTCGGGCTCGAAATAGCTGTGGGTTGTAGGTAAATATACCTTGACGAGCTGAGTTTTCCTGAGAAGATCAGGGTCTCGCGCATCCGGCTTAGCACCGTTGGAACAAAACATGAACAAAAAGGTCAAGGATAAGCCTGCCAAGACCGTAATTCCGGAGCGGGAACGTGCCGCTTCGAGCGACCTGCCGGCCGAGGCGGCCCGCCTGCTGGCGCGGCTCGGTGAGGCCGGCGCTTACGCGCGGCCCGATCCGCTCGTCGAGGATGCACTGGTGGCTCGGCGAGGGGGCGACGGGGTCTCGATCGGCAGCGGACGCTTCGCGACGGCGTCGGGCCGAATCCTCGCGGCCGCCGATCTGGCGGCATGGAATGCCGCCGGCACACAGCTGACGATCACGGCTGCCGGCCGGGCGCGGCTGCGGCGGCAGGCCATGCCGGGCGACATGGCTTTCCCGGCGCAGCACCATGACCTCACCGTGGTGGAAGGCGGTTCGGAGCCGATCTTGCGCAACGCTTCGGAGAATCCCCTGTCCTGGATGATGCGCCGACGGGACCGGGACGGGACGCCGCTGATCGACGCGGCCTCCTTCGAGGCGGGAGAGCGGTTGCGCCGGGACATGACCACGGCGGCACTGCTGCCGCGCATGGGAAGCGCGTTCGGCGCCCCGCGCGTCGATGGCGCCGGCCCACGCGACCCGGCCTCCGCGGCGGATCACGTGATCGCGGCCCGGCAACGCGTGCGCGGCGCTCTCGACGCGGTCGGAAGCGACCTGTCGGGCCTGCTGATCGACCTGTGCGGATTCCTGAAGGGCTTGGAGCGGATCGAGGCGGAGCGGCGCTGGCCGGCCCGGTCGGCCAAGGTCGTGGCCCGCATCGCCCTCGGGCGGCTCGCCGAGCATTATGGCCTGGAGCGGGAGGCCACCGGGCCTGAGCGCGGGCGATTGCGGCTGTGGCGCGGGTGAAAGGGCCCTGTCGGCGCTACGGTCTGCATCAGGGCGCCGCTCCGAGCCGCCTCGCCCGCAAGGACGGCGCGGCTACTCAGGTCTCCGCGGCGAGCCGGACCGCGTCGCGGTGGATGCGCTCTGCCATCGCCCGCACGCCGTTCGAGCGCTTCGAGGTCACGTGGGCGCCGAAGCGCAACTGCCGGAACAGGTCCAGGCCGTCCGTCTCGGCGGCTTCCTGCGGCGTCTTGCCGGTGTAGAGCGCCACCATCAGCGCGACGAAACCGCGGACGATGAACGAGTCGCTGAAGCCGTGCAGGACGAGGCGCGGCGTCCCGCCCGACGGCTCCGCCTTCGTGTCGATCCAGACCTGGCTCTCGCAGCCGTGGACACGGTTGGTCTCGGTCCGCTCCGCCTCGGGCATGGGCGGCAGGGCACGGCCGAGCTCGATCAGGTACTCGAGCCGCATATCGTCGTCTTCGGCGATCTCGAAATTCTCGATGATGGTGTCGATCGGGGGAAGCATGCTCGGCCGGATCCGGAGTGATCTGCGCCGCTATAGGCCGCCCGTGCCGGTGTGGCGACAGGGCGCTGCGCCGCGGGTGGTCATTGCGCGCCGGGACGCGGCGTCGGCAAGGTGAGGCGCAGGGGATCGGCCGGGCTGGCATCGCCCTGGACGACGATCTCGGCCTGCGCCGCGTAGGCGGCGATCAGGCGTGGCCCGAGCTTCGGCACGTTCGGCCGGCCGGACGCGGCCATCTCGCTCACCCCGGAGACAATCGCCAGGCTCAGGGGTTCGTCGCCTGCGGCCTCCATGTCGATGGTGATCGAGCAGGCGACGTGCTCGGCGGTGGCGTCGAGGCACTCGGCCACGATCTCCGCGACGATCATGCCGAGGGCATTGGCGATCCGCGGCTCGACCAGACCGTTCCCCGATCCGCCGACCTGGACGCTGATCCGCCCGGCCCGCCGGAGCTGCCCGAGCCCCGAGGCGAGGCGGTGCAGATAGTCCTTGAGGTCGATCGACGCGATATGCGGCGCTTCGTGCAGGTGCTGCTGCACCAGCGCGATCGCCCGGACCCGCTGGCCCAGGGCCTCGAAGCTGCCGCGGCAGGGATCCGGCGCCGCCCGGCCGTAGAGGCCGATCAGGCTGACCATCACCTGCAGATTGTTGCGGACGCGATGGTAGACCTCCGCGAGCAGCGCCTCCTTCTCGGCCAGCGCGTGCTCGATATGCTCCTCCGCGTGCTTGCGGTCGGTGATGTCGAAGCAGGAGCCCAGATAGCCCTGGAACCGACCGTCCTCCACGAGGGGGCGGGCGGTGTCGAGCAGCCAGCGGTACTCGCCGTCGTGCCGGCGGAGCCGGAACTCGACGGTGAAGGGCTGCTGCGCCTCGAAGGCGTCCGCGACAACCTTGGCGTGCCGCTCGAAATCCTCAGGATGCAGTCCGCTGCGCCAGCCGAGGCCGAGTTCCGCCTCGAGGGGCCGCCCGGTGAATTCCAGCCAGCACTCGTTGTGGTGGATCGCGTTACCGTTCTCGTCGGAACGCCACATCATCAGGGGCACGACGTCGGCGAACCGCTTGAAGCTCGCGCTCAGGGCCGCCGCCTCCGCGGTTCCCTGCGCCGGACCCGTTCCGGTACTCCCCGCCGGACCGTCGTCCGGCGGCTCAGCCTTTCCGAACCCTGGTGGCTGACCGACCATTCGTGACCCGATTCGCTCTGACAGGATGTGTGAGACGAGGTGACCGCAAGCGGATGGCGCCGGTCAACGTGCCGGCCGGATCGCCGTTCCGGCGTGAAGCCGTGTTTGAAGCGGTCATTCACAGGGATCGGGCTGCATCGCTCCGGCCGGGTGCGGGTCAAGCGGCTAGACCTCGGCCGGACCCGCCGCTTCGATGCTCGGGCAGACCCGCCGCGCCGCAGCCCGCATCTCGGCCGCGCTGGCGCGCATCTCGGCGATTTGGGCTCGCATCTCAGCGACCAGCCGCCGCCCCTTCCGGACCTCCGCCAGGCAGGCGAGCTGCTCCGGGACCGGATCGGGCCGTCCGGGCCTGCGCCCGTCGTGCAGCTGCTCGTTGAACGGCACCTCGATCAGCTCGGTGCCGTCCGCACCGCAGATCAGGAACGCGCAGGCCAGCGGCGCCGTGCCCTCGTTCAGGAGGTCGACGCACAGGTCCGGAATCGTCCGGCAGGCTTCCAGATAGGCCGCTTCCACACTCGGCCGGTCGAGGCCGAATGCGTCGCGCTCCAGACCGCGGGGGGTACGCAGGTGGAAGAAGAACAGCGGCATGGCCTCAGCGCACCGGATTCGAGGGAGCATGAGCGTGGTGCAGGTAGTCGGGCCGGAACTCGCAATAGGCCGCCATTTGATCCGGATCCGGAACATGCATCCGGCGCCTTTCCAGCAGGATCAGGCCGTTGTCCCGCAGAACCCGCAGCGACCGGTTGGCGTGGACGGGCGTCATTCCGGTCACGTCGGCGAGGTCGTCCTGCGTCAGCGGCCAGTCGAAGCCGCGCTCGACGGGTTCGTCCACGGCCTGCAGCCGGGCGCGCACCTCGCAGATCAGGTGGGCGATGCGCGGGGCCGCGAGGCGCCGCCCGTTGTTGATCAGGGCCTGACGCAGGAGGCTGTCGGTCTGGAGCGTCGACCAGCGTACGGCCCGCGCGAGGCCCGGCCAGCGCTCCAGCGCCCCCGGGATCTCGGCAGGGTTGATCTCGGCGACCACGCCCGCGGTCAAGGTGGTCACCGAGTGATCGGCATAGCCGAGCAGGTTCGACTGCACGTGGCTGATCTCGCCGGGCAGGATCAGGTCGGTGATCAGGCGGTGGCCGCTGGCCAGCAGCTTCGAGCGGCAGGCCCATCCGTCCAGCATGACGAGGACCCGCGGGATCGATTCCCCCTCGCGGACGAGGCTGTGCCGCGCCTCGACGGCGCGGGTGTGCCGGATCATGTGCATCAGGCCGGCGCGGTCCTCCTCCGAGAGAACGGCGCCGTAGGCCAGCTTGCGGATGAGGCGGTGCGACAAGGCAGCGGATATCCGGACCGATAACGGGTCTAACATGTCCGAAAACCAGTATCCGTTCCAATGGGTCTCGCACAATCCGCAGCCGGTGAGGTCCGGTGGCTCAGCCGGTGGCGTATTCCAGCTCCGGTGCCAGGACCTTGTCGCTGTCGGCGTGCACCGTCACGGGAATCGTCTTGGCAGCCGGGGTCTTGCTGCCGATGGCGTAGTGCCAGATCGGCATCAGGACATTGCATTCCGGATAATAGCCGCCGATGCAGCCGATCGGGATGTCGTACGCCACGACGAGCAGCCCCGAGAGCTTCCGATCGACGCCGTCATCGGCCACCGTCCGCAGCGTCACGGGCTGCCCGATCTTGAGCCCGAGCCGGTCGATATCCGACCGGTTCATCAGCACGACCTTCCGCGTGTTCTTGATGCCCCGGAACCGGTCGTAATAGCCGTAGACCGTGGTGTTGAACTGGTCGTTGCTGCGGAGCGTCATCAGGCGCAGGACGTCGTGCCCGACGCCGGGCATGTCGGCGTCCTCGTCGAGCCCGGTCGGCGTGATGAAGTTGGCCCGGCCCGATTCCGTGTGCCAGTCTCGCCGATTCGCCGGCAGGTCACGCTGGAAGCCGCCCGGCTCCCACATGCGCCGCTCGTAATCCCAGAACGAAGCCGGCAGGGTCTCGCCGATCTCCTTCCGGATCTCGGCATAATCGTCGCTGTAGAGGTCCCAGCGCACGCGCGGGTTGGGGTCGAGCACCCGCTGCGCCAATTCGCAGATCAGCCGGATCTCGCCGATCAGGTGCGGCGAGGCCGGGCGCCGCACGCCGCGGTTGCCGTGCACGCAGGCCGAGGTGTCCTCCATGGAGAGTACCTGCTGGCCCTTCGCGGTCTCGATGATCTCCAGGCGGCTGACCACCGGCAGGATGTAGCTGATGGCACCCGGCAGCAGCGCGGTGCGGTTGAGCTTGGTGATCACGTTGACCGTCAGCCGCTGGCGGCGCCGTGCAGGCTCCATCTGGCCATGGTCGGGGATGGCGCGGGCGAAGTTGCCGCCCAGCATGATGAAGGCCTGGACCTCGTCCCGCAGGATTGCCTCGCAGGCCTCG
This sequence comes from Methylobacterium tardum, assembly GCF_023546765.1. Taxonomy (NCBI): domain Bacteria; kingdom Pseudomonadati; phylum Pseudomonadota; class Alphaproteobacteria; order Hyphomicrobiales; family Methylobacteriaceae; genus Methylobacterium; species Methylobacterium tardum. Next base: position 6,039,334 of record NZ_CP097484.1, read on the forward strand.
ACGGTGTTGTAGCCCGCCTCGCGCGGCGGCTCGAAGTTGAACTGCTGCCCCAGCCTGTCCAGATCGAACAGCTCGGGCTTCTCGGTGATGCCCATCGTGCGCTGCCCCTGCACGTTGGAATGGCCCCGGATCGGGCAGATCCCGGCGCCCTGGCGGCCGATATTGCCGCGCATGAGCAGGAGGTTGACCAGCATCTGCACGGTCTCGACACCGGCCCGGTGCTGGGTCAGCCCCATGCCGTAGACGCCGATGACCGCCTGCGAATGGCAGTAGACGTGGGCGGTGGATTCCATGTCGGCGCGATGCAGGCCCGCGCGGCGCTCGAGCTCGTCCCAGTCCTGGGCGCGCAGCCAGTCGGCGAAGGTCTCGAAGCCGCTCGTGTTGTCGCGGATGAAGGCTTCGTCGAGGACCGAGCCGCCCTTGGCCTTCGCGGCGTCATGGGCGGCGAGGACTGCCTTGCAGATGCCCGCGATGGCGGCGAGATCGCCCCCCGCCTTGACCTGATGGTACTGCGAGCTGATCCGCGTCGCCTTGCCGGTGAGCATCTCGGTGGGCGATTGCGGGTTCAGGAACCGCTCCAGGCCCCGCTCGCGGAGCGGGTTGTAGGTGATGATTGGGACGCCGCGCCGGCTCGCCTCCTGCAGGGGGTGCAGCATCCGCGGGGCGTTGCTGCCGGGGTTCTGCCCGAAGAACATGATGCAGTCGGACTTGCCGAAATCGTCGAGCGACACGGAGCCGACCGCCTGGCCGATGCTCACCGGCAGCGCCACCGAGGTCGTCTCGTGGCACATGTTGGACGAGTCCGGCAGGTTGTTGTTGCCGTAGAGCCGCGCGAAGAGCTGATAGAGGTAGCTCGCCTCGTTCGAGAGGCGGCCCGAGCTGTAGAACACGGTACCCTTCTTCCGGTCCTCGACGGCGCGGAGCTCGTGGGCGATCTCCTCGACGGCGTGGCCCCAGGAGACCGGGACGTACTTGTCGGTCGCCGCATCGTAGCGCAGCGGATGCGTCAGGCGGCCGGTCTGCTCAAGCTGGTAATCGTCCCAGTCGAGCAGCTCGGTGACCGTGTGGGTGGCGAAGAAGTCCGGCGTGCAGCGGTGCGCGGTCAGCTCCCAGGCCACGGCCTTCACGCCGTTCTCGCAATACTCGAACGGCAGCGGGCTCGCCGGCTTCACCCAGGCGCAGCTGTTGCACTGGTAGCCGTCGACCTTGTTGTGCCGGCTCAGCACGACCGGCACGCTCGCCAGAACACCCTCGCGCTTCAGGATGTTGCCGACCGAGAGGGCGGAGCCCCACCCGCCCGCGGGGAGGGCATACGGCTTGAATTCGGGCTTGTCCAAGGGGCGATCTCCGGGCCGTTGCAGTCGCGGGATACACCGGCTGCATCGCGGCGTTCTCCATCGAAACCGCGGCCACAGCGCTTTGTTCGCGGAAATACGATGAACTTAACGGAGGTTAGCTTGGTGATCGGCCGGGACTACTTGCTGAAGAAGCCGTCGGGCCCATCGGCGCCGAAGCTGTTCCTCGACACACAGGTCGTGCCGCTGGTCGCCAACATAGCCGGCGGGCTGGAGGTGGCGCTCGATCGAGCCGCGGTTCGGACCGGGGTTCGGCCGGCCTTCATCCTAGCCGGCGCGACGGGGCTCCTCGGCTTCGGCCTGATCCGCTTGCTCACGCATCGCGCCGAGTCCCGGCGATCCTACCGGATCTGACGCGCCGGCCGCACCGGCATGGGCCCCAACAAGAAACCCGCCGCGCAAGGCGGCGGGTTCGGTGATTCCCGGACCCGGCGACGGGCCTAGAACGGGATGTCGTCGTCGAGGTCGTAGCCGCCGCGGCTGCCGCCGCCACCGCCGCCCGAGGAGGCCGGAGCCGGACGCCGATCGCCGCCCTGGGCGCGGCCGCCGCCGAAATCGCCGCCCCGGTCACCACCGCGATCGCCGCCGCGGCTGATCTGGCCGCCGCCCTCGTCCTCGCCGGCGAAGTCGCCGCCGCCGCCGCGCCCGTCGAGGATCGTCATCTCGCCGCGGAAACGCTGGAGCACCACCTCGGTGGTGTACTTCTCGACACCGGAATTGTCGGTCCACTTCCGGGTCTGGAGCTGGCCCTCGATGTAGACCTTCGAGCCCTTGCGCAGGTACTGCTCGGCGACGCGGGCGAGGTTGTCGTTGTAGATCACGACCGAGTGCCACTCGGTCTTCTCCTTGCGCTCGCCGGTCGCCTTGTCCTTCCACGACTCGGAGGTGGCGAGGCGCAGGTTGCACACCGGATCGCCCGAGCCGAGGCGGCGCATCTCAGGGTCCCGCCCGAGATTGCCCACCAGAATTACCTTGTTGACGCTGCCCGCCATCGCTCTCTCCTGACCGTACGGATCTCACAGGGCATTTGCCCGGCGGCGCGCGAACCATGCGCCCGGGCCTCCGGAGCGGCAACCTGCGGGACGGGCTTGTGCCCGCTTTCCGCAGCGCCGCCGGATTTGTTTGTTCTACATCCGTTCCAATTCGGCAGCAAGCTGGGGTTATGAAACCCGCACGACCAGCTTGCCGAAATTCCGGCCTTTCAACAGGCCGATGAATGCTTCCGGGGCGTTCTCCAGCCCCTGGACCACGTCCTCGCGGTACCGGACCCGGCCCTCCTGGATCCAGGCGCCGACCTCCTGGCGGAACGTCTCCGCCTGCGCGGCGAAGTCCCAGACGATGAAGCCCTGGATGTGCAGCCGGTTGGTCAGGACCGAGCGCATCAGGCCGGGCAGGCGGTCGGGGCCGGGCGGGACCTCGGTGGCGTTGTAGGCTGAGACGAGGCCGCAGACCGGGATCCGCGCGAAGGGGTTGAGCAGCGGCATCACGGCGGCGAAGACGGCGCCGCCGACATTCTCGAAATAGACGTCGATGCCCTTGGGGCAGGCGGCCGCGAGGGCCCCGGGCAGGTCGGCGCCGCGGTGGTCGACAGCGGCGTCGAAGCCGAGTTCCTCGGTGAGGTAGCGGCATTTGTCCGGACCGCCCGCGATCCCGACCGCGCGAGCGCCCTTCAGCTTGGCGATCTGTCCGACGAGCGATCCCACCGGACCGGCGGCGGCGGCCACCACGACCGTCTCGCCGGCTTTCGGCTGGCCGATGTTGAGCAGGCCCGTGTAGGCGGTCATGCCCGGCATCCCGAGGACGCCGAGCGCCGTCGAGGGCGGGGCGACGGCGGGATCGACCTTGCGCGAGCCCTTGCCGTCCGTGACGCAGTAATCCTGCCAGCCCGCGAAGGCGGTCAGCAGGTCGCCGACGGCATGGTCCGGATGGTTCGAGGCGACGACCTCGCCCACGGTCTCGGCGGTGATCGGCGCGCCGATCTCCACGGGGGCCGCGTAGGATTTCGCGTCGCTCATCCGGCCGCGCATGTAGGGGTCCAGGGACAGCCAGCGGGTGCGCAGGAGGACCTGGCCGGGTCCGGGCTGCGGCACCGGTACCTCTTCCAGGCGGAAATTCTCGGGCCGCGGCTCGCCGTGCGGGCGCGAGGCCAGGACGATGCGGCGGTTCATGGCGGTGGTCATGGCGGACTCCCGGAGACTGGCTGCCTCCGATCTGGGGCGCCCGGCCTCGGCGGCAAACGCATAGGCGCGATCTCATGCGAGGATCGCGCGTTGTCCCGGCTCGGAAGCGCGGAGCGGCGGCATGCGGGAAACGGCACTCGGCCTCGGGCTGGCGGCGATGGCCGCCATGGCGGCGGGGGCTGCCCTGGCCGGTCCCCTCGACGGTTATCGCGACCGGGCGCGGGTGCTGGTCCTGTCGGCGCCCGATTCCGGGGACGCGCAGCTCCGAGCGCAGCGGGCCGCGCTGGCCTCGGTCCGCGCCGGCGTCGCCGAGCGCGACCTCGTGGTGCTGGAAGCGGTCGGTTCCGGGGCGGAGGCGCGGGCCCTGCGCGAGCGCCTCGGCCTCCCCGCGGACAGCTTCCGCGCGGTCCTGATCGGCAAGGACGGAGGCACCAAGATCACCGAAGCGGCGCCGCTCGCGCCGCAGCGGCTGTTCGCCACGATCGACGCGATGCCGATGCGCCGGACCGAGATGCGCGAGCGCCGTTAGGGCCTCGGCCAGGGCCTGATCCCCTGTGCACGGCGGGGCCTCGGACACCAACGGTTAAGCCTACCGGCCTATCACCGAAACGTGTCGACGGCCGCAAGACGGCCGTCCGTTGAGGCCCGCCAGGACGCTCGGACGAGACGCTCGAATCGATGACCCGACAACAAGTCGCCACCGCCATCCGCCGCCTCGCCGACCTGCAGGTCGAGGATATCGAGCGCGCGGTCCGCGACGGCCACAAGACCATCGCGCTGAACGAACTGGCGGATCTGAACCGCCAGCTCAAGGCCTTCGCGGCCGCGCTCAAGAAGGCGCCGGTCCGCATCTGAGCCGGCTTCGAGTCGAGGCCGTCGGTTGATGCATCGCGCTCCGTCATCACGGACGGAGCGCGATGAGAATGGGGGCACGCGACCGCCGCTCTCCCGAATAGCTTCGCTCCGCTCGCACGGACGGCGACGCCGGAACGTCGACCGCGGCCTGGATCAGGCGGGACCTACCAACGGGGGCCGCCCCAGGGACGGGGCGGGATGTCCTCCGGGGGCAGAGGGGGCGGCGGCCCACGGTCGACCACTGGTTCGTCGCAAACCCGCACCCGGCGCAGCACCGGCGCGCCATCCGGATCGAACCGCCGGCGTACGAATTCCCGGCAGGCTTCTGGGGGCGCCGCGGTGAAGCGGGGTCCTCGAAATTCCGGTTCAGGTCGGAGTGGCGGCGGCGGGCGGCTCTCGGGTTCGTCCTCCTGAGCGGGGCCGCCGTAGGGGCGCGGCGGATAGGGGCCGTCGAAATCGGCGGCCAGCGCCGGGCCGGCGGCGAGGAGCAGGGCGCAGAAGCCGGTGCGTACGAGGAGACGACGAGCGGGCACGGGGGCCTCGGCTTGATCGGGCGCGCGGGGATCGCGGCCATCGTCACCGGAGATTGCGCCGGATTGCCTGAACCGCCCCCGTGCGGCGATGTCGGCTGCCGTTCAGCCGGCTAGTTCTGCAGCGCGTTGACCTCGCACTGGGCGTATTCCGAACTCGCCTTCACGTAGGCGCTGAGCTTCTGCAGGTAGGCCTCGGCGATCGGCCGGAAGGCTTGCGCCTGCAGATTGTAGGCCTTGATCGCGTCGTTGTAGCTGTAGGCCTCCCAGCCTGGGCAGCCTTCCTTGGTGTCGAGGCAGGCGGGCTTGGCCGGCAGCGCCGGTTTGGTCGGCCGGGCAGCGGCCGGCGGCGGCTCGGGCGGCGTGCAGGATGCGGCAGCCGGCGCGGGGGCCGTCTGGGCCGTCGCGGCGGGCGCCGCCTTGGCGGCCGGCTTCGCGGGCGGCGCCGCGAGGGCGACGGTCGGCGCGAGCAAGCCCGCGATCAGAAGAAGCGTGCCGCGCATGGCGTCTTGGAAGCTCCGCTGGGCCCGGGGCCGCCGGCGGCGGGGACCGGGAGCGGGTTCTGCGGCATCAGGCCCGCGGCGACAAGGGCTCTCCCGCGGCCTCGCGCGCGGGCTCCCGGCGGGGCGGAGAGGCCGGCCGTCTGCGCGGCGCCGGCCCGGCCGCGCGCGGGCTCGGACCCCGCACCAGCGCCACGACCGGCAGCACCAGCCCGACCGCCAGCACCCACCAGGCGGGCCGGATCGGGCCGGAGAAATCCAGGTTGGCCGCGAGCACGAGGTTCGCCGGGACGCCGCTGGCGAGACCGTACCACGCCGCCTCCAGCCCTGCGGTCGCGAGCGCGGCGAGGACCGCGAGCAGGAGCAGCGACCAGGGCCGCTCCGGCCATCGGAAGCGCCGCATCACCCGCCAGCCCATCAGCAGCAGGAACAGCCCGGCGGAGAAGACCGGATCGGTGACGTCGATCTTCGATTGCAGGAAGTAGTGGACCAGGGCCAGCACGGCGATCGTGTAGACGAGCCGGTGCAGCCGGTTCCAGTTCGGGCCGAGGTTGCGGATCGCCGCGTCCGTGGAGGTCAGGCCCAGGGCGATCAGGCCGATCAGCGCCACGAAGCCGATCGTCAGGTAGAGCCGGAGCGCGATCTCCGAGACGACCTTGGTCAGGATCAGGTTCTGGTCGACCGCGTAGAGGGTGAGGTGGGCCACCGCGTAGGCCATCACGGTGATGCCGAGCATCCGCCGGACGACCAGGACCTTCGGCCAGTCGGCGATGCGGCGCAGCGGCGAGATCGCCAGGGAGAACAGCAGGAAGCGCACCGCCCACTCGCCGGTGGCGTGGATCAGCGCCGTGATCGGCTTCGCGCCGAGCGCATCGAGCCGGTAGGCGGCGGCGAGATACAGGGCGGGCGCGATGCAGGCGAGGAACACCGCAAGCTTCAGCCAGGAGATGCGGCCGGCCCGGTCGAGCCAGGGGAGGGGGACGGCCAGGCGGTCGATCATGGTCTCGAACAGGGCGCTCGTGAGGGAGGCGGGCGGCGGTTTGCTCCGGGCGAGAACGATCGCCCGGCCGTATCGTGCCGGCACGGGTCGGTTCGCCGCGGTCACAGTCAGGTTACACGTGGTGGTTGACCTCAGCGTCCGCGCGGCGAATTAGCGTGGTGACGGACACCGGATGGATCCCATGCAGTACCGCAAACTCGGCCGCTCCGGCCTCAAGGTCTCGCCGATCTGCCTCGGCACGATGATGTTCGGCGGCCCCACAGACGAGGCGACGGCCGGCCGGATCGTCGGCAGTGCCCGCGAGGCGGGGATCAACTTCATCGACACGGCCAACGTCTACACGGAGGGCCGCTCGGAGGAGATCACCGGCCGGGCGATCAAGGCCGAGCGCGACGCCTGGATCCTGGCCACCAAGGTCGCCAACCCGACCGGGCAGGGTGCCAACGACCGCGGCCTCTCGCGGGTCCACGTGATGAAGGCCGCCGAGGACAGCCTGCGCCGGCTCGGGACCGACTTCATCGACATCTACTACCTCCACAAGGAGGACCACGACACGCCGCTGGCCGAGACGGTGCGGGCGATGGCCGACCTCGTCCGCGCCGGCAAGATCCGGCATTTCGGCGTCTCGAACCACCGCTCCTGGCGGGTCGCCGAGATCTGCCGCCTGTGCGACGAGAACGGGATCGACCGGCCGGTGGTGAGCCAGCCCTATTACAACGCCTTCAACCGCATGCCCGAGACCGAGCACCTGCCGGCCTGCGCCCATTTCGGGCTCGGCGTCGTGCCGTACTCGCCGCTCGCCCGCGGCGTGCTCACCGGCAAGTACGATCCCGACGCGCCGCCGCCGGCCGAGTCCCGCGCCGGCCGCCAGGACACCCGGATGATGCAGACCGAGTGGCGGCCGGAATCCCTGCGCATCGCCCGGACGCTCAAGGAGCATGCCGAGGCGCGGGGCATCACGGCCGGCCAGTTCGCCACCGCCTGGGTGCTGAACAACCGCCTCGTCACCGGCGTCATCGCGGGGCCGCGGACCGAGGCGCAGTGGCAGGAGTATCTCGGCGCCCTCGACTACGCCTTCACCCCGGAGGATGAGGCGCTGGTCGACGGGTTCGTGGCCGCCGGCCACCCGACGACGCCCGGCTACAACGATCCGGCCTACCCGCTGGAGGGGCGGGTGCCGAGGAGCGCCACGGCCTGAGCGCCGTCAGGCGAGCGCCCAGAGGAAGCAGGCGGCGGCCGCAGCGCCGAGTGCCGAGCGCACCGCGTGGAGGACGTTCCACCGCCCGATCAAAGCACGGGTGGCGCCGTCCGCCGCCTCCGGTGCGGTCGCCATCAGGATCCGGTTCGTCGGCAGGATCGCCAGAATCGTCCAGGGCCAGTTCGCCAGCATGAGTACCGCGCCGGCCAGGAAGCCGGCGCAGCCGCTCGTCCACCACGCCGCGGTCCCGAGCAGGAAGCCGATCACCGCCAGCGGTGCCTGCAGCGCGAAGCCGCGCCTATAGGCCGGCTTCCACTCCGTCAGTAGCGCGCGATCATCCAGGGCCAGGCGGGCGGGCTGCTCGACGATGTTGATGTAGAGGGCCGCACCCGTGAACAGCGCCGCGATCGTGAGAGCGAGGAGACCGGTCAGCATGAAGGTCAGAATACCATCGGCCCGTGACAGTCGCACGCCCCATGCGCCGAAACGGTCTTGAACTTTCCACGAGCCGCGGCTATCTGATTTGCAACAGTTCTGATGGCAGTCGCGAGGCTGCGGTTCGGGAGTGGGCCCCACCGGGTCCGCTCTTTTTTTTCGCCGCACAGCCTCTCGCCGCTGAAGGCCGCACGCTGCGGACGGGCCGGCAGAACGTCGCGAAGGTTGCGCGCTCAAACCCATGTCGTCCGAGATCGAAGCGGATCTGTCCGAGAAGCGCCTCGTCCGAGAGGCCGGCGTCGCTGCGCGCGTCGCGCAGGCGATCGAGGGGCCGCTCGAGGGCCTCGGCTTCCGGCTGGTCCGGGTGAAGGTGTCCAACATCAACGGCTGCACCGTGCAGATCATGGCGGAGCGACCGGACGGCACCTTCACCATCGACGATTGCGAGGCGGTGAGCCGCGCGATCTCGCCGATCCTCGACGTCGATGATCCGGTCGGGGGCGCCTACAACCTGGAAGTCTCCTCGCCCGGGATCGACCGGCCGCTGGTGCGGGTCTCGGATTTCGCCCGCTGGGTGGGCTACGAGGCCAAAGTCGAGCTGAGCCCGCCGCTCGACGGGCGCAAACGCTTCCGCGGGATTCTCGGCGCGCCGGACCCGGCTGGGCTGACGGTCCCGATCGATCTGCCCGACGTCAAGGAAGGGCTGCCGAGCCGCATCGACCTGCCGCTCAAGAACCTTGCCGAGGCCCATCTCGTCCTCACCGACGAGTTGGTCCGCGAGTCGCTTCGGCGCGGCGGCCCGCCTGCCGAGGATGAGGCGGACGGGGGCGCGGACGAGGAAGTTGCCGAGGATCGCGCGGCGCCGCCGGCCCGAAGCCCCTTCCGCCCGCAGGGGCCGAAGAAGGCCAGCCCCACGGCGAAGCCCAAGCATCCGGCCCGGACCGGTCCCAAGAAGCCGATCGTGACCAAGGCATCCCGGCTCAAGGACCGCGACTCCCTGCACTGAGACCCCAGCGTCGGCCGCCCAGCGGCCGGCCCGAAGATTTGACGGAAGAGAAGGACCGACACCGATGGCCGTCGTCAGCGCCAACAGGCTCGAACTCCTCCAGATCGCCGACGCGGTCGCCCGCGAGAAGGTGATCGACCGCTCCATCGTGATCGACGCGATGGAGGAAGCGATCGCCAAGGCGGCCCGCTCCCGCTACGGCGCCGAGACCGACGTTCACGCCGAGATCGATTCCAAGACCGGGGCGCTGCGCCTCTCGCGTCACCTCCTGGTCGCCGATCAGGTCGAGAACGACGCCCGCGAGATCACCCTCGATCAGGCCCGCCGCTACAACCCGGGCGCGCTGGTCGGCGACGTGATCTCCGACACCCTGCCGCCCTTCGATTTCGGCCGCGTGGCCGCGCAGTCGGCCAAGCAGGTCATCGTCCAGAAGGTCCGCGACGCCGAGCGCGCCCGCCAGTTCGACGAGTACAAGGACCGCATCGGCGAGATCCTCAACGGCGTCGTCAAGCGCGTCGAGTACGGCAACGTGATCGTCGATCTCGGCCGTGGCGAGGGCATCGTGCGCCGGGACGAGATGATCCCGCGCGAGACCTTCAGGCCGGGCGACCGGATCCGCTCCTACCTGTTCGACGTGCGCTCGGAAGTGCGCGGCCCGCAGATCTTCCTGTCGCGCTCGCACCCGCAATTCATGGCCAAGCTGTTCGGGCAGGAAGTGCCTGAGATCTACGACGGCATCGTCGAGGTGAAGGCGGTGGCCCGCGATCCCGGCTCCCGCGCCAAGATCGCGGTGATCTCCCGCGACGGCAGCATCGACCCGGTCGGCGCCTGCGTCGGCATGCGCGGATCGCGCGTGCAGGCCGTGGTCGGCGAATTGCAGGGCGAGAAGATCGACATCATCCCGTGGTCCGAGGACGAGGCGACCTTCATCGTCAACGCCCTCCAGCCCGCCGAGGTGGTGAAGGTGGTGCTCGACGAGGAGGCCGACCGCATCGAGGTGGTGGTGCCGGACGACCAGCTGTCGCTGGCCATCGGCCGCCGTGGCCAGAACGTGCGCCTCGCCTCGCAGCTCACCGGCTGGGACATCGATATCCTCACCGAGGCCGAGGAATCGGAGCGCCGCCAGAAGGAGTTCGCCGAGCGGACCCAGGTGTTCATGGAGGCGCTCGACGTCGGCGAGACCGTCGGCCAGCTGCTCGCGGCGGAAGGCTTCCGCAACGTCGAGGAGATCGCCTACGTCGACATCCAGGAGTTGTCCGGCATCCAGGGGCTCGACGAGGAGACCGGTACCGAGATCCAGGCCCGCGCCCAGGACCACCTCGCCCGGATCGAGCAGGCCCACGACGCCCGCCGCACCGAGCTCGGCGTCGCCGACGAGCTGCGCGAGATCGAGGGCATCACCACGCCCATGATGGTCGCTCTCGGCGAGAACGACGTGAAGAGCGTCGAGGATCTGGCGGGCTGCGCCACCGACGACCTCGTCGGCTACACGGAGGGCCGCGGCCCCGAGGCCGTGCGCCATGCCGGTTACCTCGACGGGTTCGACCTGTCCCGCGCCGAGGCCGAGGCCCTGATCATGTCCGCCCGTCTGAAGGCCGGCTGGATCGAGGCCCTGCCGGAGCCGGAAGGCGAGGACGGCGCGGATGCCGCCGAGGGCCATGAGGGCGACGAGGCCGCGCCGGCGCAGGCCGAGGCCTGAGCGAGAGGCGGCGCGGAGGCGCGATGGTCGCGGTCGACACGACCTTGCCCGAGGACGGGCTGGTTGCCGGGGGCTCGATGCCGGCCCCGGCCGCCGCGCGCCTGAGCGGACCTGCATCGTCACGCGCGTCGCCCAGGCGCCGGACGCGATGATCCGATTCGTGCGCGGGCCCGACGGCAGCGTCGTGCCCGACCTGCGCGCCAAGCTGCCGGGCCGCGGTGCCTGGGTCAGCGCCCGGCGCGCGGTCGTCGCCGAGGCCGTCCGCAAGAACCTGTTCTCGCGGGCCTTCAAGGGGCCGACCCCGGCCGCCCCCGACCTGCCGGACCGGATTACCGCGGCACTCCGGGACGACCTGCGGCAGGCGATCGCGCTCGCCAACAAGGCGGGCTGCATTGTGGCGGGCTTCTCGAAGGTCGAGGCGGCGATCGGCGGGCAACCGTGCGCCATTGCGGTGATTCATGCCGCCGAGGCGAGCCCGGACGGCCGGCGGAAGATCGCCTCGGCCTTGCACAGGCGTCACGGCGGGGCCATGTCAAGGATCCCGATCATCGATGACCTGTCCGAAGACGAATTGGACATGGCCTTAGGTCGGGATCATGTGATACACGCTGCGCTCGTCGCAGGAGCCGGAGCCGCCGGCTGCCTGTCGCGTTGGCGTCGGCTACGCTCCTTCGAGGGCGCCGCCGCGGCGACCGGGGAGCCCGATCCAGCCCGAATCGGCGGGATCGGCGAAGCCTCACGTTGACGACGCAGGACTATTTTGACCGGCGCCACCGGGTGTCGGTTCACGGGACGATGGAAACCCTCAGGGTTCAGGCTGAATGAGCGATACGAACAACCCGGGCGACAAGACTCTGAACCGGACTTCCCCGAAGCCGCTCTCTCTCAAGCGGCCGATCGAGGCGGGCACCGTGCGTCAGAGCTTCTCCCATGGCCGCTCCAAGCAGGTCGTGGTCGAGACGGTGAAGCGCCGCGTCATCGGTGCGGCACCGGCCGCCCCTGCCCGTGAGCCTGCCCCCGCTCCGCGTCCGGCCGCTCCCGCGCCGACGACGCCGCCCCCGCGGCCTGCGCAGCGCGCCGCCTCGGGCGTTGTCCTGCGCACCCTGAGCGAGCAGGAGAGCGCCGCTCGCGCGGCCGCCCTCGCCGACGCGCAGCGTCGCGAAGCCGAAGCGCGCCAGAAGGCCGAGGCCGAGGCCGCGGCGCGCCGCCGCGAGGCCGAGGAGCAGGCCCGCCGCGAGCGTGAGGCCGCCGAGGCGCGCCGCCGCGAGGAGGAAGAGCGCAAGGCTGCGGCTGCTGCCGCTGCTGCCGAGGCGGCGGAAGCCGCCAAGGCGGCTGCTGCCGCGCCCCCGCCTGCACCCGCTGCCCCGACACCGGCCGCCGCGCCCGCCGCCGAGGCGCCGGCCGCCGCGCCGTCTCGTCCGGCTCAGGCTCCTGCGCAGCCCGCCGCTGCATCGGCTCGCCCGGCTGCTGCGGCCCAGGCCCGTCCGGCCGCGCCGGCTCGTCAGCCCGATGCCGCTCGCCCGGCCGGCGCGCGGCCCGCGCCCGCCGCGGCTTCGCCCGCTGCCCCGCGCCCGCCGCTGACGCCCCGTCCGTCCACGGGCGAGCCGCGCAAGACGATCACGGCCGATTCGCGCAAGCCGCGCGACCTCAACTTCATGGCCCGTCCGGCCCCGGCGCCCGAGCCCGAGAAGAGCGCGACGCCGACGACCGCCGCGCGTCCGGCCGGTGCGGGTGCCGCAGCGCGTCCTGCCGGTCGCGGAGCCCAGACCAACGACGACGAGTCCGAGACCAAGCGGGTGATCCGCCGTCCCGGCATGCCGCTCAAGATTATCACCCCGCCCAAGACGCCGAAGTCGCCGGGTGGCGACCGCAACCGCGGCCGCCTGACCATCGCGACCGCCACGTCGGGTGAGGACGAGCGCACGCGCTCCGTGGCGTCGTTCCGCCGCCGCCAGCAGCGGATGAGCGGCCGCGGCCACGTCGAGCAGAAGGAGAAGCTGTCCCGCGAGGTGACGATCCCCGAGACGATCACCATCCAGGAACTCGCCAACCGCATGTCGGAGCGGGCCGTGGACGTGATCCGCATGCTGATGAAGCAGGGCCAGATCCACAAGATCACCGACGTGATCGACTCGGATACCGCCCAGCTCATCGCCGAGGAGCTCGGCCACACGGTGCGGCGCGTCGCCGAGTCCGACGTCGAGGAAGGCCTGTCGTCCGACGAGCCGGATCTCGAGGAGGATCTCGATCCCCGTCCGCCGGTGGTCACCATCATGGGCCACGTCGACCACGGCAAGACGTCGCTGCTCGACGCGATCCGCAAGGCCAACGTGGTCGAGGGCGAGGCCGGCGGCATCACCCAGCATATCGGCGCCTATCAGGTCGCGGCTCCGTCCGGCGACATGATCACCTTCATCGACACCCCGGGCCACGCGGCGTTCACGTCGATGCGCGCCCGCGGCGCCAAGGTCACCGACATCGTGGTGATCGTGGTGGCGGCCGATGACGGCGTCATGCCCCAGACCATCGAGGCCATCCAGCACGCCAAGGCGGCGGGCGTCCCGATGATCATCGCGGTCAACAAGATCGACAAGCCGGACGCGAAGCCGGAGCGGGTCCGCACGGAACTGCTCCAGCACGACATCCAGGTCGAGTCGATGGGCGGTGAGACCCTCGAGTTCGAGGTCTCGGCCAAGACCGGCGCCGGCCTGTCCGAGCTGCTGGACGGTATCCAGATCCAGGCCGAGATCATGAACCTGCGCGCCAACGAGAAGCGCGACGGCGAGGGCACGGTCATCGAGGCCCAGCTCGACCGCGGGCGTGGTCCCGTGGCGACGGTCCTGGTTCAGCGCGGCACCCTGTTCACCGGCGACATCGTCGTGGCGGGCGCCGAGTGGGGCCGCGTGCGCGCCCTGATCGACGACCTCGGCGAGAACGTGCAGTACGCCGGACCGTCCGTGCCGGTCGAGGTGCTGGGCTTCAACGGCACGCCCGATGCCGGCGACCGCGTGATCGTGGTGCCGAACGAGGCGCGCGCCCGCGAGGTCACCGAGTACCGCGCCCGCCAGAAGCGCGAGCGCCAGAATGCCCGGACCGGCGGTGCCAACCGCTCGCTGGTCGACATGATGCGCGACCTCAAGGAAGGCGCCGGCCGCAAGGAGCTGCCGGTCGTCATCAAGGGCGACGTGCAGGGCTCGGTCGAGGCGATCTCGGGCGCGCTGGAGAAGCTCGGCAACGACGAGGTCGCGGCCCGCATCCTCCTGTCCGGCGTCGGTGGCATCACCGAGTCCGACATCACCCTGGCCCAGGCGTCGAAGGCCGTGGTCATCGGCTTCAACGTGCGCGCCCACAAGGAGGCCCGCGAGGCCGCCGAGCGGGCCGGCATCGAGATCCGGTACTACAACATCATCTACGACCTCGTGGACGACATCAAAGCCACGCTGTCGGGGATGCTGCCGCCGACCCTGCGGGAAGATCGTCTCGGCGAGGCGACCATCCAGGAGGTCTTCGAGGTCTCGAAGGTCGGCAAGGTCGCGGGTTGCCGCGTCACCGACGGTATCGTGGAGCGCGGCGCCCATGTCCGCCTGATCCGCGACAGCGTCGTGATCCACGAGGGCAAGCTGAAGACGCTCAAGCGCTTCAAGGACGACGCGAAGGAAGTCACCTCCGGCCAGGAGTGCGGCATGGCCTTCGAGAACTTCGAGAACATGCGCGCGGGCGATGTGATCGAGTGCTACCGGGTCGAGGAGATCCGCCGCACGCTCTGATCGTCCGGACCCGTCCGGACAGGGCGGCCGCGGCACCCGCCGCGGCCGTCTTTTCTTTTTTCAGAACGTGAGCCGGCCACCCCAGCGGCGCCGGCCCGAGACAGAATGGCCCAGAAACCCACTTCCACCGGCCCCTCGCAGCGCCAGCAGCGCGTGGCCGAACTCGTGCGCCACGCGCTCGCCGAGGTGCTCCAGCGCGGCGACATCCAGGATCCGGTGCTCGGCACGCATGTCGTGACCGTGCCGGAGGTGCGGATGTCGCCCGACCTGAAGCTCGCCACGGCCTACGTCATGCCGCTCGGCGGCCTCGACGAGGCGCCGGTGATCGCGGCCCTGGAGCGGCACCGGAAAGTGCTGCGCCAGGAGGTGGCGCGACGCGTGAACCTGAAATTCGCGCCGGAGCTGCGCTTCCGCCGCGACGAGACCTTCGATGAGGCGGCCCGCATCGATAAGCTGCTGCGGGACGAGCGTGTGCAGCGCGACCTCGATTCCGGGCGCGACGACGAACCGGAGACCGGGACGGGGCATTGAACCCTGTCGCCGAACAGAAAGGGACGGGGCATCGACCCCGGGGACATGCGGACATGACGGTTTCCATGGAAGATCACCCGCCGGCCGAGCGCGCCGCTCCTGCTCCGGGCGCAGAGCGCCGGGGTCCGGAGGGACGGCGCCCGCAGCGCGGGCCCCGTCCGGACCGGCCGAAGCGTCGGGACGTGTCGGGCTGGGTGATCCTCGACAAGCATGTCGGCATGACCTCGACCCACGCGGTGGCGGTGGTGAAGCGCGCCTTCAACGCCAAGAAGGCTGGCCATGCCGGCACCCTCGACCCGCTGGCCTCCGGAATCCTGCCAATCGCGCTGGGTGAGGCGACCAAGACCGTCCCCTTCGTGATGGATGGCCGCAAGGCCTACCGGTTCACCGTGCAGTGGGGCATCGAAACCGACACCGATGATGCCGAGGGACGACCCGTGGCGACCAGCGACGCCCGGCCCGACCGCGCGGCGGTCGAGGCGGCGCTGCCGGCTTTCGTGGGTGCGATCGAGCAGGTGCCGCCGCGCTACTCGGCCATCAAGATCCAGGGCGAGCGCGCCTACGATCTCGCCCGCGAGGGTGAGGTCGTGGAGCTGGTCGCCCGGCCGGTGCAGATCGACCGGCTCGCGGTCGCCGAGCATGACGGCGAGCGGACGGTGATCGAGGCGGAATGCGGCAAGGGGACCTACGTGCGCGCCCTGGCCCGCGATCTCGGCCGCGTGCTCGGCTGCTACGGCCACGTCTCGGCCCTGCGCCGGACCCGTGTCGGCCCGTTCTCGGAGGCCGAGGCGTGCCCGGTCACGGTGCTGTCGGAGGGCACCCCCGAAGCCGCGCTGGCCTATCTGCGTCCCGTCGAGACGGCTCTCGATGCCATCCCGGAGGTCGCCGTCTCCCGCGATCTGGGTCTGCGCCTCATGCGGGGTCAGCCGGTGATCCTTCGGGGCCGCGACGCTCCCGTTGAAGGCAAGGCGTTCGCGACCTGCGCGGGGATCCTGGTCGCCGTGGGGGATGTGGAGCGCGGCGAGTTGGTGCCGCACCGGGTTTTCCACCTCGGCGGCACGGCCCCCGGCCGCAGCGCCTGATCCCATGGCCCTGCGCCGTCGGCGACGGCGCGCGCGGGGCCCCGGCCGGTTCGGATCGGGCTGAGGCGCGAGCGCGCAGGTGGAACGAACCTGAGCCGTGAGACTTTGGCCCCGGCGGAATGTCCGGGGTGGTGATGCGCGAACTCGATGTCGATGTGGCGGTGATCGGGGCCGGAACGGCCGGCATCGCCGCGCATCGCGCCGCCACGGCCGCCGGTGCCCGCGCGGTGCTGATCGAGCGCGGACCGGGCGGCACCACCTGTGCCCGGGTCGGCTGCATGCCCTCCAAGCTGCTGATCGCCGCCGGTGCCGCCGCCCACGCGGCCCGCAGCACCGATCTGTTCGGAATCCGGGTCTCTGGCGTCACCGTCGACGGCCCGGCCGTGCTGAAACGCCTGCGCGCCGAGCGCGATCGCTTCGTCGCCAGTGTCTTCGAGGGGCTCGACGCGCTGCCGGACGGCACCCGGATTGCGGGCAGTGCCCGATTCGTCGATGCGCGTACCCTCGTCGTGCAGGGTCAGGCGCAGATCCGGTTCCGCGCGGCTGTCATCGCCACGGGATCGAGCCCGGTCGTGCCGGATCCGCTCCAGGGATTGGGTGAGCGCCTCCTGACCACCGACACCCTGTTCGAGATTCCCGACCTGCCCGATTCGCTGGCGATCCTCGGCGCCGGCGCTGTCGGGATCGAGATCGCCCAGGCGATGGCGCGACTCGGCGTCGTGGTGACAGTCATCGATGCCGGCGACACCGTCGCCGGCCTGTCCGAGCCTGCCCTCAACCGGCAGGCGATCGAGATCTTCGGCGCGGAGTTCGACCTGCACCTCGGCGCCCGGGTGCAGGGGGCCGCGGCCGACGGTGACGGCGTGCGGGTCGCCTGGACCGATCGGGCCGGGCAGCCGCAGGTCACGCGGGCGACCCGCATCCTCGCTGCGGCGGGCCGGTCCCCCAATCTCGCCGATCTCGATCTCGAGGCCGCCGGCCTGCGCGTCGGCGAGGGCGGGGTACCGGATTTCGACCGCCGCAGCCTCGTCTGCTCAGGGGCGCCCATCCTGATCGCGGGCGATGCCGATGCCTGGCGGCCGGTGCTGCACGAAGCGAGCCGACAGGGCGCTATCGCCGGAGCCAATGCCGCCGCCCTGGCCGCCAGCCGTGCCGTCGAGGCTCCTGCGCCCCTTCCAGGCTTCGCCATGGTGTTCACACACCCCCAGGTTGCTGTGGTCGGAGCGCCTCACGATCCCGAGGACCAGGACCGCGTCGTCGGAGGGATGGATTTCTCCGATCAAGGGCGGGCCCGCGTCGAGGGCCTGAACCGCGGCGGGATCCGCCTCTGGGCCGATCGGAGCGGCCGGCTGCTCGGCGGCGAGATGCTGGGCCCTGCCGTGGAGCACCTTGCCCATCTGTTGATTTATGTTCTTGCCGAGGGCCGCACGGTGAGGAGCCTGTGCGAGAGACCGGCATATCATCCTACAGTTGAGGAAGGACTTGTGAGCGCAATGTCCGACATTCAACGAAAGATTTACGGGAGTTGATCTTGTCGCGACCACAATCGTTGCGCTTCGTCCGATCGTGCCGTCATATCCGATTGAATGAGCTGGTTTCGTTCCTGATGCCGCCGAGCCAGGCCCCCGATAACGGCGTCGACCTCGACGTGCTCGCGCCCGACGCGATCGACCGCCTGGATCAGGGCGTCATCGGTCTCGATGCGGCCGGAGCCATCGTGGCGTTCAGCGAGGGCGCGAGCGCGATCTCGGGCCTGTCACGCGACGCCGTCCTGGGACGCAACTACTTCCGCGACGTGATGCCGGGCACCAACGTCCCGAGCTTCCGGGGCCGCTTCCTCGCCGGCGCCCGTCGCGGCGCCCTGGATGAGAGCTTCGACTATGTCTTCGGCCGGCTGCCGCAGCCGCTGCGGGCCCGGGTCCATATGCGTCATGGAACGATCGCGGCGGGTGCTCCGGTGACGTGGCTGACCATCGATCCGCTCGAGAGCCTCGGGGCCGGTCTGTCGCGCGAGGCCGTGATGGCGGCGATCGGGCAGCGCGTCCGGGCCGAGCCGGTCGATGCCAGCATCTGCGAGCGCGAGCCGATCCACATCCCCGGCTCGATCCAGCCCAATGCCGTGATGCTCGCCGCCGACGCGGCGACCCTGCTGGTGCTCGCTTACTCGGCGAACGTGTCCGAGATCGTCGATCCGTCCGAGCTGCCGCTGGCGGGCCGCCCGCTCGCCGATATCCTGCCGGCGGCGTTCATCGAGGCGGTTCAGGCGCGCTTGGCGAGCGGGACCCTGGATGACGGCCGCTCGGTGCGTCGCCGGCTGCTCCTTCCGGGCCGGAGCACGCCTTACCATGCCGTTGCCCATGCCCATGCCGGGCGGCTCATCGTCGAACTCGAGCTGGAACCCGACTCGGCCGACGACTTCGCCACGGCCAGTCAGGTCGACGTCGAACTCGCAGTCGGTCGCCTGCGCGAGGCCGCGACCCTGGCGGATGCCGCCCGGATCGCCGCCCTCGAGATCCGCGCCCTGACGGGCTTCGAGGCGGTGCTGGTCTACCGGTTCGACAGCGACTGGAACGGCGAGGCGGTGGCCGAGGACAAGGTGCCCGATTGGTCGCGGAGCCTGCTGGGGCTGCGCTTTCCGGCCTCCGACATCCCGGCCCAGGCGCGTGCCCTCTACACGAAGGCCAAGAGCCGCTTCGTGATCGACCGCGACAGCGTGCCGGTCGGTCTGGTCGCGGCGCCGGCCGCCGGCAACGCCCCGATCGACCTCACCTTCGCGCAGCACCGGACGCTGTCGCCGATCCACTTGGAGTACCAGCGCAACCTCGGCGTGAACGGGTCGATGTCGATCTCGATCATGGTCGAGGGCCGGCTCTGGGGCCTGATGATCGGCCACCACCGCCGTCCGCATTACGTCACGCCGGAGACCCGCTCCGCCGCGACGGTGCTCACCGACGCCTTCGCCATGCGGGTGCAGGAGATCGAGTCCCGCCGGCTCTGGGACGAGCGCCAGGCCCATCTCGATGTCGAGGGGCGCCTCGTGCGCGGGCTGACCCGGTCCGACGATTTCGTGGCGGCCCTGACCGGCGGCGCGACCACGCTGCTCGACCTGTTCAGCGCCACGGGTGCCGGCATCGTCTCGGGTGAGCGGGTCACGCAGATCGGCCGGACGCCGCCGCCCGACATGATGGCGGCGATCGCGGGCTGGCTGCGGGAACGGATGCCCGCGGGGGAAAGCGTCTACAGCAGCAACAGCTTCACCTCCGAGTACCTGGAAGCGGCGCCGCACCGCGAGATCGCGAGCGGCCTGCTGGCCGCCTTCGTCGACGAGTCGCGGGAGAACCTGCTGCTCTGGTTCCGCCCCGAAGTGCCCAGCACGGTCACGTGGGGCGGCGACCCGCGCAAGCCCGTTCTCGCCGGAAGCGGCCCTGTCGCCGTGCTGCCGCGCCGCTCCTTCGAGCGCTGGGTGGAGGAGCGCACCGGTTTCGCGGCACCCTGGGCGGAGTGGCAGCTCCAGCTCGCGGCTTCGCTGACCGAGGCCGTGGAGGGCGTCGTGCTGCGCCAGAGCCGCAAGATCGACGAGCTGACGAGCCTTCTGGCCGAGAAGGAGCGCCTGCTCGAGCAGAAAGACTTGCTGACCCGCGAGATCGACCACCGGGTGAAGAACTCCCTGCAGATCGTCTCCGCCTTCCTGCAGATGCAGCGGCGGCAGATCGCCGACGGCGAAGCCCGGCAGGCCTTCGCCGATACCTCTGCCCGGGTGATGAGCGTCGCCCGGGTGCACGACAGCCTGTATCAGGCGGAACGGTTCGGCGAGGTCGATCTCGGCCAGACCATCGAGAGCCTGTGCAACGATCTTGCGGGACTCGCCGGCGACGGACACGCCGTGGATATGTCCGCGGAGCCAGGCCTGATGGTGCCCTACCGCAAGGCGGTCGCGCTCTCGCTGATCGCCACGGAACTCGTGACCAACGCCTTCAAATACGCCGCGAATCCGGCCGGGGGCGGCCGCGTCGAGGTGAAGGTCTCGGCCTCCGGTCCCGGAGAGGTCCAGCTCCGGGTCTGCGATGATGGCGCCGGCCTGCCCGACGATTGGGCCGACGCCAAGGCCCGCGGCAAGGGATCCGGCCTGGGCATGAAGCTGATCCGGGCGATGCTCGAACAGATCAACGCCCGGCTCGACGTCGCCAACAATCCCGGCGCCTGCTTCACGATCACCGCGTGAGCGCACCCGGATCGATGGGCCGCGACAGCCTGCATGCCGGGCTTCGGACGGCCACGGGGCCAGCCCACCGGCCCTGGAGGATTCCCTCGACTGGCGGGCGCGCGTCGCGACGCTTCCGGGCTATCGCACCCTGCTGGCGCGGCTCCACGGTTTCCATGCGGCCTGGGAGCCGGTGATCGGCGCCGAGCTGGCCGATGACGCTTTTCTCGCACCGCGGCGCCGCCTCGCGCTGCTGGCCGCGGACCTCCAGCATCTCGGACTGAGTCCCGATGCGGTGGCCGCGCTGCCGCTGCCGATGCTCGGCGGTCGTGAGGGGCCTATCCTTCGAGGACCGGCCGCGGCCACGGGCGCGCTCTACGTGCTGGAGGGCTCGACGCTGGGCGGCAAAGTGATCGGCCGGCATATCGCCGACCTGCATGGCCTGTCCGGCGCCGGGCTCGCCTATTACCGGGCGCACGGCCCGGCCGCCGGGGCGATGTGGGCGACCCTCCGGGCGCGGCTCGAAACCTTCGCGGACGATCCGGCCGCGGAAGCGGTCCTGACCGGAGCCGCGGTGGCCACCTTCGCGGCGATGCGCGCGTGGCTGAGCCCCGCGCCCGAGGGTGCTGCCGGGCCCTGAGCGCCGCATATCCAGCCGGTCGGCGCGCGGGTTTCCCATGAAAGCCAGCAGGCACGGCATTTGACGGGCCGCGTCGGAGCGGCTGTCACTCCGGGTGGATCAACCCCTCCGAACAGGCCCGTTCACCGATGCTCGCTCTCGCGATACCCGCCTTGCTCGCTATCCTGGCAGGGGCCGGCCTCGTCCTGCAGCAGATCCTGAACGCGAATTTGCGCGTCGGGCTCGCCTCCGCGTCGTGGGCGGGATTTGCCAGCTACGCGGTCGGTCTCACCTGCATGGCGCTCCTGGCCGCAGCCCTGCGCGATCCCGTGCCGGCGGCGAGCGTCGCGGGGCGTATCCCGTGGTGGACCTGGAGCGGGGGCCTGTTCGGCGCCCTCTTCATCGGGCTGGCGATCCTACTCGTCCCGAAGCTCGGCGCCGCGACCTTCTTCGCCCTCCTGGTGACGGGTCAGATGCTCGCCTCGATCGTGTTCGATCAGTTCGGCCTGCTCGGCTTGGCGCAGCGATCCGTCGATCTGCCGCGCCTGATCGGGGTCGGGCTCCTGATCGGCGGCGTCGTGCTGATCCGCCGATAGGAAGGCTCCGGGCCTCTACGGTGTCTCGGCCAGCAAGCCGTCGGCGAACTGCGCCAGCCCCGTGCGGCGCGCGCGCTTGAGCCGCTCGGCCGCCAGGATGCCCTGCAGCGCCTTGAAGGCGTTCTGCAGGTCGTCGTTGACGATGACGTAATCGTACTCGACCCAGCGCTGGATCTCGGTCCGGGCGTTGGCGAGACGCTTCTCGATGGTGTCGGCCGAATCCTCGGCCCGACGCTCAAGGCGCTGGCGAAGTTCGGCCATGCTGGGCGGCAGGATGAAGACCGTCACGACATCCTGGGCCAGCTTCGCGCGCACCTGCCGTGTGCCCTGGTAGTCGATGTCGAAGATCATGTCCCGGCCGGCCCCGAGCACCTTCTCCACCGGCCGGCGGGGCGTCCCGTAGAAATTGCCGTGGACCTCGGCCCACTCGAGCAGGTCGTCGCGGCTGCGCAGGTCCTCGAACGCCTCGCGATCGATGAAGTGATAGTGGCGCCCGTCGATCTCGGACGGGCGGCGGGACCGCGTGGTCACGGAGATCGACAGGTCGAGCGCCCAGGCCGGATCCTGCGCGATCGCCCGTGTCAGGGTGGTCTTGCCCGCCCCGGAGGGCGAGGACAGGATCAGGATCAGCCCACGCCGCGCGATGGGGTCGAAGGCGCCGCCGGCCGGCTCGGTCATGCGCGTGTCTCCGCGGGGTTCGGCATCCATTTCCTCACGTCTCGACCGGTCATTCGATGTTCTGGACCTGCTCGCGGAACTGCTCGACCACGGCCTTCAGGTCGAGCCCGATCCGCGACAGGGTGATGTCGTTGGCCTTCGCGCACAGGGTGTTGGCCTCGCGTCCGAATTCCTGAGCCAGGAAGTCGAGGCGGCGGCCGATCGCGCCGCCGGCGGCCAGCAGCTCCTGGGCGCTGGTGACATGGGCCCTGAGGCGGTCCAGCTCCTCGCGGACATCCGCCTTCCCGGCGAGCAGCATGGCCTCCTGATGCAGGCGGTCGGGATCGAGGCCGCTGCCGCCCAGCGCCGCCACGGCGGCCGCCAGCGCGCGCGCACCGCCTCGGGCTGGCGCGCCGGGTTGTCCTCCGCGGCCTGCGTCAGCGCGGCGATCCGGGCGACCTGGGCACCGACGACCTGCTCCAGCTGACGGCCCTCGGCGTGGCGCGCCTCGGCGAGATCCGCGACCAACCGGACGACGCCCGCGGCGAGATCCCGGGCGAGCGCCTCCGTGTCGGTCGCCTCGTCCTCCGTCTCGATCACGCCACGGATGCCGAGCAGCCCGTCCAGGGTGGCGGGTGCCACGCCCTCGGGAACCGGCACCCGGGCTACGGCCTGCGCGAGACTGGCCAGAAGAGCCTCGTTGATCCGGACCCGCGTCGTCGCCTCCGGCCGGGTCAGCGTCAGCGTCAGCTGGCACTGGCCGCGGGTGAGGGTCTTCTGGAGGGCCGTGCGGGCGGTCTCGCCGAGGCCGTCATAGCCGGCCGGCACGCGGACGCGCACGTCGAGGCCGCGCCCGTTGACGCTGCGGACCTCCCAGGCCCATTGCACCGGCCCGGTGGTGCCCGCCGCGCGGGCGAAGCCGGTCATGCTCGCGATCTGGGCCATGGCGACCCCCATCCCCCCTCGAAGATCGGGGCCTGTAGCACGGATCTGCGGGTGGGGAAGAGGTCGGTCGGTTCGTCGGCGCCGGCGAGGCCCCCGGAGGACAGGGGCGCGGCGGGATCACGCGCCGGGCTGACCCTGCGTCACGGCCGCCGCGTCCATCCACATCAGCTCGATCACGTGGCCGTCGAGATCCTCGAGGTTGCGGCTGTACATCATCTCGCCCATCGCCTGCGGAGCTCTGAGGTCTGCGCGTCCTCCGGCGTCGACCGCCCGCGCGACGCGCGCATCGACCGCGGCCCGGCTCTCCTCCGACAGGCAGATCAGCACCTCGGTGGCGGCGCGGGCGTCGGCGATCGGGCGCGGCGCGAAATGGGCGAAATGCGCGTGGCTGAGCAGCATCACCACGATGGCGTCGGAGAACACCATCGCGGCGGCGGTGCCCGGCTGGGAGAAGCGGGCGTCCCGCTCCGCCCCGAGGGCCGCGTAGAATCCGGCCGCGCGTTCGACGTCGGCCACGGGCAGGTTCACGAAGATCATCCGGGGCATCCGGCTCTCCCTCCCGCGGCAGGCGGCTCGACGTCCGGCCGGGCGTCTCGGAAACGGCGGGGCCGCGATCCGGCCCCGGCCGTCAGCGCCGACCGCGCGGCGCCGGCGTCGGATCGGCGAGGGCGGGGACGGTCTTCGGCGAGCCCAGATCGTAGCTGCGGTTCTTCAGGGGATCGAGGCGCGTGCCCTCGGATGCGTCGAACGCCCGCGAACTCGGCGCTCCGGTTTCGAGGAAGGCCGCGTTCGTGTTGGTTCCGTTCCCCGCGGGCGCGCCGCCCGGCGCGTAGGCCGAGGCGCGGCCCGGCGTCGCCGGATCGGGGCCGGGCTCGACCTTATCGACCGCGTCCGGCGGCGCCTGCCGGCTCTTCTCCACCGCCCGCCAGCGGGCGACGTTGCGCTGATGCGCCTCAAGCGAATCGGCGAAGGCGTGCCCGCCGGTCCCGTCCGCCACGAAGAAGAGGTCCTTGGTCCGCGAGGGGTTGGCGACCGCCTCCAGGGCAGCCCGGCCGGGATTGGCGATCGGGCCCGGCGGCAGGCCCTCGATCACGTAGGTGTTGTAGGGCGTCGGCCGGTCGATCTCGGAGCGCATGATCCCGCGGCCGAGGGTGCCGCGGCCGCCCACGAGCCCGTAGACGATCGTCGGGTCGGATTGCAGCTTCATCCGCTTGTTCAGGCGGTTGATGAACACGCCCGCCACCCGCGGACGCTCGTCGGCGCGGCCGGTCTCCTTCTCGACGATCGAGGCCAGCGTGACCATCTCGGCCGGGGTCCGGACCGGCACGTCGGCGCTGCGCCGGAGCCAGATCTGGTTCAGCACCTCGCGCTGCTTGGCCTTCATCAGGTTGACGATCTGCTGCCGGGTGGCGCCGCGCTCGAACTTGTAGGTGTCGGGCAGGAGCGAGCCTTCAGCCGGGATGTCGTTGACCTCCCCGGTGAGCACGTCGTTGTCGTTGAGGCGGGTCACGATCTGCTCGGAGGTCAGGCCCTCCGGGAACGTGATAGCGTGCTGGACCTGCCGGCCGGTGGCGATCGTGTCGAGCGTGTCGGCGATGCTCGCATGCGCCTTGAACACGTACTCGCCGGCCCGGAGCGCCGGCCGGCCGCCGAACCGGGCGGCGAACTCGAACAGGCCGGTATGGTCGATCACGCCCTCGCGCTTCAGCGTGTCGGCGATCTCGGACGTTCCGCTGTGGGTCGGGATCACCACGACCTTGTCGGCCGCGAGTGGTCCCGGCTCGCGGACCTGCCGCTGGAACAGCGTGATCCCGATCATCGCCGCGATGGCGATCACCACCGCGAAGGTCAGCGCCCCGCTGACGATGCCCACGAGCCCGCTCCGCTCGCGCTCGGGCTTCTCCGGCGGCGGCGGGGCGGCGGTCGGCTTGATCGCCTCGCCGGGCGAGCGCGGCGAGAGCCGCTGCGGCAGGGCCGGCCCGTCCGTCGGATCCAGCGCGGTGGTCTCGGGCGCGGGGGCTTTGAGCGGCGGAAGAACATCGGGATCCTGTCTGGGCCCGCGCGACCCGTGACGCGTCGCGGGCCGGGATCGGCTGCCCGCAACCGGGTGCGCACGTCGAGGGCTCTGACCCTAACCGGGTTTGTGGCGAAAATGCCGTTTCGCGGCGCGAGAGTCGACGGATCGGTGCCGTCAGCCGGGGGGCTGACAGGCGGCGCAGAAGAAGGTCGAGCGGTTGGCCTGCACGATGCGGGTGATCGCGCCGCCGCAGCCCGGCCGGCTGCAGGGCAGGCCGACGCGGTCGTAGACCCGGAAGGCGTGCTGGAAGGCGCCCGAACGGCCGTCGGTCTGGGCGTAGTCGCGCAGGGTCGAGCCGCCGGCCTCGACCGCCGCCTCCAGAACCGTCACGATCGCCTTCGCCAGGGCGTTGGCCTTAGCGGTCGGGCGACCGTCGGGCTTGGCGAGGCTCCCGGCCGGGGCTTCCGGATGCAGGCGCGCCCGGTGCAGCGCCTCGCAGACGTAGATGTTGCCGAGGCCCGCGATCAGCCGCTGGTCGAGGAGCGCGGCCTTCAGCGGCGCGGACTTGTGGCGGAACAGCCGCGCGATCACCGCCCCCGTGAGCCCGTCGAGGGGCTCGACGCCCATCCGGGCGAAGTGGCGGCAGCCGGCGAGATCCGCGCTCGGGACGAGATCCATGAAACCGAAGCGGCGGGCATCGTTGTAGGTGACCGTGGCGCCGGTGCTCATCGCCATCACCACGTGGTCGTGCTTGGGGGTGCCCTGGGCCCCTTCGAGGTAGAAATCCCCCGGCGACAGGTTGCGGCCGTCGGGCAGCGCCACGTCGAACCGGCCGCTCATGCCGAGATGCATGATCAGCGTCTCGCCCGAGTCGAGGTCGGCGGTCAGGTACTTGGCCCGGCGCGCGAGATGCGTGACGGCCCGCCCCTCGAGCCGGGCGGCGAAGCGCTCCGGGAACGGGAAACGCAGGTTGGCCCGGCGCAGGGTGACGCGGCTGAACCGCGCCCCCACCAGGGCGGGGGCCAGTCCGCGCCGTACGGTCTCGACTTCGGGAAGCTCCGGCATCTCTCGAACGGCTGTGTGCGCGGCGCCGCGTGCGCCGGGCCCCGATATTGGCGCGAACGGGCCCTGCCGCAACAGCGTGGCCCCGCGCGGTTTGACGCCCCATTGGGTCGAGCAAGACGGCCAGAAGGCGCCTCGGGGTGGGCGGGGGAGGTCGAAGGCCGTGCCGTTGGACGATCCGGACCGGAACGATGCGCGATGCCCTATCGGCGCCGCAGGCGCACATAGAGCGCGCCGCCGCCGCCGTGGTGGCGGGCGGCCTCCTCGAAGCCGAGGACGATCCCGCGCAAGTCTGGCCCCCGGAGCCAGTGCGGCACGCTGCGGCGCAGGACTCCGCGCTCGGCGAAGGCTTCGGAATAGCCCGGTCCACCCTTGCCGGTGACGACCAGCACATAGGCATGTCCGGCAGCCCGCGCCCGGAGCAGGAAGCCCGTGAGCGCGGCATGGGCCTCCGCCTGCACCATCCCGTGCAGGTCGATCCGCGCCTCGATGGGGAGGCGCCCGCGGCGCAGGCCGACCTTGGCGGTCCGCTCGAGCCCCGCGCTCGGCGCGTGGTGCTGAGGCGGCGCACTGGTAGGGGGCAGCGGTCACGGGACGCGGCGGTGCCGCTGCCGGCTTGGGCGGAGGCTTCGCCCGCGGCTTCTTGGCGGCTGGTGCCGCGCTCGGCTTCAGGATCGGGGCCGACAGGGCCGGCATGGTGGCGGTCGGCGTCGCCGGGGCAGGGGCGGCCTCGGAGATCGGCGACGCGCGTCCGGGTAGCGGCGTCACCAGCTTGGCGATCGCGTTCCAGAGCCGGGCCTCGCCCGCACTGAGGCGGCGCCCGCGGCGGGGCGGCCTCACGGCGCCCGCTCCTGGGCCGCCTTGCGCTTCGGCAGCAGGACCACGAAGCCGACGGCATCGCGCAGGTTTCCGGCGACGATGCCGGCCCGGGCACCGGTGCCGACGAAGAGATCGCCGCGGGCCGGCCCGACGATCGCCGATCCCGTGTCGGCGGCGATCACGAGGCGTCCCGCCGCGCCTTCGGCTCGATCGGGCAGCTTTCCGGCGAGCCAGAACGGCAGCCCATAGCGCCAGAGGCCGGCATCCACCGCGAGGCTGTAGCCGGGGCTCAAGGGCGCGTTCGCGGCCCCCGGAGGGCCGAGGGCCGGATCCGCCACGTCGGCGAGGCGGAAGAAGATGTAGGAGGCATTCGCGCGGATCAGCCGGCGGGCGGTGTCGGGATGGTCGCGCAGCCACCCGGTCCAGCGGGCGAGCGTCAGGCCCTCGAGGGGCAGGTGCCCCTCCTGCACGATCAGCTTGGCCACCGCCGTGTAAGGCCGGCCGTTGCGCCCGTCATACAGGACCCGCACCGCGCGCCCGTCCGGGAGGCGGACGCGCCCCGAGCCCTGCACCTGCAGCACCAGCAGATCGACCGCGTCGCGCAGCCACAGGATCGGCCGTGCCTGCGCGCCGAGCGCCCCGTCCTCAATGGCGGCGCGGTCCGGATAGGGCGCGAACCCGGCCGGGGTGGCCCGTGCGGCCCGCAGGGATGGATCGAGGCCGGGGCGGGTCTCGCCGGGGCCGAGGGACACGAGATCGTCGGGGCGGGCGAGCACCGGCGTCGGGAAATCGGCGCTGGGATCGAGGGAGCCCTCGAGCTCCGGCTCGAAATAGCCGGTCAGGAAGCCGGGCTGCCCGGCGCCCGGCCGCTCCACGCGGAACGCGTCGAAATGATCGCGGAAGAACGTGGCGGCATCCGGAACGTCGCCCGCGGACGCCGCGCAGGCCTCGGCCAGGGCTGCGGGATCACCCGCCACACTCGCTTGCTGCGGCAGGGCCGGGGGCGGCGCGGCGCAGACCCGGCGGAAGGCGTCGCGCGCGGCGGCGGGATCCGGGCCGGGAAAGCCCGGCACAGTCTCGATCGCGACCGGCGTCAGGACGGCGCCGCCGACCGTCTCGGGTGCGGCGCTGGCCGCACGGGTCAGGACGAGCTGGGCCAGGGCGAGCGCGGCGACGACAGCCGGAACGGTTCCGGATCGGAGGCGTGGCAGCGGCACGGCTTGGCTGCCACGCGTTCAGGCGCCGGCCTCGGTGGCCACGAGCTGCCAGTTCGGGTCGCGCGAGCCGAGGGTGCGGGCGAAGGTCCAGACATCCGGCACCTCGACCACGGTCTCGGCGCTGCCATCGACCACCTTGCCCTCCGCGTTGCGGGTGGCCGTGATGAGGTTCGACAGAAAGCGCACGGTCACCTGCGCGACGCGGTTGCGCACCTCGACGGCGACGATCTCGGCCTTGTCGATCGACACGAAGGTGGTCTCCAGCGTCTGCCGGTTGCGCTCGCGCTCGACGATCGCGCGCTCAAATGCCTCGCCGACCTCTTTGGACAGGAGCCCGCGCAGGGTCTTCCGGTCGCCCTTGGCGAAGGCGATCATGATCGCCTCGTAGGCCGACTTGGCGCCCTCTAGGAAGGCGCGCGGATCGAAGCCCGGCTCGGCTTGGACGCAGGCCTCGAGGCCGCGCGCGATCTCGGAGCCGGGCTCGGCGATCCCGCGCCAGTCGCGCGGTGCCGCGGCCGGCGGCGGCGCGGGCTGAACCCGGTCGGCGCCCGGCAGGCGCACCACGTTGTCGCCGTCGGACCGCGTCTGGGGCTCGGTGCGGCTGCGGTCGACCGGCTTGAACGGCGAGCGCTCCGCTCCGGTCTTCTGACCGAGCACCGAGCGCAGACGCCAGATCACGAAGACTGCGAGCGCGAGGAAGATGATGGTCGTAACGTCGAAACTGTCCTGCATCACCGATCCGATGGTGGCCGCGGCAAGACCCTGTGCCATTTGCTCAGGTCAGACGCGGTGCGGCGCCGTTGAGGCACGCATAGGTCCTGGCGACTCATATCCGACCAACGCGTAAGGAGCGAGCCGGTTGTGCGCGTGCGGAGTCGGCTCGCGCGACTTGATCGCGATATGGGTCGCTCGGGCCGGCAACGCCAGCGTCGCGCCAGCTCGCTTGTCCAGGGATGGTCCGCGTGCTAGCGGCCCTGCAGTTTGGGCAGTTCCGCGGCTTTATCCAGCGGCACCCGCCGCGACACCAACCCGCGCCGGCCGCGCCGGCTGATCGAGAAGGATGATCCGCATGGCCGATTCCCCGGCAGCGAACGGCAACGGCGGCGGCATGCCGCAGGGCGACGTACCGACCATCAACGCCCTGGCGCAGTACACGAAGGATCTCTCCTTCGAGAATCCGAACGCGCCGCGCTCGCTGCAGCCCAAGGAGGGCCAGGGGCCGCAGATCAACATCCAGGTCAACGTCAACGCGCAGCAGCTCTCCGAGACCGATTTCGAGGTCGAGCTGAAGCTCGAGGGCGACGCCAAGGTCCAGAACGAGGTGCTGTTCGCCTTCGAGGTGACCTACGCGGGCGTGTTCCGCCTGCTGAACATTCCGGCCGACCAGATCCATCCGGCCGTGATGATCGAGTGCCCGCGCCTGCTGTTCCCCTTCGCCCGCCAGATCGTGGCCGAGGCGGTGCGCAACGGCGGCTTCCCGCCCCTGTACATCGACCCGATCGATTTCGTCGGTCTGTACCGGCAGAAGATGATCGAGCAGCAGGGCGCCCAGGGGCCGCTCGCCTCCTGAGGCTCACGACCGGCGGCCCGTCAGCGGCCGCCGGGGTTCCGGTAGGCCGCCGCCAGAGCCCGCAGGGCCTGGGCGGCGCGCCCGTCCAGGCGGCGGGCGCGCAGCACGATCCAGGTCCGGGGCAATTCGGGTAGGCCGAGCCGCGCGCCGACCTCCATGGCGCCCGGCGGCGCGGTGCTCGGCGCCAGGGCCGCGACCGCGAGGCCGGCCGTGACCGCCGCCCCGACCGCCAGCACGCCGCCGCCGACGAAGACCTCGGTCCAGGGCAGGCCCGCCGTGTCGAGGACGCGCGTCGCGGCACCCCGGACGTTGCACGGACCGGCGAGACCGGCCAGCCGCAGCGGCTCGCCCGCATGTGGTGCGGGAAAGTCCGGCGCGGCAAACCAGCCCAGGCGCTCTTCCGCCAGCACCGTTCCGTCGTGCCCGGACGCCGCTTCCGTGCGCAGTATTACCGCGTCGTAGCCGCCCTCGCCGGGCACGTCGAAGGCGGTCGCGAGATCGCGCGACGCCACGATCCGAACCTCCGTGACGAGACCGGCCCCGTCGAGGCCGAGCCGCCGCAACAGAGCGGGGAGGTCCGGCCCGGCGACATGGTCGCTGATGCCGAGGCTCAGGCGGGCCGGCACCGTCCCCGCGACTTCCGCCAACGCGCTGTCATGCGCCTCCAGAAGCCGCCGGGCCGCCGGCAGGAACTGCGCGCCCTGCCGGGTCACGGCGACGTGCCGCGGCGTCCGGTCGAGGAGGCGCGTGCCGAGCCTGTCCTCCAGACGCTTGAGGCGCAGGCTGATCGCCGCCTGCGAGGTGGCAAGCGCCTCGGCGGCACGCGTGAAGCTGCCGAGATCGGCCACCCGCACGAAGGTCAGGACACCGTCGAGATCGAGAGGAGGGGCGGTCATAAAAATATGAAATGACAGATATCGGTTGCGATATGTCGCAGTTATCAAACCGTCGTGCAAGCTTGCGGGCGCCAATGAGGTTTGCCCGATGCTGATCGCCCGATACCGTCACCGCCTGCCGGCCGACTACGACATGAACCGCATCCGTGCTCGCGTCGCTGAGCGGGCACCCGCCTGGGACGTCATGCCGGGGCTGGTCCTCAAGGCTGTCACGATTGAGGAGCGGGGCCGGGGTGGGGCGACGAACGCCTACAGCTCGCTCTATCTATGGCAGGACGCCAGCGCGGCGGCCGCCTTCCTGGCCGCTCCCGCTTTCCGAGCCGTCGTCGACAGCTTCGGGCGACCGCGTGTCGAGACTTGGCTGCCCTCGGCGGTGGATTTCGGGCCTGCCGCCACGGCCCTTTTCCTATCGGAGGAGTCGCGCCTCGTCGCCCTCGAGGAGGATCTCGCCACGCTGAGCGAGACCGAGCGGACGCGCGGCCGCGCCATCGCCGGCGAGCCCGGCATTCTCGGAACATTGGTCGGCCTCGATCCCGAGGGCTGGCGGCTGACCCGCTTCACGCTCCGGTCCGAGCCGGCCGCCGGTACGCCGGCCGTCGCGATCGCGCATCTCGCCCGTCCCGGCCTCGCCGCGGCGCGCGGCCGCTGATCACCCGGCTTCCTTGGAGTGTCACGATGCCCCTGACCCGTATCTCCCTGCGCGCCGGCACGACAGAGGCTTACCGCGCCGCCCTCGTCTCCGGCATCTACGCCGCGATGCGCGAAACCTACGCGGTGCCGGACGGCGACCTGTTCACGGTCATCCACGAGCATGCGGCAGCGGATTTCATCTTCAGCCCGGAATACGTCGGCATCCGCCACAGCGCGGATCTCGTGATCGTCCAGATCGTCGCGAGCGCCACCCGCAGCACCGCCCAGAAGCGGGCCCTCTACGCCGCCATTGCCGACAATCTCGGCCGCGATCCCGGGGTGAATCCGGCAGATGTCATCATCACTCTCGTCGAGGTCTCGCCCGAGAACTGGTCGTTCGGTCACGGCCTGATGACGTATGGACCTTCCGAATCCTGAGCCTGCGACGCGGATTCGCGCGGTCCACAGGTCCGGCGGCATACGGCCGCGGTTCGGTGCCGCGACGGGCGGCCCGGGCTTGACCGTAACCGGGTGCAAGTCCAGGTCCGGGGCCCGAAATGGCTCCAGGATCGCATGGCTCCCACCGCTAACCTTGCCCTGATCAACCTGTTCATCGGGGATATCCAGGGTGGCCTCGGGCCGTTCCTGGGGACCTGGCTGGCGGAGGCGGCATCGTGGAGCCCCGCGCGGGTGGGGTTCGTCATCACCCTGGTCGGGTTCGGCACCCTGTTCCTCAGCGGCCCGTTCGGCGCATTGGTCGACCGCTCCCGCTCGCCGCGCCTCCTGATCGCCCTGGCCTGCGGGGCGATCCTGGCGGGCACGTTGCTGCTGCTTCCGGCGCGCAGCTTCCCCGCCGTGCTGTGCGCGCAGCTTCTCGCGGCGGCGGGCGGGACCCTCCTACTGCCGGCCGTCGCGGCCCTCACCCTCGGCATCGTCGGCAAGGACCGCTTCCCGAAGCAGCAGGGCCGCAACCAGGCGTTCAACCATCTCGGCATCTTGATCGCCGCCGGCGGCATCAGCCTCGGAACGGGCTATTTCGGCCCCGCCATCGCGTTCTGGGTCCTCGGCGGGATGGCGGTCGCGGCGATCGCGGCGACGCTGACGACGCCGGCCGGCGCCTGGAACCGCCGCCGGGCCGTCGGCTGGAAAGAGGACGACGAGGATGAGCCGGAGCGCAGCGGCATCCGGCAGGTTCTCGGCAACCGCCGGCTGCTGGTGCTGACCGTGGCGCTGACCCTGTTCAACCTGGGCAACGGCGGCATGCTGTCGCTGCTCGGCCAGAAGCTCGTGGCCACCGCCGCGGACGCCACCACTTGGACGGCCCGCTACGTGATGGTGGCGCAACTGGTGATGGTGCCGGTGGCGCTGTTCGCCGGATCGCTCGCGGACAAGCGGGGTCGCCGCCAGATCTTGATGGTCGCCTTCGCGGTCTTGCCGGTGCGCGCGCTGATGTCGGGCCTGATTGACGATCCTGTCTGGCTCATCGCCGCCGAGGTGCTGGACGGCGTGGCTTCTGGCATCGTCGGCGTGGCCGTGCCGGTGGTGGTGGCCGACCTGACCTGGGGCTCCGGCCGGACCCAGACGGCGCTGGGCAGTGTCAATGCGGTGCAGGGTGTCGGAGGCGCCCTGTCGAGCTGGTACGGCGGCTTGGCTTACAGCATGGTCGGCTGGACCGGCGCGTTTCTCGCCCTCGGGCTACCGGCGCTGATTGCCCTCGCGCTGGTGATCTGGCTCGACGCAACCCCCGAGCCCGGCCGTCGCCGCCGTCGGCGGGAACGGCACGGCGCCGTCGTCCAGAGCGCTTGAACCGGCAGCGCGATCAGGGCGCCGCAGCGACCCGTCTTTGCGAGCGCAGCGGAGGCCTCGAAGGAGGCTCCAGCCAGCCGCGCGATCCCTGGTGCCCTCCTTCGAGGCCCGCTGACGCGGGCACCTCAGGATGAGGGGGAGGGATCGGGCACCGCGGCTCAGGATGCGGTCCTTTCCTCTGACCCAACGCGGTCGGGAGCTAGATCGCGCTACGTTCTCGGCTTCTCGCTAACCCTGAGCCGCTTCACCACACGCGTTGAAGGCGGCGCAGCGAGCTGCTGAACCCAAGAAACGCGAAAGCCCGGCCGAGGCCGGGCTTCGGGACGACGCGTCGTGCCGGTCAGCCGATATGCGGACTGCCGGTGGCGGCCGGGAAGCGATCGGCCAGGGCGCGACGCAGCTTCTCCAGGGCGCGGTTCTCGATCTGGCGGACCCGCTCCTTCGAGATGCCGAGACGCTGCCCGAGGGCTTCGAGGGTCGCCTGATCCTCGGCGAGGCGACGCTCGCGCAGGATGCGCAGCTCGCGCTCCGACAGCACGGTCAGCGCCTGCTGCAGCCAGCTGAGGCGACGCTCGCCGTCGACCGTCGCGCTCACGGTCTCGTCCGGCAGGTCGGCACCGTCGACCAGGAAGTCCATCCGCTCGGAGGAGGCGTCGTTGTCCTCGCCCACTGGGGCGTTGAGCGACATGTCGGGACCGGACAGGCGCGCATCCATCAGGGCGACGTCGTCGCGCGAGACGCCGATCGCGCTGGCTATGCGGCGGTGGATCTCATCGCCGACATGCTCCTCGGTGGATTGCATCAGCCGGGCGCGCAGCCGGCGCAGGTTGAAGAACAACGCCTTTTGGGCCGAGGATGTCCCGCCGCGCACGATGGACCAGTTGCGCAGGATGTAATCCTGGATCGAGGCCCGGATCCACCAGGTCGCGTAGGTCGAGAAGCGAACGTCCCGCTCCGGCTCGAAGCGGGCGGCCGCCTCCATCAGGCCGACATGCCCCTCCTGGACGAGATCGGCCATCGGCAGGCCGTAGTGACGAAAACGCCCCGCCAGGGCGATGACGAGGCGCATATGGGCTGAGATCAGGCGATGGAGGGCGCGCTCGTCACGATCGTCCTTCCAGCGGACGGCGAGGCCACGCTCTTCCTCCCGGGCCAGGAAGGGCGCCTCCATGGCAGTCCGTATGAACTGCCGACGAATTCCCGCGATCTCAGCCATCCGCCTGCCTCTTGTTGTCGAGTGCTGTTGCGGCGCCGGACCTGCTGCCCGGCGCACAGGCGTCACCGAGGGGCGACGCCAGGCAACCGACAACGGAAGGCTGAACGCGAAAGTTCCGCCGCGTTGCCCCAGAATGCGACAGTCGGCCGGCCACGATTTCGTGTTCTCTCGGGATCAGATGGGCTTCGCTGCCGCTCCGTCCAGTCCCGGATCGCTCGAAGATGTCCGGCCGGCTGGCGGCGGGCGCGTCAGCAGGCCAAAAAAACCCGGCCACGGGGGCCGGGTCTGTCGTTGCTTCAGGGCGTGGCTGGCCTCAGGCCGCCTCTTCCTGAATGTCGTCGCCCTCGCTGTCACCCTCGGCTTCGGCCTCGGGCTCCGCCTCGCTCTTGGCCCGCCGCGGCGACTTCGCAAGGCTCTGCTCGATGAGCTTGAGGGCCTCCGTCTCGGTGATGCGGTTCACCGAGGAGATCTCGCGCACGATCCGGTCGAGGGCAGCCTCGTACAGCTGACGCTCGGAATAGGATTGCTCGGGCTGAGCCTCGGAGCGGAAGAGGTCGCGCACCACTTCGGTGACGGCCAGCAGGTCGCCCGAGTTGATCTTGGCTTCGTATTCCTGGGCGCGGCGCGACCACATGGTGCGCTTGATCCGGGCGCGGCCGGTCAGCAGGTCCAGGGCCTTCTTTACCAGCTCCGGCTCGGCCAGCTTGCGCATGCCGACACTGTTGGCCTTCGCGGTGGGGACGCGCAGAACCATCTTGTCCTTCTCGAACGACACCACGAACAGCTCAAGCTTGTAGCCCGCGATCTCCTGCTCCTCGATCGCGGTGATGCGACCGACGCCGTGGGCCGGATACACGACAGCCTCGCCGGTCTTGAAGCCCTGCCGGCCTGTGGTCGTCGTCTTCTTGGCTGTGGTCATGCGAGAAGGGCCTCCACTGGCGCGCAGCGTTTCGACGCCGCGCGAAACCGTGTTCTTCCGGGCGGGACACCCGGTTTGCCTCGCCGCTCCCAGGACTCTCGCCAAAGTGCGAGATCACGGGCGTTCCCCGGCGCGGCCGCGCAAAAGCCTGGAACGTCCGCCGAAGTCGCCTTCAGCGGTCGGTCGCGTACTACTCCTAACCCACGAAGATCGAAGGTGTTTCGGCTGGAGGAAGCACGTCAGGCGCAAGCGACGGCAGACCGATTGTGTACCACAATCCGGCGCGCAGATCAAAGCATACCTGAAGACGCACACGCATGCCCGGCGCGGCGCTGAAGAGTTTTACACCGGCGCAGCCGGGCAGAAATGCCGCAGCTGCGGATCAGGGCTTCGTAAGACGCAGGCCGAGCAACGTCACCGCACGCGATGGTCTGCCAGCAAAACTCTGCCCACCGGGTCGGCTCGGGCGAGATGCAGTGGGAAAGCCTGTGGACCGGCTGCCCAGTTCAGTCGCCGGAGCCGGGGTTGGGCGAGAAATGGGCTTCCAGTTTCCCCGTCTTGCCGTCCCAATCCTTAGCGTCGGCCGGGGCTTCCTTCTTCTGCGTGATGTTGGGCCAAGTCTTGGCATAGTCGGCGTTCAGCTTCAGCCACGTGTCGAGGTTCGACTCGGTGTCGGGCTTGATCGCCTCGGCCGGGCATTCCGGCTCGCAGACCCCGCAATCGATGCACTCGTCCGGGTGGATGACGAGCATGTTCTCGCCTTCGTAGAAGCAATCCACCGGACAGACCTCGACGCAGTCCGTGTACTTGCACTTGATGCAATTGTCGGTGACGACGTAGGTCATCGGATGTCTTCGTCCTAAAACACGACTTGGCCCGGGCGGAGCCTAGGGACGGCCCGCACGCCCGGGTGGCGCTGCGAGGGGACGCCGGTGAGGTCCGGCGCGGAGCCGGGCTTCGAAGGCCACGGCTCTAGACGCTGCCTCCCGGGCTGACAAGCGCGCGGGCGCCGCATGTTGCGCCGCCGATCGCTCTCCGGACGGTTGTGGCCCCGTCTCATCACTTGGTCGGGTCCGCGTGAACGGAGCCGGCCGACAGATCGTCGTAGAGGAGCCGCGCCTCCGGGGCCGGCCCCCGCCGCGCGCCGAGGCCGAGAACCCGCACGGCCAGCGTGGCGTGCGGCGCGGCGACCGTCACCACGTCGCCGACGCCGATACCCTTCGCCGGGTTGTCGGCGCGCGTCCCGTTCACCCGCACGAAACCGTCCGAAGCCAGCCGCGCGGCGAGGGACCGCGTCCGCGCGAAACGCGCGAACCACAGCCATTTGTCGAGGCGCTGCCGGTCCTCCCGCATGCGCGGGGATCAGCGCTTCCCGCCGTCGCCGGCTTCGAGCTGCGCCTTGAGCGCGGCCAGCTTGGCGAAGGGCGAATCCGGATCCGGCGCCCGCTCCCGCCGCGGCGGCCGCTGATCGGGCCGCGGACCCGCATGGCGCTGCTCGGCACCGCGCTGATCGTCCCGGCGCTCCGGCCTTCCGCCCTCGAAGCGGTCGCGACGGGGGCCGCGATCCCGTCCCGGACGCGGTCCGCCGTCTCCGCCCTCGGCCGCCCGGCGGTGCTCCGGCCGGCCGCCCTCGGGACGTCCCTGTCCCGGGTGCTGACCCTGCTGGCCACCGTCGCGGCCGCGGCCGGCGCCGCGGGGACGGTTCTGCGGACGCTGATGGGCCGGGCGCTGATGGCGCTGCAGGCGCCATACCTCGATCTGCGGCACCTCTGCCGTCGGCTCGCCGTCCGGGGGCGCGGTTTCGGCCGCCGCCTCGGCGGTCACGTCGCCAGCCGCGTCGGCGCCGGCCTCGGCCGGCTCGGAAGCTGCCTCGCTCTCGGCCACGACGGGCGCCTCGGGCGCTTCGGCCGGCTGATCCACCTCGGCAGCGCCTTCCTCGGCCGGAGGCGTCTCCGCCGCCGGTTCCTCGACGGCCGCGATTTCGGTTTCCGGAGTTGGGATCTCGGCGGGGGGCTCCTCGGCTCCGCTCGCGGAGACCTCTTCCGCGGAGGCATGGACCTCCTCGGCGGAGCCTTCGCCGCGCTCGGCCGCGTCCGTGGAGGCCTCGTCGTCGGCCGGTTCGGCGGCATCCGCCTGCGCGGTGACCGCCTCATCGGAGGAGGCTTCGGCGGCCGCGGCCGGTACGGCCGGCGCGGTGGCGGCGGCCGGGACGAGCGGCACGGTTATGGCCGGGCCGGGGCGCGCCTCGGAATTGTAGCCGAGCGACTTCAGGATCGAGGCGAAATCCTCGCCCGAGCAGCCGACCAGGGAGGTCATGCCGACGGTGGCCACGAAGCCGTCGCCGTCGGCGGTGCCGTCCGGCGGGGCGCCCGGCGTGGTGCCGGGCCGGTAGGCGATCGCCGGGCGGATCAGGTCGGCGAGCCGCTCCAGGATGTCGACGCGCACGGCGCGCTCGCCGCTGACCCGGAAGCCGGCGGCGCGGTAGAGGCCCTTGGCGATCTCCCGATCGACCTTGATCGAGGTACGGCCGGAGCCGGCGAGATGCGCGATCTCGTCGAGGCCGCGCTGGTCGAGGCCGCCGTTGCGCAGGGCCCAGAGCTGGGCCGCGAGGGTGCGGGGCGCCGGCTTGAGCAGGGCCGGCAGGAAGATGTGATAGGCGCCGAACCGGACACCGTGGCGGCGCAGGGCGCCGCGGCCGTCCTGATCGAGGCTGCGCATCTCGTGCGCGACCTTCGAGCGCTCCAGCACGCCCAGCGCCTCGACCACCTGGTAGCCGATCCCCTTGGCGAGACCGGTGAGGTCGGCCGCGGTCTCGATCTCCATGAGCGGCCCGAGGAGGCGCACGATGGTGGCCTTCAGCCACGCGTCGAGGCGCGCTTCGACCTTCTCGCGATGGGCGCCGGTCAGGCTGTCGTCCGCCAGCAGACGGATCTGCGGGGCGAACAGCTTCTCGCCGGGGGTGAGCTTGGCGACGGGCGCGCCGGTCCAGCGGATCGTGCCGTCATGGGCGAGCACGAGGGTCGAATCGGCGGTGGCGCCGAACCGGTCGGCCCGCGCCTCGATCTCGCCGGCGAGCGCCTTCTCGGCGGCACTTCTCAGGGTCTTGGCTTCGTGCCCCTCAGCGCTGGCATCGGGAACGAACAGGAATCCGTGAAGGTGGCCGACATGCTGACCCTCGACGGTGACGTCACCGTCGGCGGTAATCTGGGCTTCGAGCATCGTGTTCTCTCTCAGGCGCCGCATCAGGACGCTTGTGCGCCGGTCGACGAAGCGGCTCGCGAGGCGTTCGTGCAGGGCGTCGGACAGCCTGTCCTCTACCCGACGCGTCTCGCCCTGCCAATGTTCTGGGTCGCGCAGCCAGTCGGGTCTGTTGGCGACGAACGTCCAGGTGCGTCCTTGGGCGATCCGGCGGGACAGGGTGTCGATGTCGCCGTCGGTGCGGTCGATCATCGCCACCTGCTCGGCGAACCACGTGTCGGGGATCCGCCCGGCCATGCCCTTCATGAGGAATCGGTAGAGCTGGGCCACGAGGTCGGCATGCACCTGCGGGTGGACCTTGCGGTAATCCGGCACGCCGCAGGTGTCCCAGAGCCGCCGAACCGTGGCGGCGCTCCGCGCCATGTCGCGGATGTCCTCCTCCTTCATCAGGATCTCGAGGGCCTGCTGGTCCTCGCCCATGGGGGCGCGGGTCAGGCCCGATTCGCGCGGGTGCTCGTCGAGGCTCGCCTGCAGCGCCTCCAGGTTGCCGAACGCGAGATCCGGATTGCGCCATTGCAGGATGCGCAACGGGTCGAAGTCGTGGCTCTCGAGGCGCTCCACCAGCTCGGGCTCGAAGGGCGGGCAGCGGCCGGTGGAGCCGAAGGTGCCGTCCGCGAGGTGCCGCCCGGCCCGGCCGGCAATCTGGCCCATCTCGGCGGGGGTGAGCTTGCGGAAGCGGGTGCCGTCGTACTTCCAGTTCGCCGCGAAGGCGACGTGGTCGACGTCGAGGTTGAGCCCCATCCCGACCGCGTCGGTGGCGACGAGGTAATCCACGTCGCCCGCCTGGTACATCTCGACCTGGGCGTTGCGCGTCCGGGGCGAGAGCGCGCCCAGCACCACCGCGGCGCCGCCGCGCTGGCGGCGGATCAGCTCGGCGATGGCGTAGACCTCCTCGGCCGAGAAGGCGACGATGGCGGTGCGGCGGGGCAGGCGCGAGAGCCGCTTCTCCCCCGCGAAGGTCAGCTGCGACAGCCGCGGCCGGGTGGTGGTGTGGACGTTCGGGATCAGGCTCTGGACCAGCGGCAGGATGGTCGAGGAGCCGATCAGCAGGGTCTCCTCCCGGCCGCGCACGTAGAGCAGGCGGTCGGTGAAGACGTGGCCGCGGTCCATGTCGGCGGCGAGCTGGATCTCGTCGATCGCCACGAAGGCCACGTCGAGGTCGCGGGGCATCGCCTCGATGGTGCAGATCCAGTAGCGCGGCCGGTCCGGTTTTATTTTCTCTTCCCCGGTCACCAGCGCGACCTTTTCCGGGCCGACCTTGGCGACGACGCGCAGGTAGACCTCCCGGGCGAGGAGCCGCAGGGGCAGCCCGATCATCCCGGTCGGGTGCGCGAGCATCCGCTCGATGGCGAGATGCGTCTTGCCGGTGTTGGTCGGCCCGAGGACCGCCGTGACGCCGCGGGCGCGGGCGTCTCGGGACAGCGAGCGGCTGGGCGAGGGGCGAAGCAAGGCGTCGATGGTCGGCGATTCCTTCGGACCGGAAGGCCGTCGCGGCGCCGGCGGGGCGCGGAGCGGGGGATGCTGGGGCGGCCGGTCGCGTCAGGGACGATAGGGCCGGATCGATCCTCCCCCATATGGGATGCCGCCGCCGCCGGTCCAACCTGCGGCGTGATGAGCGGGTAGACGTCGATCTGCGTCGTCGGCGTGCCCGGCTGGGGCGCCACATCGGCGCAGAGCGTGTCGGGCATCGCCACGAGCGGGCCGCGGCGGTGCTCGGCGATCTCGGCCGATGAGTAGGCGTCGCCGCCGCAACCGGATTCCGCAGTGCCGGCGGTCAGCGGCCGCGCGGCGGCCGGGCCGGCGAGGGCGATCAGGGCGAGGGCGATTCGGAGGGCAGACGGGCGCATCCGCGGATTATCGCGCGGCGGATGAAGATTTCGTCCACAACCTCCGTCGCCGCTTCGCAGCGCGCGGTGCAGCGGCAAACGAAGGGTTCAACCGGAAGCGGTTCAATCCACGCCTTCGACCAGCACTACCTCGCCGATCCCCGCCGGCCGGCGCTTCTCGATCGCGGCCTGATACTCGGGCGAGAAGTAGTAGGTGCGCGCCGCCTCGTAGGATTCGAATTCCAGCACGACGTTGCGCGGCCGGGCCTCGCCCTCGAGCGCTTCGCTGCGGCCGCCGCGGACCAGCGGCTTGCAGCCATACTTGCGCATGGCCTCGGAGGCCATGGCGGCGTAGTCCTTGTAGGCGTCCGGGTCGGTGACCGTCATCCGGACGATGATGTAGCCTTTGGGCACTGGCTGACCTCCCTGGCGCGGCGGACGCGCCGGGCGGACGTGCCGGGAAAGCCGCCGCCGGTCAAACCGCCCTTACTGCCCGGCCAGGCTCGCCTGCGCGACGCTGCCGCCGGCGGCGCCGGCCGTCGCGGTCGTGGTCGGATTGCCGCCCTGGCTCCAGCGCGTGGCCTCGATGATGTTGGTGCCGATCGTGGTGAGCACGGAGATGCGCAGCGGGATCAGGACGCGCGTTCCCTCGACGGGGGCGAGCCAGACCGACATCTCGCGGTTCTCCTCCATGAACTTCACCCCCGGCCGGTCCGGGCGGTGGCCGGCCACCGCCTGATAGCGGGCGTTGCACACGAGAACTTGCCCCGCATAGCCGGGCTTCTGCACCGGGCGGGTCTCGGCGTAGCTGAGCACCACATTGAAGCGGGTCGCGCCGTCGAAGACCGGCAGCGTCCGGTTGCAATTCTCCGGATCGAGGGGCTCGCCGCGCCCCTGGGTCGGCATCAGCAGGGCGCTCACCGGGTCGATGATGCCGCGCTTGTTGGCCGGGGTCACCGGCACGCGGTCCTGCATGTCGATGAGCGGCGGCGTGATCTCGGCCTGGACCACGTTCCCGTGTGCCAGGGCCATGCGCACTGCGATGCCGGAACTCGCCGTCTGTGTCGCGATGGCGAAGGCGCCGGGCTGGGGTGCGGCCGAGAAGCTCCCGGAGGCCCGG
This sequence comes from Methylobacterium tardum, assembly GCF_023546765.1. Classification (NCBI taxonomy): domain Bacteria; kingdom Pseudomonadati; phylum Pseudomonadota; class Alphaproteobacteria; order Hyphomicrobiales; family Methylobacteriaceae; genus Methylobacterium; species Methylobacterium tardum. The sequence goes on from NZ_CP097484.1 coordinate 6,080,846, forward strand.
GCCGAGCCCTTGCCGCCGGTGATGGCGCCGACGAGGCCGGTGAGCACAGCCGACACGTCCATCGCGTAGCGGTCGCGGTCGAAGGACCCGGCGAGACGCGCCGTGCCGATCGGCAGGCCGGCGAGGTTGATGCCGTAATCCACCGCCACGGTCGCGGCAGCCGGAGCGGCGCGTTTCCCGCGTGACCCGCGCGCGGCGGCATCGGCCGGGGCCGCGAGGGCCGCGACCGCGAGAAGGCTGCCCGCGAGGCGCCCGACAGCGTGCTTCGTCACAGGCTTGATCATCCGACGGATTGGCGTGGCGCTCATGATCCGGATCGCATCCCAGGGCGGGCGGCCCAAGACACCCGCTCGAACACACCCTCTCGAACACCCGCTCGTCGGCATCCTCTCGACGCCCGGAGCCGGGAGAGGCACCTTCCTGCAGGTGGAAGAAGGCTATATCCCGGCATCGTGGTTAACAGACCGTTGGACGGCTGAGGCGCCGCCTCTGCCCGCCGGCACCTTGACGCGGCGCGGCTTCGTCGCCTATAGGCTCGCGCCTTCAACAGGACTCCGCCGGACCTGGAACACGCAATGGGCGCCGCCCGCTGCGACGATGATCGCGCCGGTCGCGATCGGGTCTATTCGGGCGGAACGAGACGGGATCGTTTTTTATCATGGCGCGCCGCTGCGAACTCACCGGCAAGGCCGTTCAGGTCGGCCACCTCGTGAGCCACTCGAACCGCAAGACCAAGTGCCGGTTCCTGCCGAACCTGTGCAACGTCACCCTCCAGTCCGACGCGCTCGGCAAGCGGGTGCGCCTGCGGGTCACCGCGCACGCCCTGCGCTCGGTGGAGCACCGCGGCGGCCTCGACGCCTTCCTGATCAAGGCCGGCGAGGGCGACCTGTCGCAGACCGCGCGCCTCCTGAAGCGCGAGATCCACAAGAAGCTCGCCGAGGCCCCGGCCGCCGCGGCCTGAGGCTTCGGGCTTCACGCCCCTTATCGGACGGTTTAAGCCGCCGTGGCCATCGAGGCCGCGGCGGTTTCCGCTTGCGCGGCGGGTGCATCTTATCGGGATATCCCGTCTGTGACCCTCATCCTGATGTGCGGCTGAGCCGCCTCGAAGGAGGTCTCCAGGGATTGCGGTGGCCTCCGGAGGTCTCCTTCGAGGCCTCCGCTCCGCTCCGGCACCTCAGGATGAGGCGCCGGACCGGATGCGCCTGAGGTCGGAGACGACCCGCTGGCGGGCCGTCAGCGCCGGCCGCCCGCCGCGCGCAGCATCCGGCCCGTCGGCGCCGGTGCGCCGTCCTCCTCGAACAGCTCGGCCAGCTTCTCGGTCATCGCCCCGCCAAGCTCCTCGGCGTCGATGATCGTCACGGCGCGGCGGTAGTACCGGGTCACGTCGTGGCCGATGCCGATGGCGAGAAGCTCCACGGGCGAGCGCGTCTCGATCTCCTCGATCATCCAGCGCAGGTGCCGCTCCAGGTAGTTGCCGGCATTCACCGACAGGGTCGAATCGTCCACCGGCGCGCCGTCGGAGATCACCATCAGGATCTTGCGCTGCTCCGGCCGCCCGAGCAGGCGCTTGTGCGCCCAGTCGAGCGCCTCGCCGTCGATGTTCTCCTTGAGTAGCCCCTCGCGCATCATCAGCCCGAGATTCTTTCGCGCGCGCCGCCAGGGTGCGTCGGCCGACTTGTAGACGATGTGGCGCAGGTCGTTCAGGCGACCGGGATTCGGCGGCTTGCCGGCGGCGAGCCACGCCTCGCGGCTCTGGCCGCCCTTCCAGGCGCGGGTGGTGAAGCCCAGGATCTCCACCTTCACGCCGCAGCGCTCCAGCGTCCGCGCCAGGATGTCGGCGCAGGTCGCCGCCACGGTGATCGGCCGGCCGCGCATCGAGCCCGAATTGTCGAGCAGCAGCGTGACCACTGTGTCGCGGAAATTGGTGTCCTTCTCCTGCTTGAAGGAGAGCGGCTGGTAGGGGTCGATGACCACGCGCACGAGCCGCGCCGGGTCGAGCTGACCCTCTTCCAGGTCGAAATCCCAGGCGCGGTTCTGCTGCGCGAGCAGACGCCGCTGCAGCCGGTTGGCGAGGCGCCCGACCACGCCCTGCAGATGGGAGAGCTGCTTGTCGAGGTAGGAGCGCAGGCGCGACAGCTCGTCGGCGTCGCACAGCTCCTCGGCGTGGATGACCTCGTCGAACCGGGCGTTGAACACCCGGTACTCGGGCCCGCGCGCCTCGTTGCCTTGCCGCTGCGGCGGGCGCGACGCCTCGGAGGCCTCCTCGGACTCGGCGTCCTCGGCCTCCTCCGGCAGCTCGCCCGAGGGGGCGTCCGCGGATTCCTGGGCGCCGTCCTCGATCTCGTCGGAAGCCTCCTCGGAGGTCTCGATCTCGGCGCGCTCGCCCTGGCTCTTCTCCTCCGAATCGCCCTCGCTGGGGTTCTGCTCGTCGTCCTGGGCGTCGTTCTCGTCGTCGTTCTCGTCGTCCTCGGCGTCGAACGGCGTCTCGTCCGACATGTCCAGCGAGGTGAGGAGGTCGCGCACCGAGCGGGCGAACTTGCGCTGGTCCTCGATCGAGCCGAGCAGCCCGTCGAGGTTCGGGCCGGCCTTGGCCTCGATATGCTCGCGCCACAGCTCGGCGATCTTGGTGGCGGCCTCGGGCGGCTTCTGGCCGGTCAGGCGCTCGCGCACCATCAGGGCGACGGCGTCCTCCATCGGGGCGTCGGCCCGGTCGGTGATGGTCTCGTACTTGCCGCCGCGGTGGTAGCGGTCCTCCAGCATCGCCGAGATGTTGCTGGCGACGCCGGCCATCCGCCGCGAGCCGATCGCCTCGACCCGGGCCTGCTCGACCGCGTCGTAGACCGCCCGGGCGGCGGCGTTCTCGGGGGCGAGGCGGCGGTGGACGGCCACGTCGTGGCAGCCGAGGCGCAGCGCCATGGCGTCGGCGTTGCCGCGCAGCACCGCGACGTCCTGCGCCGAGAGCTTGCGCGGCGGCTCGGGGAGGCGGGCCTTGTCGCCGGTCAGCGCCGGCCGGTCGGTCGCGTAGGTGACCTCGACCTCGGAGCGCCGGGCGATGGCGCGCAGGCACCCGGCCACCGAGCGCTTCAGGGGCTCGGCCACGGGTTCGCGGCGCTCGCCGGGCTTGCGGTTGGAGATGGACATGCGGGCTACTTCTTCGCGGAATCGAGATCGAAGGGGCGAGCCCGGATCTCATCCCAGCTGTAGGGACAGGCAGACGGAAACTCGTCCGGCATCAGATGGGTCTCGTCGGCGGCCCAGTCGCGCGCGTCCGGGTAGGCCTGTGCCAGAGCCTCCTCGAGGCGGGCCTTGAGGCTCGGGCTCTCGGTCAGCAGACGGTCGAAGCGGCGGCGTTGCTCGCGGATCGAGTAGATCCAGCTCGGCGTGCGGTGCTCGGGCTGCTGATCCCACTTCAGCATGTGCATCAGGAGGACGCGCAGACAGCTGTAGAGCTTGGAGAATTCGCGCCTCGACACGTCCTCCAGCTCCTCCGCGACGCGCTCGACGTCGATCTCGTCGAACCGGCGGGCGCGGAGCAGGGCGACCTGCTCCCGCGCCCAGCTGTGAAGGTCGTCCTCGTAGCGCGTGCGGATGGCCGCGGACGAGGTGTCCACGTCCATCACAGCGGTCTCGGCCGGACGCGCCACGGGCTCCTCCATGCGGGTCAGCTCAGCGCGACGTTCACCGCGCTCTCGGGCAGCTCCTTGCCGAAGGCGCGCTGGTAGAACTCGGCCACCAGCGTCCGCTCCAGCTCGTCGCACTTGTTGAGGAAGGTCACCCGGAAGGCGAAGCCGATATCCTTGAAGATGTCGGCGTTCTCGGCCCAGGTGATCACCGTGCGCGGGCTCATGACCGTCGAGAGGTCGCCGTTCATGAAGGCGTTGCGGGTCAGATCCGCCACGCGCACCATCCGGTTGACGATGTCGCGGCCCTGGTCGCCCCGGTAATGGGTCGCCTTCGAGAGCACGATGTCGACCTCGCGGTCGTGCGGCAGGTAGTTCAGCGTGGTGACGATCGACCAGCGGTCCATCTGGCCCTGGTTGATCTGCTGCGTGCCGTGATAGAGGCCCGACGTGTCGCCGAGGCCCACCGTGTTGGCCGTGGCAAACAGCCGGAAGGCCGGGTGCGGGCGGATCACGCGCTTCTGATCGAGGAGCGTCAGGCGGCCCGACAGCTCCAGCACGCGCTGGATCACGAACATCACGTCCGGGCGGCCGGCATCGTATTCGTCGAACACCAGCGCGACGTTGTTCTGCAGCGCCCAGGGCAGGATGCCGTCCTGGAAGGCGGTGACCTGCTTGCCGTCCTGGAGGACGATCGCGTCCTTGCCGACGAGGTCAATGCGCGAGACGTGGCTGTCGAGGTTGATCCGGATGCACGGCCAGTTCAGCCGGGCCGCGACCTGCTCGATATGGGTCGACTTGCCGGTGCCGTGATAGCCGGTGACCATCACGCGGCGGTTGCGGGCGAAGCCGGCGAGGATCGCGAGCGTCGTCTCCCGGTCGAAGATGTAGTCGGGATCGAGATCCGGCACGTGCTCCTCAGCCTCGGCATAGGCCGGGACCTTGAGGTCGAGGTCGATGCCGAAGACATCGCGGACGGAGACGGTGCGGTCGGGGAGCCGGGCGGGCGTATCGTCAGAGAGCATTCGGAACCTCGTGAGGCGCGGGCGCTCCACTCCCAAACAGTGAAGCATCCGCGCGGAAGAACGTCGAGCCGGGCCTCCGCGGCGGGGCGGAGCCATCCTTAGACGGCAGCGCGCTCGGGCGCCACCGACCGGCATGAGTCCCATATAGGGTCCCATCGCGCGGTTTTCCCTATCCTGGGATTGAACCGGCGTGCATCCTTCGTGCCGTTCAGCAGAGTCCGGCCGCGCGCAGGACGTCGTGGGCGCGGATGATGTCGCGCAGCCGCTCCTCGAAGGAGCGGTCGCCGCCATTGGCGTCGGGGTGGAAGCGCTTCACCAGCACCTTGTACTGCGCCTTGATGGCGGCCGAATCGGCGTTCTCCTCGAGTCCCATCACGTCGAGGGCGCGGCGCACCGTCGCCGAGTGTTTGGGCTTGCGCGGCTCCTCGGGCTGGCGGGCGCGCCGGCGCGCGTCGCCGACACCCTCGCCGCGCAGGATGCCGAGCGGATCGACATACGCCCAGTCGCGGACCGGCTCGTCCGCCGGCTTGGCCTCGCCGGTCCGGTTCACGCCCATCGCCCAGGTCGGGCGATGCCCGATGATCGCGTCCTTCTGGTAGGCCTGCACGGCGGCGTCGTTCATGCCGTCGAAGTAGTTGTAGGTGGCGTTGTAGGCGCGGACATGGTCGATGCAGAAGCGCCAGTACTGGCCCTCCGCCTTCCGACCCTTCGGCGCCCGGTACAGGCCCGGCTGCGTGCAGCCCGGACTCTCGCAGACGCCCTCGGCCGCCGCCTTCGGCTCGTCGCAGGACGGCTTGATCCGGATGCTGTCGAACAGGCGCGAGTTGAGATCCATGACGGGCCGATTATGAGGGGGCGGACCTGAGACACAAGGGCACCGGGCCTGATGACGCATGCGCGAGATCGGGCTTGACGGGCACCCACGAACACGACGCGAGGGCACGATGGCGGACGGTGCGGGCGCGGGCGGCACCCTGCGGGACTGGATGGAGGCGCGGCTGCGCGAGCAGCTCGCGCCGGCGCGCCTCGGCGTGATCGGCGAGTCGCATCTGCATGCCGGCCATGCCGGGGCACGGCCGGGGGGCGAGACCCATTACCGGCTCGACATCGTCGCGTCGGCATTCGAGGGCAAGAGCCGCGTCGAGCGGCACCGCTTGGTGAACGCGCTTCTGGAGGATGCGTTCAAGCGCGGCCTCCACGCCCTCGCGCTTCGGGCCCGCACGCCGGCCGAGGCCGCCTGAACCTTAATGTCGCGCGCGTCGTTGCCGACGCGCGCGGCTCGCAGGAGGAATATGGTGATCGTGGCCGCGTCCCGCACTTCCGCGATCGCCGCGCCCCAGCTTGGATCCGCGACGCACCGCGCCTCGCGTCCGCCCCGCCGGAGGCCGCCATGCCCCTGAGGGTGACCCCGCGCATCGCCATCGGCGACGACGAGATCGAGCTGTCCTTCATGCGCGCCTCGGGCGCCGGCGGACAGAACGTCAACAAGGTCGAGACCGCGGTTCAGCTCCGCTGGGCGGCGCTGGATTCACCGTCCGTGGACGACCGCGTCAAGGCGAACCTCGTGCGGCTGGCCGGACGGCGGATGACCAAGGACGGCGTGCTCGTCCTGGCGGGCCAGCGGCACCGGACGCAAGAGCGTAACCGGGCGGACGTCCTGCAGCGCCTCGTCGATCTCGTGGCCGAGGCCGCCAAGCCGCCGCCGCCGATCCGCCGGCCGACGAAGCCCACCCGGGGCTCGCAGGAGCGGCGCATCGGCGCCAAGAAGAACCGCGCCACGATCAAGCAGGGCCGGGGCAGCGTCCGGGATTCGGACGGCTGAGCGGCCCCGGAGCGTCGGCTCCGCTCAGTGGATCGCGTCGATCACCTCGGCCTTCGGGCTCGCGTCGGGCGCGGGCGCCGAGCCCGCCACCAGGGTACTGCCCGGCTTCGCGATCGTGAGGGCGATGGCGATCAGCGCCAGGATGGCGGCGAGCGCCGCCGGGAACAGGAACGCCGATTCGCCGTAGCGCATGTCGAGCAGACCACCCAGCACCGCGCCGGTGCTGAGGCCGGCCCAGAGCGGCGCCTGGATCCAGAAGGAGGGCGCCACCGTGCCGAGCAGCAGGTTGGCGCAGCCGGTGCCGAAGCGCACGACCGCGCCGGTGACGTAGGTCAGCGCCAGGGAGCGACCGCCCTCGTCCTGGAGCGTGGCGTTCTGGAGTCCCAGAGCCAGCACGATCGGGTAGGCGTGCAGCGGGTAGGCGAAGGTGCCCCAGGGCATCAGCAACCCGCCGGCGAGCAGCAGCGCCTGCAGGGTCAGCAGGACGGCCAGGCGCCAGCGTCCGACCCAGGCGGCGATCAGAGTGCCCAGGAAGGCGCCGAAGCAGAAGACGCTGATGGTGCTGGCAACGCGCGTGACGTTCTCCCAGTCGGCATTGGCCACCGCGACGCCGAAGCGCGTGGTGTTGCCCGACATGAACGACATGAACAGCTGCGAGAATTCCAGGAAGCCGATGGAATCGGCGCAGCCCGCCAGGGTGGCGAGCGCGATGGCGAAGGGAATCCGCGTGCGCGGATCGGCCGGAAAGGAGCGGTCCGCCGGCGGATCGGGCTTCCGCTCGGGCGCGTCGGCCCCTGTCCTGCTACCGTAATCCGCCATGCTGATCCCCCGATTCAGCGGCCGCGCCTGTCGCAGCCGACTGACAATGGACGAACAGCAAAGCAGTTTCATGCTGCTGTGCGGCGCAACACAACGACGCGCCCCGGCACCGGCCGGCCGGCCTCGCGCCGGACGTCGGCGGGCCGCAATGCCAGGATCGCAAGGCCGGCTCCGGCGGCCGCCGCCGCGACATGGGCGTCGGCGTGGGCGTAGCGGCCGTCCGGGCCCAGGGCGGCGCCCGTTCCGTCGTGGGACTGCACCGTGAAGGCGGCGAGGCCCCCCGGCCGCAGCACGCGGCCCATCTCGGCCAGGACAGGGCCGAGATCGGCCACGTAGATCAGGACGTCGGCGGCGAGGCAGAGATCGGCGGAGACTGCCGGCTCACCGACCAGGAACGCGGTCAGCTCGCCCTCGACCAAGCGGTCGTAGAGCGGTCGCGCGTTCTGGAGCTTGGCCCGGGCCAGGGCCAGCATGCCGGGCGAGAGATCGACCCCGGCGAGATGACCGACGCGGTTGCGGATCGCCGCGCCCATCAGGCCGGTGCCGCAGCCGAGATCGAGCGCCGTTCCCAAATGCGGGGGCTCGGGCGGGAGCGCGTCCCGGACGAGGTCCGGGCCGACATAGCCCAGGCCCTCGACCAGATGGCGCTCGAAGCGCGGCGCGTAGCCGTCGAACAGAGCCCTGACATAGGCTGGCGAGAGGGCTGGAAGGCCGTCGCTGCTGCCCAGGCGCACGAGGTGCGCCCGCACGCCGAGGGTGTCGTCCGGGTCGATGTCGAGGGCGCAGGCATAGGCGCGGGCCGCCGCGGCCCGCTGGTCCGGATCGCCGCCGGGCTCGGCCAAGCCTTCCCGGGCTCGGCCGAGGAGCAGCCAGGCTGGCGCGTAGCGGGGGGCGATCTCCAGGACCTGCTCGGCGAGATCCGCTGCCCCGGCATGGTCGCCCTCCGCCAGACAGGCTTCCGCGTAACGATAGCGGCGATCGGCGAGGAGATCGCCGGAACTGAGCTGCGAGGCCATGCGTCTGCCGGATCCGGGAGCGCCTATATATCGGGGCTTCCGCCGGACTCCACCGGTAGCACGGGCCCGATGCCGATACGCGCCAGCGATCTCCTCACCCTGACCCGCGAGGGTCTCTACTGCCCGCTCGGGCGCTTCCACGTCGATCCGACCTGGCCGGTGGAGCGCGCGCTGATCACGCACGGTCATGCCGACCATGCCCGGTCGGGCCACGGCCACGTCCTGGCGACCCCCGAAACCCTGCAGATCATGGCGGTGCGCTACGGCGCGGATTTCTGCCGCCAGCGGCAGGAGGCCCGGCTCGGCGAGTCCATCCGCATCGGCGAGGTCACCGTTCGCTTCGCGCCGGCCGGACACGTGCTCGGCTCCGCGCAGATCGCCATCGAGCGGGACGGGGTTCGCGTGGTGGTCTCGGGCGACTACAAGCGCGCGCCGGACCCGACCTGCCTGCCCTTCGAGGTGGTGCCCTGCGACGTGTTCATCACCGAGGCGACCTTCGGCCTGCCGGTGTTCACCCATCCCGACACGCGCGGCGAGGTCCGCAAGCTCCTCGACTCGGTGGCGCTGTTCCCGGAACGCGCCCACATCGTCGGCGCCTACGCGCTCGGGAAGGCGCAGCGGGTCATGGCGCTGCTGCGCGAGGAGGGCTGGGACCGGCCGATCCACCTGCACGGCGCCATGGAGAAGCTGACCGCCCTCTACAAGGACGAGGGTGTGCCGCTAGGCGACACGCCGAAGGTGGTGGCCGCTGAGCGCAAGGATCTGCACGGGGCGATCGTGATCTGCCCGCCCTCGTCGATCCAGGACCTGTGGTCGCGCAAATTCCCCGACCCGGTGACCTGCTTCGCCTCGGGCTGGATGCGCGTGCGCGCCCGCGCCCGCCAGAAGGGCGTCGAGCTGCCGATGGTCATTTCCGACCATTCCGACTGGCCGGACCTGTGCCGGACCATCCGCGACACCGGCGCCGAGGAAGTCTGGGTGACCCACGGCCAGGAGGACGCGCTGGTCCACTGGTGCGGGACGCAGGGCATCCGGGCGAAGCCGCTGCACCTTCTGGGCTACGGCGACGACGGTGAGACCGAACCCGGCATCGGGGCGGAGGCGGCCGCGTGAACGACTTCGCCCAACTCCTCGACCGCCTCGCCTACGAGCCGCGCCGCAACGCGAAGCTGCGCATGCTCCAGGATTACTTCGCGCGCACGCCCGATCCCGAGCGCGGCTTCGCGCTGGGCGCCATGACCGGGACGCTGAGCTTCCGCGAGGCCAAGCCGGCCCTGATCCGGGGATTGGTGGAGGAGCGGATCGACCCGGTTCTGTTCCGGCTGTCGCACAATTATGTGGGCGACCTCGCCGAGACCACGGCGTTGATCTGGCCGGGACCGACGGAGGCGCCGCGGGAGCCGGGCCCCGGCCACAACAACCCGCCGCCGCATGTCCCGACCCTCGCCGAGGTCGTGGAGACGCTGGCGACCATCCCCAAGCGCGAGCTGCCCGGCCATCTCTCGGACTGGCTCGACGCCCTCGGCGAGACCGGGCGCTGGGCGCTCCTGAAGCTCGTCACCGGCAACCTGCGGGTCGGCGTCTCGGCCCGTCTCGCCAAGACCGCGGTCGGCGCGCTGGGCGGCCACGACGCCGATGCGGTGGAGGAGGTCTGGCACGGGCTGACCCCGCCGTTCGAGACCCTGTTCGCCTGGGTCGAGGGCCGGGCCGAGCGGCCCGAGACCCTCAACCCGGCCCCGTTCCGGCCGCCGATGCTGTCGCACCCGATCGAGGAGGAAGCCGATCTTGAGAAGCTGGAGCCGGAGGCGTTCTCGGCCGAGTGGAAATGGGACGGCATCCGCGTCCAGCTCGTCGGCGGTCGCGACCGGGCCGGCCATCAGGTCGGGAAGGTCTATTCCCGCACCGGCGAGGACATCACCGGGGCGTTCCCGGATCTGGCCGAGGCGATCACCTTCACGGGCGCGCTCGACGGCGAGCTTCTGATCCTGCGCGAGCGGCGGGTCCAGTCGTTCAACGTCCTGCAGCAGCGGCTGAACCGGAAGGCGGTCACGGCCAAGCTCCTGGAGGAGTTCCCCGCCCATGTGCGGGCCTACGACCTCCTCACCCTGGAAGGCGACGACCTGCGGGCCGAACCCTTCGCAACGCGCCGGGAGAAGCTGGAAGCCCTCGTCACGCGCCTCGACCACGCGCGGATCGACATCTCGCCGCTGGTGCCCTTCGCGGATTGGGAGGCGCTGGCCGCCGCCCGGGCCGATCCGGCTTCCGTCGGCGCCGGCGAGGATGCCGACGCCATCGAGGGCGTGATGCTCAAGCGCCTCAACAGCCCCTACCTGCCGGGCCGGCCGAAGGGGCCGTGGTGGAAGTGGAAGCGCGAGCCGCACATCGTCGACGCGGTGATGATGTACGCCCAGCGCGGGCACGGGAAGCGCTCGTCCTTCTACTCGGACTACACGTTCGGCGTCTGGCGCGCGGCGCCGGAGGGCGGGGACGAGCTGGTGCCGGTGGGCAAGGCCTATCACGGCTTCACCGACGCCGAGCTCGCCAAGCTGGACCGCTATGTCCGCAACAACACCACCAAGCGCTTCGGCCCGGTACGCGAGGTCGCCCACGGGCGCGAGGCCGGCCTCGTCCTGGAGATCGCGTTCGAAGGGGTGCAGCGCTCGACTCGGCACAAGTCGGGCGTGGCGATGCGCTTTCCGCGGGTCAGCCGCATCCGCTGGGACAAGCCGCCCTCGGAGGCCGACCGGATCGACGTGCTGGAACGGATCCTCGCCCGCGGCGAGCGCGAGGTCGCGCCGGGCGCGACGCTGCTGGAGAAGAGCGCATGAGGCAGGGCAAGATCGGTCCGGTGGAGATCCTGGCCTCCGGCCGGGTCGAGCGTCACGCCAGCGGGCGCCTGACCATTGCGACCGCCGGTCAGGGATTCACGGACTTTTCCGGCGCAGTCGCGGAGTTCGTGCGCGGGAGCGGCATCCGCGACGGCTTGGTCACGGTGTTCTGCCGGCACACCTCGGCCTCGCTCACCATCCAGGAAAATGCCGATCCGGACGTGCAGACCGACCTAATGACCGCACTGGACGGGTTCGCGCCGCGCAACGCCGGCTACGTCCATGGGGCCGAAGGGCCCGACGACATGCCCGCCCATATCCGCACGATGGTCACCGATTCGGCACTCAGCATCCCGCTGGTCGAGGGACGGCTCGCGCTGGGCACGTGGCAGGGCATCTACCTGATCGAGCACCGCGACCGGCCGCACCGGCGAGAGATCGTGCTGAGTGCTGTCGGCGCCTGACCCGTCGGTCCCGTCATCGCGCGCGCAGCGCAGCGACCCAGGGCGGAGCGTCTTCCGCGGCGTGGCGCTGCTGGATTGCTTCGCTTCGCTCGCAAGGACGGTGGCGGCGCTCGCACCCGGCCTCAAGCCCGCAACACTCCGTCACACACGGCCGGTTAACCATAGTGGGCGCTTATGCTTCTCCGTCGGATCGGTTCCTGCCGGTCTCACGGACGGAGACCCCGATGAGCCTCTACGACGCGCTCTCGAATTCGATTTCCGGCGCCTCGGCGCAGTCGCTGGCGCTCAACAACATCTCCGGGAACATCGCCAACACCCAGACGGCGGGGTTCAAGACCACGGAGACGAGCTTCGCCGACATGCTGGCGCAGTCGGCGAAGGCTCCGCAGCAGGCCGGCGGCGTGGCGACGAGCACCCGCAACAGCCTGAACATCCAGGGCACGGTGCAGTCGACCAGCGTGCCGACCAACCTCGCCATCTCGGGCAACGGCTACTTCATCGTCCGCGAGAATACCGGGACGGATCAGAGCCCGACCTTCTCCGGCGAGACCGGCTACACGCGGCGCGGCGACTTCTCGGCGGATGCCAACGGCTACCTCGTCAACGGCGCGGGCTATTACCTGTTCGCCGGGCCATCCGCGACGGCGCCCGTCACGGTTCCCACCGGCGCGAACACACTGGCGAGCCTCGCCGTCTCGCCGGCCGGCACCCTGACCGGCACCAAAGCGGACGGCAGCGCCCTGCCGCTGGGCACGCTGACGCTCGCGCAGTTCGGCCAGCAGGACAACCTGACCGGGCTCGACGGCGGGACCTACGTGGCCAACGGCCAGTCCGGGACGCCGAGCTACGGCCTCAACGGCGCGACCGTGACGGCCAGCGCCGTGGAGCAGTCGAACGCCAGCATCACCGACCAGTTCTCGAAGATGATCGAGACGCAGCAGGCCTACACGGCCAACACCAAGGTCATGAGCACCGCCGACCAGATGCTGCAGGACGCGATCGCGATGTACGCGTGACGCGGCCGCGCGTCACAGCACCTTCAGCGGGTCCTTCTCGGGCGGCGGCGGCGCCACGTCGGCGCGGTTCCACCAGCCGCCGCCCAGCGCCACGAACAGGGCCGCGGTGTCGGCATACTGGGTGGCGCGCGCGCCCGCCGAGGTGACCAGGGCCGAGAGGTAGCCCTGCTGGGCGATCAGAACCTGCGAGGAGGTGATCGCGCCCGCGGTGTACTGCTTGCGGATCAGCCCGAGGCTCTGGTTGGTGGCGCTCACCGCGGCATCGGCTGCGGCCACCGCCTTGGCGTCGGCCTGGAGCGCCCGCAGGGCGTCGGCGACGTTCTGGAAGGCGGTGATCACCGTCGCCTTGTACTGCGCCTGCGCTTGCGTCAGCGATTCCTCCGACGCGCGCTGGCGCCGGAACAGGGTGCCGGCATCGAAGATCGGTGCCGTCGCCTGCCCGATGATCGTGAAGAACGCCGCGCCCGGATTGGTCACCTGCGCGATCCGCGTCGCGCTGGAGCCGCCCGTGGCCGTGAGACTGAACTGCGGCAGGCGGTTGGCCACCGCGACGCCGACATTGGCGCTCGCCTCCTGCACCAGCGCCTCGGCCGCCTTCACGTCGGGCCGCTGCTGGACCAGCCGCGAGGGCAGGCTCACCGGCAGCTTGGTCGGCAGGCGCAGGGCGGCCAGGTCGAAGGTCTCGCTGATCTCGTCGGAGGGCAGCCGGCCGGCGAGCGCCGTGAGCAGGTTGCGCTGCTGGGCGAGGGCCTTCTCCAGCGGCGGCAGCAGCTGCTGCGACAGCGCCAGCGCGGCCTGCTGCTGGATCACGTCGGCGCCGGCGATCTGCCCCAGGGAGAGCTGCTTGTTGTAGAGCTGCAGAACCTCGGTCTGGGCCTGGATCACCTTGCGGGTGGCGTCGATCTGCGCCCGCAGCGCCGCCTCCTGGATGGCGGCGGCGACGACGTTGGCGGTCAGGCTCAGATAGGCCGCCTCGAGCTGGAAGCGCTGGTTCTCGGTGGTGGCCTCCAGGGACTCGATCTGGCGGCGATTCCCGCCGAACACGTCCGGATTGTACGAGACCACCGCTTGCGGCGTGGCGAGGCTGTAGAGGTAGTTGGTCTGGTTGTTGAGCGGCGATTGCAGGTCGAGGCCGGGGGCGAGGTTGCCCTGGATCTGCGGGGTCGCGGTCAGGCTCGGGTAGAGCGTGCCCTTCTGGGCGAGCACGTTCTGCTGCGCCACCCGCAGCGAAGCCTGGGCCGCCTCCAGCGTCGGGTTGTTGGCCAGCGCCTGCTCGGCGACCCGGTTCAGCGCCTTCGAGTGGAACAGGGTCCACCACTGGCCCGGGATGTCGGCGCCCGAGACGAAGCTCTGGTCGGCCGAGCCGCCCTGCCGGGTGCGGATCTTGTCGGCGGCCGACGGGTTCTTGAGCGGCTCCTTGGTGTAGCGGCTGACCGGCGGATCCTCCGGCGGCACGAAGTTCGGGCCGACCGCGCAGGCCGACAGGGACAGGGAGGCCGCCAGCCATGCGGCCGCCCGTCCGCACCTGTTCGGCCCAACGCTCACCATTCCGCCCCCGAAAGCCTCACCCTGGTAGAGCGGCGCGGCGCGCATCCAAGTCAATGCGACTGTCCCCAGGTCGCGCGCGCGGCGCGGGCGTTGTGGCCCCCCTGCAACGCGCTGCGCCGGCTTCCTCAGCCGGCTCACGCGGCGACCCGATGCTCGGTCCGCGCCCGTGCGTCCGGGTTCGGGCGCCGCCGCGAGAACAGCGAGATCAGCACCGGCACGACCACGAGGATCAGGTTCGGCGCCAGGATGATGCCGCCGACCACCACGAGCGCCAGCGGCTTCTGCACCTGCGAGCCGATGCCGGTGGAGACCGCTGCCGGCAGCAGGCCGACGCAGGCCGCCACGCAGGTCATCATCACCGGGCGCATGCGCACCACGGCGGCCTGCCAGACCGCCTCCTGCTTCTTCCAGCCCTCGTCGAGGAGCTGGTTGTAGTAGGCGAGCAGGATCACCCCCTCCATGGTCGAGATGCCGAACAGCGCGATGAACCCGATCGCCGCCGAGATCGAGAACGGCGTGCCGGTCAGGAACAGCGCGAAGATGCCGCCGATCATCGCCATCGGGATCACCGACAGGGTCAGCAGCATGTCGGCCACCGACGAGAAGTTGATGTACAGGAGCAGCGCGATCAGCAGCAGCGTGAGCGGCACCACGAGGCTGAGCCGGGCCGCCGCCTCCTTCAGGTTGGTGAACTGCCCGACCCATTCCAGGCGGTAGCCCGGCGGCAGGTCCACGGCGTCGGCCACCTTCCGCTGGGCTTCGAGGACGGCGCTGCCGAGGTCGCGGCCGCGCACCGAGAACTTCACCGGGATGTAGCGCTCCTGGTCCTCGCGGTAGATGAACGAGGCGCCCGAGACGAGGTCGACGTCGGCGATCTCGGAGAGCGGTACCTGGATCACGCCGCCATTGGGGTTCTGCGCCCCCACCGCGATGTTGCGGATGCCGGCCAGCGACGAGCGGTACTCCTTGGCGAGCCGCACCCGCATGGGGAAGTGGCGGTCCGAGCCGTACTCGTAGAGGTCGCCCGCGGTCTGGCCGCCGATCGCCGCCTGAATCGTGGTGTTCACGTCGCCGATGGACAGGCCGTAGCGGGCGGCCTTGTGGCGGTCGACGTCGATCCGGACCGTCGGCTGGCCGAGGGATTCGAACACCGACAGATCGGTGACGCCCTGGACGGTGGCCAGCGCCGCCTTGACGGCATTGGCGGTCTTGGTGAGCTGCGCGAGGTCGTTGCCGTAGATCTTGACCGAGTTCTCGCCCTTCACGCCCGAGGCGGCTTCCTGGACGTTGTCCTCGATATACTGGGAGAAGTTGAACTCGATCCCGGGAAATTCGGAGGCCAGCTGCTTGCTCAGGTCCTGGATCAGCGTCTCCTTGTCGAGGCCCTTCCGCCACTGGTCGATGGGCTTGAGCGGCGCCAGGAACTCGACGTTGAAGAAGCCGGTGGCGTCGGTGCCGTCGTTCGGGCGGCCCTGGTGCGACAGGACGGTGGTGACCTCCGGAACCTCCTGGAAGATCTTGCGCATGCGCTGGACGTAGGCATTGCCGGCCTCCAGCGAGATCGAGGACGGCATCGTCCCGCGCACGTAGAGGTTGCCTTCCTCGAGCCGCGGCAGGAATTCCAGGCCGAGATTGCGGGCCGTCAGTCCCGAGACCAGCAGCACCGCCAGCATCACGGCGAGGGCCAGGACCCGGTTGCGCAGGCCGAAGGCCAGCACGCGCTCGTGGCCGACGCGCAGCACCCGCACGATCAGCGTGTCGCGCTCCTCCAGGTTCTTGGGCAGCATCAGGGCGGAGAGCGCGGGCGAGACCGTGAAGGTCGCGAGCAGGCCGCCGAGCAGCGCGTACGCGTAGGTCTTGGCCATCGGCCCGAAGATGTGGCCCTCGACGCCGGTCATCGTGAACAGCGGCAGGAAGCCGACGATGATGATCGTCGCCGAGAAGAAGATTGCCCGGTTCACCTCGCGGCCGGCGACCGCGATCGTGCCGAGCCGCCCGGTCAGGCCGCCCGGCGGGACCTCGCCCTTCACGTGGTCGGGCTCGGCGATGTGGCGGAACACGTTCTCGACCATGATCACGGTGGCGTCGACGATCAGGCCGAAATCGATCGCGCCGAGCGACAGGAGGTTCGCCGAATCGCCGCGGATCACCAGGATCAGGATCGCGAAGCCGAGGGCGAACGGGATCGTCGCCGCCACGATGATCGCGCTGGTGAGCGAGCCGAGGAACAGCCACTGCACCACGAAGACCAGCACCACGCCGAAGACGAGGTTGTGCATCACCGTGTGGGTGGTGGTGTGGATCAGGCCCGAGCGGTCGTAGATCCGCTCGATCTTCACGTCGGGCGGCAGGATCGTGGAGCTGTTGATCTTGTCGATCTCGGCCTCGACCCGCTCCAGCGTCGGCAGGCTCTTGCCGCCGCGGGTCATCAGCACGATGCCCTCGACGATGTCGCGCTGGTCGTCGTGGCCGACGATGCCGAGGCGCGGCGCGTTCGACACGCGCACCTCCGCCACGTCCCGCACCAGCACCGGGGTGCCGTTGACGAGGCTGATCATCGTGTCCCGGATGTCGTCCATGTCGCGGATCAGGCCGATGCCGCGCACCACCGCCGATTGCTGGCCGACATTCAGCGTCTGGCCGCCGACGTTGATCGAGGCGTTGTTCAGCGCATTGGTCAGTTGCACCAGGGTCAGGCCCTGGGCCTGGAGGCGGTTCAGGTCGACCGCGACCTCGTATTCCTTGGCCTTGCCGCCGAAGGCCGTGACGTCAACCACGCCGGGAATCGCCTTGAACCGGCGCTGCAGCACCCAGTCCTGCAGGGTCTTCATGTCCATGGGCGAGTAGCCCGCCGGACCGACGAGCTTGTAGCGCATGATCTCGCCCACCGGGCTCGTCGGTGAGATCTGCGGCGTGGCGCCGTTGGGCAGCGTCGGGGCCTGCGACAGGCGGTTGAGCACCCGCTGCAGGGCCTGCTCGTACGTGTACTCGTAGTTGAACTGGACCTTCACGTCGGACAGGCCGAACAGCGAGATCGTGCGCACCACCTGGGCGTTGGGGATGCCGGCCAGCGCCACCTCGAGGGGAATCGTGATGTAGCGCTCGATCTCGTCGGCCGACTGGCCCGGGTTCTGGGTGATGACGTCGGCGAGCGGCGGGACCGGGTCGGGATAGGCCTCGATGTTGAGCTGCGTATAGGCTCCGTAGCCGATGCCCAGCATCACCACGAACATCAGCACCACCAGCACGCGCTGGCGGAGCGAGAAGACGATCAGGCTGTTCATCGGACCGAATCCTCGCTCAGGACGCCTTCTCGCCGCTCGCCGCCCGGTCGATGAACAGGGCGCCGCGGGTCACCACCTGCTCGCCCGGGCGCAAGCCCTCGACCACCTGGGCATTGTCGCCGTTGATCAGCCCGAGCTTGATGTCCCGTGCCTCCACGGCTCCGTCCGGCCGCGCCACCCAGACGTGGGTGCGGTCGCCTTCGTACACGACGGCGCCCACCGGCACGCTCGGGCTCGGCTCGCCCTTGCCGGTGACGATCGTATAAGTGGCGAACATCTCCGGGCGCAGCACCCGGTCGGGATTGTCGACCTCGCTGCGCACCGCGAGCCGCCGCGTCGCCGGGTCGAGGCTGGAGGCCATGTAGTTGACCCGGGCCTTGAACACCCGTGCGCCGAAGCCCGCCACCTTCGCCTCGACCTCCTGGCCGATGCGGATCTTCGGGATCTCGCTCTCCCGGACATTGGCGATGAGCCAGACGGTCGACAGGTCGCCGATCACGAAGACGGGGTCGCTGGACGCCGATAGATATTGCCCGGTGCCGACCTTGCGCTGGACGATCGTGCCGGCGATCGGGGCCCGGATCTGGGTCTCGGGGCTCATCGTGCCCTTCTTCTCGAAGGCGGCGATCTCGGCATCGGTCTTGCCCAGCAGCCGCAGGCGGTTCTTCACGGCGTCGAGGGCGGCTTCCGCGGTCTTCAGGTCGCTCTGGGCGGCGATCACGTCGTTCTGGGCGGATTGGTAGTCCTTCAGCGCCGTCGCGTGCGCCTGGAACAGTTCCTGCTGGCGCTGTGCGATAGTCTGGTCGAGCTTCAGAAGCGCCTGCTGCTTCTGAAGAGTGTTCAGGGCCGCCTGGTAGTCGTTCTGCGCCTGGACCATGTCGGTGGCCTCGAGCGTCAGCAGCACGTCGCCAGCCTTCACGTCGTCGCCCGCGCGGGCCAGCACCTTCGTCACCCGGCCCGCATAGGGCGACACGACCGGGACGTTGTCGTCCTCGTTGAGGGCGATGCGCCCCTCCGCGGTGCCCTCCGGACGGAAGACCTGCGTGGCGACCGGCAGGATCTCGAAGGCGGCGCGCTGCTCCTTGGTGGGCCGGAAGATCCGCTCCACGGCCCCGGCCTTCTCCGCATCGATCCCGGGATCCGGATTGCTCGGCGCGAACAGGCCGGTCAGCGAGGCGACGAGGCCCGACGTGGCCTCGCGAACCCGGTCGGAGAAGGCGAACGCCGCCCCTGCCGCGGCCGCGAGCAGCAGGAGGATGAGGAGGAGCCCCGGCCCCCGGCGCTTGCGGCGGGGTGCGGAGATCGCCTCATCCTGGTCCAGCGGATTTCGGGCGTCCATGCGAATGATCTTCCGGGTCCGGGCGAAGAGACCGGGTTGACTGACAAGTGTACGATTCGCGCCGGGACGAGGCCCACATCAATGCGATCGTCGGTGCTTTTCTATGGCGTACCGCGCGGAAGAGTCCGTGCGGCATCATGTGCCTAGAGCAAAGCTTGTCCGACGCGCAATCGATCGGGAGCCGTGGTCGCGAAACCGTGTGGCTCCGTCTTCCTTTGACGGGATTTGTTACAATATGACAACGCTCATGGGCGCACCGCGCCCGTCCGCTGACCCCATCGAAGAACCCGCCATGACCGACACGAGCCCCGTTTCCGCCCAAGCTGGATCCACGGCCGGGAAGATCCCGGTGACCGTGCTCACCGGCTATCTCGGCGCGGGCAAGACCACGCTCCTCAACCGGATCCTCACCGAGAACCACGGCAAGCGCTACGCCGTGATCGTCAACGAGTTCGGCGAGATCGGTATCGACAACGACCTCGTCGTCGGCGCGGACGAGGAAGTGTTCGAGATGAACAACGGCTGCGTCTGCTGCACGGTGCGCGGCGACCTGATCCGGATCATGGACGGGCTGGTGAAGCGCCGGGGCAAGTTCGACGCGATCATCGCCGAGACCACCGGCCTCGCCGATCCGGCGCCCGTGGCGCAGACCTTCTTCGTCGACCAGGATGTGGGCGACGCCGCCCGGCTCGACGCCGTGGTGACGGTGGCCGACGCCAAGTGGCTGTCCGACCGGCTGAAGGACGCGCCCGAGGCGAAGAACCAGATCGCCTTCGCGGACGTGATCCTGCTCAACAAGAGCGATCTCGTGTCGCCCGCCGACCTCGACCGGGTCGAGGCCGAGATCCGCACCATCAACCCGCTGGCGAAGCTCCACCGCACGCAGAACTGCGCCGTCCCGCTCGACGCCGTGCTGGAGCGCAATGCCTTCGACCTCGACCGGATCCTCGACGTGGAGCCCGACTTCCTGGAGGAGGGACACCACCACCATCACGATTCCGACATCCGGTCGCTCTCGGCGAAGATCGAGGGCGAGGTGGATCCCGAGAAGTTCATGCCCTGGATCTCGAACCTGACCCAGGTCCAGGGGCCCGACATCCTGCGCTGCAAGGGGATCGTGGCCTTCCCGAACGAGCCGAAGCGCTTCGTCTTCCAGGGCGTGCACATGATCCTCGACGGGGACGTGCAGGGCGATTGGGGACCGAATGAGCCGCGCGTCTCCCGGGTGGTGTTCATCGGACGCAACCTCGATGAGGCGGCGATCCGCGCCGGGTTCGAGAGCTGCCGGATTTGAGGTGAGGCGCGTCGAGGCGCGCGTCCACGAAATGACAAGGCTCCCGCGGAAGGAATCCGCGGGAGCCTCAATCCTTGAGCACGCGACGTTGAGCGTCGCGGACGTCTTACTTGATGAGGGCGAGCAGCGCCTTGCCGGCCTTGGAGTTCAGCTCCTTGGCGTCGAGGGTGCCGTCGTTGTCCGGATCGGCCAGCTTGAAGCGCTCGCCAACCGCAGCGAGGTACTCCTTCTTGTCGAGGGTGCCGTCGTTGTCCGGATCGGCCTGCTTCACGCCGGCCTGGCTCAAGCGGCCCTTCAGCTCCTTGGCGTCGAGGGTGCCGTCGGCGTCCTTCTCCAGGCGATCGAAGGTCGCCGAGGCCACCGCCTCCACTTCCTTCAGGTCGACCGTGCCGTCGTTGTCGGTGTCGATCATCTTGACCGCGCTCGCACCCGTCGCCGGCTTCGCCAGCGCGGCCGGGACCGAGAGGCCGGACAGCGCGAGGGTCACCGCTGCGAAACCACTGATAAGACGAAGGGCCATTGCCAGATGCTCCCGAATTTGTCTGCCCGAGCGTCCTAGCTCGCAACTAGCTTTGCTGCAAGTGCGAAATTGCCGATTCCTCCCGGGTTGCCATGTCTCGGGACGGGCCGGCACAGACAAGGAAAGGCCGGCGTGAGCCGGCCTCTCAGAAGCGACGAGTGATCGGAAGGCGTGCGGCGGGCCGAATCAGTATCCGGTCCCGCGGCCGACAGGGCATCGATTGCGCCTGCCGCAGAATTGGCATGTCGAGGCGGTCGCCGTCCTCAAGCACAGGCGGTTCAGAACTTGCCGCGTCGGCCTGTAGGGCTCCCGGGCTCCGCTGCGCGGCCCCGGGATGTCGGAGGCGAGACGAGGCCGTCCCGCCGCCTTGAGCCTGGTCAGGCGAGCGTGGCCAGATCCTGGAACCAGTGCTGCGCCTGGACATAGTTCTTCACCCGCGGCGAGAGCGCGTGCGGATTGGTGTCGTGCACGACCCAGACCTGTACCGCATCATCGGCGACGATCTCGTGGATCCGCGCCAGCAACCGGTTCTGCTCGTCCGTGTCGAGGCTCGCCTTGACCTTGTCGCAGAGGGAATCGACCTCCGGATTGCGGTAATGGCTCCAGTTGACCCCATTCGGGGCGATCTGCTTCGAATCGTAGAAGCGCAGGATCGCGTAGAACGGGTCCGAGGTGACGTAGGCGATGTTGCCGGCGCTGACCCCCTTGAGGCTCGGATCCGCCGCTCCCTGGCGCCAGGCCGTGTAGGCCACCTCCAGCTCCACGGTCTTGAATTCGACCTGGATGCCGACCTCGGCCCAGCTCTGTTGAACGTATTCGTTGATCGGCAGGGACAGCATCTGCCCGGTGCCGCCGGTCGGGATCAGGACCGTCGCCTTGACCGGGTTCTTGACCGAGAAGCCCGCCTCCTCGGCGAGCTTGCGCGCCGCGTCGACGTCCGTCTTGATCTGGAAGCGCGGCTTGCCGAACCACGGGCTCGATTGCTGCACCTGCCCGATTGCGGGCTGGGCGAGACCGCCCATCAGCTCGGCGACTCCGGCCCGGTCGATGGCGAGGTTGGCGGCCTTGCGCAGGCGCAGGTCCCGCCAGGGCGAGCCCTCCAGCATCGAGAGATGGTAGTTCCAGACATGGGGCGTATCGTTGCCGACGACGCGCATGCCGGCGGCCTTCAGGCGCGGCACGGCATCGGGCGCCGGCGATTCGATCAGGTCGACATTGCCGGACAGGAGCGCGTTCACCCGGGCGAGGTCCTCCGGAACGCAGGTCAGCGTGAGTTTCGACAGCTTCGGCACCCGCTTGGGGTTCCAGTAGCCGGCATTCGGCAGCAGCTCGAGGCGTACGCGCGGGACGAGCTGCCCCATCCGGAACGGTCCCGTGCCCGAGGGCTCGAAGGCGAACTTCGCCCAGTCCCGGCCCACCTTCTCGTACTGGGCCGGCGAGGAGATCAGGAACCAGAGCATCTGGTAGGGGAACAGACTGTCGGGCGTCTTGGTCGTGACCTGGACGGTCTTGGCGTCGAGCTTCCGGTAGCTCGCCACGCCGGGCAGCCGCGGGCGGACCTGGGCGGCCTGGCGCTGGTCGAAATGCGGCGCCTCCTTGTTGAGCACCTTGTCGAAGTTCCAGATCACCGCGTCGGCATCGAAAGCCGAGCCGTCGTGGAACGCCACGCCCTCGCGCAGGTGGAAGGTCCAGACCTTGGGATCGGCCGGATCGCTCTCCCAGGACGTGGCGAGCCCGGGCACCATCTTGCCCGGCCGGTTCGCGACGTCGAGTTCCCAGGCGACCAGGGGGTCGTACAGGGTCAGGCCGGTGAACTGGTAGCCGCCCGCGCCCCGGTCGGGCTGTCCGGTGGTGAGCGGCAGGTCGGTCATCGAGATGCCGTAGGTCAGGCTGCCGGGGGCCGCGCCCTGCGCGCCGGCCCGGCCCGCCGCCCCGAGGGCAGCGAGCGCCGCGCCTCCGGCCATCAGTGAGCGGCGTGTCGGCTTGAACAGGTCCATCGTGTCTCTCGGCTGAAAGCGGGTGCGCCGCATGGAGCGGCGCACGCCGTTCAGGCGCGCGGCGGACACCTCAGTGCCGCGGATCCATGCTGCATACGGCATGATGCACGCATCATGCCTATTGGGGCGGCAGCCGATCCGCCGGCGTTCAGGCTTGCCAGACCTGACCGGGCCGCAAAGCGACGAACCGCTCGGGCGGAAGCGCCGCCTCCGCGAGCGCCGCCGTCAGCGCCTCCGCGGGCCGCTCCACACCCTCGTCGGTCAACTGGAACGTGCCCCAGTGGTGACCGAGCCCCTGCTCGGCGCCGAGCAGCACGAAGGCCTCGACGGCCTCGGCCGGATTCACGTGCTGCGCCCGCATGAACCAGCGCGGCTCGTAGGCGCCGATCGGCAGGGTCGCCAGCCGGGGCGGCCCGAAGCGGGCCCGGATCTCGCGGAAGAGCGCACCGTCGCCGAAGCCGGTATCGCCGACGTGATAGTGCACGCCCCGGGGCGAGGTGATCACGAAGGCGCACCACAGCGCCATGCGCCGGTCGTTGACGCCCCGGGCCGACCAATGGTTCGCGGGCGTCAGGTGGACCTGCAGGCCGTCGCCGAGATCGACCGACTGGCCCCAGTCGCGCGTCTCGACATGCATCGTGTCATCGTAGCCGCGCAGGATAGCGTCGTTGCCCAGCGGCGCCACGATCAGCGGCTGGTGCGCCTGCCAGATCCGGGCAAGGTTCGGCCCGTCGAGATGATCGTAGTGGTTGTGGGTGATCAGCACCGCGTCGATGGGCGGCAGGTCGGCCAGCGCGATTCCCGGCGGGTTGACCCGCTTCGGCCCGGCGAAGCGGACCGGGCTCGCGCGCTTGGCGAAGACCGGATCGATCAGGATGTTGCGGCCGGCGACCTGCACGAGGTAGCTCGCATGGCCGATCAGCACGACCCGCAGCCCGGAGACGCGCTCGGGCGGCCGGTCCGCCGGAAACGGGCTCGGGAACGATTTGGGCCAGGGCTCGCGCTGACGCTTGGCCTGCCAGCGGAGCACGTCCGGCAGCGACTTGTCGGTCGCCTGATCGGGCGAGAAAAACCGCAGCCCATCGAAATGGTCCGAGGTCGGCCCGCCATAATACGGGTTCTTGCCGCGCCGGTGCGCGGCATAGCCGACACCGCCGAGCGTCATCACCGTGGCCGCGCTGGCGACCGTGAGCAGGCTGCGCCGTTTCATGGACCGGAGATGGCCGATCGCGGGCTCCGGTCAAGTTCTCAGGCGTTGCGGCAGCGAGACCCAGGGCGGGGCCGTCGCCGGATCGCTCAGTCGACCATCTCGGCGGCGAGGGACAGCCGCGCCCGGTAGACCACCTTGCCGACGCCGTCGCGCACGCAGGCCACGTAATCCTGACGCTCGACATCCGGCAGCATGTCGCGGGCGATCGCCGACATGATCCGGGTGACCTTGGCGCGCGCGGCCGGCAGGTCCGGCAGTTCGAAGCCGACCTCGTCGTGGATCGGCTGCAGGCCGTCATGAAGGTCGATGAAGAAGCGGGGCATCGGCGCGAAGCGTCCCAGAAGAGGTACTGCGCCGTAATGATTGCTCTTGGTATGGTTAATAGGGTCTTAAATCACGGGAGAGGCGCGGTTCGACGTTTGCCCCGCTCTCAGGATCGCCAGCGCAGCTCCCGACGCTCCAGCGGGTTCGTGAACGGTCGATCATCGCGAGCGGATTCGAGCGCCTCGCGCTTCAGGCGGAAATACCATTGCGACGGCAGGTCGCCCTGGCCGAACAGCACCATGGTCGGCTTGCGGTCGAGCCCGTCCTGCGCGTGCTGGAGCACCTGCTGGTCCTGGGTGAGGAACTGGCGCATCAGCGGGCGTGCGACGGGCTTCAGCAGGTTCAGCGCCGGCATGCTCCAGTACAGGGCGTTGGTGAGCAGCGTCCGGTCCGGCGTGAGCGGGGTCGCGAAGGTGTAGTTCGCGACCCGCTTGGCGCCCGCGCGGATCCGCTCGAGGCGGACGCCCGGCAGGCGGAACTCGATCTCGACCTCGGGCACCCCGCCGAGCAGGCGATAGACCGGCGAGCTCGTCGTGGTGGCGTGGCTCGTCATGACGAAGCCGTGGGGGACCGGCTGGAAGGTCTTCACCTTCTCGCGGAGCTGCTTGGAGGGCCGGAACCACCAGGAATCGTGGACGAAGGCGACATGGCCCGGATCCACGAGGCTCAACGTCGTGAGATCGAAGGAGGCCTCGACCACGAGCTCGACCACGAGGGATCCCGCCGGCGCGAAATCCAGCTCCGGAACGGCCGGCACGTCGCCGGCGGCAGGCCCGATATGCGGGTTCACCCAGAGGAAGCCGGCGCTCTCGCGGATCGGGAAGCGCTGCACCTGGATGCGGGAGAAGTCGGCGGCGTCGTGCTCCGACAGGGTCGGGACGTCGCGGCAGCGCCCGTCCGTTCCGAAGCGCCAGCCGTGGAAGGGACACATCAGCGTGTCGCCGTCGAAGCGGCCCTTCGACAGGGCCATGCCGCGGTGGGGGCATCGGTCGCGCAGCGCGAACGGATTGCCGTCCGGGGCGCGGCCGATCACGATCTGCTCACCGTTCAGCGCCACGGCCCGGAGGCCGGTCTTGTCGCCCGCCTGGCCCAGGCTCCGGGACTGGCCGACGCAATACCACGCGTTGCCGAGCGGCTGGCGCATCGCGTCGGGATCGAGCGCGGCCTCGTCGGCGGGACGTGGCGGATTCGTGAAAGGCGCGTTCAAGGCGGTTCGGGCTGACTGCGGGGCGCCCGTCATACGCCCGGCCGCCCGGGCGGCAAAGCGTCGGCGCGGGGGAGGACAAACGGGCGCAGGCACGGGGCTTCACAAGCCGGGCGCGGCCACCTACCTTCGCTTCATCCGCAACCAACGAAAGGAGGTGATCCAGTGTCTCATTGTCATCAGCCGTGTGTCTCGGCTCATCGGACCTGGACCGTCGCCTCCGGCGTGTCGTTCTAAGACGCGTCAGAGCCCCGATCTCGGGACAGTTCCGCCGGACATCACGGTTCGGCAATGGAAGGGCCACCCTCTCGGGTGGCCCTTCGGCTTTTCAGGGTTCCGTCAGGGCGCCTTCAGCGCTTCTGGCTCTGGAACAGCGGTTGGGCCAGCGCCTCCGTACGGGCCCGCCACAAATCGCGCTCCTCGCGCAGGGCATCGCGCTCGCCCGCCAGGGTGAGGCGCTCTAGCCGAAGCGTGTCGCGCTCGGTGATCGCCCGGTCGCGCTCGGCCCGCATCTCTTCCCGCTCGATGCGGAACCGCTCGCGCTCCCGGCGGAACTCGTCGCGCTCCGCACGGATCTCCTCCTGCTCGGCCCGCAGATCCTCCATCGAGCCGATCTCTTCGCGGATATGCTCGCGCAGCGTGCGGATCTCCTCGGCCAGGATCGCCTGGAGTTCATCCTGGCGCTCGGCTTCCACGCGAAGCTTGGCCTTGAGCATCAGATTCTCTGCCATCAGCTCGGACACGTCGGCATCCTCGGCGACGGCACGGGGCGCCTCGGCCGGTTGCACGAGCCGCGGCGACCACGTCTCGGCCGGGCGGCCGGCCTTCGGCTCGGAATGCGTCTCCTCGGTTCGCGCGTCGCCGCGCAGCTCGGCCGGAGACTGGGACTTCATGGCGGCGAGCCAGTCGCGGAGCGGACCGGGCGCGGAGCGCCCGCCGGCCTCGAGCGGCGGTGTGGAGCGGGCGGGTTCCGACATCGGCAGGCGTCCTGAGCGAATACCTGGCAATGACAATCGCAACATGCTTAACGATCGGTAAAAGTTAATTGCGATGGGCCGCCCCGTTTCGGGCCTTGCAGGCTTGGCCTCGAGTCCCCGCGGAACGAAAAATTGACTTTCTGCCCCATCGCGGCTACCCCCCGCCCTCCCGATCCGTAGTAGATCGACCGATGCCAAGCCGACCGGTCCCGTGAGACCGGAGGTCAACGCCCGACAGCGCGTCTGCGCCCTCGGGCGCGATGGGTGTTGGCCCGATCCGCCGCGACGGGATTCGCCGGCCGAGGCACACGCATGACGCGAGATCAAGAAGCGTTGAAGATCGAGGACGCGATCAACGAGACCTGCCCGTGGTCGGGCAAGCCGATCTCGGCCGACTCGCTGACGCTCTACAACGGCGCCGTAGTGGGCTTCTGCAACCCGGAGTGCCGGGACAAGTTTGCCAAGGCCGTGCGCAGCTTCGAGGCCGCCCTCCAGGCGCGCCGCGTCGAGCGCGCCGGGCTCGAGCAGTAACGGCGGGGCGTCAGGATCATGTTCGAAGGCCTGTCCGATCGCCTCTCCGGCATCCTCTCGGGGCTGACGCGCCGCGGCGCGCTCACCGAGGCCGACGTCACCGCCGCCATGCGCGAGGTGCGCCGCGCCCTGCTGGAGGCCGACGTCGCCCTCGAGGTGGTTCGCGGCTTCACCGACAAGGTGCGCGAGAAGGCGGTGGGCGCCGTCGTGCTCAAGTCGGTGACGCCCGGCCAGATGGTCGTGAAGATCGTCAACGACGAGCTCGTGGCGATGCTCGGCACGGACGCCGAGACCGTCGATCTCAACGCCCCCGCTCCGGTGCCGATCCTGATGGTCGGCCTGCAGGGCTCGGGCAAGACCACCACCACCGCCAAGATCGCCCGGCGCCTGGCCGAGCGCGAGAAGCGCAAGGTGCTGCTCGCCTCCCTCGACACGCGCCGCCCGGCCGCCATGGAGCAGCTCGCGGTGCTGGCGAAGCAGGTGGGCGTCGAGTCCCTGCCGATCGTCGCCGGCCAGTCGGCGGTGCAGATCGCCAAGCGCGCCATGGACGCTGCCCGCCTCGGCGGCTTCGACGTGGTGATGCTCGACACCGCCGGCCGCACCACGGTGGACGAGGGCCTGATGGCCGAGGCCGCCGAGGTGAAGGCCGCGACCCGGCCGCACGAGGTGCTGCTGGTCGCCGACGCGCTGACCGGACAGGACGCGGTCAACACCGCCCGCGCCTTCGATGAGCGGCTCGGCGTCACCGGCATCGTGCTGACGCGCATGGACGGCGATTCCCGCGGCGGCGCGGCGCTCTCGATGCGGGCCGTCACCGGCAAGCCGATCAAGCTCGTCGGCGTCGGCGAGAAGGTCGACGCGCTGGAGGAATTCCACCCGGCCCGCGTCGCCAACCGCATCCTCGGCATGGGCGACATCGTCTCGCTCGTCGAGAAGGCCGCCGAGACCATCGACCACGAGCAGGCGCTCCGCACCGCGGAGAAGATGCGCAAGGGCAAGTTCGATCTCGAAGACCTGTCCATGCAGCTCGCCCAGATGGAGAAGATGGGCGGCATCGGCGGCCTGATGGGCATGCTGCCCGGCATGGGCGCGATCAAGAAGCAGGTCGAGGGGGCCAACCTCGACGAGAAGATGTTCAAGCGCCAGCGGGCGATCATCTCGTCGATGACGCCGCAGGAGCGGAAGAATCCCGACCTCCTCAAGAACAGTCGCAAGAAGCGCATCGCGGCCGGCTCGGGGGTCGATGTCTCGGAGATCAACAAGCTCCTGAAGATGCACCGGACCATGGCCGACATGATGAAGGCGATGGGCCAGGGCAAGCGCGGGATCGGGCAGGCGCTCGGCTCGATGTTCGGGCTCGGCGGCGGCATGGGGGTGGAATGGGCGGCGGCATGCCCGGCCTTCCGCCCGGCATGCCGGAGCCGACGCCGGAGCAGATCGCGCAGCTCGAGAAGCAATTCGGCGGCAAGCTGCCGCCGATGCCGCCGGGCCTGGGCGGGGGCGGGATGCCCAAGCTTCCGGGGCTTCCGGGCCTCGGCGGTGCCAAGCTCCCGGGTCTCGGTGGGTTCATGCCGGGGAAGAAGAAATGAGCGTGCTCGCGGCGCAGGCCGTCGATCCCGAACTCGCGCGCCTGCGGGACAGCATCGACAATTTCGATGCGGCGCTGATCCATCTCCTCGCCGAACGCTTCCGCTGCACGCAGCGGGTCGGCGAGCTCAAGGCCCGAAAGGGGATCCCCCTTCCGATCCGGACCGGGAAGCCCGTCAGGTCGCCCGGCTCCGCAAGCTCGCGGTCGAGGCCAAGCTCGACCCCGACTTCGCCGAGAAGTTTCTGGCCTTCGTGGTCAAGGAAGTCATTCGGCACCACCAGTCGATCAAGGCGGACCACGAGTCCCAGATCGAGCAACAGCGAAAGTAGTCAGACCATGGCCCTCAAGATCCGTCTCACCCGCGGCGGCGCCAAGAAGCGCCCCTACTACCGCATCGTCGTCGCCGACGCCCGCGCCCCGCGCGACGGCCGCTTCATCGACAAGGTCGGCGCCTACGATCCGATGAAGGCCAAGGACGATCCGGCCCGCATCATCCTCGACAACGAGAAGATCCAGAGCTGGCTCGCCAAGGGCGCGCAGCCGACCGATCGCGTCCTGCGCTTCCTCGATGCGGCCGGCCTCGCCAAGCGCCCGACCCGCAACAACCCGCAGAAGGCGGAGCCGGGCGAGAAGGCCAAGGAGCGTGCCGCCAAGCGCGCCGAGAAGGCCGCGGCGCCCGCCGAGGACGCCGCCGCGTAAGGCGCTCGGTCATGGCGCGCCGCCCCGCAGGTCCCACGCCCCGCGACGGCGGCCGCCGTGGCCGCACGAGCACGGCGATCGGCGCGATTGCGCCGGGCGCCGCAACCTCGCCCAAGGCACCGGCGCCCAAGCCGGCGCCGCCGCCCGTGCCGCCCGATCCGAACCTCGTCCTTCTGGGCGAGTTCGGGCGGGCGCACGGTCTCACCGGCGAGGTCCGGCTCAAATCCTACACCGGCGATCCGCGGGCGATCGCGGGCTACGGCCCCCTGCAGACGGCGGACGGGCGGACGCTGACGCTCGCCGAGGTGCGCCCTGCTCCGGGCTCATCGCCCGACATGCTGATCGCCCGGGTCACCGGCATCTCCGGCCGTAACGCCGCGGAGACGCTCAACCGCGTCGCCCTGTTCGTTCCCCGCGACCGCCTGGCCGCGCCCGAGGATGACGAGGAGGTCTATGCCGCCGACCTGATCGGCGCCACGGCGGTGGATGAGGCCGGGGCGACCATCGGGGTGATCGTCGCGGTGCCGAATTACGGCGGCGGCGACCTGCTGGAACTGCGCCCTCCGGGCGGCGGCGCCACCGCACTCCTTCCCTTCACGAAGGCCTTCGTGCCGGTTCTCGACCTGGCGCAACGCCGCGTCACCGTGGTCGCGCCGGAGGACCTGTTCGCCCCGCCCGGCGAGAAGCCCGCCGACGATCCAGGCTGAGGCTGCCGGTCGAAGCCCTCGGTCCCTGAAGCGCGCGTTACCATCGCGCGTGTCGGGAGCGACCTCGGGCGGCCCGTCGGCGTGGTGCAGGCCGGATAGCGTCGCTCCGCCGCTGTCGGCGAAGCCATCGGCCGGGGAGGGGCTCCGGCCCACAACCCGTATCCGGGCTTACGCCGCGCGCAGCTGGCGAATGGCGCGCAGGGCGGTTGCGCGCTGGACCTCCAGACGCCGGATCAGCGGCATCAGGTCGGCGCCCGCATGGGCGGCGGCCTCGACCTCGCGGCACAGGCTGGACAGGCCGACGAAGCCCAGGAGCCCCGCCGCCGCCACGAGCGCGTGCGCGTCGTGGGCGATTTGCAGCCGGTCGGTCTCGCTCGGCCGGAACCGCTCCGACAATTCATTCGCCAGGAGATAGAAGGGCGGACACGCGGTCGGATCCGAAACTCACCTCCATCTCGCCGAGCACCGCGGCGTCGAGGATGGCGGAATCGATCTGTGCCCTGCGGCGTGGCTCCTCCGAGCGTGCCGGGCGGCGCGCCCCCGGTGCCGTCCAGCGGCTGATCGTGGCGAAGAGGTCGGCCCGGCGGAAGGGCTTGCCGACATGATCGTCCATCCCGGCCTCGCGCAGCTCCTCGAGCTGCGCCGGCAGGACGTTGGCGGTCATCGCCACGATCGGGATGTCACAGGCCGGCGGCGCGAGCGCGCGGATCCGGCGGGTGGCGGTCAGCCCGTCTACGAGGGGCATCTGGACGTCCATCAGGACGAGGTCGTAGGCGCGGCCTGCGGCGACCGATGTCCCGACTGCCGTGATCGCTTCGGCCCCGTCCCCGGCGACGTCCACCGCGTAGCCCTGCGATTCGAGGACCGCGCAGGCGAGTTCCTGGTTGAGCGGCACGTCTTCCACGAGGAGCAACCGGAGCGGCGCCGCTTTCGCAGCCGCTGGGGCCGCGGCTTCCACGACCGGCGGCGATCGCCGCGCCGCGGCCGTGTCGTCGCCGGCGGGCGCGCCGTTCGCGTCGGCGACCTCGGCGCTTCGCGGCAGGATGAGCCGGAACCAGAAGGTCGATCCCTCACCCTCGCGGCTCTCGACCCCGATCTCGCCGCCCATGAGCGTGACGAGGTGGCGGGAGATCGCGAGGCCGAGGCCGGTGCCGCCGAAGCGGCGGCTGATCGAGCCGTCGACCTGGCTGAAGCGCTTGAACAGCCGGTCCTGCTGCGCCGGCGCGATGCCGATTCCGGTATCGGTCACGGCGAACCGGACGACGTCGCCGGGACTGCCGTCGGGCGCGAGGCTCTCACCCTCCCGCTGCACGGTCACGGTGACGGAGCCGGCGGGGGTGAACTTCACGGCGTTGTTGAGGAGGTTCAGCAAGACCTGCCGCAGGCGGCCCGGGTCGCCGACCACGAAGTTCGGGAGCGCCTGATCGATCCGGGCCTCGATGGCGAGGCCGCTCCGGATCGCGCTGCCGCGCACGATCGAGACCGTGCTGTCTACGATCGAGATCAGCGGGAAAGGGACCGGATCGAGGGCGAGTTCGCCGGCCTCGATCTTCGAGAAGTCGAGGATGTCGTTGACGACGGTGAGCAGCGCCGCGCCCGAGCTCTGGATCAGCTCCAGGCGGCGCCGGTCCTCGTTCTGGATGCTGCTCTCGTCGAGGAGAAGATCGGCGTAGCCGAGGATGCCGTTCAGCGGCGTGCGGATCTCGTGGCTCATGGCGGCCAGGAACTCGCTCTTGGCTACGCTCGCCCGCTCGGCCTCGGCGCGTGCTGCCTCCGCGTCCCAGGTGGCCGCGCGCAAAGCCGCCTCGGCGGCCTTGCGTTCGGTGATGTCGAGATGCAGGCCGACCATGCGCTGCGGCTGGTCCTCGGGCCCGAACACGGTGCGCCCGCGGGCGTAGAGCCAACGCTCGCCCACCCGAAACTCGGCCGTGTAGGCGGTGGAGGTCTCCACCGCCCGCCGGATCTCGTTCCAGACATCGCCGACATCGTCGGGATGGAGGAGCGCCGTCCAGTCCGCCGCGGCGAGCGTGTGGGGTTCACCGGAATCGGGGAGGCCGTGCATGCGCGCGCTTTCCGGGCTCAGGGTCGCGAGCCCCGTGCGCATGTCCCAGTCCCAGGTGCCGGCGCCCGCGGCATCCAGGGCGATCCCCAGCAGGCCGCGGGCCTCCTCAACCGCCAGCCGCGCCGTGACGATGTCATCGACGTCGAGGGCGGTCCCGAGCCACTCCGCCACCGCCCCGTTGGCGGGATCGAGCCGGATCGGAATCAGCGCGATCTTGTGCCAGCGATAGACGCCGTCGTGGCGCCGGATCCGCCACTGGCCGCTGTAGCCCGTGCCGGTCTCGACGGCCCGGTTCCAGGCCGCCTCCATGGCGGCGGCATCCTCCGGATGGTTGCGGACGAGGCGCTCGGCCCGCTCCGGCCCGATCGGTCCGTAGTAGCTGTGGAACTGCGCGTTGGCGTAGGTCGCCTGCCCGTCGCCGACCCGCATGGTCCAAACCAAGAGCGGCAGCGTCTCCGCGAGGCCGCGGTAGCGCAGCGCGCTGCGGCGGACCTCGTCCTCGGCGCGCCGACGTTCGGTGACGTCGATCAGCACGCCGACGAGGCCGCCGACCGCGCCATCCCCGCGGACCATCCCGCGGACGACTACGTGGCGGGTCTGACCGTCGGGCCGCAACAGCCGCGCCTCGAAGTCGAAGCTCCTGCGGTGGGCGATGGCGTCCGCGACGATCGCCTCGATGCCGGGCCGGTCGTCGGCATGGTAGATCTGCGCGAAGTCTGAGAGGCGCGGTGGCGGCGTCTCGAGGTCGCGACCGGCGATCGCGTGGAGGCTGGCCGACCAGACCTGATGGCCGTCGGCGAATTCGACGCGCCAGTTGCCGATGCTGGCGAGCTGCTCGGCCATGGTGAGCTGGTGGTTCACGGCCTCCTGGGCGCGGGCGCGGGCGTTGATCTCGCGGTGCTGCTCACGGATCAGGGCCTCGCGGATCGCGCCCTGCTCGATCTCGCGGCCCCGGCGCGCATTGGCCTCGGTCAGGCGCAGATGGGCGACGACGATCTCGGCGAGGTCGCGCAGAGCCGCCCTGTCGGCCTCCGAGAAGGTGGCGCGGGGCTCGGGATCGGAGAGGCAGAACGTGCCGACCCGCAGCCCCTTCTCAAGGCTCAGCGGGACGCCCGCGTAGAAACGGATCCCGTCCGCGCGGGTCACCAGGGCCAAGTCGCGAAATCGTGGATCGAGCCGGGCATCGGGAACGACGAGCAGGGCATCGCCGCGGATCGTATGTTGACAGAAGCTCTCCGCGCGCGGCATCCGGGCCGGAACGTCGGCGCAGGGCGTCTTCAGCCATTGATGCGTGTCGTCGATCAGCGCCACGAAGGCGCTGCGCACGCCGAACAGGCGGCGGGCGGTGCGGCAGACGGCGTCGAAATGCGGCTCGGGCGGGGTGTTCAGGATCCCCAGGGCGTGCAGGGCCGCGAGCCGATCCTCCTCAATGTCCGGCTGTGTCGTCACGTACCGCCTCCCGGTGCGGCTGCGCCGCTCGGCGATCAGCTCGGCCGCGGGCCAGCGATGACCCGGCCGCGGCCGCGTTACAAGCGCGCCCGGCCTGCGGCGTGCCAGCGCGCACCCGCGCGGCCTCCAGCGCCCAGACCATGCCCAGCATCATGTAGACGTGACGCCACTTCTCGATGTCGATCTGGAAGGCCTGCAGGAAGAACATCAGCAACGCCGGCCAGACGATCTGCGCGTGCGCCCGGACGGGCGACGGCCGCATCAGGAGCCGGAAGCCGACCACGCTC
Source organism: Methylobacterium tardum (assembly GCF_023546765.1). NCBI lineage: Bacteria > Pseudomonadati > Pseudomonadota > Alphaproteobacteria > Hyphomicrobiales > Methylobacteriaceae > Methylobacterium > Methylobacterium tardum. The sequence goes on from NZ_CP097484.1 coordinate 6,114,476, forward strand.
GTGGTCAGCACCAGCCCGATGAAGACCGCGCCCCCGAGCCAGCCGCCATTGGCAAAGGATCCGATGTAGGAATTGTGCGGCTCCAGCCCGAAGATCAGCCGCCAATGCATCGGCCCCATCCCGAACGGGCGCTCCAGCAGCATGGCGAAGCCCCGGATCTGGTTGCCGAAGCGGCCGGTCTCGCCCTGATCGTAATCCTGGGTCAGGGCGGCGCGGGTCTCGAACATCTTGTGGACGTGGTCGACCGAGAGCAGGGCGATCACCGCCACGGTGCCGAGCACGATCGTCGCGAGCGTCAGGAACGTGATGCGGCGGCGCAGGCGGGGCGAGGTGCTGCCCGCGTAGACCGATCCCACCATCAGCAGCACCGCCACGACGCTGCCGCCCCAGGAGCCGCGCGAGAACGACAGGAAGATGCCGGCGACGATGATCAGGAGCCCGGCGAGCGATACCAGCGGCCGCCGCGTGGAGCCGGTGAGCAGGCCGTGCATCAGGTAGAGGGCACCCAGCGTCAGGAAGGAGCCGAACACGTTCGGGTCCTGGAATGTCCCCGAGGCGCGGTCGTACTTGTAGAACAGGTCCTCGATCCCGAGCCATTGCAGGTAGCCGACGATGCCGAGCGCCGCCGAGAACACGCAGCTCGCCGTGTAGGCCTTGAGCGCCAGCTCCATCCGGGCGTGGGTGTCGTCCGCGAAGAACATCGCGAAGAAGATGCAGGTGACCGTGAGGTAGATCAGCTGGATCGTCCAGGTGACCGGGAAATCCTCGTTGAGATACGGCAGCAGCGCCGTGACGATCGCCGCGAGGTAGAGCAGCAGGAGCGCGAGCAGCGGCACGGTCCCGCGGTGGAGGCGCACGCCGAGGCAGAGCCACAGCACGATCGTGGGGATCGCCACGGCGTCGTAGGGCGACGTCTCGGAGAAGGCGAAGCAGGCGAAGAAGATGAAGGCCGCGAACAGCGCCTTGGCCAAGCCCTCGATGGCCGCCAGGAGCGGGATGCCGGCCGTCACCCCGGACGGAACCGGGGCGCCGGGCGCTGCGGTATGGGCCATGATACGCGGGCTCCGCGGGCCGGTCACGCAGGCCCGCAGCCGTCAGACTGGCAGTCAATGGTTGAGAATCGGCTTCTGGGTCGAGGCGCGAGAGTCCGGATCGCGCCGAGCCGTTCAACCTCCTGACGTGTTGCGGTCGAGGAAGGCGCGGAGATAGCCGCCGGCGGCTTCGGCGCGCTCGACGGCCAGCAGATGGGCGGCCCGGGGCAGGACCACGAGCTCGGCCTGGGGAATTCCGTCGCAGATCTCCTGAGCCATCGCGGGAGGCGTCGACGGATCGTCACGCCCGGCGATCACCAGGGTCGGCGCCGTGATGGCCGAGAGGGCCGGCCGCAGATCCATGCGCCCGATCGCGCCGCAGCAGACCGCGTAACCCGCCGGGTCGCAGGCGAGGAAATGATCGCGGATCGCCTGCACCGTCTCCGGCGCGCGCTGCGAGAATTCCGCGGTGAACCAGCGCCCCAGCGTCGCCTCGGCGACCGCCGCGGTTCCCTGGGTTCGCACGGTCTCGGCGCGCTCGTTCCAAGTCTGCGCGCTCGGCATGGAGGCGGCGGTCGCCATGAGGGTCGCGCTGAGCGGCCGCGCGGGATCGGCGCTCGCGAGCGCCTGCACGGTCATGCCGCCGAGCGACAGGCCCACCAGATGGGCCCGGCCGAGGCCGAGGGCATTGAGCAGCCCCGCCAGATCCTGGGCCAGGGTGGCGATCTCCGTGGGCGCGTCGCGGGTCTCCGAGCCGCCGTGGCCGCGCGTGTCGTACCGGAGGGTCCGGTACCGTCCGCCAAGTGCCGGCAGCAGCGCGTCCCACATCTCCAGCGTCGCACCCAGCGAGTTCGAGAAGGCGACGACCGGGGCTCCCTCGGGCCCCTCGAGGAGGTACCGGAACGAGAGTCCGCCGATGGTGATCTGCGGCATGCGATGATCTCCGAGTGCAGGTCCGGACCACGGCGCGTCACGCCGTCAGGAGGCAGGTTCCGTCAAGATAGGCCCCGCGCCGGCGTGTCGAGGCTTCCGACGATGCGCCCGTTCACGGCCTTGGCGATCGAGCCGGGGCGCTCTCCGCGGATTTCGCCGCTGTACGTCCCCCAGGTGCGAGGTCGCCGTAAGCTGGCAAACCATCGGACGGGATGTCGGTCCCCTGCCGTGTGTCGGGACCGACCTCGACCCCGTGCCGCGCCGCCCCGCGATGACGATGCAGTGAGCCGCGCGCTGCGGAGGGGCGATCCCGGCCCGGCCTTCAACATGGGTCAATGCGGCCCCTCCCGAATGGCCCGACAAGCCGCCCGTGAGCCGGAAGGGACGAGCGATGCACGAGCCTTCGATCGGGGAGTCCATGGGAAACGCTGCCGATTTCTGGGACTCGGTTGCCGGAACGGTGACCGCCAAGGTCGAACCGGTGATCGGCCGGGGCGAGAAGCAGCGCGGCCCGGTGATCGACTACCTGCGTGACCTCGAGGTGCTGGCCCGGCGTCAGTGCGGCAGTCGGGAGACGGTACAGATCATCGCCTCGGGCCGGCGGCTTCTCGGCGATCGCAGCGAGATCGGGCCGCCGGACGGGTCGTTCACGCGGGGCTGAGCACTGCGGCGCCGACGGGAGACTAGGGGCGGCGTCCCAGCGCGGCGGCCGGGAGCCGTGCTGACCGCGATCGAATCACGTAGAGCGCGGCCGCCACTGCCCAGGCCGCGCAGGTCGGCGCGAGCCATTGCTGCAGGTTCGGCAGGGACCAGCCGTACAGGAACTCGGCGCCGAGATGCGCCTGAACCGCGTCCCAGCCGGCATGCTTGATGTCGTGCTCGCGCTGTCCGGCCTCGCGGCCGTAATAGTAGGTCGAGACCAGGAGCGCCGCGGTGCCCTCGGGACGGGGCGTGCGCAGGAGGATCAGGGCCGCGGCCATCCCGGCGGTCTCCAGAACCGCCGTCATCGCGTGGCTCGCCGCCGGGTTCGCGATCATGAAGCTGATGAGGATTCCGAGCATGGCGGCCGCTTACACCAGGGCGGCCGGTGCGTCAGGGACCGATGTTGAGGAGCACCGCATGGCCGAGCCCTACGATCTCGACCGTTTCGTCGCCGCGCAGGAGGGTGTGTACGCCCGCGCCCTCGCGGAGCTGCAGGCCGGGGCGAAGCGCAGCCATTGGATGTGGTTCATCTTCCCGCAGATCGCCGGCCTCGGCTCCAGCCCGATGGCGCAGCGCTACGCGATCGAATCCCTGGGCGAGGCGCGCGCCTATTGCGCGCATCCGGTTCTCGGCGCGCGGCTGCGCAGCTGCACGGAGGCCGTCAACGCCGTGGCCGGGCGCTCGGCGCACGCGATCTTCGGCGCGCCCGATGACGTCAAGTTCCGCTCCAGCATGACGCTGTTCGCCGCCGCCGCGCCGGACGAGCCGCTCTTCGCCGAGGCGCTGACGCGCTATTTCGACGGCTCGCCCGACCCGCTGACGCTCGTCAAGCTCGGCCGGGCCTGACGCCCTACCGGCCCCACAGGCCGACCCGCTCGGCCCGTGCCTGCTCCTCGGCCCCGAGCAGGTCCGGCGGCGCATCCTCCGCGGCGCGTGCGCCGCCCGCCGCCAGGATCAGCCCGGCGAGGTCGTCGCCCTCGATGCGGCAGCGGGCCTTGGCCCCGTCGGAGACGGCCGTGCAGACCACCTCGCGCCGCCGCAGGTAACTCGCGAGCTGACGGGCGAGATGTCCGCGCTCGCCCTCCACCCCGAGAAGGCGCACGACGCGGCCGCGCAGGTTCAGGGTCCCGGTATCGATCACCTCCGGTACGCCCCGGACCTCGCCGGCCGGGGACGGATCGGCCGCGGTCGCGACCGCCCGGGCCGGCTCGGCCCGCTCCGCCGAGGGGCGCGGCTTGCCCTTGGCAAGCTTCTCCGCCGCCCGCTGGACGAAATCGTGGAAGATCCCGGCCGGCATCTCGCCGCCGAACATCCGGCTCATCGGGCTGTCGTCGTCGTTCCCGATCCAGACCCCGACCACGAGGTCCGGCGTCATGCCGACGAACCAGGCGTCGCGGAAATCCTGGCTCGTACCGGTCTTGCCGCCGATGATCTGGCCGGGCACCCGCGCCGCCCGGCCGGTGCCGGACTCGACCACCGCCTGAAGCGAGTCGAGCATCATCGTGCGCGGCTCCTGCGCGAGCGTCGCCCCGGGTGCCGGATCGGTCTGGACGTAGAGCGGCTGCGGCGCCCCTCCGCGGATCGCCTGGATGCCGTAGGCCTGGAGCGGGGTGCGGCCGGAGAGGACCGATCCGTAGGCGCGGGTGATCTCCAGGAGGCTCACGCCGCCGGAGCCGAGGACGAGGCTCGGCACGTTCGGCAGGTCGGACTGGATGCCGAGCCGGCGCGCGGTGGCGATCACCGCGGGAATGCCGACCTCCTGGCCGAGCTGGGCCGCCACCGTGTTGATCGAGAGCGCGAAGGCGGTCCGCAGCGGCACCGGGCCGCGATAGCGCCCGTCGTCGTTCTCGGGCTCCCAATTGCCGATCTGGACCGGACGATCGACCAGGACGGATTCGGGGCTGTAGCCGTTCTCGTAGGCGGTCAGGTAGACCAGCATCTTGAACAGCGAGCCCGGCTGGCGCTTGGCCTGGACGGCGCGGTTGAACTGGCTGTCCTCGTAGTCGCGGCCGCCCACCATGGCGAGGATCGCGCCCTCCTTCGACAGCACCACCATCGCCGCCTGACCGACCTTGCGGCGGCGCCCGTCCTTGTCGAGCCGGCGCGCCACGACGCCTTCGGCGAGGCTCTGCAGGTCTAGGTTCAAGGTCGAGCGGACGGTGACGTCGCCGTCCTTGCCGGCGAGGCGCTTCACGTCGCCGGCGATCATGTCGAGGAAGTAGTTGGTCCCGGGCGGCGCCTCTGGCGGCGTCTTCAGGGTCACGCTCTGCCGGCGGGCCGTGTCGGCCTCTCCTTGCGTGATTGCGCCGGTCTCGACCATGGCCTGGAGCACCACGTCGGCCCGCTCCTTGGCGCCGCCGAGGTTGCGGGTCGGCGCGAGCTGTGAGGGTGCGCGCACGAGACCGGCCAGCATGGCCGCCTCTGGAAGACTCAAGGCCTTGGCCGGCTTGCCAAAATAGCGCCGTGCTGCCGCATCCGCCCCGTAGGCGCCGGCGCCGAAATAGGCGGTGTCGAGGTAGCCGAGCAGGATCTCGTCCTTGCTCATCGTCGCCTCGACGCGCAGGGCCAGGAACGCCTCCTGGACCTTGCGCCAGAGCGTCTTCTCCTGATTGAGCGAGGTCAGGCGCGCATATTGCTGCGTGATCGTCGATCCGCCCTCGCGCACGCCGCCGCCCGTGACGTTGCGCCACGCCGCCCGGGCGAGCCCGCGCAGGTCGAGGCCCCAGTGGCTGTAGAAGCGCCGGTCCTCGATCGCCACGATCGCCTGCGCGAGATGCGGCGGCAGGTCGGCGGCGGTGAGCTTCTGGCCGCGGAAGCTTCCGCGCGTGGCGAAGACGCGCCCGTCATCGGCCTCGACGGTGATCGCCCGCTGACCGGTCTCGGCGACGGCCCCGCCGAGCGGCGGCAGGGTCAGGAGCGCGGCGAGCAGGTAGAGCGCCAGCGCCAGGGCCGGCAGCAGGATCGCGGCACCAGCCGCGAGCAGGACCGGCCGCCGCCGCACCGGTCCGCCCCAGCGCGTCCCCGCTTCGGCGGCAGGCCGGTCGGCGGGCACCCTCGGCCGAGCCTCCGTCCGAGCCCGATCGCGTCTGCGCGCCAGGAGTGCGCCGGAGCGGGCAGATGCGGCACCCCCGAGGCGCGCGACCCCGCGGCCGCCCGCGGCGAGCAGGACCCACAGGTGCCGGAGGAGATCGAGAGCAGCGCGCCGCGCCTCGCGGGCGGCCGGCGCGGGTCGGGCGCATCGCTCTTCGCTGGGCGCGCGGCCTTCGGATCTGACGGTGTCGGCCCGTCGGTCGGGGCGCGCTCCGGCGCGTCGGGCGTCATCGCATTGCAGGGTCCGGGACCGGCCGCTCCGGTCGACGCGGTGTTCTAGGCTGCTTCAGGCCGCGTGTCCCGCAATCACCGCGGCGTGATCGAACCCGGATGACGATCGCACCGCGGCCGTGTGGATCGGGCCACGGATCCGGTTCGGATCAGCGCCCGGTCGGGGTGATGGACGACCCGGCGGCCCCGTGCCGGCTCCGAAGCTGGAAGGCCAGGATCAGCAGGAGCACGCCGAATGCGAAGGTGTAGGAGCCGATCCACCACGTCAGCACCAGGGCCGACATGCCGGGCTCGAGGATCAGCGCGATCCCGAACAGGATCGACACGATGCCGCCGAGAACGAGCCACCAGCGGCCGTAATGGAGATGAAGCCGGAAGGCCGCGGCGATCATCAGCCCGCCGGTCACCAGCGCCCAGACGGCGAGCAGCAGCACGAAGGCCCAGACCGCCGCCGCCGGGACCAGAACCGCCGCGACACCCACGATGATGTCGGCGAGGCCTTCCAGCAGCAGGAAGCCCCAGCGCTCGTGACGCTGCGCCGCCCGGACCGCGCCGATGATGGCGAAGACGCCATCGGCGACCATGTAGGCGGCGAAGAACAGCACCAGCGAGAGCACGAAGGCGCCGGGCGCGATGAAGGCCACGGCGCCGAACAGGATCGCGATGACCCCGCGCAGGGCGATGAGCCACCAGTTGCGGGCGAGCGCCGCGCTCATGGCGTCGAGGCGCGCGGCGCCGACGAGCGGGACGCCGGACGGAGACGTGGCCGTGGGGCCGGAATTCGGTGTCGGACTGCTGGTCATGGCGGAACTCCGAACCTGGCAGCCGTGAGCGGCAGAGGTTCCCGGCGCAGAACGCCGCAGTGCGGCAAGCGTTCCTGGGGGCGACTGCCGCGCCATGGAACCTTGGGCCAGCGCTCGGCTTTTGCAGTGCGAGGCGGGCGATATGCACTGTCCGGCCACCCTCGGGGGCCGGCCCACCGGGCGACGATTTCCCATGTTTGACGATCAGCGGCAGGCCTCCGAGGCGGCGGCGCGCGCGCGGCCGGCCGATGGCCGGGCCGAGGCGGTCGACCGCGATGTCGTCGACCGCGATGTCCTGGATCTCGGCCGGCCCACGCAGGAGCGCGAGACCGCGCGCAAGCCCGGCGCGGACGGCGAGGATCAGGAGGCGGATCAGGACGCGCCGAAGGAGGAGACCGACGACGGGGCGGACGATCAGGAGGACGAGGAGCGCCGCCCCAACATCCTGCGCCGCCACCCGTTCGCGTTCCTGCTCGGCGCCCTCGCGGTCGTCGCTCTGTGCGTCGGCGTGTTCTTCTACTGGCTCCTGTACATGCACCCGTACGAGAGCACCGACGACGCCTTCGTCGACGCGCGCAGCATCTCGATCCAGCCCAAGGTCGGCGGCTACCTCGCCGATGTGCCGGTCACCGACAACCAGCACGTCGAGGCCGGGCAGATCCTCTTCCAGATCTACCAGCGCGACTATCAGATCGCCCTGGAGCAGGCGAAAGCCCAGGTCGAGGCCGACGAGGCCGCGATCAAGAACATCGATGCCCAGATCCAGGCGCAGTACGCCAACATCGACGTGTCGAAGGCGCAGGTCGCCACTGCCGAGGCGGCGCTGAAATTCGCCCAGGAGGATGCGGCCCGGTACAAGGACCTCGCCGAGCGCGGCTCGGGCTCGATCCAGCAATCGCAATCGGCGACCTCGACGCTGCAGCAGCGGCAGGCCTCGCTGCAGAGCGCCAATGCCAGCGTGGTCGCCGCGCAGAAGCAGATCGGCTCGCTGCAGGCGCAGAAAGCCTCGACCCAGGCGCAGCTCGCCCGCGACAAGGCGCAGGTGGAACAGGCGGAACTGAACCTCGGCTACACCACAATCCGCTCCGTGCAGTCCGGCCGTGTCGTCCGGTTGACCGGCGGCATCGGTCAGCTCGCCCAGGCCGGGCAGACCCTCTCGACCTTCGTGCCGGACGACATCTGGGTGACGGCGAACTACAAGGAGACGCAGATCACCGACATGCGTCCGGGCCAGCCGGTCGACATTGCGATCGATGCCTACCCGAGCCGCAAGATCCACGGCACGGTGGCCTCGGTGCAGCCGGGCTCCGGCACCGCCTTCAGCCTGTTGCCGGCGCAGAACGCCACCGGCAATTACGTGAAGGTGACGCAGCGCATCCCGGTGAAGATCGTCGTCAGCGACTGGCCGACGGACGTCTCGATCGGCCCGGGCATGTCGATCGTTCCGACCGTCACGGTCCGGTGAGCGCGATGGCCGCCAAGGGCGGGTCGGCCGCGCCCGGGCGGAAGCCGAACGCGGACAAGCCGCGGACGGGCAAGTCCGCTGCGAGCAAGTCCGCTTCGGGCAAGGCGCCGGGCGGCCACAATCCCTGGCTGATCGCCGGCGTGGTCGCGCTGGCGACCTTCATGGAGGTGCTCGACACCACCATCGCCAACGTGGCGCTCCGCTACATCTCGGGCGGCCTCGCGGTCGGGCCCGACGAGGCGGCCTGGGTGGTGACGAGCTACCTCGTGGCCAACGCGATCACGCTCACGGCCTCGAGCTTCCTGGCCAAGCGCTACGGCCGCAAGGCGTTCTTCATGTGGTCGGTGGGGCTGTTCACGATCTCGTCGATCCTGTGCGGTTTCGCCTGGAGCCTCGAATCGCTCCTGCTGTTCCGGGTGCTGCAGGGGCTCGGCGGCGGCGGCATGGCCCCGCTCGCCCAGTCGATCCTGGCCGATTCGTTCCCGCCGGCGAAGCGCGGTCAGGCTTTCGCGCTCTACGGCGTCGCCATCGTCGTGGCGCCGGTGATCGGGCCGACGCTCGGCGGCTGGCTTTCCGACAACGCCTCCTGGCACTGGTGCTTCCTGATCAACGGCCCCGTGGGCGTGATCGCGCTGGGGCTGATGTACTGGCTGATCGAGGACAGCGAGGCGGCCAAGAAGGAGCGCCGGGCCCTGTCCCGCAAGGGCATCCGCTTCGACATCGTCGGCTTCGTTCTGGTCGCCCTGTTCCTCGGCTCGCTGGAGGTGATCCTCGGCGAGGGCCAGCGGAAGGACTGGTTCGGCACCTCGACTCTGATGAACGTTTCCGGCGTGCTGATGGTGGTCTCGTTCGCGGCCATGATTCCGTGGCTCCTGAACAAGAAGAACCCGATCGTGGACCTGAGCCTGCTGGGCAATCGCCAGTTCGGCTCCTGCTTCCTGGTGATGATGTTTACCGGCGCGATCCTGATCTCGACCACGCAGTTCATCCCGCAGATCACGCAAGAATATTACGGCTACACCGCCACCCTGTCGGGCCTCGTGCTCGGGCCCGGCGGCATCGTCACGGTGGTCATGATGTTCCTCACCGGCCGGGTCTCGGCCTACGTGCAGCCGAAATGGCTGATCGCCACCGGCATGACCATCGTGGCGCTCGGGATGTATGACCTGACGCGGCTCAACGGCACGACGACCTTCGCGTTCTTCGCGTGGTCGCGGGTCTATATCGGCATCGGCCTGCCGATGGTGTTCCTGTCGATCACCTCGGCTTCCTACGAGGGCATCCGCAAGGACCAGACAGATCAGGCTTCGGCCCTGATCAACGTCGCCCGCAACGTCGGCGGCTCGATGGGCGTCTCGCTCGCCCAGAACATCCTGGCCTATCGCAGCCAGTTCCATCAGAGCCGGCTGGTCGAGAGCATCAATCCGGCCGAGCCCGCCTACCAGGAGACGATGCGACGCGCGACGCAGTACTTTTCCGAGCACGGCTATGTCGGCGTCGAGGCCCAGAACCAGGCAACGGCCTGGATCGGCAGCGTGCTGAGCACCGAGGTCGCCTACTGGGCCTATATCGACGTGTTCTGGGTGCTGGGCATGGTCGCCGCCTGCGCGGTGCCGCTGGCGCTGAGCCTGAAGAGCGTCAAGCTCGGCGGCGGTGCGCCGGCCGGCGGGCATTGAGGCGGACGATCAACCTCGGGATGCGCCGCGCTCCCGGCTCCGTCCTTCCGGGGCGCCGCAGGCGAGCCCGGAATCGAGAAACACCGCCCGTGTCAGGACCTGACGCATCGGCGGCTCTGGATTCCGGGTTCCGCTGCGCGGCCCCGGAATGACAGGCTGATGCCCGTGATGCCTCAATCACGATACCCTTGCGCGCCAGGATGGAGACCCGATCCTCACACCCCGTCCGGCGGCAGCGCTTCCGTGACCTGCACGCGGCGGTTGCCCGCAGCCTGGCCTGCCTCGTCGGCGGCGACCTCGGTCTGAGCCGGCGTTTTGTCCAGGGCCTCGGCCACCGCCGCGACGCCCTTGTAGCGCGTCAGCCGCCGGTCGATCATGTCCTCGATCCGCCCGTGCAGTTCGGCCACGGTCAGGCTGCGGCGCTTGCCGCCGGCCTTCTCGGTGAACAGGCTGCGATTGGCCCGGGCCGCGCTGCGGAACTCCCGCCCCGCGACCTCGTCGGGCCTCTCGGAGGAGAGCGACAGGAAGCGTCCGGCGCTGGCCGTGCCGAGGAAATGCGCGAGGTAGAGCTCGGTGGTGGAGAGGGCCCGACCGACCCGCGCCTCGATCCGCTCGCGGTCGCGCTTGATCAGCTCGGCCGCCATCAGCGCCGCCACGCGCGGATCGTTGCGCAGGCCGAGGACCCGGGTGCGCATCCCGGCCGTGACGGTGATTGCGGAGCCGCGGCCCTTCACGGCGGCGGCTTCGTTGGCGAGCCCGTAGCGGGCGCCGTAATCGCGGATCATCTCCAGCCAGGTGCGGGCGACGAACTGAAACAGGCCCTGCGCCGAGGAAGTCGCGGCCTTCGCGTCGGTGTCGAAGCTCGATTCCTTGTCGGCCAGCGCCATCATGTAGACGGGATCGACACCAGCCTCGTCCGAGGCCTTCACGATCGTGTCGACCACCTTGCCCGGCACGCTGCGCTGGCCGAATCGGACGGCGGCCTCGCCCTGCTCCTGGGTCACGCGCGGCAGGGCGGCGAGGTTGTCCTGGATCAGCGCCGTGGTGGCCGGCTCCTGCTCCGGAACGGGCAGTCCGCTCCAGGCGGCGTAGGCTTCGGATGAGGCCTCGATCGGCGCGGCGTCCATCGCGGAGCGGGCGAGCGCCTGCGCGGCACGCGGGCTGGTGTCCACCCGGTCGTGAGCCTGTGCGGCGGGCGCGAAATAGGCCGGCGCGAAGGCCGCCTGCGGCAGGCCGAACCCGGCGATCAGGCCCAGGACCAGCGTTCCGGAGAGCCGGCGGATCCCATTCTGGCCTGTGCGGCGAAGTGACCGGCGCTCCGTTCCGCGTCCGGCCCGCGGCAGCCACGCCACGGTTTCATCCTCGATATGGCTCGCGGTCGGCGCGAGTCGGCTCACGTCGTCGGCGCAACGCGCCGGCTCCGGGAAAACCCCCATCACTGGTCCTCTTCAGATTTTTCCTTTGTCGGCCCGGCGTCTGGCGGCCGGTCCTTGGAAGCGGCGGCCGTATCGGCGCCGGCCGTGACCAGAATGGGACGGCTCCGTGATCCAAGCGTGGCACGGTCAACGAAGGGTTAACCCTGCTTTTTAAGGCCGCCGTAACGCCGTGATCGCGCCGCGCTCCGAGGGGCGGAGGCGCAAAGTTGTCGCATTCGGCTTGGAACGCCGCACGTCCGAGCCAGTTAGGTACCGCCCGGGGGGGCCGAACTCTCCGTCCCAAGACGCCACCCGCGTCCCCACAAGGACATCAGTTTCCAATGAGCATGCAGTCCGGTCGCCGCGTCGGTGTCGCGTTCGTTGGCATGGGGGGCGCCGTCGCCACCACCGCCATCGCCGGCATCGAGATGATCAAATCCGGCTCGAACCGGCTCGACGGACTGCCGCTCGCCGGCCTCTCCGTGGCGGGCACGGCCGATTACAAGGATCTCGTCTTCGGCGGCTGGGACCTGAACGGCGACGACCTCGCCTCGGCCGCGAGTGGCCACGGCGTGCTTTCGAAAGACGACATCGAGAACGGCGCCCAGGTCCTGAAGGGCATCACCCCCTGGCCGGCTGTCGGCAGCGCCAAGTTCTGCAAGAACATCGACGGCCAGAACCGCATCGTCGCCAAGGACCACCGCGAGGCGGTCTCGGTGATCGCCAACGACCTCCGCCGCTTCCAGAAGGAGAGCAACCTCGGCGACGTGGTCGTGGTGAACCTCGCCTCCACGGAGCGCTGGCCCGACCTGAACGACCCGACCCTGAACTCGACCGCGGCCTTCGAGAAGGGGCTCGATTCGAGCGACGAGGCGATCTCGCCGGCGATGCTCTACGCCTACGCGGCGATCAAGAGCGGCATCCCCTACGCCAACTTTACCCCGAGCGTGGCCGCGGACGTCCCGGCACTCCTGGACCTCGCCAAGGAGCTGAACGTCCCGGTGGCCGGCAAGGACGGCAAGACCGGCCAGACCATGATGAAGACGGTGCTGGCCCCCGCTTTCAAGGCGCGCGCCCTGCACGTCGACGGCTGGTTCTCGACTAACATCCTCGGCAACCGCGACGGCCTGGCGCTGAACGACCCGAACTCGCTGCAGTCCAAGCTCAACACCAAGGGCACGGTGCTCGACTCGATCCTCGGCTACCCGGTCGAGGACCACCTCGTGCACATCCACTATTACCGGCCGCGCGGCGACGACAAGGAAGCCTGGGACAACATCGACGTCACCGGCTTCATGGGCCAGCGGATGCAGATCAAGGTGAACTTCCTCTGCAAGGACTCGATCCTGGCCGCCCCGCTGGTCATCGAGATCGCCCGCGTCCTCGACCTCGCCAACAAGCGCGGCGACGGCGGCGTGCAGGAGCAGCTCTCGACCTTCTTCAAGGCGCCGATGGTCAAAAACGGCCACGGGCCGGAGCACGCCTTCGGCAAGCAGGAGAAGATGCTCCACGACTGGCTGGGCGTGCACTGAACGGGCGCTGACGCACCACAATGTACGCTCCTCCCCCCACGGGGGAGGAGGCGCGCGTTTCGACCTTCGTCGGTTGGCGAGCCGGAAGGGTCCTTGGGGCGTTCGGTGAAGACCTCACCCGAACTGCTGCACGCCGTCTGAAAGAAACGATGCCGAGCGAGAACCACCCGTCCCCCTCCGGCGCCGCCGCGCCGGAGGCGTTGCGCGACCTTCTGGTCGAGATGAACGACCTCAAGCGCGTCCGCTCGGCGGGCCGCCCGGGGTCGATCGCCGAGCGGCTGTTCGCGCAGGGATGGGGACTCCTCACCGGCGGCGCCGCGCCCGATGACGTCGCCCTCGACATCACCGCGACCACCCTCGCGGCGACACGCCTCTGCGACCTCGACGCGGCCTTCCTGACCGCGGCGGGGCTCTCCGACGCGGACGCCTCCACGGTGCTGGTGGCGGGCTTCGACGCCGTCACCAGAGAGCTCGATCCGGAGCTCCGCGAGCGCTTGCGCGCGCGGCTCGCGCCGCGTCCGGCCGGCCGGCCCGGGCCGCTGCCGGGCTTCGTCGGCGCCCTGGCGCAGCAGCCGCGGGCGGGCGTCACCTGCCCCGGCCGCGCCCGGATCCTGCTGGAGCCGCCAGAGAACCACGCCGAGCACTGCCTGATCGTGGCGGTCTACGGCGTCTGCCTCAGCCCGTTCTACCGGGCCGATCCCGGCACCGTGTTCCTGGCCGCGATGGCCCACCACTTCCACAACGCCGCGATGCCGGATGCCGGCTTTACTGGCGAGATGCTGCTCGGCGATCATCTGGGCCCGATCATGGCGACCACCACCGCCTGGGCGCTCAATGAACTCGGCGAACCCCTGCGCGGCGAGGTCGAGCGCGCCCGCGCGGTCCTGCCCGACGACGCCACCGCCGAGGGCCGCGCCTTCCACGCGGCCGACTGCATCGACCGGGTCCTGCAGATCGCCCAGCATCTCCGCGGGGCCTCGACCACGATGGGGATGGTGCTCGGCGAGTGGGAGCTGGTCCATGCCGGCCCGGTGAAGGGCTTCCACGATCGTGTCCTCGCCGACATGCGCATCCCTTGATCGCCGGACCCGGTCGCCCATCTGCCCGGGCGGCCCCGAGAACCATGATCCCGTTCGAACTCAGATCGCCGGACACCGGCAACCCGCTGAAGGCCGACGGCCCGCACGCCCTGCGCGACGCGGAGACCGGCGCGCGCTGGCCCGTGATCGACGGCATCCCGTACCTGCGGATCAACCGCGCGGCCCTGGTCGAGCGGGTGCTCGCCCATCTCGATGCCGGCGAGCCCGACGAGGCGCTGGCCGCCCTGCTGGTCGATCAAGACGATTGGTGGAACGGGCCGCCCGCCGATCCCGCCGGGATCATCCGCCTGATCAAGGAGCGCCGCACCGCGACCCTGCGCGACGCGGTCGAACTCCTCGGCTGGGGCCGCGTCGGCGACTACTTCCTGCACCGCTGGAGCGACCCGACCTTCCTGGCTGGCCTGTCTCTCCTGGAAGCGCACTGGAACGAGCCCGTTTGCGTCTTCGAATTCGCCTGCGGCATCGGCCACTACCTGCGGGAGCTGCAGCGGCGCGGCTGCAAGGTCGCTGGGGCCGACGTGGTCTTCGCCAAGCTCTGGGTGGCGCGCCACTGGGTCGTGGCCGAGAAGGCCCAGCTCGTCTGCTTCGACGCCGGCTCAGCCCACTGGCCGATCGCCGGGGCTCCGGTCGACCTCGTCGTGTGCAACGACGCCTTCTACTTCCTCGGCGACAAGGCGGTGCTGCTCGAGTGCCTCCGCCAGAATGCCGGCGACGACGGCTGGCTGGCGCTGAGCCACATCCACAACCGCGACTGCCCGGGCTTCTCGGCCGGACGGGCGGTGACGGCCGAGGAGATCGCCGAGCTGTTTCCCGACGCCCTGGTGTACGACGACGCGGAGTTGACCCGGGCGCTCGTCGAGGCGCGGGCGCCGGGCCCGCAGGAGCCGGCGGCCCTGCGCACCTGCGAGGCGTTCTCGGTGGTGTGCGGCCCCGGCATGCGCCCGGCGCCGCGCGCGCTTGTCGACGGCCTGACCCTGCCGAAGCCGAGGACCGTGCTGCGGCTCAACCCGCTCTACGCGCCAGAAGGCGACGGTTACGTCATCCGCTGGCCCTCGGAGCGCTACGAGGCGGAATACGGCCCCCGCGCCACCTACCCGCTGCACTCGCCGGGACCCGAGACGCTGACCTTCGGCGAAAACCTCGATGCGTCGGAGACGCAGCGCGTGCGCGTACGCGAATTCGTCGACCTCCCGGAGCGGTGGTGATGGACGCCGTCGGCTGGGGCATCGTCGGCTACGGCTGGGTCGCCCGCGACTTCATGGAGCCGGGCATCCGCGCCGCCGGGCACCGGCTGGTGGCGGTCAGCGATCCGAATCCGGAGAGCCGCGCGGCCGCCGAGCGGGCGGGCGCCCGCGGTCACGCCGACCTTGCCGCCCTGATCGCCGAGCCCGAGGTCGAGGCGGTCTACGTGGCGACGCCGAACCACCTCCACCGCATCGCCGTCGAGGCGCTGGCCGCCGCCGGCAAGGCGATCCTGTGCGAGAAGCCCATGGCGGCGACGCTCGGGGACGCCGAGGCCATGGTCCGCGCGGTCGAGTCGCAAAACATCTTCTACGGGACGGCCTTCGACCAGCGGCATCACCCGGCCCACCGGACGATCCGCGCTCAGGTCGAGGCCGGCCGGCTCGGCACCGTGACGGCGGTGCGGATCGTCTACGCCTGCTGGCTCGGCCGAGACTGGTCGGAGGCCGGGCAGCCCAACTGGCGGATCGACGCCGCCCAGGCCGGCGGCGGCGCCCTGATGGACCTCGCCCCGCACGGGCTCGACCTCGTGGACTTCCTGGTGGGTGAGCCGATCACGGATCTCGCGGCGCTCACGCAGTCCCGCGTGCAGGACTACGCCGTCGGCGACGGCGCCCTGCTGATCGGGCGGACCGCGGGCGGTGCCCTGGCGAGCCTGCACGTCGCCTACAATTGCCCGGACGCGCTGCCCCGCCGCCGCCTGGAGGTGGTCGGCACGAAGGGCCTGCTGGTCGCCGAGAACACGATGGGCCAGACGGCCGGCGGGTCGCTGACCTTCATAGACGGCGCCAGCGGGCGCGCCGAACCGCTCGCCTTCGACGCCGACAGCTCGCCCTTCACCGAGCAGGTGCGCGCCTTCGGCTCGGCCCTGCGCCGGCCCGAGGAGCGGGCGGCGTACTCGGCGTCCCGAGACCTTCACACGATGCGGCTCGTCGCCCGCGCCTACGGGCAGGGGTAGCAACCGCCGGACAGGATGACACAACACCGAGCCGCGACCCGATCCACCTCACCCGCGCCCTCATCCTGAGGTGGGTGGATGGGGGCAGGGGCATGGCGCACGGCTCGCGGCAGACGGGAACACGACTTGACCCAAGCAGACGCCTTCCACGACCAGGACGACCGCGCCCGCCACGAGCGGATCAAGGCGCCGCGACCCTACCGCTTCGGGGCCAAGCGGCCGATCGAGGGCCTGCCCGAGACCCTGCCCGACGCGGTCAAGGCCTATCTCGACGTCCTGCCGGAAGGCCGCATCGTCGGCTTCCCGCTGGCACCGCTTGATCGCACCGGCATCCCGGTCTGGTTCGTGGCCCTGTTCCTCGGCGACCCGTTCTTCGTGGGCGCAATGCCGTCGGGCATCGGCTACGGCGCCACCGACGACGAGGCGCTGATCGGCGCCGTGGCGGAGATCGCCGAGAATTTGATGCCGTCACTCGCGGTGCTGCCGCGGGCCAAGGAGCGGGCGAGCTACGCCGACCTCGTGCGCGTCTACGGCACCAAATCCGTCGCCGACCCGCTGACCCTCTGCCTCCCGGCCGGCTCTCCGGTCGGCCGCGACACGGTCCTCGAATGGACACCGTCCGTGCGGCACGCCACGGGCGAGATCGTGCTGATGCCGCTCGACATCGCGGCCACCGACTATTTCGAGCTGTCGGAGGGCTACAAGCCCTTCACCAACCTGATCACCAACGGGCTCGGCGCAGGGCCCGACGTGCCCTTCGCCCTGGGCCACGGCGTGCTGGAACTGCTGCAGCGGGACGGCAACGGCCTGCTGTTCCGGGCCCTCGACCAGGGCGTGATGCTCGACCTCGACGGCATCGGCCCGGAGAACGCCGCGATGCTGGCCCGGCTGAAGGAGCTCGGGATCCGCGCCCTGCCGAAATTCGCCACCGACCAGTTCGGGCTGACCAACCTCTACGTCGTCGGCTACGACGAGGATCCGGCGCGGACCCCGGCACCGATCGCGCTCTCGGCCTGCGGCGAGGCCTGCGATCCGGACCGGGAGCGGGCCCTGCGCAAGGCGCTGCTGGAGTTCCAGGCGGCGCGGGTGCGCAAGACCTTCGGGCACGGTCCCCTCGACATGGCCGCCACGGTGACGCCGCCCGGCTACGTCGACGCGTTCATCCAGAAGGCGCTCCCCAGCCTGGACTTGGAGGAGAGCCGCGCTCTCCAGGCGATGCTCGAATGGATCGAGATGCCGGCGGCCGACCTGCGCGGCGTGCTGGCCGACACGGTCTATTCCGAGCGCAGCACCAAGCGGTTCGCCGAGCTGCCCTCGACCCCGGCCGCCGACGGCCATGCCCGGGGGAAGATCGCCTGTGACCGGCTGCTGGAGGCCGGGTTCGATGTCCTCTACGTCGACTGCACCCCATCCGGCGGCGGGGTCGGCGTCGTGAAGGCGATCGTGCCGGGGCTCGAGGTCGAGACCATGAGCTACTACCGGATCGGCGAGCGCAACACGAAGAAGCTCCTCGACCGCGATCACCCGCTGATCCGCTTCGGCACCGAGAGCGAGACCCTGCGCCCGGTGCGGCTCACGCCGGAGGCCCTGGAGCGGTTCGGCGGCCAGCCGCTGTTCGACACGGCCCTGGCCGAGACGATCGTCGGTCGGCACTATCCGCTGTACCGCGAGCCGGAATCGCACCATGCGCCGTTCCGCCTCGCCCAACGGCAGGGGAGGGCGGCGTGACGCTCCGGTTCGCCTACAACACCAACGGCGCGGCCAACCACCGCCTCGGCGACGCGCTCCATCTGATCAAGGCGGCGGGCTACGATGGCGTGGCCCTGACGCTCGACATCCACCACCTCGATCCGTTCGCCGAGACCTGGGCGGCCGAGGCCGGCCGGGTGGCGAGTCTCTTGGAGAAGCTGGAGCTGACCTGCGTCATCGAGACCGGCGCCCGCTTCCTGCTCGATCCCAACGCCAAGCACGAGCCGACGCTGGTGACGGCCGACGCCGCGGGCCGCGCCCGCCGGGTCGGCTTCCTCAAGCGGGCCGTCGAGATCGGCGCCATGCTCTCCGCCGAGGCGGTGTCGTTCTGGGCCGGCGTGCCCAAGCCCGGCGTCGATCATGGCGAGGCCCGGCGCTGGCTGGTCGAGGGGCTGCACGAGGTCGCGACCTTCGCCACCGAATCCGGGGTCGTGCCGTGTCTGGAGCCGGAGCCCGGCATGCTGATCGAGACGCTCGGCGATTATGCGGCCCTCGACGTGCCGGGGCTCGCGCTCGCCCTCGACACCGGCCACTGCCTCGTCACGGGCGAGCGCGAGCCCGCGGCGGCCGTGCGGGAATTCGCCGACCGGATCGGCACTGTGGCGATCGAGGATATGAAGCGCGGCAGTCACATCCACCTGCCCTTCGGCGAGGGCGACATGGACGTGCCGGGCGTGTTGGAGGCGCTGGAAGAGGTCGGCTTCGGCAAGCTGATCTGCGTCGAGCTGTC
Source organism: Methylobacterium tardum (assembly GCF_023546765.1). Taxonomy (NCBI): domain Bacteria; kingdom Pseudomonadati; phylum Pseudomonadota; class Alphaproteobacteria; order Hyphomicrobiales; family Methylobacteriaceae; genus Methylobacterium; species Methylobacterium tardum. Next base: position 6,133,133 of record NZ_CP097484.1, read on the forward strand.
CCGCGAGAGCCACCGGGCCGACGTGATGATCCCTCAGGCGCTGGACTACCTCCGTGGCTGCCGGCGCCCTGGCCCGGTGCTGGCGGGCGAGCAGGAGACGCGGCGGCAATGGCCGTGAGGATGGCGGCCCGCCTCTCCTCCCCCTTGCGGGGAGGAGCCGGAGGTGGGGGTGGTGCAGAATTGAGCGATCGGGTGCCTCCTGCACCACCCCCACCTCTACCCCTCCCCGCAAGGGGGAGGGGATTCCGACCGGCCCGCACTCCGCATCGCGTGCAACGATGAGAATCCTCTTCCTCAGCCGTCGCTACTTCCCGGCGATATCGGGCATGAGCGTCTACGCGCAGAACCTGCTGCGCGAGCTGGTCGATGCCGGCCACGACGTGACGATGATCTCGCAGTACCGGGGCGACGCCTTCGGCACCCGCGTCTACGGCGGCGGGCCGCCGCCGCCGGTGCCGGGCGTGCGGGTGATCGGCCTGGAGCAGCTCGGCGAGCAGACCTCCGGCGATTTCGAGCGCGACATCGACACGATGGTGGACGCCATCGGCCGAGAGCATGCCGAAAAGCCCTTCGACGTCCTGCACGCGCAGTACGGCTACCCGACCGGCTGGGCGGTGCTGCTCGCGGCGCGCAAGCTCGGGGTGCCGAGCGTCGTCTCGATCCAGGGCGGCGACGGTCACTGGGTCGGATCGTGCTGCGAGACGCACCGCGTCGCCATGTGCGAGGTCCTGGCCCACGCCAACGCGCTGCTGATCGGCGGCGCCTCCTTCGTGGACGAGGTCTGCGAGCGGCTGGGATCGGATCCCGCCCGCTTCACCATCGTGCCCGGCGCGGTGGACACCGACCGCTTCGCGCAAGGGACGCCCGACGGGCTGCCCGCGCCTCATGCCGGGCCGGTGCGGCTGTTCTACCATGGCCGGGTCGACCGCCGGAAAGGCGTGCTCGACTTCATCAACGCCCTGGCGATCCTGCGCGAGCAGGGCACGCCCTTCGCCGCAACGATCTCGGGCATCGGACCGGATGTGGATCCGGCCCGGGCACTCGCCGCGGAGCTGGCCTTCTCGGATCGCGAGATCGCCTTCACGGGCTACGCCGAATACGGCTCCGTGCCCGACTTGTACCGGCGCGCCGACGTGTTCGTCTCGCCGACCTACGCGGAGGGGTTTTCCAACACGATCCTGGAGGCGCTTGCGGCCGGGCTCGCCACGGTGTCGTGCCACGCGGTCGGCGTCTCGGACTGCCTGCGCGACGGCGAGAATGGGCTGCTGGTCGATCCCGGCGACGTGCCCGCGCAGGCCGCCGCGCTCACCCGGGTGATCACGGATGCGGGCCTGCGCCGCCGCCTGGCGACCGCCGGCCTGGAGGAGTGCAGGCGGGTCTATTCCTGGCATGCTGTCGGGCGGCAGATCATGGACGTCTACGCCCGGGTGCGCGACGAACGGCCCGCCACCGACTTCGCGACGGACCTGCCCCACGATCCGACCTGCCGGTTCCGCGCCGAGCCGCATCTGCTCTGAAGGCGCTTCAGTCTTGGATATCCAACCCGCGGCCTCCGCTGCGCTCCGGCGCCTTAGGGTGCGGTGACGGGTTGGAGCTCGCACCAGCCGATAGACCCTGAACCATGCCCACCGCGCTCGCCCTCTCGCCCCATCTCGGCGATGCGGCCTTCTCCTGCGGCGGCCTTCTGGCGAGCCTCGCGCAGGCCGGTTGGCGCGTGGTGATGGCGACCCTGTTCACCGGCAGCGTCGCCGACCCGCAAGGCTTCGCGCTGGCCTGCCAGCTCGACAAGGGTCTGGCGCCAGATGTCGACTACATGGCTCTGCGCCGGGATGAGGATGTTCGCGCCGCCGCCGCGCTCGGCATCGCGCCGCCCGTGCACCTGCCGTTCCGGGAGGCGCCGCACCGGGGCTACGGCTCGGCGCCGGAGCTTTTTTCGGACACCCGCGCCGACGACGGCATCGCGGCCGAGCTCGCACCCGCGCTCGCGGGCCTGATCGCCGCGGAGAGCCCCGATCTCCTCCTCGCGCCCCAGGCGATCGGCGGCCATGTCGATCACGTGCAGGTCGTCCGGGCGCTCCGAAGCCTGGACGTCGCGGCGCCGATCCTGTGGTGGCGCGACTTCCCCTATACGGTGCGGGAGGACGCGCCGAAGGAGCCCCTCGTCGGCCTGTTCGCCACCCTCGCCGAGGCGAAGATGCGCCTGGATCCGGACGCGCAGGCCCGGAAGCGCGCGGCCTGCGCAGCCTATGCCAGCCAGATCGGCTTCCAGTTCGGCGGCGAGGCCGGACTGAACGCGCGCCTGGCCCGCGAGGCGGGGATCGAGCGCTTCCGCCTCTCGGGCCGGCTCGGCGCGGCGATCCCGGGTCTCGATGAAGGCTGAGCCGCAGGCGCCGAAGGCGCTGGCCGATCCCGATGCCCTCGCGGCGCGCCGCGCCCTGATCGGGGCGCCGCACATCGCGCCGATCCGGGCGCTCGCGGACCGGATCGCGGCGGAACGCGGGGCGCCGGTCCCCGTGCCGGACCCCCTGGACGGCGGCGTCGGGGCGCGGATGCTCCTCCTCCTCGAGACGCCCGGCCCGGCCGTGCTGCGCACCGGCTTCGTCACCCGCGACAGCGCGAACGGCACCGCCGCCAACCTGTTCCGCTTCCTCGCCGAGGCCAGCATCGCCCGGGCCGACACGCTGATCTGGAATGTCGTGCCCTGGCTGATTCACGAAGCGGGCGCCCTCAACCGCGCCCCCCGCCGGGCCGAGGTCGCGGCCGCCGCGCCGTATCTGGCCCCGCTCCTCGACCTGCTGCCGCGCCTAGCCGTCGCGGTGCTGGCCGGCCGCTTCGCCGGCGAGGCGGCGCCGGCTGTCGCGGCGATCCGGCCGGGCCTGCCGGTGATCCGGGTGCCGCATCCGAGCCCGACCTATGTCTGCACCTCGCCGGACGTCCCGGCCCGGATCCGGAAAGGCCTCGCCGAGGCCGCCGCAATCCTCGGTCGGACGGCTCGTTGAGGATAGAACGTCGGTCCGGGCGGCGCCTTCCCTGGCCTTGCGCGCCCGTTCGGCCTACATGCGGGGCAACGGGCCGCGGTCCGGGAGACTCCGGCACGGGCTGATGCCCTGCGGCCGGGCCGCGCAGCCGGAAGGGCGGACGCCGAACGGCATGAATTTTCAGGGACAGCACCGGAGCGCGGCCGAGAAGGCCGAGCCGGTCCAGCACGACCCCGCGGCCGTACCGCGGAAAAGCCGGCGCAGCCGCTATGCCTGGATCGGCACGGCCGCCAGCATCGTGCTGTTCGCGGTCTCCCTCGGCGTGCTGTGGAAGCTCGTCCAGAGCGTGAGCTGGGCCGAGGTCCACGCGGCCATCAAGGCGGCGACGTTCGAGCAACTCGGCCTGGCCTTCCTGTTCGTCGGCATCAGCTACCTGTTCCTCACCGGCTACGACGCGCTGGCCCTGCGCCAGCTCCGGATCAAGGTGCCGTACCGGATCACCGCGCTCGCCTCGTTCACGAGCTACGCGGTGAGCTTCACCCTCGGCTTTCCCCTGCTGACCGCCGGCACCATCCGCTACTGGATCTACGCCCGGCAGGGCCTGTCCACCGCCAAGATCGCGGCGCTCACGGTGATCGCCGGATTCACCTTCTGGCTCGGCATGGGTGTGGTGCTGGGCCTGAGCCTGATCATCGAGGCGGGCCAGCTCGCCGGGCTCGCCTTCACGTCGATCCGGATCAACCAGAGCGTGGGCCTCGCGGCGCTCGCCCTGGTGCTCGGCTACCTCGCCTGGGTCTCGGCCAAGAAGCGCAGCATCACGGTCAAGCACTGGCGCCTGGAGCTGCCCGGCGCCTCGGTCTCCATCGGCCAGATGATCGTCGGAATCGGCGACGTCTGCGCGGCGGCGGCCGTGCTCTACGTCCTGCTGCCGCAGGAGACGACGCTGGCCTTCACCACCTTCTTGGCGATCTACGTGCTCGCCGCCATGCTGGGCATCGCGTCGAACGCGCCGGGCGGCATCGGTGTGTTCGAGGCGACGATCCTGCTCGCCCTGTCGAGCCTGCCGCGCAACGAGGTGCTGACCTCGCTGCTCCTATTCCGGGGCTGCTACTACGTGGTTCCGTTCGTGACCGCCCTGGCGATGCTCGGCCTGTACGAGATCGTCAAGCGCGCGGGCGGCGCGCGGGATCCCGGGCCGCCGGAGGGCACCGCCGGCCCGTCCGGCCGGGCGTGGCACGACGAGTCCGGCCCCCGCTGATCGGATCGGCCGGCCCGCCATGCCCGACCGCCCGCTTCCGGAACGCCTGCGCGGTTCCCCGGCCTGGACGGGCGCCGCGATCGCGGCCGGTCTGTTCGGGCTCGCGGCCGCCCTGGCCGGGCGCCTCGACCTGCCGCTGATCCTCGCGGGCCTCGGCGCGGTCTGCCTCGGCGGCTGGCTGGCCGGCCGCGACCGGGCGCTGTCGCCGCCGCGGCCGGCCGCGGCCGCGCCGCGCAGCGCGGTCGCCGAGGCGCTGCTCGCCCACGTGCCGGACCCGGTGATCCTGGTGGACCGGCGGACCCTGGTGGTGGAGGCCAACCCCGCCGCCCGGGCGCTCCTGCCGGCTCTGCACCAGGCCCGGCCGCTGTCCTTCGCCCTGCGCGACCCGGAGGTCCTCGACGGCGTGGAGGCGGTGCTGAGTTCCGGCATGCCCCGCCGGATCGCCTTCTCGACCCGGATTCCCCTGGAGCGGACCTTCGAGGTCCAGATCGGCGCCCTGCCGATGCCCGACGGGTCCGGCGTCAGCGCCGTGCTGTTCCTGCGCGACCTGACCTCGGCCCGGCGCCTGGAGGCGATGCGGGTCGATTTCGTCGCCAACGCCAGCCACGAGCTGCGTACGCCGCTCGCGACCCTGATCGGCTTCATCGAGACCCTGCAGGGGCCGGCTCGCGACGATGCGCAGGCGCGCGCGCGTTTCCTGGAGATCATGCGCGTTCAGGCACTGCGCATGACGCGGCTGATCGGCGACCTGCTCTCGCTGTCGCGGATCGAGCTGCGCGAGCACGTGGCACCGACCGCCGTGGTCGATCTCGGAGCCCTCGCGCGGCAGATGGTCGACGCCCAGGGGCCGCCCGCCGAGGCCCGCGGCGCGTCGATCCGGTTCGAGGACGGGGCCGGCCCTTATCCAGTGCCCGGTGATGCCGACGAGCTCGCCCGGGTGATCGAGAACCTGATCGAGAACGCGGTGAAATACGGCGGTGGCCAGGTCAGCGTCGGGCTGGCCCGGGAGGAGGATGCCCGGCTCGGCCGCCGCATCATCCTGTCGGTCTCCGATGACGGGCCGGGCATCCCGCCCGAGCACATTCCGCGCCTGACCGAGCGCTTCTACCGCGTCGATGTCGCGTCGAGCCGGGCGCGGGGTGGCACCGGGCTCGGGCTCGCCATTGTCAAGCACAGCCTCAACCGCCATCGCGGCCGCCTCGCCATCGAGAGCGCCGTGGGGCAGGGGACGGTCGTGCGGGTCAGCCTGCCGGAATACGGCGCCGCCGCGCCGCTCCCGGCGGCGGCCGATCAGGCATAGGCGCCGATCCCGAGCTTCGCCTCGACGCGCCCGATCCAGCCGCGGACTGCCGGATACGGTCCGAGATCGAAGCCGCCCTCATGCGCCATGCGGGTGTAGGCGACCAGCGCCACGTCGGCGAGCGTCAGGGCGTCCCCTGCCATGAAGGCGGAGTGCGCGAGCGTCCCATCCATCAGCCGCAGCGCGTCCGCGCCGCGTTCGGCGAGCTTCGGATCCAGATCCTCGGGCGCGCGCCTGAGGTAGTGGAGCTGGTAGCGCCGGACCGCGATGTAGGGCTCGTGACTGTACTGCTCCCAGAACATCCATTGCAGCATGCGGGCGCGGTCGAGCGGTGCCTCTGGGATGAGCGGGGAGCCCTCCGCCAGGTAGACGATGATCGCGTTCGATTCCGACAGAACCGCGCCGTCAGGCAGGACCACGACCGGCACGCGCCCGGCCGGGTTCAGCGCCAGGAACTCGGGCGTGCGCGTCCCGCCGCCCGGCACGTCCACATCGCGCCACGTCGCGGGAATGCCGAGATGGGCCGCGACCCATTTGACCTTGAGGCAGTTCCCGGATCCTGGGTCGCCATAGATCGTGAGCGGCTCGGTCATCCCTGTTGTCCGCAAGGTTGCTGGCGGACTCTGGCCGGACATGGCCGATTTCACAACCATTGCCTTGGGAAATCCCTGCGCGTTGCCGGGCATCGCTCTGGCGTCAGTCCCGCCTCTTGACCTTCCCATGATGGGAACCCCCATCTCACTGGGCCTGGAAGCTTCGAACGGAACCGCCGCCATGTCGGACCCCGTCGCCCTGACCCTCCCCGTCGAGGGCATGTCCTGCGCCTCCTGCGTCGGCCGCGTCGAGCGCGTCCTCGCGGCATTGCCCGGCGCCCGCGACGTGGCGGTGAACCTTGCCACCAACCGCGCCAGCCTCGTCCTGGGGGGCGGCGCACGGCCATCCGACGCCGCGGCGGCGCTGGCGGATGCCGGCTACCCCGTTCCCGAGACGCAGAGCCTGCTGGCGCTGGAGGGCCTGTCCTGCGCGAGCTGTGTCGACCGCGTCGAGCGGGCGCTCGCAGCCGTGCCGGGCGTGACCGGCGCCAGCGTCAACCTGCCGCCGGGCGCGCCGTGGTCCGCCATCCCGAGGGCGTCGTGGCGATGGCCGATCTGGTGGCGGCCGTGGAGGCGGCGGGCTACGCGGCGCGATCCGTCGATGGGGCGCAGCCGGTCGACCCGGCGGCCCGGCAGGACGCCGAGGGCCGGGCCCTGCGCCGCGACCTGATCGCCGCGGCGCTCCTCTCCGCACCCGTGGTGATCCTCGACATGGGCGGCCACGTCCTGCCGGGCCTGCATGGCGGCGTGGTGACGGCCCTGATCCAGGCTGTCCTGGCCACCGTGATCCTCGCCGGGCCCGGTCGGCGGTTCTTCCTCAAGGGGATTCCGGGGCTGCTGCGCGGCCGCCCGGACATGAACGCCCTCGTCGCCCTCGGGGCTGGGGCCGCCTACCTCTACTCGCTGGTCTCGACGCTGGCGCCCGGCCTGCTGCCGGCGGGCGCGGCTCATCTCTACTTCGAGGCCAGCGTGCTGATCGTCACGCTGATCCTGCTCGGCCGGACCCTGGAGGCGCGCGCCAAGGGGCGAACCGGGCAGGCCATCGCCCGGCTGATGGACCTCGCGCCGAAGACCGCCCGGGTCGTCCGGGACGGCGCGGAGGCCGAGGTGCCGCTCGCCGATCTGCGCGTCGGCGACGTGGTCCGGGTACGCCCGGGCGAGCGTGTCGCCGCCGACGGCGTCGTGGCCTCCGGCACCAGCCATGTCGACGAGAGCATGATCACCGGGGAACCGGCGCCGGTGCGCAAGGCGCCGGGCGACCGGATGGTCGGCGGCACCCTCAACGGCCGCGGCAGCCTCGACCTGCGCGTCGACGCGGTCGGGGGCGCCACTGTGCTCGCGCAGATCGCCGCCATGGTCGAGCGGGCCCAGGGCGGCAAGCTGCCGATCCAGGCGCTGGTCGACCGGGTGACCGGGCGGTTCGTGCCGGCGGTGATCGGGATCGCCGCGACGACCTTCCTGGCCTGGCTGCTGCTCGCGCCCGCGCCCGCGCTGGGGACGGCGCTGGTCAACGCGGTGGCGGTGCTGATCATCGCCTGCCCCTGCGCCATGGGCCTGGCGACGCCGACCGCCATCATGGTCGGGACCGGGCGCGCGGCTTCGCGGGGCGTCCTGTTCCGCGACGGCGCCGCGCTGCAGCGCCTGCGCGACGTGCGGGTCGTCGCCCTCGACAAGACCGGAACCCTGACGGAGGGGCAGCCCCGCGTCACGGATCTCGCACCGGCCGACGGCGTCGCGGCGGACGAGGTTCTGGCCCTGGCGGCCGGCCTCGAGACCCGCTCGGAACACCCGCTGGCCGGTGCCGTCGTGGCGGCCGCCCGCGAGCGCGGCCTCCGGGTGCCCGAACCGGACAGCTTCGAGGCGGTGGACGGATTCGGAATCTCCGGCCGCGTGGCCGGCCGGGCCGTCGCACTCGGCGCGCCGCGCTATCTCGACCGGCTCGGGGTCGTGCTGGATCCGGCCCTCGCCGACCGCGCCGAACGGCTGGCCGGGGCGGGACGGAGCCCGGTCCATCTGGTCCTCGACGGCCGCCACGCCGCCGTGCTGGCCCTGGCCGATCCCGTGAAAACCGGCGCCCGCGAGGCGGTGGCGGTGCTCAAAGCGCGCGGCCTCACCGTCGCGATGGTGACGGGCGACGATCCCCGCGCCGCCGCTTGTGTCGCCGAACGCCTCGGCATCGACCACGTGGCCGCCGGGGTTTTGCCCGGCGGGAAGGTCGAGGCGGTCCAGCGGTTCCGGGCGGCGCACGGGCCGGTGGCCTTCGTGGGCGACGGCATCAACGACGCGCCGGCGCTCGCCGAGGCCGATGTCGGGCTGGCCATCGGGACCGGCACCGACATCGCCGTGGACAGCGCCGACGTGGTGCTGATGTCGGGGAGCCTGGATTCTCTCGTGGAGGCGCTGGCGCTTTCGCGAGCGGTCATGGCGAATATCCGCCAGAACCTGTTCTGGGCCTTCGCCTACAACGCCGCGCTGATCCCGGTCGCGGCGGGCGTGCTGGTGCCGTTCGGCGGCCCGGCCCTGTCGCCGATCCTGGCCGCGGGCGCCATGGCGTTCTCAAGCGTCTTCGTTCTCGGCAACGCGCTGCGGCTGCGCCGGGCCGGCGGGCGGCCGACCCCTGCCGAGGCGGCGGCGCTCACCCCGAGGACCGTATGAGCGCGGCGCTCCTGACGATCGGCGAGGCGGCACGGCGCACCGGCGTCTCGGCCAAGATGATCCGCTGGTACGAGGCGACCGGCCTGCTGCCGCCGGCCGCGCGGTCCGAATCCGGCTACCGCCATTACGGCGAGGCCGACCTGCACACGCTGCGCTTCATCCGCCGCGCCCGCGATCTCGGTTTCAGCGTCGACGCGATCGCCGACTTGCTGGCGCTCTGGCGTGACCGGGACCGGCCGAGCGCCGGCGTGAAGGCCATCGCGCAGGAGCAGATCGCGGACCTGCGCCGCCGCATCACCGAGCTGGAGGGCATGGCGCGGACGCTGGAGCATCTGGCGGGCGCCTGCTGCGGCGACGAACGGCCGGACTGCCCGATCCTGGACGACCTCGCCGCGGCGGACCGTCCGCCCACGCCTCGGCCACAGCGCCGCGGGCTCTCCGGACGCGGGGCCGCGCGCAGAGCCGTGTGAGCGCGGCGGCTTCTCTTCGGAGGGAGGCCGCCACGTCCCTGGATCAGGCCGGTCTGGACCGTCGTTCAGACGCGAGAGCGTTTTCGGAATGAGCTGAGTCGGACGGTTTGGGTTCACGCAGGGCTTTTGGACTGCTTCATCGCGGGCTCCCTGTGAGGAGCACATCAGGGGTCGACCCTAAAGCCAGGATCTGCGTGAGCGGGTATGACCAACGACCTGTGAACGAAGGGCCGTCTGCGTTTGCGACAAGCCCCGCAGAGCCGCGGAATTGGCTCACGCGAAACCGTGCGACTCAGCCCTGCGTCGTGTGACGTGCGTGAACCTGTGGCGGAGGATAGTCCTCCGCAGCGCTGAAGATCTGAATTGCTCCGACCCGGATGCCCTTTCAACGCTCTGGCGGCGCGACTTCAGCCGCACTGCGCTGGAGAGGCTCGGCTTTAGAAGCGGTCGTTCGCCGCTCTGGCGGCCGTACGACGTTGCCCTCCCAGTGCTTTGCTGAAGCGATATCGTTGCGGAAGCGCTAGCATTCAGGCGGTCTCAGATTGCTGATGCTTAGGAAGGCAATCAACGCTTCGCTCCTATGCAGACGCAGGCGCGTAAAGTCCATCGACCACGGTTCTATAGGAATAATTTATCCGGGTTCAGAAATAGATCTCTATATTGCGCGCCTCTGCATTCCATGCTGATATGAGCCCGATCGACACCACTGATCGATCATGAAATCAATAAATCAGACGGAGCATGGAGTCTGACGGAGGCGATCGATGCGACGAGCAAGTATGTTTTTGGCCGCTCTCGGGCTCGCGACGGGCGTGTTCTGGCTGACGATGTTGACGACTCCGCCTGTCTCTGAAGCGAGCCCCCAGACGAGAATCGACACCCGCGATTTGACCTTGAAAGCACATCCGGATGGCGGATTGCCATGCGATGCATTCTAGGGACATCACGCTTTCATAGAGTGTTCACTTAAAGGAAGTTGCCGATTTACTTGCGATCGAGGCCCGTCGGCATAGGGCCTCGCCGTCCTCAAACCGCTCGACTCAATGCTCGGCCGGGTTGAGGTTAAAGTATGCCATGCCGCCCGAAGCCTTCCCTCCTGCGCAAGCCATAACGTAGTGGCAGTATTGGGCAAGAGGAACGGAACAGCAACGCCGCCGCTGCGTACGATGTCGATGATTAACTGCGATGGAGCGACAAGCCAGAAGTGTTCCAGATAATCGAAGGTACCTTCGTAAGAATATCGATTGTAAGTATTTAATGACCTGTTTGTCGGATTCGGCACACCAACACCGACGGTGAAAATCGAATTATTTCCAGGGCTCCGCCTCAAATCGTGACACGGTGGCTGCAGATCCGTGATATACTGGGCGCGGCTGATCATACGGGCTGCGGTTCTGCGATCTTCGGCTCGACCGCTGTTTCCGAGTGCATTTCGCAACATGTGTTTGCGAGTTAAGTGGCTGATCAAGGTCGACAAAGCTGCGAGCAATGAGGCATCCTGACCAACAAGCGCATCCGAAGAGTTGCGTTCGGGAGAGGGAATGCCGTCGTGGCAGTGGAACCATTACATCTCACCGTGAGCGCGCGTTATCGACTCAAGCTCCTCTCCCGGGGGCCTCGGCAGTACGGCCTTGAGGATTACCAGTGTAAAGCTCTGTCCCGCCGTGGCCTGATCGCGCCTCTTCCCGATCAGTCCGCAGATGGCACGCGCCGATGGGCCATCACCGAGGACGGCCTGACCGTGTTGCAAAGCTACATTCAACCGATCAGGAAGGCCGCCAGACAGCCGGAACGCAGCGCCATGATCCCGCAGGAGCCCCGATCGATCGATGACAGCGCGGGTTAGACCGGCTGCCCTTAATCATGCTTCCGGTGACGGATGGGGCACCGAACATTGTGGTAGCCGCCACTCAATGCGTACAAGGTTTGAAAGAGCGGGAATCCTCCTCCGGGTTGAATTGGTAGCCGACCCTTGCTCGGACCGGGCAAAGCCGCCCCACTACAAGCTATCCGCGAGACTGGCTCTATCGCCGCCGCAGGACGCCGCATGGGGATGAGCTGCCGATAGTCTCGCCCTTGACCGCTCCGACGAGCATTCGGCAGCTCTGGGCACATCCCGCTCGGACGGGTTGGCGGTATAGGGGCCGGACACGGCATCGCCGCAGCGCAGAAGGCGGATCTTGGCGCCTGTAGCGCTACGCCACGAGCCCTTAGACATCGGTGCGTCAGACTTCCAGCCTTGCGGGCCCTTCGCCGCGCGAAGTCCGATATTGATGCACGGCTCTTGACGCTGGTGTCAGCTGAACATGCCTGATCGGGCGTTCGTCACAGCAGGCCTTCCGAAGGCCTCGATCGCGGTCGGCACGATCGCCGGGCCGCCGGCCGCACCGTCGATGAACCCAAGGGCACAGTCCATTGTTCTCGTCGTGTCTGTTTTGGCACGAGTTCAGAGAGCCTGGGATGCGCGGTGCCCTTCTCAAAGCCAGGATGCTGGGTGTCCTCCTCGTCACCGCCGCGCTGCCTGCGGCGGCATCGCCGTCCGCGCAGTCGGATGCCCCCGCGGCTCGGTTCATCGAAGGCCCCGAGCCCGGAACCATATCGGCCTCGCAGATGATCGGGGTTCCGGTGATTGGAATGGACCACGTGGGGGTTGGAAAGATCGAGGACGTGTTGGTCGACGGAGGTGGTCAGGTCCGGGCCGTCATCATCGGGGTCGGCGGATTCCTGGGATTGGGCGAGAAATCCGTAGCGCTCCCCTTCGACCAGATCGCCTGGAATTTCAGCGATGTGTCGCTGACAAGCGGCCCGAGCTCGATCGTCACGCCCGAGACCGCGCCCGGCGCCGAGGCGGCCGCGCGGGTGGGGCCGGACACGATGCCGGGCGCGCGGACCACCCGCGATACCCTCGGTGCGGTTCAGAACCAGCATAGCGGGCGCGTGACCGAAGCGACCGGCTCCGCGGGGGCCGAGCGACCCAGCGGCACGCCGGCGACGGTCCTCGTCGGCGAGAAGCCCTGGCGCGCCGAAATCCGCCTGACGCGGGCGCAACTGGAAGCAGCGCCGGCGTTCCGCTCCGGGAAGTCCCGCCTCTAGCGTCCACGCCTCGCCCGGGAGAAAATCATGCGAAGCGCCGTTCTCACCGGCCTGATCTGGGCGTCGAGCCTTCAGGGCGCGCTGGCACAGCAAACCCACCCGGCACCCCCGATCTCGGAGACGGGCCCCGCGCAATCCAGCTCGGGCGCGGCCACGGCCGCGGCGATCGACTTCAACTGGGTCTGGCTGAGCCTGATTGTGGCCGTCGTGGTTCTTGCCCTCTGGTACATCGCGCGTCGACGTCAGTCCGGTCCGCCACCCCGCTGATCGCCGATCGGCGCGTCAAGGGCGCGCCGGCGCCGCACAGCAGGGGCAGCGCGTCCCGGAGCGGCAACAGAGACGCGGAGGCGGTTCGGATCATCGCCGGAGCGATGCGTCATCCCGGAGTGATGATCAGGATTCGACCTGTGCACCGCCCCGGCAATGCCGCGCGCCGTATCCGCGCCCGGAAGGCGATCGATGACCGCCGGAACCGCCGCGACAGGCCGGTCGGCGCTCCGCTATGGTGGGCGGCCCCTCCAGAGCCGAGCCTCGATGACCAGCTTCGCGCGGATCCTAGGTGTGATCGCTCTCCTGCTGCTCTGCGGCGCCCCGGCCCGCGCGCAGATGCGCGGCCACGGCGGCCCGGTCCGGGCGCTCGCCGTGACCGCCGACGGCCGCCTCGCAATCTCGGGCGGCTTCGACCAATCCGCCATCGTGTGGAGCATCGAGACCGGTGCCGCGCTCGGCGTGCTGCGCTTCCACGACGGCGCGGTGAACGCGGTCGCCGCGCTTCCGGACGGCCGTTTCGCCACGGCCTCCGAGGACGGGCGGATCGCCCTCTGGCGCCTCGGGCGCGCGGAGCCGGAACGGGTGCTCGAGGGCCATACGGGCCCGATCGTCGCGCTCGCGATCTCGCCGGACGGCCTGTCTCTCGCCTCCGGCTCGTGGGATGGCACGGCGCGGATCTGGTCGCTCTCCGGTGAGGACAGCCGGTCGCTCGATCCGCACCGCGGGCCGGTGAACGCGGTGGCCTTCCTGCCGGGCGGCGCGCCGGTCACGGCCGGTGCCGACGGGGCGGTGCGGATCTGGCCCCCGGAGGGCGGATCCCAGGTCCTTGCCACCGCACCCACGGGCCTCAATGCCGTCGCGGTGGCTGCGGACGGCGAGATCGCGGTCGCCGGGGCCGATGCGATCCTCCGCTTCGTCCGCACCGACGGCACGGTCCGGGCCGCTGCCGAGCTCGGCCCGAACCCGGTGATCGCCCTGGCCCTGTCTCCGGACGGAGCCAGGGTGGCGGCTGCGACGGCAGGCGGGACCATCGCGGTGGTCAACCGGGCGACCGGCCAGGTCCAGCTGCGCCTCGTCGGACCCGGCCTACCGGTCTGGTCGCTCGCGTGGCGTCCGGACGGGGCCGAGCTCGTCACGGGCGGCGGCGACCGCCTCGTCCGGCGCTGGGACGCGAAGAGCGGCGAACCGATCGGCGCGCTGATCATGCGGCGCCCGGCAGATCCCCTCGCTGTCCGGCAGGGCGGCCGGGGCGCCGAGGTGTTCGGGGCGTGCGTCGCCTGCCACACCCTCACGTCCGACGAGGGCGAGCGGGCCGGGCCCACGCTGGCCGGCCTGTTCGGCCGCCGGATCGCCAGCGTGCCCGGTTACCGGTACTCGGATTCGCTGAAGCGGATGGACCTCGTCTGGACACCCGAGACCGTCTCGCGGCTCTTCGAGATCGGTCCCGCCCGCTACACGCCCGGGACGAAGATGCCCGAGCAGACGATCGGCAGCGAAGCGGACCGTGCGGCCCTGATCGAATTCCTCGAACGCGCCACCGCGCCCCGCTGAGGCGCCCGTCAGCCGCTCGCGCGCTCGCGCAGGTAATCCTCGGTCGTACGGGGCTTGTCGCGTTCCGGCGCCGAATGCGGATCGAAGCCCTGATTCACCGCGACTTCGACCCGGCAATCCTCGCACATCGTCAGCGCTTGCAGGCGCGCCTCGCCGCCCGCCCCGCTGAACATCCAGTGCCGCTCGCGCAGCCGCTCGACGATGCGCTCGATCGTCGAGCGCGTGCCGAAGGGCTTGGCGCACTGCGTGCAGCAGAAGGGCTCTTCCTCCTTGACGACCCGACGGGGCGCCGCCCAGGCCTCGAAATCCACCTGCGGACGCAAGGCGATGACGTCCTCGGGACAGGTCGCGGCGCAGAGGCCGCACTGCACGCAGAGGCTCTCCTCGAAGCCGAGAAGCGGCTGCTCGGCGCTGTCGGAGAGCGCGTGGGTCGGACAGGCGCTGACGCAGGCCGGCACAGGGTGCAGTCCGCGACCCGGAAATCGAGGCCGCCGAAGGGGGCGCCGGCCGCGAGCGGAACCCGGCTCACGGGTGCCGGTGCGGCGCTGTGCATGTCGCGGAAGGCGTGGCGCAGCACCTCACGCTTGTTCCCCAGGAACAGCAGACCGGCCGGCACCGCGGCCTGCCGCCCCGGCGTGGCCTGCCGGAGGGCGGCGCCCAGGAGATCCGGATCATCGGTCTCGATGGTTTCGACCACGCGCCCGCCGCCTTCCGCACCGTAGCCCAGCGCCTGCGCCAGCGTCTCCCCGAGGGACAGGGTTCGGTACAGGGGTTCGAGGTCGTGCTTGCACGGGCCCGGACCAGGACCCGGATTCCGGCCGCGCCGTAGGCAAACAGGGCCGCGATCACCTCGGGTCCGATCTGCGTCACCTCGTTGACCTGCACCGGCAGCACATGTGCGGGAAGGCCGTCGCCATAGCGGCCGAGCGCATCGGCGAGGGGTTCGCCGTGGTCGCCGTCGTGGAACAGGACGAGGCCGTTCTGTCCGCCCGCCGCCCGATAGGCGCGCATCAGGCTGCGCAGCCGGCGCATCAGCGCGTCGGAGGTCGGCAGCGTGTAGGCGGCGGCTCCTGTCGGGCAGACCGCGGCACAAGAGCCGCATCCCGCGCAGACGTAAGGGTCGATGTGCACGGTGTCGCCCGCGGGCGCGATCGCGCCGGTCGGGCAGATTTCGAGGCAGCGTGTGCAGCCCGTGATGCGGGAGCGGCTGTGCGCGCACAAGTCGCCGTGGAAGTCGATGAAGCGCGGCTTGTCGAACGTGCCGACCAGATGGGACGCGTCCGCCAGCACGCGCTCCACGGCGGCCGGATCGCCCGGGTCCGCGCGCAGATAACCGCTCCGCACCGCGTGTGCCGGAAACAACGGCGCGCCGGCCGAGAGGTCGATGACGAGATCGCAGGTCGACACGGCGCCGTTTCGCGGCGCGCCGAAAACGAGGTGCGTGCGCGAGGACGGGGCCGGGAGGGCGTAATCGTCCGATGCCGAGCTCGAACGCTCCGAGGTACCCTTTCGCGGTCCGGATCGTGCCCTGCAGGACCGGGAAGGCGTTGCGGTGCAGCGGCGGGATCTCGCGGGGGCGGGTCAGCAGGACGGTGATGTCCAGATGCTCGGCGAGCCGCCGGCCAGCCTCGAGGGCCACCTCGTCGCGCCCGTAGATCAGGGCCACGCCGCGGCTTTCCAGGGAGACGGTGGCGGCGTCGGGAAGCGGCTCCGCCGCCGCGGCGAGCAGGGCGGCCATCTTCGGTCCGGCCGCCGCGGCATCGGACGACCAGCCGGCGGTCTCCCGGATCTTGGCATAGGCGACCCGATCCTCCGCGCCTGCCTCCTCCGCCACCTCGTCGAACAGCGGCGCCTGCAGCGTGCAGGACACCGTGACGGGCCGCCCGGTGGCCAGGGCCTCCCGGAAGCGGTCGAGTTCGCGGCCGCAGAGCTGGTCGGCGGTGCGAAGCTCGCCGCCGCAGGCCTGGCCCATGGCGGCGGTATCGAGGGACATCGTCCGCTCGCAGGAGCAGGCGAGTACGAGGCGGTCGGACAAGATCGGACCCGAATACAACTGCGAATGGAAAGCCCCTTCGCGCGACGGGGCCGGTCCCTTATACTCGAACCATTCGAAACAACGATCCGGCATGCGGGCGCAGGTCGCAACCCTGTCCCGCACTCTCATCGGCCCCTCGCCAAAGCCGCTCCATGACCGTCCTTGTCGATGCCGGCCCGTCGAGGCTGGTCCTGCCCCCCGGCTTCAGCGAGCGCGCAGCGGAGCGGCATTCCGACGCGCACGCGGAAGCCTGCCGGCTCGCCGCATCGGGCGAGGCGGAGGCGGCGACGCTCGTCCTGAGCCGGCGCGACGACCTGATCGACCTCGCCGTGGTGCTCGCCCCGGACGAGCCGCTCGCCACCGCGCGCCGCGCGCATTTCGCCGGCATGGTCGCCCTGGCGAATGCCGTCGGCGTCTTCGGACCGCCGGAGATCCCGGTGACGTTCGAATGGCCCGGGACGCTGCTGTTCAACGGCGCGCGCCTCGGAGGGGGGCGCCTCGGCTGGCCTGAAGCGTGCCGCGAGGACGAGGAGCCGGACTGGCTGGTCTTCTCGGGGATGCTGCTCGCCTCGAAGCTGGCGGCGGGCGACCCGGGCCACACGCCGGATTCCACCGCCCTGGAGGAGGAAGGTTTCGGCACGGACCTGCGCGCGCCCCTGGTCGAGAGCTTCGCGCGCCATCTGACCAAGACCTTCGAGATCTGGCGCGAGGACGGTTTCGGCCATGTCGCGGCGCTCTACCTCGCCCATCTGCCGCGGGAATCCGGTGTGCGGGCCGCGATCGAGCCTGAGGGCGACGGGAAGCTGACCTGGCCCGACGGGCGGGTCGAGCACCTCCCGCTGCGCGTGAGCCTGGAGGCGCCGGACTGGCGCGATCCGAAGACCGGCGGGGTCCTTCTGTGACGCTGAAGCTTCCCCGAACCCTGCGGCTCGATCCCTCCGACACCTTCGTCTTCGCGCAGGCCGCCGAACCCGGAGAATGGGCCGTCACCGGGACCTTCCTGTTCCTCGACGGGGATCCGTCGCGGCTGACCGGCAAGGCCCTGACGGCCTTCCGCTCGGGGTTCGTCGGCGTCCGCTCGCTCGGCTTCTCCACTCTGGTGGTGGTGAGCGAGGCCAGCGAAGCGGAGCGCGCGCAGGCCGAGGAGCACCTCGCCGGCCACATCCGCGCGCGCTTCGGGGCTCCCGACTGGGAGGCGGCCCGTGCGGCCGCCCGCGAGGAACTCGACGTCGCCGCGTCCCTCTGCGATCTGCCGGTCGGCAGCGTCGTGGCGATGCACCGCGTCGAGGCGGACGGTGCGATCCGGGAGGATTTCCGGACGCTGCACCACCGGCCCGGCGGCGACCGGTCCCACGGGCGCGCGTTCCACTTCGTCGAGGCCGACGCGGACGAGCCGGAGGAACAGGCCGACCTCGTCGGCCTTCTGCGTGATACGACGGCGGGAGGCTGACCGGATGACCGAGTTCTGGGTCTCAAGCGGCCATCACCTCACGCAGCGCACGGCCGGCGGCGGCCTCACGGTCACGGACGAACTGATCCTCGCGTATCTGGCGCGGCCCGAACTCGTGCCGCCGGACGACGCCTGCGCGTCCGAGGTCGCGCTCCACGCTGCCCTCATGGACGCGCCCCGGCGGCATGTGGAGCCCGCCGAGATCGCCGCCATCGCCGACGCCGACGCTCGGGAGAACTGGGCGGTGATCCTCGCCTTCCGCGATCGGCTGCTCGCCGCCCGCTCCGTCGAGGCCGGATATCTGTCGCTCGTGCGCGGCGACCTTCAGGGTGTGCCGTCCCTGTTCCTGAACCAACTCGTCCACCTGATCCTGCGCAACGCCCTCGACGGCTGCGACGACCCCTTCGTCCTGCGCGCGGCCGAGCTGTTCTTCCGCCCCCAATGCGTGAGCTTCCACGAGGGCGCTGTGCTCCTGGCCGACGCCGAGGTGATCGCCGCCCGCGAGGGAAGCGCGCCGCTCTCGCCCCTGCTGACGATGCTGGGCAAGGAGGCGGCGAACGAGCTGGACGTGCTGACGGCCGAGAATGCCTGGACGTACTGGAGCCGGTCGGACGCCTTCACGATGGCGCTCAATCTCGGCTCCGATCCCCGCAGCCGCGCGGGATTGGCGCGGGTGATCGAGACCTTCGTCGGCCACCTGCTGAACGTCGCGGTGCGCGTGACGCCCCTCGACCGGCTGGAGGACCCCGACTGGCGCTGGTTCGTCGGTCTCGACCAGGAGGCGACGCGCATCGGCAACGCGCTCTGGCGCGGCGACACGCTCGATGCCGGAACACGCGACCGGGTGCTCGCCGTGTTCAGCCTGACCTTCGGCGACCCCGCGCAGGTCCTGCCGACAGTGGGGGAGCGCCCGGTCTATCTCCTGCTCGCGGCGGCGCCGGATCGAAGCGTGCAGCTCAAGCCGCACAATCTCGTCGTCGGATTGCCCCTCGCCGAAGGCCGGGAGGCCGCCTGACATGTCCACGACGCCCGAGCATCGTTTCGAGGTCGGCATCATCGTCGCGCGGCGGCGCCTTTCCGGTCCCTGGGCGAGCCATGCACGGCTCCCGGTCGGGGCCCTGCCGGCGGCGGCGGCCGCGTCGCCCTGGACGAAGCTCTCCGAGACCGAGGACGAGGCGACCTTCTATGCCGGCTCGTACGAGGTCGCGCTGCATCCGGGCGAGACCGGGCACTACCGCGACAATCTCGTCTCCGGTCGCCCCTCCCTCTGGGTCGCCCTGCGCAACACCGGCGACGAGACCTACGAGGTCGCGAGCGTCACGGCCGACCCGTATGAGGGGGAATCCATGGCCGAAGGGGTCGGCGAGATCGTCGAGCCGGTGCCGATGCCGCCGGAGGTGCAGGCGAAGCTTCTGGCCTTCTTCGAGGCCTTCCACGTCGAGCGCAAGTTCGAGAAGCGCAAGCGCGATCGCGCCGATCCCGAGGCGCTGGCCCGCCGGGCGCACGGCGCCCGGGAGCGGCGCGAATGAGTGAGAATTTCCTCTCGCGATGGACGCGGCGCAAGCTCGCCGTGCGCGCCGCCGCCCTGACGGAACGCGGCGTGCCGGCCGTCCCCGACACGGCGCCCCTCCCGGAGCCGGACGCGGGGGCTGCCGAGGCGGATCTCATCGCGCCGCAGCCCGGACCCGAGGCGCGGCCACCGGAACCGGTGCCGGCGGACGATCCGGTGGTGGATCTCCCGCCCCTCGAAGCCCTGACCCCGGAGACCGATCTCGCCCCGTTCCTGCGGGCCGGCGTTCCGGCGGCCCTGCGCAACGCGGCCCTGCGCCGGATGTGGTCACTCGACCCCGCCATCCGCGACTTCGTCAGCGAGGCGCGGGAATACGCTTACGACTGGAACAGCCCGGGTGGCGTCCCCGGCCTCGGTCCGCTTCTGCCCAGCGACGACGTCCAGGCGATGCTCGGGCGTCTGCTGGGCGGGGCCGCCAAAGCGATGCCGGCGTCGGGTGAGACCCGCGATCGCCAGCCCGAAGCTTCGCCGGAGTCCGGTCGGACGCCGGAATGTCCCCTTGTGGCCGATGCCGCTCCGCCCGGACCCGATCCGCAGGACCACGCGCCGGCCCTCCCGGCCCCCGCGGCCACGGTCCAGCAAGCCGCTCCGGCCTTTCCTGATCCGACGCCCGCGCGCGATTCCGTGCCCGCAGCCGACGGAATGGAGGCGCGTCCGGGACCCCGCCTGCGGCGTCACGGCGGCGCGATGCCCAATACGGGCTAGGAGTTTTGGATTGCGGGAGATAAGAGCCTTTCTTATTGTCGTTCCAGAGAGCGGGATCGGTCCGATCTCGGGCGAGTAGAAAACTCCAGTGGCGTCGGCGTTCGGACCTGTGGAATCGGAGGCGCTGGGCGGCGCCCGCGTGGACGACGTCGACGGGCTCCGCGCGCGGCACTACGATCTCCTGGCCGTCCTGCTCGGACGTCCACCCAGTCAGGACCTGCTCGATACGCTCGCCGGCCTTTCGGGCGGTGAAGGGATCCTTGGCCAGCACGTCGCGGATCTGAGCCGCGCGGCGGCAGAGGCGACGGGCGCGGGAGTCGAGCGCGAGTTCTTCGCGCTGTTCATCGGCGTGGGCAGGGGCGAGCTTCTTCCCTACGCCTCCTACTATCTCACCGGCTTCCTCAACGAGCGCCCGCTCGCGCTGGTCCGAGAGGATCTCGCGGCCCTCGGCCTCTCGCGGGCCGAGGCCATGAGCGAGCCGGAGGACCACCTGGCCTTCCTCATGGAGGTGATGGCGGGGCTCGCCGGCGGGCGGTTCGAGGCCGGGCCCGATGTACAGGCACGCTTCTTCGGCCGGCACCTCGTCCCCTGGGCGGACCGCTTCTTCGGGGATCTTGAGCGGGCGAAGAACGCGCGCTTCTACCGTGCGGTGGGCAGCCTGGGACGGACCTTCATGGAGGTGGAGGCGGAAGCCTTCGCGATGGATTCGTGACGGGGATGCGGTGCCCGGTGGTCGAGCGTGACCGAAAGGCGTGACGTGAGTTTGCTATCAAGCGGGTGTCGCTGAGGGAGTTGGATGATGCGGCAGGATCCGAAGACGCTCGGTCGTCGCCAGTTCTTTCGGGCGCTCGGCGGAAGCACCGTGGCGGCCGCCGCCGCGGTCGCGTCGCCGATGGCTGCGACGGAGGCCCAGGCCTACGACCCGGGCCAGGACGAGACGCGCAGCCGGTACCGCCTGAGCGATCACGTAAAGGCGTTCTACCGGACCAACGGCTACGAGACGCTCCTGAAAAATCCCGATCCTGCGCCGGGGACGAAGTGAGGCTGCCATGCTGACGAAGCGGAAGAGCGGCGAGGCCAGCCGCAGCAAGCATCAGGCGGTCGCGGCCGGTCTCGCGGCGGGCGTGCTCGACCGGCGTGCGTTCCTGCGCAAGTCCGGGCTCACGGCCGGGGCGCTCGCCGCCGCGGGCTCGATCCAGCTCGGCGCCGTCCGCAAGGTCGAGGCCGCCGGCTCGTCGGCGGTCGGGCCGGGGACGGTCATCAAGAAGAACATCTGCACGCATTGCTCGGTCGGCTGCACGGTGACCGCCGAAGTCGTGAACGGCGTGTGGGTCGGCCAGGAGCCGTCCTGGGCAAGTCCCATCAACCGCGGCACCCACTGCGCCAAGGGGGCCGCCATCCGCGAGCTGGTCTCGTCGGACCGCCGCCTGAAATATCCGATGAAGCTCGTGGGCGGCCAGTGGCAGCGGATCTCCTGGGATCAGGCGATCGACGAGATCGGCGATAAGCTGCTGCAGATCCGCGAGAAGTGGGGTTCCGATTCCGTCTACTGGCTCGGCTCGGCCAAGTACACGAACGAGGCCGCGTACCTGCTGCGGAAATTCGGGGCCTTCTGGGGCACCAACAACGTCGACCACCAGGCGCGCATCTGCCACTCGACCACCGTGGCGGGCGTGGCGAATACCTGGGGCTACGGCGCCCAGACCAACTCGTACAACGACATCCGCAACGCCAAGACCATGATCATCATGGGCGGCAATCCCGCCGAGGCGCACCCGATCTCGATGCAGCACGTGCTGTCCGGGAAGGAGATCAACCGCGCCAACCTGATCGTCATCGACCCCCGTTTCACCCGCACGGCGGCGCACGCCACCGACTATGTGCGCATCCGCTCGGGGACCGACATCCCGGTCGCGTGGGGCATGCTCTGGCACATCTTCCAGAATGGCTGGGAGGACAAGGACTTCATCCGCCAGCGCGTCTACGCGATGGACGACGTCCGCAAGGAGGTCGCCAAGTGGACGCCCGAGGAAGTGGAGCGCGTGTCCGGCGTGCCGGGCGAGCAGCTCCGCCGGGTGGCGGAGAAGTTCGCCAAGGAGAAGCCCGCCACCATGATCTGGTGCATGGGCAACACGCAGCACACGGTCGGCACCGCCAATGTGCGCGCGCTCTGCATCCTGTGCTTGGCCACGGGCAATGTCGGCAAGCCGGGCACGGGCGCCAACATCTTCCGCGGGCACACGAACGTGCAGGGCGCGACCGACCTCGGCCTCGATGTGACGACCCTGCCGCTCTACTACGGCCTCGCCGAGGGCGGCTGGCGGCACTGGGCCCGCGTCTGGGAGGTGGACTACGCCTGGCTGCAATCGCGCTTCGATGAGGTTCCCGCGGCTGCCGGCCGCAAGGCGCGATCCCGCAAGGAGAACATGGAGACCCCGGGCATCACCTCGACCCGCTGGTTCGACTCCGTGAACCTTCCGCCCGACCAGATCGATCAGCGCAGCCCCACGCGGGCGATGATGATCTCGGGCCATGGCGGCAACACCGTCACGCGCCTGCCCGAGGCCCTCGAAGGCCTGAACAAGCTCGACCTGATGGTCGTCGCGGACCCGCATCCGACCACCTTCGCGGCGCTCGATGCCCGGCAGGACAACACCTACCTGCTCCCGATCTGCACCTCGCTGGAGATGGACGGCTGCCGCACGGCCTCGAACCGGTCCCTGCAATGGGGCGAGCAGATCGTGAAGCCCGCCTTCGAGTCCAAGAACGACTACGAGTTCCTCTACCTGCTCTCGAAGAAGCTCGGCTTCGCCGACCCGATGTTCAAGAACATCAAGGTCGAGAACAACGTCCCCCTGGCCGAGGACATCCTGCGGGAGATCAACCGCGGCGGCTGGTCGACGGGCTATTGCGGGCAGTCGCCCGAGCGCCTGAAGGCGCATATGCGCAACCAGCAAAAGTTCGACCTCGTCACCCTGCGGGCGCCGAAGGACGATCCGGAGGTCGGCGGAGACTATTACGGCCTGCCCTGGCCCTGCTGGGGCAAGCCGGAGATCCGCCATCCGGGCTCGGCCATCCTCTACAACACGGCGCTGCACGTGAAGGAGGGCGGCGGCACGTTCCGCGCGCGCTTCGGCACCGAACGCAACGGCGAGACCCTGCTGGCCGAGGATTCCTTCTCGAAGGGCTCCGACCTGACCGACGGCTATCCGGAATTCACCCTCGGCGTGTTCAAGAAGCTCGGGTGGGACAAGGATCTCACGGCGGACGAGCTGGCGACGATCCTGAAGATCGGCGGCGACAAGCCCGACACGGTGAGCTGGGCGACCGACCTCTCGGGCGGCATCCAGCGCGTCTGTCTCGAGCACGGCGTCTCGCCTTTCGGCAACGGCAAGGCGCGCGCGAATGCCTGGAACCTGCCCGACCCGGTGCCGGTCCACCGCGAGCCGATCTACTCACCGCGCCCGGATCTCGTGGCCAAGTACCCGACCCGGCCCGATGAGCGTCAGTTCCGCATGCCCAATATCGGCTTCTCGGTGCAGAAGGCGGCGGTCGAGCGCAACGTCGCCCGGGACTTCCCGATCATCCTCACCTCGGGCCGCCTCGCCGAGTACGAGGGCGGCGGCGAGGAGACGCGCTCCAACCCATGGCTCGCCGAGCTGCAGCAGGACATGTTCGCCGAGATCAACACCGGCGACGCGGCCGAGCGCGGCATCAAGGATGGTCAGTGGGTCTGGGTCACCGGCGCGGAGAACAACTCCAAGACGAAGGTGAAGGCCCTCGTGACCGACCGCGTCGGGAAGGGCGTCGCGTTCATGCCGTTCCATTTCTCCGGCTGGTACCAGGGCAAGGACATGCGCGACTACTACCCGAGGGGCACCGACCCGGTCGTGCTCGGCGAGAGCGTCAACACCGTCACGACCTACGGCTTCGATCCCGTCACCGGCATGCAGGAGACGAAAGCCACCCTGTGTCAGATCCGAGCGGCCTGAGAGGAGCGACCTGATCATGGCGCGCATGAAGTTTCTCTGCGACGCGGATCGTTGCATCGAGTGCAACGCCTGCGTCACCGCCTGCAAGAACGAGCACGAAGTGCCGTGGGGCATCAACCGGCGGCGGGTGGTGACGCTCAACGACGGCAAGCCCGGCGAGCGCTCGGTCTCGATGGCCTGCATGCACTGCACCGACGCGCCCTGCGCGGCCGTGTGCCCGGTCAATTGCTTCTACACCACCGCCGACGCGGTGGTGCTGCACTCCAAGGACATCTGCATCGGCTGCGGCTACTGCT
This sequence comes from Methylobacterium tardum, assembly GCF_023546765.1. Taxonomy (NCBI): domain Bacteria; kingdom Pseudomonadati; phylum Pseudomonadota; class Alphaproteobacteria; order Hyphomicrobiales; family Methylobacteriaceae; genus Methylobacterium; species Methylobacterium tardum. Next base: position 6,157,349 of record NZ_CP097484.1, read on the forward strand.
TCTACGCCTGCCCGTTCGGCGCACCGCAGTACCCGCGGGTCGGGAACTTCGGGTCCCGGGGCAAGATGGACAAGTGCACCTACTGCTCGGGTGGCCCCGAGCCCGATCTCTCGACCGCCGAATACGAGAAGTACGGTTCGAACCGGCTCGCGGAGGGCAAGCTGCCGCTCTGCGCCGAGATGTGCTCGACCAAGGCTCTGCTCGCGGGCGACGGCGAGATGATCGCCGAGATCTACAAGCAGCGGGTGATCAAGCGCGGGTACGGCTCGGGGGCCTGGGGCTGGAAGACGGCCTACCGCGAGACGATCACGATCTGATGTAGGGCTGCTCCTCTGCTGAGGGGCGCGCAGGAACAGGGACCGCGGCAGAATCCGCGGACCGCTCGACCGATCTGAAAGGAACGCCGATGCGGCGGGCATGGACGCTTCTCAGCACTCTCGTCCTGGCAACGGCGCTCTGGACGGCACCGGGTGTCTACGGGGCCGCGCAGGCGCAGAACCCGATCCAGGCCGATGGGCAGAACCCGACGGGCGCGAACCCCACGGCGGATTCGATCAATGAGGAGCTTCTGTTCCGGCAGGCCCCCAAGATCAGCGGGCGCATCAGCATCCCGGACGGCAAGGCCGCCAACCTGATCCAGCCGCAGGGCCGCGCGTACCAGATGTTCCGCGAGGGGTGGCTGCCCTGGATCGGGGCGCTCGTGATCCTCGGCATGCTCGGGGCCCTGGCGCTCTTCTTCCTCTGGCGCGGCCGCATCATCACGGATCACAGCCAGGAATCCGGCAAGAAGATCCTCCGGTTCAACGCATTCGAGCGGTTCACGCACTGGATGACGGCCGTGTGCTTCATCATCCTGTCCCTGTCCGGCCTGAACTACATCTTCGGCAAACGGCTGCTGATGCCGCTGATCGGGCCGGATGCCTTCGGCGCGCTGGCCCAGTACGCGAAGTACAGCCACGTCTATCTCGCCTGGCCCTTCATGCTGGGCGTCGCCTTCATGATCGTCGTCTGGATCCGGGACAACATCCCGAACCGGATCGACTGGGAGTGGCTCAAAGCTGGGGGCGGCTTTATCGGCAGCAAGCACCCGCATGCCGGCCGCTTCAACGCGGGCCAGAAGGGCGTGTTCTGGATGGTGGCCGGCTTCGGCGCCGCCATGGGCGCCACCGGCCTGATGATGCTCTTCCCGTTCGCGCTCTTCGACGTCAACGGGATGCAGATCATGCAGGTGATCCATTCCCTGATCGGCATCGTCTTCATCGCCGGTATCCTGGCCCACATCTACATCGGCACGCTCGGGATGAAGGGCGCCTACGACGCGATGGGCAGCGGTCAGGTCGATCTGGCCTGGGCGCGCGCGCACCACGACCTCTGGGTAGAGCAGGAGCAGGCCCGCACCGCGAGCGGCCCGCAGCTCGGATCCCGCCCGGCACCGGCCGAGTGATGGGCCGGGCTCATATCAGGACAAGCTGACATGAAAGCTTTCATCGCCGCCGTCCTTGCCGCCGTTCTCCTGGGCGTTGCGGCCATGCTGGCGCTCACGAGCAATCAGAAGTTCGCCTACCAGGCATTCGCCACCTCGGGTGCGCGGGTCTCCGAGCCGGGCACCAACCTGGTCGGCCCGCGTTGGAACGGCGACCCGTCCCCCGATGAGTTCGCCGGCGAGCCGCATGGGAAAGCCGAGGGCGCCGCCTCGCAGCCGAAGCGCTCCTGAGACCCGGCATTCGAGCGCCAGCTGCGACGAGACCAAGCTTTCAGGAGGAGCGCATCCGATGAAGCGGCGACTGAGCACTTTCGCCCAGGCAATCGGCTTGGCAGGGGCCCTGCTCGTAGCGGACAACGCGCTCGCGCAGGAGAGCGGCACAGCCGCCCCATCCGGGCGTCCAGCCAATCTCTGCCAGGAGCTTCTGGCTTTCGTGAAGCAGCCGGAGCCGGCGAAGGAGGCCGCCGCGACGCCTCCGCAACAGGCGACCGCTGTTTCAAATCCCTCGGGGGCAAGCCAGGGTGCGGCCTCTTCCGCGGGCGGCGACGTCCAGCAGAAGTCCGGGCTGAGTGGCCCGACCCCGGGAGGTTCGCCAAATCAGGCGGGCACCGATGCTCAGCGCGGGCCGGCGAACCAGGCGAAGGATGCGCCGGCTGCCACCAAGCCGGCATCGGCACCTCACCCGGACGCCGCCACCATCGCGGCGGTCGAGGCCGCGGCCGCAGCCGACGACCAGCTCGGATGCCGTTCCGCCGCGCGGACAATGCGGATGCACGGTGTCGCCCTCCCGCCACCGCTTCTTGCGCTCGCCGCGCTCGATCCGAAATTCTACGGTCGGTAGCATCCGGTCTTCAGCACCTCACATCGCGGTGCGCCGGCGGCTTCCGGAACCGGCGCGCACCGGCCGCCTCCGGCCTTCGTGATCCTTCGCGATGACGTCTCAGGCCAAGGGGCGGACGTAGGGCACCGCGGAGCGGTGGATCACGCCGCGGCGTGCGCAAGGGCGTCGAGGACCAACTCGATCACGGCCTCGGGTTGCTCCTGCTGCACCCAGTGGCCGGCCCCCTCGACGAAGTGGCAGCCGAGCATGCGCGCGCACGCTTCCTCCTGCATGCGCTCCAGCGCGCCGGGGGCTTGGAACGGACCCCAGTCACTCCGCCCGGCCACGAACAGCGCGGGGACCTCGATCCGCTGACCGGCGAACCGCGCGAGGTCGCGGGCAAGGCTCCCATCCATTCGGCAGCGGTAGCCCTGGAGCGCCCCCTGGAAACCGGTCCGCGCGTACTCGTCGACGTAGACTGCAAGTTCCCGATCGGTCAGCCACGCGCAGTTGCCACCCGCGTCGGCGGGCATCTCGGGGGCGACCGTCGCCGGCATGCTCCGGCCGAGATCCATGATGTAGTAGGTCGGCAGCTCCGCCAGCGTCTCGGCGGTCCAACGCGCGAGCGCGTGCGGGCGGTTGTCCGGCCAGTCCGCACTCTTGTGGTGGAAATAGGCGCGCAGGAAGGCCGTCAGGCCCTGCGGGCTGCCGTCCATGTCGGGCGCGGCCGATCGTGACGCATAGTAGAGGTGGTAGTGCTCGCGCGGGCGCGGCAGGGCCGCGAGCGCGGCGTGGATCGGGTCGTCGGCGGGGGCATGCAGACTTCGCCCCAGCGCGTCGAACGTGGGGGCACCGGCAAACGGGGCGCTCATCAGCACGACTGCTCCGAACACATCGGGGCGGGCCAGCGCGCAGTAGCCGGCGATCCAGGACCCAAAATCATGCCCGATGATGGCGGCGGCTCGGTGCCGGCCAAGCGCGCTCGCCAGACACAGCAGATCGAGAAGGTGATTGTGGAGGCGGTAGGGCGCGAGGTCATCGTCGTAGCCGACCGAGCCGTTCGACGTGCGGCCATAGCCGCGCAGGTCGGGGGCTACGACGTGGTAGCCGGCCGCAGCCAGGGCCGGCATGATCTTGCGCCAGGAAAAGGCGATCTCTGGGAAGCCATGCACCAGAAAGATAAGGGGGCGGCCGGGCTCACCGTGGCCGGCCTCCAGCACGTGCATGCGCAGCCCGTTCACGCCGTCGACGAAGCGCGCGCGGATCCCGTGTGGAAGCGCCTCGAAGGAAAGTGGCGGGAGGTTGGCCATACCCATGTCGTGCGCTCCACGGCTGCCAAAGGGGCGCGGTCCTCGAACCTAGCGCGCGACCCGGGACCGGCCAATCCGGCCGCGGGGCAACGCACCTGACCTCCGGCAGCTTTCCCAAAGCGCCTGTCTATAGACCGGTTCAGACAGGCGCTTGGACGAGCGGCCCGCGTCCGCTTGCGGTTGCATCCCGCTAGAACTGAAGAGCGGAGTGCCGCGTTGCCTCGTGCAAGCGCGAGGTTCCGCCATGGCAAGCGTCACGTACCAAGTGGTCGAGCACGATGGAGGTTGGGCGTATAAAGTCGGCGATGTGTTCTCCGAGACGTTCCCAACTCGGAAGGATGCGCATGCGGCCGCGGAACGTGCGGCAGCGGAGCAGCGTGCACCGGACGATGACACCGTGATCAGCTACGAAGATGAGAAGTACCGGTGGCACGACGAGACCGCCCGGGGCGGTGACCGGCCCGAGACGAAGGTCGAGGATTGATGGTGGTGGGTTGCAGACCTGCCTGCTTCTCCCGGCCTTGGCGTTCGTCCACCGTTAGGTCGACTTCCGCGCTCTCATCCGGGCCTGAGGGCGCCTTGGGGCTGATCGGGGGACTGGACAGCCGTTCAGGTCAGATGCTGTCCGGTAGCCGCATTTGCCGGTTGAAGCGCGCCTCAGCGGACAGTCCGCTCGTGCGTGTCAGCAAGCGGCAGGTCGATCGAGCAGCGTAGCTCGTCCTCACCCAGTTCGTAGCTCGTGTGCGCCTTGAGCGCGTAGGGCAGCGCCTTCTCGATCAGCTCGCGCCCGTAGCCGCGCTGGACCGCGCTCTGCCCCTCAGGCTTCCGGATCCCCTCCTCGAGCCACAGCAAGGAGAGCCGCTGCTCCCCGGCCTTGGCGGTATAGGTGTCCCAACTGACCCATAGCTCGCCCTGCGCGCTGGCCAGAGCCCCGTATTTATGCGCGTTGGTGGCCAGTTCATGCAGGGCCAGAGCCAGTGTCTGCACGCTGGCCTTGCGCAGAACCACGCGTGGCCCCTCCAGCGCCACGCGGTTCTGCATCGCAGACACCCCGAAGGCGTCGAGTTCCGTGCGGATCAGCCCCCTGAGCGTGATGGGCTCCTGGTCCGAGCGCGAGAGCAGCCCCTGCACGCGGGCCAGGGCTGAGAGCCGGTCGTTGAACTGCTCGCAAAACGTCTCCGTCGGGCCGGTCTGCGCCATGGTCTTCTGCGCGATGGCGCGCACCACCGTGATCAGGTTGCGGGTGCGGTGCTGCAGCTCACCGACCATCACGGCCTGACGCTCCTGCAACTCGCGCAGCTCGTGAATGTCCATGGCCGCGCCAAACCATTCCGTCACCTGGCCCTGCGCGTCGAAGATCGGCACCTGTCGCGCCAGAAACCAGCGGTACTGCCCGTCTCGGCCGTGCAGGCGGAGCTGCATGCTGATCGGCTGCCGGCTCTCGATCCCGCTTCGGAAGAGTTCACGGGCGGCCTTTCGGTCGTGGGCGTGAATCGGCTCAAGCCAACCGAAATCGTCCACCTCACCTGTCAGCTGGCCGGTGTAGTCGAGGAAGGACCGGTTCTCCGAGAAGTTCGTGCCGCTTGCGTCCGAGCGCCACAGGATGACGGGCACAAGGCTCGCCAGGGCCCGGAACCGCTCTTCGCTTTCCCGGAGACGCTCTTCGGCGCCGTGCCGGTCTGTGAGGTCGGCTGTGACCGCCAACAGCGTGCTCGGCTGATCTGGTCCATGGTGCAGCGGCTGTACGCGGCTGTTGGCCCACACGAACGTGCTGTCCGGGCGCATGTAGCGCTTGTCGAGGGAAGCGGGCTGATCGGTCCGGAGTGCCTCGGAGACGGCCTTCAGGCTCGGTGGGACATCGTCCGGGTACGTGACATCCATGACCGTCAGGCGCAGAACCTCGTCACGGGTGCGCCCCAGGATTCGGCAGAGTTCATTGTTGGCCCGCAGGAAGCGGCCATCCTGCGCGAGTTCCGACAACCCGACAGCTGCGTTGCCGAAGATCGCGGCGAGTTGCTCGTCACTCGCACGCAGAGCCGTCTCGGCGCGCGTGCGCCTGCCGATCTCGGTGCCCACCATGTGGACGTAAGCCACATGTCCCGCCTCCTCGCGCACGGGCGTGAGAATGGCGTCGAACGCGTCGGCTTGCGGATTGCCGTCGCCGCGCGTGTCGAGCGGCTGACCGTGGACTTGCACGACCTCGCCCGCGAACGCCCGCCGGTAGAGGGTTTCAACCGTAACCCAACCGGCCGGAAAGGCTTTTGGCAGAGGCTGGCCGAGAGCTGCGGGATGGTGCGCACCGTAGAGCGCGGCGGCGGCATCGTTGTAGATCAGGATGTGATCGGGCCCGCAGACAAGACTGGCCACCAGCGGGTTGGCCAGCACCATCTCGACAGCGAGCTTGAGGCGCGGCGACCAGTGCTCGATCGATCCGAGCGGTGTTGCCGCCCAGTCATGAGCACGAATGCACTCGGCCATCTCTCCCTGGCCGGGTCTCCACACAGGCGAGCTGGTATTGCTACCCATCCTGCGTCTCAGATCTTGGCGTCTGGACCGAGTTTATCCGAGATTTGAAGCGACGGATAGCAACGCAGGTGACGCCGCTTGGCTCAGAGTCTCGCGTGATAAGGGCTAGGCAGTAATCAGGTCTGCCCCGTCGGAGAACAGCCGACACCTTCAGTCCGCTGAGCGGCCGGAGGCAGCGGAGCGCATTCAGCAGCGCACGCCAGTCTCAGCTTCCACGTAATGCCGCGCCTTGCTGAGGACTGAGCAGGGATCATACCCTCTGGTTCTCGGAAGAAGCAGCAGGTCGGTGATCAAGTCTACGATCTCGCAGGCGGGCACACCACCGGTCCAGCGCCGGTCAGCGCCTTCGACGTGGAGGTAAGCGTCGAGAGCGGCTTGCGCGAGTTCAACGCGTCTGATCGTCGTGGGCATAGGCGTTCTCCCAGCCGCCCAGCCATGTCGACGATTGAGCTGGCGCGGACATGCGCGCGCTGCGCCTTGAGAAGAACGTTGCGGAACCGGAATGCGTCCCCTGGTGATCCCTGGGACGCTGACATCGCGGCGGTGCTGTCGCGGCCCACGAGCGCGATGCCAAAGCGCCTATCGGGCCGTGCGCTGCTGAGTTGGTGTCTTCGACGACGAACCTTGGAACGCGCACAACATACCTGGTCGCCGCGTGTCAGCCCGCGGGGCCGCGCGTCGATGCCAGTCCGGCCCTCCAACGCGCGGATACCGGGTCAGCGCGTCACAGGCGCGCCGGCGCTCGGGAAGAACAGCTGTTCGCCGCCGACCTTGTAGCCCGCGATCGCCTGCTGCCCCGCCGGTGAGACAAGCCAGTCGATGAAGGCCTGCCCCTCCTTCGCCTTCACGCCGGGGTGCTTGTCGGGGTTCACCAGCATCACGCCGTAGGGGTTGAACAGGCTCGGATCCCCCTGAACCAGGATGACCAAGTCGGCGCGGTTCTTGAACGCGAGCCAGGTCCCTCGGTCGGCGAGGATGTAGGCGCCGAGCGCTGAGGCCGCGTTGAGCGCGGGGCCCATGCCCTGGCCGACATCCCGGTACCAAGGACCGCGCACGGCCGCGAGATCGACGCCCGCCTCCTTCCAGCTGCGCAGCTCGGCGCTGTGGGTGCCCGAGCGGTCACCGCGCGACACGAACGCCGCCTTGCTGGCCGCGAGCTTGGCGAAGGCCTCGCGCACGCCCAGGCCGCGCACGCCGGCCGGATCGGAGGCCGGGCCGATCAGCACGAAGTCGTTGTACATCACGTCGTACCGCGTCTTCGCGAAGCCCTCGGCGAGGAACTTGTCCTCGGCCGGACGGTCGTGGACCAGCACCACGTCGGCATCGCCGCGGCGCGCGGCGTCGAGCGCCTGGCCCGTGCCCAGAGCGACGACCTTCACGTCGATCCCGGACGTCTCCCGGAAGAGCGGGAGGATGTGCTTGAACAGGCCGGACTGCTCGGTCGAGGTCGCCGAGGCGACGACGATCGAGGTCGGTTCGGCGTGAGCCGACGGCAGGAGGCCAGCCGCGCTCAGGAGCGCGGCCAATCCCAGGGTCAGGAGGCGACGACGGAAGGGGTCCACGGCAATTCCCCAGCGAGGTAGGCCCGCGCCTCGGAGGTGCGGGGCGAGAACAGGATCTGGCGGGATGGACCATGCTCGACGGCGCGGCCGGAGGCCAGCACGATCGCCGTGTCGGCGAGGCGCGCCACCTGCCCGAGATTGTGTGAGACGAGCACCACCGTGGTGCCCGCCCGCGCCATCGCGGACACCAGTCCCTCGGCGATCTCGGTCGAAGCCGGGTCGAGGTTCGCGGTCGGCTCGTCGAGGAGGAGCAGGTCCGGTTCGACCGCCCAGGCGCGGGCCAGCGCCAGCCGCTGCTGCTCGCCGCCGGAGAACCGCGTCGCGGCATCGCGTGCACGCTCGGCGAGGCGGACGCGGGCGAGCGCCTCCTGCACCCGCACGGCGCGCGCAGGACGGGGGAGGCCTCCGAGAGCCAGCGCGACGTTCGCGGCCGCGCTTGCGCGGATCAGCGCGGGCCGCTGAAACACGAAGGCCCGCCGGTGCAGGCCGACCCGGACCGTTCCGCTGTCGGGTCGCAGGAGCCCGTCGATGACCCTGAGGGTGACGCTCTTGCCCGCTCCGTTTGGGCCGATGATGGCCGTGACGCTGCCCGAGGCGACCTCCAGGCAGAGATGGTCGAGCACCGTTCGCCCGTCGAGGGACAGAGCTACGTCTTCGAGGCGGATGGCAGGCGTCGCGCTCATCCATACACCCGTGCGGCGTGCCGGCGGAGCAGGGCCACGGCGACGTTCACCACCAGAACGAGGCCGATCAGCACGAGGCCGAGCGCCAGGGCGAGGCTGAGATCGCCCTTCTGGGTCTCCAGCGAGATCGCCGTCGTCATCGTGCGGGTATACCCGTCGATGTTCCCGCCGACGACGAGGACCGCCCCGATCTCCGAGATTGCCCGGCCGAACGCGGCGAGCGCCGCGGTCACGAGGGAGAAGCGCACGTCGTAGATCATCGCCCCGGCCTGACGCGGGGCGGAGAGCCCGAGGGAGCGCAGCTGCTCCCCGAGATGCACCCGGGCGTCGGCGACGACCTGCTGCGTCAGGGCGGCGACGAGCGGGGTCGCGAGCGTCGCCTGTGCGGCGATCATCGCGCCGGGGGTGAACAGCAGGCCGAGCGGTCCGAGCGGACCGGAGCGGGAGAGGACGAGGTAGAGCGCGAGGCCGACGAGCACCGGCGGCAGCCCCATGAACGCGTTCAGCAGGCCGACCACAGCGCCGCGCCCGGGAAAGCGGGCGACAGCCACGCACGCACCCAGGGGTATGCCGAGCACGAGACCGATGCCGACGGCGGTGAGGCTGACACGCAGCGACAGCCACGCGATCGCCAGCACGTCGCGATCCAGACTGCACAGGCGGGACAGGATTTCCTGAAGCGTCTGCATCATGCGCCCGGGCCCGTCCTCAGGAAGGGGACGGGGCGGATGGCGCGATCAGCCGATGAGTCCGACCTTGAGACGCAGGTTCGGCGGAATGGACCTGTCATGCCTACCAGGGAAGCGCGTGCGGATAGTCAGTGAGCATATCGCCCGAGGCGACCGTTGTCGTGGCGTCGGGACGTTCGGCGAGGCCATCGCTGTCCGTCAGGGATGCGAGCAGTAACCCTTCGCGGGGGAACATGCTCGCCACGGGAGCATCGTCGGTGCCGCATTCCAGGCAGAGCCGCACGTGTTCTCGCCGACGCTGCTTCTTTCGGTACTCGAACGCGGCGCACGCCGGGTCGACCGCTGCGCCGCCCCTTGATCCTCGAACCCGGATGGCGCATCGCCGCCACGATGATCCGAAATGCGTCCTCGGCGCTGATCCCGCTTCGGGAGGCGGCGAACCTGCTCAGCGGCGAAGCTGCTCCCGTCGCCCCCGTGACGGTTGCGCTCGCAGCGGCGCTCGGACGCATATCCGCAGGAGCGGTCGTCGCGGGCTCCGACGTGCCCGTGGGCCTGACGGCGATGCGAGATGGCTTCGCGGTCGATGCCGCTTCGGTGGGCGGTGCGTCGGCCTACGCGCCGATCTTCCTGGGGCGGCCGCCGCCATGGGTCGAGGCCGGACAGCCGCTGCCGTCCGGCACCGATGCCGTCTTGCCCCCGGAGGGATTTGTAGACGGCATGGTCGTCGCGGACATCGCCCCGCGGGAAGGTGTGTGTGGAGCGGGCGATGACGTCGCTGGCAGCGACAGGCTGATCGAGGCGGGCACACGGATCGAGCCGCTTCACCTGCTCGTCTTGGAGGCAACCGGCCTCAAGGCGTTGGACGTCCGTCAGCCACTCTTGCGCGTCGTCACCGCGGGGGCGTCCAGCCTCGATACCGTGTCGCCCCTGCTGAGGCGTCTGATCGCGCGGGCAGGTGGGACAACCGAGGCCGTTCGCGCCCAGGGAGTCCGGGACATCGTCGAGGCCATCCGCGGCGGCACGGCAGACGCGGTGCTGGTGGTTGGGGGGAGCGGTTTCGGTCGCTCGGACCAGAGCGCTGCGGCCCTTGCCATCGCCGGGGAAGTCCGCGCGCACGGCATCGCAATGCGGCCCGGGGAAACCACCGCCGTCGGCTCCGCAGCCGGCAGGCCGGTTCTTCTGGTGCCCGGGCGTCCCGAGGCGGCACTCGCCGCGTTCCTGGCCCTCGGCCGTCCTCTCATCGCGCGGCTCGCCGGCGCGCAGGACCGCTTGCCGCGGCGGCACGTCCTCGTACGGAAGATTGTCTCGTCGATCGGTCTGTCCGAAATCGTCTTCGTCCGAAGCGGGCCGGATGGCGTCGAGCCACTTGGCGGAGCCGGCCTTCCGCTTCGTCGGTTGGTGCAGGCGGACGGCATCATCGTGGTCGAGCCGGAAAGCGAAGGCTTCCGGGCCGGCGAGGAGGCAGAGGTTTGGGCCCTGTGAACGCCGATGCAGACCGTAACGAGGCGGCGGATTTCGCCGAGCGTCTCGCCGCGGCCTCAAGCCAGGAGCAGTTTCTCAGGGTGATGAGCCGGGACGATGCGCTCGCAACGTTCCGGGCGGCGGTCCCGCACACGCGCCTGCCTTCCGAGACGGTGCCCTTGGAAGACGCGCTCGGGCGCGTGCTCGCCCGCGACGTGGCCTCCCCGATGGACGTTCCGCCCTTCGACCGTTCCCTGGTCGACGGGTTCGCCCTGCGCGCGGCCGACACCGAAGGAGCCGGGCCGGCGAGCCCACGGCGTCTCACGCTGAACCGCGAGATCCTCGCCTGCGGCGTCGCGCCGACAACCGTAGTCCGGCCGGGAACGGCGACGCCGATCTCAACCGGCGGCATGATCCCTCGTGGTGCCGACGCGGTGGTGATGGTCGAGCACTCGGAATTCGACGCCCGGAGCCTTGCCGTCGATGTCTTGACCGCGGTTCGGCCCGCGCAGTTCGTGGGATATGCCGGGGCCGACATGGCCCGCGGCGAGACGGTGCTGCGAAAGGGGACGCGGATCACTGCCCGCGAAATCGGTATGCTGGCGGCGTGCGGCCTGGCGGCCGTCGACGTCACCAGACGCCCGCGCGTCGCGGTCCTGTCCACGGGAGACGAGCTGGTCGCACCGGGCGAGCCCCTTCCCGAAGGCGCGATCTACGACTCGAACGGCGCGATCATCGCGGCCGCGGTGACCGAGAACGGCGGGGAGCCGGTTCGGCTCGGGATCGTGCGCGACGATGCTGCCGTCCTCGAGGCCGCCCTTCGGTCCGCCCTCCAGGACAGCGACCTCGTCGTGCTCTCGGGAGGCACGTCCAAAGGCGCCGGCGACGTCTCGCACCGTGTGCTGTCCCGCCTCGGCGAGCCGGGAATCCTGTTCCACGGCGTGGCCCTGAAGCCCGGGAAGCCGCTCTGCGTGGCGGTGGCTCAGGGAAGGCCCATCATCGTCCTGCCGGGATTCCCCACCTCCGCGATGTTCACCTTCCACGACTTCGTCGTTCCGTTCGTGCGGGCGCTTGCCGGGCTGCCGCCGCGGGAGGACGAGACGATCGAGGCGCGCGTGTCCCAGCGGGTACCCTCCGAGCTTGGTCGCACCGAGTTCGTGATGACCTCGCTCGCCCTCGGTCCCGAGGGGACGATGGCCCTGCCGCTGCCGAAGGGCTCGGGTTCGGTCACCGCCTTCTCGCAGGCGGACGGGTTCTTCGCGGTTCCAGCCGCGCGCGCAGGCATCGAAGCCGGAGAGGGCGTCGCCGTGGTCCGCCTGGGCGCCGGCGTTCGGGCGCCCGACCTGACGATCGTCGGCAGCCATTGCATCGGTCTGGACCGGGTGGTCGGCCTGCTCGCCGAGCGCGGCTACCGCGCCCGCACCATCTGGGTCGGGTCGGCCGGCGGCCTTGCCGCCTTGCGACGCGGCGAATGCGATGTCGCCGCCATGCACCTCTTCGATCCCGAGACGGGCCGATACAATGCCCCGTTCCTCGCCGAGGGGATGTCCCTCGTGCCCGGCTGGCGCCGCCTCCAGGGCGTCGTGTTTCGCCGCGGCGACGTCAGGTTCGAAGGTCGGGACGCCGCGGACGCGGTCGCCTCCGCGCTCGCCGACCCCGACGCCGTGATGGTCAACCGCAACGCCGGATCGGGCACGCGCCTGCTCGTCGACCGGCTGCTGAACGGTGCCCGGCCGGCGGGGTTCTGGAACCAGCCGCGCTCGCATAACGCCGTCGCCGCGGCGGTCGCGCAGGGCAGGGCGGACTGGGGCGTGGCCATAGCAAGCGTCGCGGATGCCTACGGGCTGGGCTTCCGTCCACTGACGGAAGAGGCTTACGACCTGGCATATCGCGAGGACGCCCAGGGGATGCCGGCGCTCGCGGCCTTCCTGAGTCTGCTCGGCGAGCCCGGGACGGCCGCCGCGCTGCGCGATCTGGGCTTCTCGCCCGCCGCAGAAGCCGCGTGACGCTTGCAGGGCTTGCCGGCCTGCGCGGGTGGCGTGCCCCCGACCCGCGATGAGGTGGACCCACCTCGGTGGAACGAAACGGACGATCCTGTCGCTCGCCGGGATGATCGGCGAGGCCGTTTCGCGTAGGGACGCCTGCGAGGCGCAGGGGCCTCCAGCGAAGCGGCGGTGGGCATTGGGCGAGGACACGAGCATCAGTTTGCGGATCGAGCTCGGCTCGGACACCTTGCTGGGACCGGGCAAGGCCGCCCTTCTGAGCGGCATCCGCGACACGGGCTCCATCGCCGCCGCAGGGCGCCGGATGGGCATGAGCTACAAGCGAGCCTGGTACCTCATCGATACGTTGAACAAGGCTTTCCAGGAGCCGCTCGTCTTCGCGAGCAAGGGGGACGCCGCGGCGGCGGGGCGGTCCTGACGAGCACGGGCGACACCATCCTCGACAGTTACCTGCGCATGGAGCGGCTCGCTTCAGCTGCCGTGGCGGGCGAACTCGACCTTCTCGCTTCGCTCATGAAACCCGACTCCTAGGATCGAGGATGGCGCGCGGAGGCGCGCCTCCGTCGGGCGCAGTCTCTCGAGGTTAGGCGTCGGCCCGTCATACGGTGTCCGGTTGAATGCTTCGGTCTGTGCAGCCCGCTGCGTCATCGCGAGCGCAGCGAAGCGACCCAGGGCTGCGCGACATCTGTCAGCGCGGCGCCGACTGGACTGCTTCGCTGCGCTCGCAAAGACGGCACCGACCGATCAACCGGAAACGGTATCAGCCCGCGGCTCGGGGCCGGCAGCCCTGCTGCTCCCGGCGCAGCCCGCCGAAGCCTCCTGTGATCCGCCGTCCAAGTCCGGCGGCATGCCTGGGCGCGCCGCCGGAGGTCTCGCCGCCTACTCGGCGGCCATGGGCGTCGCGTGGACGGCGGAGGCCCGGGCCGCGCAGAACTTGAACTCGGGGATCTTGCCCATCGGGTCGAGCGCCGGGTTCGTCAGCAGGTTGGCCGCGGCCTCGGCGTAGCAGAACGGCATGAAGATCATGCCGACCGGCACGTCGCGGTCGGAGCGCACCTTCAGGTGGACGGCGCCGCGGCGCGTCTCCAGCTTCATCGTATCGCCGGGCTCCAGCCCGAGCCGGTAGAGCTCCTTCGGGGCCATGAAGGCGACCGCCTCGGGCTCCAGCGCGTCGAGGACGCCGGCGCGCCGGGTCATCGACCCGGTGTGCCAGTGTTCGAGCACGCGGCCGGTCGACAGGACCATCGGGTAGTCCTCGTCCGGCAGCTCGTCCGGCGGCACCACGGCAGCCGGGACGATCTTCGCGCGCCCGCTCTCCGTGGGAAAGCCGGCGTAGAAGATGATCTCGTTGCCGGGCTTGTCCGGCGCGTCGACCGGGTAGGTCACGGCGCCCTCGCGCTCCAGGCGCTCCCACGTGATGTTGTTGAACGACGGCATCACCATGGCCATCTCGCGGAAGATGTCGGCCGGGCCGCCGTAGTTCCAGGGCAGGCCGAGGCGCTTCCCCAGTTCCTGGATGATCCACCAATCCTGCCGCGCGTCGCCCGGCGGGGACACCACCGGCTGCGAGATCTGCACGCGACGGTCGGTGTTGGTGAAGGTGCCGGCCTTCTCGGCGAAGGCGGAGGCCGGCAGCACCACGTCGGCGTGGAAGGCGGTCTCCGTCAGGAACAGGTCCTGCACGACGAGGTGGTCGAGCATCGCCAACGCGTGCCGGGCGTGGTTCAGGTCGGGGTCGGACATCGCCGGGTTCTCGCCCTCGGCGAACATGCCCTTGATCTCGCCGGCGTGGATCGCGCGCATGATCTCGGCGACGGTGAGACCCCTCTGCGGGTCGAGCTTCTGACCCCAGAACTCCTCGAACATCTCCCGCACCGCGGCCTTCTCGACCGACTGGTAATCCGGGTAGACCATCGGGATCAGGCCGGCGTCGGACGCGCCCTGGACGTTGTTCTGGCCGCGCAGCGGATGCAGGCCGGTGCCCGGACGCCCGATCTGCCCCGTGACGAGGGCGAGCGCGATCAGGCAGCGCGAGTTGTCCGTGCCGTGGACGTGCTGGCTGATGCCCATGCCCCAGAAGATGATCGAGGACTTGGCGCGGGCGTAGAGCCGGGCGACCTCCCGCAGCGTCTCCGCGTCGATGCCGCAGACCGAGGCCATCTTCTCAGGCGTGAACTCGGCGATCTTCTCCTTCAGCGCCTCGAAGTTCTCGGTGTAGCCGGCGATGTACTGCTCGTCGTAGAGCCGCTCCTCGATGATCACGTTGAGCATCGCGTTGAGCATCGCCACGTCCGAGCCGGGCTTGAACGCGAGGTGCTTGTAGGCGTGCCGCGACAGAACCTGCCGGCGCGGGTCCATGACGATCAGCTTGGCGCCGCGCTGCTTCACGGCGTTCTTGAGGAAGGTCGCCGCGACCGGGTGGTTCACGGTCGGGTTGGCGCCGATCACGATGATGACCTCGGCGTCGAGCGCCGCCGAGAACGGCGCCGACACGGCGCCCGAGTTCAGCCCCTCCATGAGGGCGGCCACCGACGAGGCGTGGCACAGCCGGGTGCAGTGGTCGACGTTGTTCGAGCCGAACCCGAGCCGCACCAGCTTCTGGAAGAGGTAGGCCTCCTCGTTCGACCCCTTCGCGGAGCCGAAGCCGGCGAGCGCCTTGCGGCCATGCGTGTCGCGGACCGTCTTGAGGCCGCCGGCGGCGCGGTCGAGCGCCTCCTCCCAGGTCGCCTCGCGGAAGTGCGTCCACGGGTTGGCCGGGTCGACCTGGTCGTTGGCGTCCTTCGGGACGTTGTCCAGGCGGATCAGCGGCGCCGTCAGGCGGTGGGGGTGGTGGACGTAGTCGAAGCCGAAGCGCCCCTTCACACAGAGCCGGTTGTGGTTGGCCGGGCCGTTCACGCCCTCGGCGTAGACGATCTTCTCGTCCTTCACCTTGTAGGAGACCTGGCAACCGACGCCGCAATAGGGGCACAGCGAGGTCACCTCGCGGTCGGGATAGACCGTCCGGGTCTTGTGCTCGGCGTCGAGGTAGGCGGACGGCATCAGCGCGCCGGTCGGACAGGCCTGGACGCACTCGCCGCAGGCCACGCAGGTCGAGCCGCCCATCGGGTCGTCGAAGTCGAACACGACCTTGGTGCCCGCCGAGCGGTAGGCCATGCCGATGACGTCGTTGACCTGGACCTCGCGGCAGGCGCGGACGCAGAGATTGCACTGGATGCAGGCGTCGAGATTGACGCTCATGGCCGGGTGGCTGAAGTCGCCGGTCCAGCGCTCGGCCGCGGGAAAGCGGCTCTCGGATACGTCGAGGAAGTCGGCCTGCACCCAGAAGTGCGATGTCGGGTCGTGCGAGGTCTCGCGCTCGGGCTGGTCGGCCACGAGCAGTTCGAGCACCATAGCGCGCGCCTTGGTGGCGCGCTCGGTCGCGGTCTTGACCTTCATGCCCACGGCCGGCGTGCGCTTGCACGAGGCGGCCAGCACGCGCTCGCCCTCGATCTCGACCATGCAGGCGCGGCAATTGCCGTCCGGACGGTAGCCGGGCTCGGGCTTGTGGCAGAGGTGCGGGATGTGGGTGCCGAGGCGCTTGGCGACGGCCCAGATCGTCTCGCCGGGGCCGGCCTCGACCTGCTGTCCGTCGAGCTCGAAAGCGATGGTCGGGGGTGCGGTCGGCCGCTCCTTCAGATTGTGCAGTCCCGACGGCTCCGGTGCCGCCTGGCCGCCCGCCTTCGCGCCTTCCGAGTAGGAGCCGCCGGCCTCCGGCTTCGGGCCCGACGCGGGGCCGCCTGCATCCTGCAGCCCGTCGGCCCGGATCTCGGACTTCTCGGTCTTGTTGCCGTGCTGTTCGGGGGCGTTGCTCATGCGGCCGCTCCTGGCTCGGACATCGGGGTAGGGTTCGCCAGCGCCATCGGGTGCCTCACTCGGCAGCCGCGGCGCGCGGGGCGGGGAACAGGTCGGGGAAATACTTGATGACGCTGCTGAGCGGGTTCGAGGCGGCTTGGCCCAGGCCGCAGATCGAGGCGTCCCGCATGCACTGGGACAGCTCGCCCAGGAGCTCGGTATCCCAGACGCCCTGCTCCATCAGGATGCGGGCCTTCTGGGTCCCCGAACGGCAGGGGGTGCATTGCCCGCAGCTCTCGTCCTCGAAGAACCGCATCAGGTTCAACGCGGCGCCGCGCACATCGTCCCGGTCCGACAGGATCACGACGGCGGCGGACCCGATGAAGCAGCCGTACTTCTCCAGCGTCCCGAAATCGAGCGGGATGTCGTTCATCGACGCCGGCAGGATGCCGCCCGACGCGCCGCCCGGCAGATAGGCCGCGAAGGTGTGGCCGTCCGCCATGCCGCCGCAATACTCGTCGATGAGTTCTTGGATGGTGAGGCCGGCCGGGGCGAGCTTAACCCCCGGTTCCTTCACCCGCCCCGAGACCGAGTAGGAGCGCAGGCCGACGCGGTCGTTGCGGCCGTGGCTCTTCCACCAATCGCCGCCCCGCTCGATCAGGTCGCGGACCCAGAACAGCGTCTCGATGTTGTTGATCAGCGTCGGACGGTTGAACAGGCCGACCTGGAACGGGAACGGCGGCTTGTGCCGCGGCAGCCCGCGCTTGCCCTCGAGGGACTCGATCAGCGAGGATTCCTCGCCGCAGATGTAGGCGCCGGCGCCGCGGCGCAGGTGGATACGCGGGCCGCCCTCGGGAAGCTTCGCGATCTCGCGCGTCAGGATCTCGCGGGAGATGGGGTACTCGTCGCGCAGGTAGATATAGACCTCCGGCGCCTCGGCGACGTGGGCGCCGATCAGCATGCCTTCGAGGAAGCGGTGCGGGTCGGTGTTGAGGTAGAGCTGGTCCTTGAAGGTGCCGGGCTCGCCCTCGTCCCCGTTGACCGCCATCAGCCGGGGGCCGGGCTCGCCACGCACCGAGCGCCACTTGCGCCCCGTCGGGAAGCCGGCGCCGCCGAGGCCGCGCAGGCCGCCGTCGTCGAGCACCTTCAGGATGTCGTCGACCGGAAGGTCGCCGCTGCGGAGCCGTTCGAGGGTCGCGTAGCCGCCGGCGGCTCGATAGGCATCGTAGTCGACGTAGTCCGGGACGTGGGCGTGCGTGTCGCCGGCCTCGATCGCGGCCCTCACGGACGCGAGGTCGGCCTTGTGCAGGAAGTTGTGCCCGACCTCGACGGCGGGCGCGTGGTCGCACAGGCCGACGCAGGGTGCGCGCACGACGCGGACGGCGTCGGAGGCGAGTTCCCGCTGGAGCGTCTCCAACAATTCGTCGGCGCCGAACATCGCGCAGGTGATGCTGTCGCAGACTCGGACGGTCAGCCTCGGGATGGAGGCGTCACCCTCCTTCACGACGTCGAAATGCGCGTAGAAGGTCGCGGTCTCGAACACCTCGGCGAAGGCCAGGGCCATCTCGTCGGCCAGCGCCGCCAAGTGCTCGGCGCTGATCTGGCCGTAGGTGTCCTGGATCAGGTGGAGGTGCTCGATGAGCAGGTCGCGCTGGCGCGAGCGGGAGCCGAGAAGCTCCTCGATCTCGACCTTCGCCCGCGGCTCGACCTCGGCGCCCCTTGGGCACGCTGCGCGCCTTGTTCCGCCCCCGGCCGGGATGCGAGAAGGTCCTGACTGTCCCCGGTGCCTCACTCATTGCGGTATCTGGTTCTCAACTGCTGGGGCGGGTGGTCGCGGCGTCCTGCGGTTCGGTCGGGTCTACTGGCCGCCGAAGGCCCGGAGCGGCTGGCCGGCCTCGGACCGGTGTTTCATCGCGACGGCTCCCGTCGCCTCGTCCAGGGACGTGACCCTGGGCCCGACGACGGACCGGAGCTCGGTCTCGAATGCGTCGAGGGCGTCGTTCAGGCGGTCCATCAGGGAATTCGGGGCGTCTCCGGCCGGGGAAGCGACCGCTTTCGCGAGCACGTCGCGGACTTGGCCGGCGAGCTCCTGCGTGAGCGGCGGTTTCGCGTCGGCGCAGTAGGCGCCCGTCACGATGTCGGCCCAGTCCGCCGCAGGGGATGCTTGGCCCATGGTCATGCCTGCGCGATCGAGGGAAGGTTGAAGTCGTGCATGGCGTGCCCGTTCGGGTCCGTTGGCGTGGCGTTCGCTCGTGGCATACCAAATGGCAGCCGTTATAGCGCAGGTGTTATATCGTTTTTGAAGGCGTTTCAATTTGCGCGGGGCCGCAGTCACGCGTCCCGGCGGCGTGACTGATGCTTGCCCTGAGCCGTCGAGCGGGGCAGTGGAAACGTCACGAGGGAGGCGGTCAGTGGTGTCCGGCATGCGCTTAATCGGACTTGCCGGGTGGAGCGGGGCTGGCAAGACCAACCTGCTGGTTCGGGCCATCCCCGTGCTCGTCGCCCGCGGGGTGAAGGTGGCGACCATCAAGCACGCTCACCACGACTTCGACACGGACTTGCCCGGGAAGGACTCGTACGAGCACCGCAGGGCGGGAGCGAGCGAGGTTCTCGTGTCGTCGGGTCGCCGGTGGGCCCAGGTCCACGAGCTGCGGGATGAGGAGGAGGCGACCCTGGGTCAGCTCCTGCAGCGGATCAGCCCCTGCGACCTCATCATCGTGGAAGGGTACAAGCGGGAGCCGATCCCCAAGATCGAGGTTCATCGCGCTGGCAACGGCCGCCCGCCCATCCATCCTCTGGACACCACCATCGTGGGCATCGCGAGCGACGTCGCATTTCCGACCTCGGGCATTCCCGTCGTAGATTTGAACGACGCGGAGGCGGTGACGGGGCTGATGCTCGACGTGGCCGTTTCGTTCGAAGACGTCCTCGGGAGGCTCTAGCCGGATGGCCCAGCTCAGCGACGACTGCTTCGCGTTCGGCGGTCCTCTGATGACCATCGAGGATGCGCACGCGCTGTTCGGCGAGCGGCTCGTCGCGGTCGTCGGCACCGAGGACGTTCCCGTTTTGGAGGCGGACGGACGCATCCTGGCCGAGGATTGCGTCGCGCCCATCGACGTCCCGCCGTTCCCCAACTCGGCCGTCGACGGCTACGCGGTCCGTTTCGCGGACCTGCGCGCCTCCGATGCGACGGTGCTGCCGGTCGGGGCGGTCGTCGCGGCCGGCGCGTCGTCCGAGGGCGTGTCGGCGGCGGGCTCGGCTACCCGGATCTTCACCGGGGCCCCGATGCCGGCCGAGGCCGATACCGTCTTCATGCAGGAGGACGTCCACGTCCTGCCCGACGGCCGGGTGTCCTTGCCGCTCGGGCTGAAGCGCGGCGCCAACAGCCGCGACGCCGGCGAGGACGCGGCGAAGGGCTCGTCGATCGTCCCGGCCGGCCGGCGTCTCCGGCCGCAGGACCTGGCTCTGGCGACCGCGGTCGGCCTGCGCACGTTGAAGGTCCGCCGCACCCTGCGGGTCGGCGTGTTCTCGACGGGCAACGAGCTCGTCGAGCCGGGGGCGCCCTTGAGGCCGGGCGCGATCTACGACTCGAACCGCATCCTGCTGCTTGCTCTTCTCCGGCGGATGGGCGTCGCGGCGCGTGACCTCGGCGTCATCCGTGACGACCCGGCGGCACTCGCGGCGAGGCTCTCGGCGGCAGCCGCCGAGCATGACGTGATCCTGACTTCGGGCGGCGTGTCGACCGGCGACGAGGATCACGTGAAGACCGCCGTCGAGACCGTCGGGCGCCTCGTGTTCTGGAGGCTGGGGATCAAGCCGGGACGGCCGGTCGCGATGGGCATGATCGACGGCAAGCCGTTCCTGGGCCTGCCGGGCAACCCGGTGGCTGTCTACGTCACCCTGGTGTTCGTCGTGCGGCCGCTTCTCGCCCGGCTCGCCGGCGAGGCTTACGCGCCGCCGCGCGGATTCACCGTCAGGGCGGCCTTCTCCTATCGGAAGCGCGCGGGCCGCAGGGAGTTCGTCAGGGCCAGCCTCGCTCAGGACGCCGACGGCACCTGGGAAGCCCGGAAGTTCCAGCGCGACGGCGCGGGCATGCTGTCATCGCTCACTGATACCGACGGCCTCGTGGAGCTGGAGGAGGACCGGATCGAGGTCGTGCCGGGCGACATCGTGCGGTTCCATCCGCACGAAGCCCTCTGGTAGCGAAGCCGCACCCAGGGCCTCACCAGACACGAACCGCGCCCGAGCATTGCCGAGCCCGCGCTTCCGTTATATCAAATCTGCTATATCGCTTGTGATTGGCCGTGCGAACGGCCGCTCGGTCGGCGGGCTTGGGCAACGATGTTCGATGGTGTCTGGCGGAGCCAAGCAGGCGCGGAACTTCGCCTCCTCCAGATGGGCGAGGCCGTCTCCGGGACCTACACCGCCGCCAATCCCGGCTTTGCGCAGACGAGTCGAAGCCGCATCCTCGTCGGCACGGCCGAGGGCGACATCATCGGCTTCGTGACCAGCACGTCGTCGCCACAGGAAATCACGGCCTGGACCGGGCGTCTCGTCCGGGCCGACGAAAAAACGGCCGAGGAGATCCACGCGGTCTTCCATGCCGTCGAACGGTGTGCGCAGCCGAAGGCCGTGGACAGTCACATCGCGCTCGAAACGACCATCTTCTCAAAGGTCGAGAACGCCTGTTCATAAAGGCAGAGCCTTGTCCCTCCTCGATCTTGTTCTGAGGAACGGGAGGCGAAATCGAAGCGACGCGCGGTCGGCGCATCGATTGCCGACAAACATCGGCTTTCCCTCACCGCAACCGTTCCTAACCCCAGCACAGGACGCGCCGCAGCCTCGCCGAGCGCGGCCGTTGACGCCGGCTCTGGCCCCGGCTTTGCTGGAGGCCGAAACCCCAAGGCCACGAGAGCCCCAACCCAATGCCCGTCCTCGAACGGATCCGCGACTTCGCCGACACGATGCAGGCGTGGCGCCACGACCTGCACGCCCATCCCGAGCTGCTCTACGACGTGGAGCGGACGGCCGGATTCGTCGCCGAGAAACTCCGGACCTTCGGCTGCGACGAGGTGGTGACCGGCATCGGCCGCACCGGTGTAGTGGGCGTGATCCGCGGCAGGGGCCGCGGCTCCAACCGCGCCATCGGCCTGCGCGCCGACATGGACGCCCTGCCCATCCAGGAGGTGCGGGATCTGCCCTACCGCTCCACCGTCCCGGGCATGATGCACGCCTGCGGCCATGACGGGCACACGACCATGCTCCTCGGGGCCGCCAAGTACCTCGCCGAGACCCGCGAGTTCGACGGCGCCGCCGTGCTGATCTTCCAGCCTGCCGAGGAGGGCGGCGGCGGCGGCGAGGCCATGGTCGAGGACGGGCTGATGGAGCGGTTCGGCGTCGAGTCGGTCTACGGGATGCACAACATCCCCGGCATGAAGGTCGGCACCTTCGCGGTTCGGCCAGGGCCGATCATGGCCTCCACCGACCGCTTCACCATCACCATCGAGGGCCGGGGTGGCCACGCGGCCCTGCCGCAGAACGCCGTCGACAGCGTGCTGGTGTCGAGCCACGTGATCATCGCCCTGCAGAGCATCGTGTCGCGCAACCTCGACCCGGTGCAGTCCGCGGTGGTCTCGGTCTGTACCCTCGAAGCCGGCGAGGCCTTCAACGTGCTGCCGCAGACCGTGACCCTGCGGGGCACCGTGCGCACTCTGTCCCAGGCGGTGCGGACGCAGGTCCGGACGCGGATCGAGACTCTGGTGGCCGAGATCGCCGCGGGTTTCGGCGCGACCGGCGTCACCGAGTTCGGCGGCAGCTACCCGGTCACCGAGAACCATCCGGCCGAGACGGTTTTCATGGCCGACGTCGCCGAGGCTGTGGTCGGTGGGGAGAACGTCGACCGCGCGGTGGCGCCGATGATGACCGCCGAGGACTTCTCCTACATGCTCGAGCGCCGCCCCGGCGCCTACATGTTCATCGGCAACGGCGACAGTGCCTCACTCCACCACCCGCATTACGACTTCAACGACGCGGCCGCGCCGTACGGGGCTTCCCTGTGGGCGCGCCTGATCGAGACGGGGCTGCCGCTCACGGCCTGAAACGCCTGCCGACCCTCGCCGAGGCCGTCCCGGTCTGGCTGCGGGTGGCGGCCCTGTCGTTTGGCGGCCCGGCCGGGCAGATCGCCGTGATGCACCGCATCCTGGTGGAGGAGCGGCGCTGGATCTCGGAGCGCCGCTTCCTGCACGGGCTCGGCTTCTGCACGCTCCTGCCCGGGCCGGAGGCGCAGCAGCTCGCGACCTATATCGGCTGGCTGATGCACGGGCCCGCGGGCGGCCTCGTGGCGGGCGGGCTGTTCGTCCTGCCGGGGCTCCTCGCCCTGATGGCGCTGAGCTGGCTCTACGTGCTGTACGGCCATGTCGATGTCGTCGCCGGCCTGTTCTTCGGGCTGAAGGCGGCGGTGCTGGCGATCGTGCTGCACGCCCTCTGGCGGCTCGGCGGCCGCGCCCTGCGCGACCGAACGGACCGGCTCATCGCCCTCGCGGCCTTCGTGGCGATCTTCGCGCTGGCCGTGCCGTTCCCGCTGGTGGTCATCGCGGCCGGCCTGCTGGGCCTCGCCCGCGGCCGGCGCCCGGCCCCCGAGACCGATGCGGCGCCCGCGGACGAGGCGGACGTGATCATCGGCGAGGCGGCGCTGCCGCGGGAGCGCGTCGGCGCCGCGGCCTCGCTGCGCGTGGCCGCCCTCTGGCTGGCGATCTGGCTCCTGCCGGTGGCGGCGCTGCTCGTTTTGCCCGGCGTGCCGCCGGTCTTCGGCCAGACGGCCCTGTTCTTCTCCAAGATGGCGCTCGTCACCTTCGGGGGCGCCTACGCGGCCCTGGCCTACGTGGCCCAGCAGGCGGTGGAGCATTATGGCTGGCTGCAGCCCGGCGAGATGCTCGACGGGCTCGGGCTCGCCGAGACCACCCCCGGCCCGCTGATCATGGTGCTCCAGTTCGTGGGCTTCCTGGCGGGCTTCCGGGCGCCCGGCACCCTGCCGCCGCTCGTCTCCGGGACGCTCGCGGGGCTCCTCACCACCTGGGTCACCTTCGTGCCGTGCTTCCTGTGGATCTTCGCCGGCGCGCCGCTGATCGGGCGCCTGCGCGGCAGCCGCCGGCTGGCGGGCGCGCTCTCGGCGATCACCGCCGCGGTGGCGGGGGTGATCCTCAATCTCGCAGTGTGGTTCGGATTGCGGACGCTGTTCACCCAGGTGGAGACGGTTCCGCTCGGGCCGCTGCGCCTCGACCTGCCGGTGCCGACGAGCCTCGACCCAGCCGCTCTGGCGCTGACGCTCGCCGCCATCCTGGCGGTGTTCCGCTTCGGGCTCGGCACGCTGCAGACCCTGGCGCTGTGCGCCGGGGCCGGGATGCTGCTGCGGCAGGCGGGGCTCGCTTGAGCCGCGCCGTCATCGCGCGCGGCAATCCGATAATTCGATGCCCGAAAGGACCCAAAGCGCGCCATCACAGCCCGTCATCCCGGGGCCGCGCAGCGGAGCCCGGGATCCAGAGCCGCCGAGGCGCCCGATCATGGGCGACGGAGTCTCTGGGTTCCGGGCTCGCCTTCGGCGCCCCGGAACGACGAGGGTGATCCGGTTTGCGCACGGGCGCTGATACGGCTCGACCGTTGCCTCCGCCCTTGGCGCCGAGGACGGATCAGCCGCCGTAGCGCGCCTTCAGAAGTGCGTAGGTCAGCCGCGCGGTCTGGACCTCGCCGCCCTCCGGGCGACCGGGCTTCGTGGACGGGTTCCAGCCGTAGAGGTCGAAATGGCCGTGGGCCTTGGTCTTCGGCGCGAAGCGGCGCAGGAACAGGGCGGCGGTGATGGCACCCGCGAACGGGCCGCCCGAGACGTTGTTGAGATCGGCCACCTTGGAGTCGAGCAGGCTCGCGTAGGGCGCGTGCAGCGGCATGCGCCAGACCGGGTCGATCGCCCGCAGCCCGGCCTCCGCCACGGCGCCGGCCAGAGCCTCGTCCTCGGTGAAGAAGGCCGGGAGGTCCGGCCCGAGCGCCACGCGCGCCGCACCCGTGAGCGTCGAGAAGTCGAGGATCAGCTCCGGGCCCTCCGCGTCCGCCAGGGTCAGCGCGTCGGCGAGGATCAGCCGGCCCTCCGCGTCGGTGTTGCCGATCTCGACGCTGAGGCCGGCCCGGCTCGGCAGCACGTCGCCCGGGCGGAAGGCGTTCCCGGACACCGCGTTCTCCACAGCGGGGATCAGCACGCGCAGGCGCAGGTTCAGGCCGGCGCCCATCACCATGTCGGCGGCGGCCAGCGCCGCGGCGGCGCCGCCCATGTCCTTCTTCATCAGCAGCATCGCGGCGGACGGCTTGATGTCGAGACCACCGGTATCGAAGGCGACGCCCTTGCCGACCAGGGTCACGCGCGGCGCCTCAGCCGGTCCCCAGGTCAGGTCGATCAGACGCGGCGCCCGCGGCGAGGCGGCGCCGACCGCCTGGATCAGCGGAAACTCCCGTTCCAGGGCATCGCCCTGCGTGACGCTGACGGCGGCACCGTGGCGCGCGGCGAGCGCCCGCGCGGCGGCCTCGATCGCGTCGGGCCCGAGATCGTTGGCCGGCGTGTTGACGAGATCGCGGCCCAGCGCCATCGCGGCGGCGATCCGCTCCACCTCGGCGGCATCAATGCCGGCCGGCGCCGCGAGGCGCGCCTTGGTTCCGCCCGCGGAGCGATAGCGGCCGAACCGGTAGCTTCCCATCAGCCAGGCGAGGGCGGCCTCGGCGGGTTCGGGCGCATTCTCCAGGCGGAAGGTGCCCTCGGGCAGCAGGCCGGGCAGCTTGCCGGCGAGCAGCCGGTCGTAGGCTCCCGCCTCGGGATCACCGAGGCCGAACAGCACTCGGGCGAGGGTGCCATCCGGGCCGGGCAGCAGGGCGAGGCTGCCCGCCTTCGGCTTGAACCCGACGGCGTGCGCGAAGCTGCGCTGGAGCGGCGCCAGGGCAGCCTCGGCCTCCACCCAGGTCGCCGTGGTCACCAAGGTGACCGGCACGGCCGGCGTGTCGCCGGGCAGCAGGGCGGGCGTCGATGCCTGGGTATCGGCCTGGGTCATGTGCCTCTCATGCGCCGCCGAGACCGGCGGCTTAACCGGTGATTAGGGTTAATGCTCTATCACCGGCCGGCCGGGGGCGTGAAGCACGCGCCAGAGTCCTCGGCTGAGCTGGCGGCGGAGCGCACGATGATGACGGCCCTGATCCGGGTCCCGGGACCTGCGGCATCCGCCGGACGCCGCGTAACGCTCATGGCGATGTTCGTCGCCCTCGGGCTCGCCGGCTGCAACACCCGCTCCCCCGAGACCACAGGCTCGATCGGCGAGCTGGGCGGACGGCCGCCGGCCGCGCGTCAGGAGACGGCGTCCCTGGCCGAGCGCTTCAACGCCAATCCCGGCGATGCCCGCGCGGCGATCGCCTATGCCCGCGCCCTGCGGGCGAACGACCAGATCAGCCAAGCCTCGGCGGTCCTGCAGCAGGCGGCCCTGCGCAACCCGCGCGACACGGCGCTCCTCGGCGCCTACGGCAAGTCGCTGGTCGAGGCCGGCCGCTTCCGGGAGGCGATCGACGTGCTCGCCAACGCCCATTCGCCGGCCGCGCCCGACTGGCGCATCCTGTCGGCGCAGGGCTCGGCCT
This sequence comes from Methylobacterium tardum, assembly GCF_023546765.1. Lineage (NCBI taxonomy): Bacteria > Pseudomonadati > Pseudomonadota > Alphaproteobacteria > Hyphomicrobiales > Methylobacteriaceae > Methylobacterium > Methylobacterium tardum. The sequence goes on from NZ_CP097484.1 coordinate 6,183,377, forward strand.
CCGCGCAGCTCGGCGAGCAGGCCCGTGCACAGAGCTTCTACGAGGCCGCCCTCAAGATCCGACCGAACGAGCCTTCGCTCCTGTCCAATCTCGGCCTGTCCTACGCGCTGTCGCGCAACCTCGACCAGGCCGAGCAGACCCTGCGGCTCGCTGCCGATCAGCCCGGCGCCGATGCGCGGGTGCGGGCGAATCTCGCCATGGTGCTGGGTCTCAAGGGCCGCTTCGCCGATGCCGAGGCGCTCCTGCGCCGCGACATGAGCCCCGAGGAGGCGGCCGCCAATGTCGCATCCCTGCGCAAGCTCGCGGCCCAGCCGAACCGGTCCAAGGCGCTGCCGGGGGTAAGCGTCCCGGGCTAGGGCCGAGACGGCTTCGCCTCAATCGACCTTGTGAGCGGAGCGAAGCAATCCAGGGCAGCCGCGCCGTCATTCCGGGTCGCCCCTGGCGAGCCCGGACCCGCCGGGGCACGCCGGAGGCGGGCAATCCAGAACCGCTTTCGGTGCCGGGACTTGGCGGGTCGGCGGGTCTGGATCCCGGGCTCCGCTGCGCGGCCCCGGGACGACGGGCTGACGCGGCTGCGACGCGACCACACCGGGAGACGGGGATGGTGCCCCGTTCCGAGATCGCACGGCAGACCTGAACGTCCGTCGCAGCCAGTCACGGCCGGCCGCCTCCGCTCGTCCATCGTATCTCCGACAGGAAAACGCGCCTGTCATCGCGACCCGGTAGCGGCCAGATTCGAAAAGTTCTATATCCCTCCCTGGCTGCGCCGCGCGGCTCCACGGGCGTCCAAATCGCCCCCGCGCATCGTCTCCTGCCCGGGCACTCCCGGGGCGGCGCGCGCCCGTCGGGCGCTACACAGGCCGAACACAACTTCGTAGCGCAGGTCTTGCCTGCGCGTGTTCGACAACCCGCAGCGAGGATAGAACCAGCCGTGCCCTCACTCGACAGCTTCAAGGCCCGCCAGACGCTCGAAGCCGGCGGCAAGACCTACACCTACTATTCCATTCCGGCGGCCGAGAAGAACGGCCTCGCCTCCGCAGCCGCGCTGCCCTTCTCCATGAAGGTCATTCTGGAGAACCTGCTGCGCTACGAGGACGATCGCTCGGTCAAGAAGGCCGATATCGAGGCCGCCGTCGGCTGGCTCGACCAGAAGGGCAAGGCCGAGGTCGAGATCGCGTTCCGCCCGTCTCGCGTGCTGATGCAGGATTTCACCGGCGTGCCGGCGGTGGTCGACCTCGCGGCCATGCGCGACGCCATGGTGGCGCTCGGCGGCGATCCGCAGAAGATCAACCCGCTGGTGCCGGTCGATCTCGTCATCGACCACTCGGTCATCGTCGACGAGTTCGGCACCCCGAAGGCGCTGGCCGACAACGTCGCGCTGGAATACGAGCGCAACGGCGAGCGCTACACCTTCCTGAAGTGGGGCCAATCGGCCTTCGACAACTTCTCGGTGGTGCCCCCGGGCACCGGCATCTGCCACCAGGTCAATCTGGAATACCTGTCGCAGACCGTCTGGACGAAGTCCGAGAACGGCTCCGACGTGGCCTACCCGGATTCGCTGGTCGGCACCGATTCGCACACCACCATGGTCAACGGCATGGCGGTGCTGGGCTGGGGCGTCGGCGGCATCGAGGCCGAGGCGGCCATGCTCGGCCAGCCGCTGTCGATGCTGATCCCCGAGGTCGTGGGCTTCAAGCTGTCGGGCAAGCTGCCCGAGGGCACCACCGCCACCGACCTCGTGCTCACCGTCACCCAGATGCTGCGCAAGAAGGGCGTGGTCGGCAAGTTCGTGGAGTTCTACGGCCCCGGCCTCGGCGACATGGCGGTCGCCGACCGGGCCACGATCTCCAACATGGCCCCCGAATACGGCGCGACCTGCGGCTTCTTCCCGGTCGACCAGAAGACCATCGACTTCCTGAAGGTCACCGGCCGCTCCGACGACCGAATCGCCCTGGTCGAGGCCTACGCCAAGGCGCAGGGCATGTGGCGCGACGCCAGCACGCCCGACCCGGTCTTCACCGACACGCTGGAGCTCGACATGGGCGAGGTCCGGCCCTCGCTGGCCGGCCCGAAGCGCCCGCAGGACCGGGTGCTGCTGGACGGCGCCAAGCCGGGCTTCGCGGCCTCCATGGAAACCGAGTTCAAGAAGGCGGCCGATCTCGCCCGCCGCTACCCCGTCGAGGGCACCAACTTCGACATCGGGCACGGTGACGTGGTGATCGCGGCGATCACGAGCTGCACCAACACGTCGAACCCCTCGGTGATGATCGGCGCCGGGCTGCTCGCCCGCAACGCCGTCGCCAAGGGCCTGCGCTCGAAGCCGTGGGTGAAGACCTCGCTCGCGCCCGGATCGCAGGTGGTCGGCGAATACCTGGAGAAATCCGGCCTGCAGGAGCCGCTCGACGCCCTCGGCTTCAACCTCGTGGGCTTCGGCTGCACGACCTGCATCGGCAATTCCGGCCCGCTGCCGGAGGCGATCTCGAAGGCGATCAACGACAACGACGTCGTCGCCGCCGCGGTGCTCTCGGGCAACCGCAACTTCGAGGGGCGCGTGAACCCCGACGTGCGGGCGAACTACCTCGCCTCGCCGCCGCTGGTCGTCGCCTACGCGCTCGCCGGCTCGCTCCAGATCGACATCACCACGGAGCCGCTGGGCCAGGGTTCGGACGGCAAGCCGGTCTACCTGAAGGACATCTGGCCGACCTCGGCCGAGGTGCAGCAGTTCATCGAGGAGAACATCACCTCGGCGCTATTCAAGTCGCGCTACGCCGACGTGTTCGGCGGCGACCAGAACTGGAAGGACGTCCAGGTCACCGAGGCCGAGACCTTCGCGTGGAACCCGGGCTCCACCTACGTGCAGAACCCGCCCTACTTCGTCGGCATGGAGAAGACCCCGAAGCCGGTGGAGGACATCGCGGATGCCCGCATCCTCGGCCTGTTCCTCGACTCGATCACCACCGACCACATCTCGCCGGCGGGCAACATCCGCGCGGCCTCGCCGGCCGGCGCCTACCTGCAGTCGCACCAAGTGCGCGTGCAGGACTTCAACCAGTACGGCACGCGACGCGGCAACCACGAGGTGATGATGCGGGGCACCTTCGCCAACATCCGCATCAAGAACCAGATGGTGCGGGACGAGGCGGGCAACGTGGTCGAGGGCGGGTGGACGCACTTCCAGCCCTCGGGCGAGAAGATGTTCATCTACGACGCGGCGCAAAAATACGCCGAGCAGGGCACGCCGCTCGTCATCTTCGCCGGCAAGGAGTACGGCACCGGCTCGTCGCGCGACTGGGCGGCGAAGGGCACGAAGCTGCTGGGCGTCCGCGCCGTGGTGGCGGAGAGCTTCGAGCGCATCCACCGCTCGAACCTCGTCGGGATGGGCGTGGTGCCGCTGGTCTTCCAGGGTGACACGAGCTGGCAGTCGCTCGGCCTGAAGGGTGACGAGACCGTCACCATCAAGGGCCTCGCCGGCGAGCTGAAGCCCCGCCAGACGCTGATTGCGGAGATCAAGTCCTCCGACGGTTCGGTGAAGCAGGTCCCGCTGACCTGCCGGATTGATACCCTCGACGAGCTGGAGTATTTCCGCAACGGCGGCATCCTTCCCTACGTGCTGCGCTCCCTCGCGGCCTGATCAGATCGGGTCCTTCCAGAGAGGCGATCGCAGCCGATCCGTCATCCCGGGGCCGCGCAGCGGATCCCGGGATCCAGATCCGCCGCGGTGTCAGAATGGGCACCGCTGTGGTTCCGGTTTTAGGGCTCGCCTTCGGCGCCCCGGAATGACGGTGCGAGGCGCCGGCCCAGCCCAGGCAGCATGAGGTGGCGCTCAATCGGGCGCCGCCTCATTTGTTTTCCAGATCGCGCATTTCGTTTGCGCACAACCTTGTTTGCCGTGCGCAGCGCCCCATAACCCGGCTCCTGAAGCCAGGATGGGACCTCGATGAAGCACCTCAGCAAGACCCTCGTCGCCGCCGGCCTGACGGCTCTCCTGTCGAGCGCCGCCTTCGCCGCGCAGGTCGAGCGCGTCCGCGGCACCGTCGACAAGGCCGACGGCAGCACGGTCACGATCAAGACCGACGACGGCAAGTCCGAGACCGTCGATGTGAGCGGCGCGAAGTTCGCCTGGGTGGTCCCGTCGAGCCTCGACCAGATCAAGGACGGTGTCTTCATCGGCACCGCCACCAAGGGCGAGAACCCGATGACCGCCCTGGAGGTGGTCCTCTTCCCAGAATCGATGCGCGGCACCGGCGAGGGCCATTACGGCTGGGACACGATCACCGACCAGACCGCGGGCGCCGGCGCCAAGGTGAAGAGCGCCATGACCAACGGCACGGTGAAGGCCGAGACGTCGAACGCGCCGAAGGTGAAGAGCGCCATGACCAACGGCACGGTGAAGGCCGACAAGGCGGCCTCGGGCGGCGAGCGCACCTTGACGGTGAGTTACGGCAAGGACGGCTCCAAGGAGATCGTGGTGCCGTCCTCGGCGCCGATCGTCGCCTTCGAGCCGGCCGACAAGGCGATCCTGACCCCCGGCTCGAAAGTCTTCGCGGTGGTCGCCAAGGACGGCAGCAAGGCGGAGGGCAAGCTCGTGGCGGTCGGCAAGGATGGCCTGACCCCGCCGATGTAGGCAGGAGCGCAGGACGCCCTCTTAACCCAATCCCATCATTCGGCGGCCGCCATGCTTCCCGTTGAGGCACGGCGACCGCCGCGACGTGCCGCTTGCGTTGACATTACGACCTGCCATCTCGCGACTGAACCAGTGTGCAAAATTATTTCACAGACTCGGGCGCCATAAAATCCGGCTGGTCTTCGTTGTGTGCCCGACTTGCGGAGTATGTTCAAAGACATTTAACCCATAGTTCGCGGTATTTCTCCTAGGTTTGCTGGACATCTAGTTTTTTGAATCATAAAGATCCGCGCGTTTGAGCCCGTAATGCGAGACGTGTCATGTCTATGCTTCGCGACGCCAGGATCTTCATCAAAGTTATGCTGCCTATTCTTCTGGTCGCCGTGATCTCCGGCGGTCTGATCGCATACGCGCGGCTGAACATGTTGAGCTTATCGTCTCAGATGCGTCGGATCGTCGACGTCGAGGCTCAGCATCTCAATCTGATGTTGCGATTCCGGGTCGTGGTCGGCGATCTGGCCACGCACGTTCGGGATCTGATTATCGAGACCGGCGAGAAGGAAATGGCGGCCTACAAGGCGCGGTCCGATCAAAGTCGAGCGCGTGCAGACACATTGCTGCAGCAATTGATTGCCTTGCCGGATGATGACGCGCAACACGCTGCGGATGTGCGTCTTCGGGCAAAATTCGCCGATTTCTTATCTGCGCTCGATCACGTGTCCGCGCGTGCTCTCGTGAACGACAACGTGACGGCCAGAACTATCCTGATCAACGAAGCGGTTCCGATCAGTGTTGAGATGAACAGCATCGTGCGTGCGCAGCTCGAAACGCTGGAAAGCGCGCTGCAGGCGGTGCGTGACCAATCCGATCATGAAGTCGAGCGGTCCGTGACCATGCTGGTCATTGCCACCGTCCTCGGTCTCCTCTCTGCGATCGGTGTCGCCGGCCTCGTCGTCCGCGTCGGGGTCACCGGTCCGCTGCGTGGCTTGCGTGGCGTCCTGCAGCGTATGGCTCAGGGGGATGTGGAGATCGCGATCCCACAGGCGGCCCGTGCCGACGAGATCGGGGCGGTGGGCCGGGCCGTCGGCGATATCAAGCAGTTGGTTGCCCAGCAGGCCAAGGAGCAGGCCGAGATGCGTCAACGAGCCGCCGTCGCAGCCGAAGCGGGGCGCAAGCGTGCCATGAGCGAACTTGCGGACACGTTCGAGCAGACGATCGGCGGGGTCGTGGACGTGGTCTCGTCCTCCGCTACGCAGCTGTACGCGACGGCCGAGATGTTGACAGCCACGGCCGCGGACTCGGCCGCGCAATCCAGTACCGTTGCGGCGGCGGCCGGGCAGGCGGCCGCCAACGTCGAGACGGTCGCGGCCGCTGCCGAGGAACTCGGTTCGTCCATCCAGGAGATTGGGCGCCAGATCGCAGCTTCGGTCGGCCTCGCCCGGAACGCGGTCGGCGAGGCCGGTGCGACAACGCAATTCGTCAACACCCTGCACGAATCCTCGCACCGGATCGGCGAGATGGTCGGATTGATTGCTGATATCGCGAGCCAGACCAATCTCTTGGCGCTGAACGCGACGATTGAGGCTGCCAGGGCGGGAGCGGCCGGGCGCGGCTTCGCGGTGGTCGCGGCCGAGGTGAAGGCTCTGGCTGAGCAGACCGCCAAGGTCACCGCGGCGATCACCGGGCAGATCGGCGAGGTTCGGTGCGCCACCGGACAGGCCGTCACGGCGATCGGCACGATCACGGCGCGGATCGGCGAGATCAACGGTGTGGCGGCGACGATCGCTGCTGCGGTCGAGCAGCAGGGCGCCGCGACCAGCGAGATCGTGCGCAACGTCAGCGAAGCATCAGCCGGCACCGGAGAGGTGACGACCAACATCGCCATCGTCGCCGAGGCCTCGGGTCAGACGGGGACGGCTGCCACGCAAGTCCTTGGCGCCGCCTCGGAGATGTCGAGTCAGGCCGATCGGCTGAGATCCGAGGTGATCCGTTTCCTCGACAGCGTGCGTGCGGCCTGATCGGCGGGCATCCCTGGACGGGAGCCGCCGACGCGCGGCCCCCGTCCGAAATCGGTCATCCCTTAAGGGCGGTCGTGAAATCCGCCCCGGTCTTCGACCGGATCTCGTCCTCGGTGACGCCGTCGGCGAGCTCGATGAGCTTCATGCCGCCGTCGCCCTTCTTGTCGATCTCGAACACGCCGAGATCGGTGATCACCAGATCGACCACCTGCGTGCCGGTGAGCGGCAGGTCACAGGCCTTCAGGAGCTTCGGGCTCTCGGTGCCGTCCTTGTTCTTGGCGACGTGCTCCATGACCACGACGACGCGCTTGACGCCCGCCACCAAGTCCATGGCGCCGCCCATCCCCTTCACCATCTTGCCGGGGATCATCCAGTTGGCGAGGTCGCCGTTGCCGGCCACCTGCATGGCGCCGAGGATCGACAGGTTGATGTGTCCGCCGCGGATCATCCCGAACGAATCGGCCGAGGAGAAGTAGCTCGTCGTCGGCAGGGCGGTGATGGTCTGCTTGCCGGCGTTGATCAGGTCCGGGTCCTCCTCCCCCTCATAGGGGAAGGGGCCCATGCCGAGCATGCCGTTCTCCGACTGGAGCTGCACCGACATCCCCTCGGGAATGTAGTTCGACACCAGCGTCGGGATGCCGATGCCGAGGTTCACGTAGAAGCCGTCCTCCAGCTCCTTGGCGGCGCGCGCCGCCATCTGCTCGCGGGTCCAGGCCATATCGTTCGCTCCCTTCCCGTCCGATCAGTGCGTGCCGCCGCCGGCCGCCGCGGCCGGGGTGCTGTCGCCGCGCTTGCGCGTGGTGCGCTGCTCGATGCGCTTGTCGCGCACGCCCACGTTAATGATGCGCTTCACGAAGATGCCGGGCGTGTGGATCGTGTCCGGATCGATCTCGCCCGGCTTCACGAGGTGCTCGACCTGCGCCACCGTCATCTTGGCCGCGGTGGCCATCATCGGGTTGAAGTTGCGGGCGGTCATCCGGTAGCGGAGGTTGCCCTCGGTGTCGCCGGTATGGGCGTGGACCAGGGCGATGTCGGCGAACAGGCCGCGCTCCATCACGTACTGCTCGCCGTCGAACTCGCGGACCTCCTTGCCCTCGGCGACCTTGGTGCCGACGCCGGTCTTGGTGAAGAAGGCCGGGATGCCGGCGCCGCCGGCGCGGATCCGCTCGGCCAGCGTGCCTTGCGGGTTGAACTCGATCTCCAGCTCGCCGCCGAGATACTGGCGGGCAAATTCCTTGTTCTCGCCGACATAGGACGAGATCATCTTCCGCACCTGGCGCGTGTCGAGGAGCTTGCCGAGGCCGACGCCGTCGATGCCGGCATTGTTCGAGACGACCGTCAGGCCCTTGACGCCCGAGAGGCGCACCGCCTCGATCAGTTCATCCGGGATGCCGCACAGCCCGAAGCCGCCGCACATCACCATCATGTCGTCGCGCAGGAGCCCAGCCAAGGCCGCGGCGGCATCCGTGTAGACCTTCTTCATCGAACCGTCCTTTTCCCGCCGGGCCTGACCGGCCGAAACTTTGGCAAGCGCGTTTCCTCGCGCCTGCTGTTCCCGATTCCGCCGTCGAAATCCAGTGCTGCGCCGCGCGAGCTGGTGCGGTCCGGGTTGATCCGTAACCGCCGCGGCCTGGGGAGGGATCGGCGGCTTCGCGCAGGTCCGGCAGACAAACGCCGCGAAGGGCGCTAGAACACCCCCTCGACGTGCAGACCCTGCCGGGCCGCGACGGCTTGAGGGGGCCTGTCGCGGCACCCGGCTTCCGGCCGCAGCCGCGGCCCGTCCGGAGCATGATGTCGCTGCGCCGCCCGACCCTTGTCCTCGCTCTCGGGAGCCTGATCGTTGCCGGCCTCGGCCTGCGCGACTGGCCGGTCGACGGCGGCCGGGCGACGGCCTTCGTCAGTCAGGCCCTCGACGCCTACGGGCTCACCCTCAGCGCGCAGGGACCTGCGAGCCTGACCGTGCTGCCGCTGCCGCGCCTCACCCTCGGCCGCGTGCGGGTCGCGGCCGGGACCGCGGGACCGGCCCTGGTGGAGGAAGGCCGCCTGAGCATCGACCTCGATCCGTTCAGCCTGCTCGGCGGCCGCGCGGCCATCGGCGGGCTGCGCCTCGAAGGCGCGCGCCTGTCGGGGGAGGCCGCCGCCTGGAGCGGGCCCCTGGGGCGCCTCGGCGCGCAGGTCCGGTCCGATGTCACGGCCCGGCCGCGCCGGATCATCGTGACCGGCGCGCGGATCGCGCAGGGCACGGAGGTCCGGGATCTCGATCTGGACCTCGCATGGCCGTTCTGGAGCGGGTCGGCCGAGGGACACGCGACGCTGACATGGCGGGGCGTCCCGACGCAGGTCGCGCTCACGCATCTCCGGCCGGCCGACATGGCCCTGGGCGGGCGCAGCCCGTTCACCGCCGACGTGACATGGCCGGGCGGCAGCTTGGCGGCGGATGGGACCGTGGAGGCGTCTTCGGAGACAGCCGCGCTGCCCAACCTCAGGGGCCAAGTGCGTTTCGAGACCCGCGCGCTGCCGGAGACCCTGTCGTGGATCGGCTGGGACGTCCCGCTCTCGCCGCTGGCGGGCGTGGTCTCGGTCGCCGGCCGCTTCGAGACGGCGGAACGGTCCGTGTCCTGGCCGAGCCTGCGGGTCGGATTCGGTCAGAACGTGCTGGAGGGCGCGGGTGCCGTCGCGCTCGGCCCGGGCGAGGCGCCGCGGCTGTCAGTCCAGGCGACGCTGGCGGCCGAGACGCTCGATCTCGCGCCCCTGGTCGGTGATCTCGTGCGGCTGTCGGAGCCGGAAGGCGTGCCGCTGGCCTTGGCGCCGTTCACCCAGGGCGATCTCGACCTGCGTCTGTCGGCGGCCGATGCGCGGGTCGGACCGGTTCCGGTGCAGGACCTCGCGGCGAGCGTCCTTGTTCGGGACGCCGCGATGGAGGTCGCGGTGAATCGGGCGCGCGTGCAGGAGGGCACCTTCAAGGGACGGATGACCCTGGCGAGCGGGGCCGACCCGGCCGAGACCGAGATGCGCCTGCAGGGAAGCGTAGACCACCTCGATCTCGGGAGCCTGTCCGGCGACATGGGGGCCGGGCGCTGGGTGGGGGGACCCGTGCAGGGGCAGTTCTCCCTGGACTCGAGCGCCCGGGACAGCGCCGGCCTCCTGGCGCATCTCGGCGGACGGGCGGCGCTGTCCGTCGAGGGCGGCGCGATCGCCGGCCTCGACCTCGCCGACGTCATCCACCGCAACGGCGCCATCGCGCCCGGCGCGCTCGCGCGCCGCAACAGCCGGACCGCGTTCGAGCGCGCCGCCATCACCCTGCGCTTCACCGACGGGATCGGCGAGATCACCGAGGCGGGCTTGGTCGGTCCGAGCGTCGGCGCGACCCTGCATGGTCAGGTCTCGCTTCCGGATCGGCGGCTCGACGCCAGGGGCAATCTCGCCCTGCGACCCGCGTCCGCCCCGCCGCGCGGTCTGCTGTTCGCCGTTTCGGGACCCTGGAGCGCACCGGCCGTCCAGATCCTGGCGCATGGCGAGGCCGCGGAAGCCGCGAGCCGGCCCGGCGAGGCGATGCTGCCTGAGAGCCTCAAGCAGCCGGCCACCCTCGGCCTGCACGGCAATGCCCGCGCCTATGCCCCGTAGCACCGCGATGGTGTCCGCCATGGCCAAGCTGTAAGATTGGGCCCCGAACGCCTCCATGATGCCCATGCGCCGCCTACTCGTCGAGGAACCCGTCACCCGTGCGGGGCTGCTGGCCCGGCGGCTGGCGCTGTTCTCCATCCTCGTGACCGGGCTCGCCCTGATCCTGGTGCGCGATCCGCGTGCCGATACCGACGCGGCGCTCGCCGCCCTCATGGCCGGGTTCGGCGTCGCGCTGGTGGCGGCCGCTGCCGCGATCTTCGCCTTCGTCCGGGTCTGGCGCGAGGGGGCGCGCGGCCTGGGCGCCGCCCTGGCCGGGCTGATCCTGGCGCTCGTCGTCCTGGGCTATCCCGCTTTCCTGGGCCTGCGCGGTCTGCGCCTGCCCGCTGTTCCGGACATCAGCACCGACATCGACAATCCGCCCGCCTTCTCGCGCTCGCGCGCCGCCTTCGCGGCCCGCGGCGGACGTTATCCACCGGATCCGGGACCGGCGCTCCGCGAGCGCCAGCGCGGCGCCTATCCGCAGATCGCGCCGCTCACCCTCGATATCGGCGCCGACGAGGCGTTCGAGCTGGCCCGGAAGGCCGCTCTCAATCGTCACTGGCAGATCGTGGAGGCGATCCGGCCGGGCGGCCGCACTGGAAACGGCCGGATCGAGGCGGTGGCCCGGGGCCTGATCCTCAATCTGCCCGACGACGTGACCGTGCGGATCCGCCCGCGCGCCGATGGGGCGCGGATCGACGTGCGCTCAGCCTCCCGGCTCGGCGGGCGCGACTTCGGCAGCAACGCCGACCGGATCCGCGCCTACCTGGACGATGTCGCCAACCTCGCCCTCGCGGTGAAGTGATCGTCGGCCGCGAAGGGGTTCAGGCGGCCGCGTAGGCCCCGTCCAGCCGCGGTGCGCCGTCGGATGCGGCGAGGCCGCGCCCGACGAGATCCTCCAGATGGGCGAAGACCGACAGGGCTGCCGCGCCTCTGAGGCGCGGATCGAGCCCCTGGTAGATCGCCGCGACGATGTCGGCGATCCGCGTATCGCCGGCGGCCAGACGCGCGCGGATCGCGGCCTCGCGCTGCCGGCGATGGCCCGCGAGGCCGCGGAGGAACCGCGCCGGATCGCGGACCGGACCGCCATGGCCCGGCCAGAAGATCGTCTCGGTGCGGCCCCGCAGCTTGTCGAGGGACGCCATGTAGGACCGCATCTCGCCGTCCGGCGGGGCCACGATCGTCGTGGACCAGGCCATGACATGATCCCCCGAAAACAAGGCCTGCGCCTCCGGCAATGCGAAGGCGAGGTGATTCATCGTGTGGCCGGGCGTTTCCACGGCCACCAGCGTCCAGCCTGGGCCTGAGACCGTATCGCTCTCCGCCATGACACGCTCGGGCGCATGGGCCCGGTCGGCGCTCGCGTCGAGCATCGGCATCTCGGCCTCGGACAGCGCCCGTGCGGCCCGGTGCGGAGCGCATCCGAGGATGGGCGCGCCGGTTCGGGCGGCGAGGAGGCGTGCCCCCGGAGAATGGTCGCGGTGCGTGTGGGTGACCACGATGGCTTCGACCCGCTCACCGGCGAGATCCCGGAGGAGCGCATCGATGTGGGCCGCGTCGTCGGGCCCTGGATCGAGGACGGCGACGCGGTCGCGGCCCACCACGTACGTGCAGGTGCCGCTGGCCGTGAACGGGCCGCCGTTCGGCGCGATCCGTCGGCGGATCAGCGGCGCCACGGTTTCCAGCCGATCCGGCTGCGGCATCGATCGATCGAAGGTCAGGCTGCTCGCGTCCGTGTCCGCCATCGCTTACCCCGCGCGAGATGGTCGGCCGTTCCTAAAGCGGCTTCCGGCTGCATCTGCAATCGGGAGGCGGCCGGAGCCCCGCATCACGAGGCCCTGCCGCTCTGCAGGTTCCGGCCGTCCACGGCTGGTGCGATGCGCGGCGCCGGCAATTCCGCCGCGCGAGGGCGGGGCCGGCTGCTCCGCTCGGCCCCGCGGCGTGCTGGGAAGGGGTGTCTCAGCGCGATCGGTCAGAACGGCGGGCGCGCACGCGGACCGGCACAGGCGCCGGCGATACGACAAGCCCGAGAAGCGCGGCACGCAACGCGTCGCCGGCCTTGTCGGCCACGGCGGCGAGACGGCGCGCCATCGCGGCGGCCTTTGATCGAACGGCACTCTTGGCAGATTGCAGCATCGCGGATCCCGGATCGAACCTGAAGACCTATCTTCGAACGCTAGCGCCCTTGTCCCGTTCCGTCACCCATCGTCGCGGCCGGATCGGCTAACCCGGATCTACGCACACGACTCTGTCAAGTTGGCGGAACCGGACCGAAACCTTGGCGTTTTTGTGTTCAGAACGGCGCGGCTGAGCCCGCGTTGGCACTTTTGAAGGATACGAACGATGCTCGGTTGGGCCGTAACTTTTCTTGTCGTTGCCCTCGTGGCGGCTCTGCTTGGTTTCGGCGGCATTGCCGGCACCGCCATGGAGGCTGCGAAGCTGGTCTTCTTCGTGGCAATCGTCCTGTTCGCGATCTCGGCCGTTGTCGGCCTGATGCGGGGCCGCTCGCCGACCCTTTGAGGTAGGACTGTAGCAGCCGGGACTGGTCTCAGGCTGGTGAAGAAGGTCTGAAAGGGCTGCTGCCCGACGCGGCAGCCCTTTTGCAAGTCCCGGTCCTGCGCGGTTTTGCCTCCACGCCCGAAGCGGGCGTGAGGGGCAGACTGACGGACTTGAAGACGGGTGGATGGCGTCAGGCCTTCTCGCGGTCGCCGCTGTCGAGCTTGGCGATGAGGTCGGCGAAGCGGTCGGGCACGGGCTGTTGCGCGATCGAGTCGTACATGGTGCGCAACTGAGAGGCGATCCGGTTGCGGGTGTGCTCGCTCAATCCCGTACGGGACGCAGTCGAGCCAGTATTTGAAGCGGATGATGCGCCCGCCTCGACGGGATCGCTGGTCTGCTCGTCGGAAACGTCGTCCGTAGCACCGTCCGCGCGCGGCCGCGGCGCGCGGGAACGCGTTTCCTTTCCCTGGTCCACCATCAACAGGCCCCTTGTTGCCGAAGTCGGCCCGGCCGCATTGTGCTGCGGCTCGACATACGCCATGGCTGCGCCGGCAACGCCTGCCCGCCGGCATCGGTTCCGCCGGGGGTGGAACGGAGTGCTGGCCTCCGCGTTGGGCGGTAGGCTGCGCAGGACACAAAGCCGGCCCCGGCAGGCTCTCGGTCAACGGATCGAGGCGATCGCGGCCGGGCAACACGGCGAGGCACAGGGGATCGAATGTCGACATCGCAACTCGTGGTACAGCACCTGCCGTACCTGCGCCGCTACGCGCGTGCGCTCACGGGTAGCCAAGTGGCGGGCGACGCCTACGTGGCCGCCACCCTGGAGACCCTCGTCAACGAGCCAGACACGCTCGGCCGGAGCACCAACATCAAGGCGGATCTGTTCCGGGTCTTCACGCGGATCTGGAATTCGCTGTCGGTGAACGGCCGCAGCGAGCAGGTCCAGCACGACCTGCCCGCCGAGGTGCGCCTCGGCCAGATCACGCCGCTGCCGCGTCAGGCCTTCCTGCTCTCCTGCCTTGAGGGCTTCTCCGAGGAGGACGCCGCCATCATCCTGGGCGTCGACGTCTCCGAGGTGCGCGATCTCGTCGACGAGGCCGGCCGCGAACTCGCCGCCGACATGGCGACCGAGATCCTCATCATCGAGGACGAGCCGCTGATCGCCATGGATCTCGAGGCGCTGGTCGAAGGCCTCGGACACAACGTGATCGGCGTGGCCCGGACCCGCACCGAGGCGGTCAAGATCGCCGGCGAGGGCAAGCGCCCGGGTCTGATCCTGGCCGACATCCAGCTCGCAGACGGCTCGTCCGGCCTCGATGCGGTCAACGACCTGCTGAAGTCCTTCGAGGTGCCGGTGATCTTCATCACCGCCTATCCGGAGCGCTTCCTGACGGGCGAGCGTCCCGAGCCGGCCTTCCTCATCGCCAAGCCGTTCCAGCCCGCCAACGTCTCCGCGGTGATCAGCCAGGCGCTGTTCTTCCAGCAGACGGCGCGCCGGCGGGAAGCCAAGACGGCCTGAGCCAAGGTTGCCCTAACATGGTGTCGCGGCCGAAACCCTGACGCGTCGGCGGCACTCTCATCGACTCGAAGAACCCCGGCGCAAGCCGGGGTTTTTTGTTGCCATGCGGTCGGAGACAGGACGCAAAAAAACGGGCCGGAGAAGGCTCCAGCCCGTCGGTGAGGTTCCGGCCGATGCACAAGGGGAATGCGGGGAGGACCAGGTGGCCGGGTGCTCAGGTAACGGCCGCCGGGCAGGCAGGTTCCAGAAAATGCGCTTTTTCGGCGGGCGTGGTTTCGATGCAACAGGGGATGGGTGTGGATGGCGCGGGTGCGCCGCCGCACCAACGGCCGAGCTGCCATCGAATACTTAAAGCCTCATAGACGCGAGACAGTCTAGGAACCTGCGATTGCAGGGCGCGTTATCGAAACATCCTGTCAAGCTCTCGCAATGAGGTCGGGGCAATGCTGCGGTCTGGTTTCCTCCTGGGCGTGAGTGCTCCTGCCGCTCTCCTCACCGTGCTGGTCCAGCCGGTGGTGCGCGACACGGCCGACCACTGGACGCCCCCGACGCTGACGGCCCAGACCGTGCAGATGCCCCTGCCGGGCATGCGGCCGGTCTCGCTGGCGATCAGCCCGACCCGCGTGGCTGGGGTTCAGAAGCTCGAAAGCCGGTCCCCCGTCGCCGGCGAGGCGCAGGACATGGGCATTCAGCCGGTGCTCAAGCCGCCGGTGCGTCGTATGGTCCGCGAGGGCTGCGAGACCGCCCTCAGCTCTCTGGTCGGCCCGGAGGCGCGCCGTATGACGCCGGGCCGCTGCATCTCCTGATCCGAATTCAAAGCCGGACCGCACAGCAAAAGGCCCCGCCGAGGAGGCGGGGCCTTTTGCTGTGCGGAAGCCATCACAAAGAAAAACGGCGCCGGTCTCGAGGACACGGCGCCGCTACGCGACACGGTTAGTGGTCTGCCTCACTCGGCGCGGCCGGTACCCGTGGATTGGCCACCCTTACGCCCGGCGGACGAGGCGAGTTCGCGATCCTGAGAGAATGAGCGCTTCTCGGCGGGGACGCTGCGGCCGCCCTTGCTAGCGATCTCGCGCTGCCGCTCCAGGTCCATCGAGGCAAAGCCTCGCTTCGAGGTCGAATTTCCGGATGCCATCAGTTCCTCCTCAGGCTTCGCTTCACCCCGCAACAACCTTCAGCAATAACCAAGGTTCCTATGTCGAGACCTAGCCAAGCTTCGAATAGCTAAGCTTGACGGCAACCGGGGTCTTATCTGCCGCGTTGGTTGTCGATCGACCTGGGTAGACGACCGCATCTGCCCTGAGGGACGCTTGCCGAACTGGCTCAGAGGCCGGAACGGAGCGTTCGACCGTGCGGGATGCAGGAAGGTTATCGCGTATGACGAACCGCAACATGGTCAAGGATGCCGCCGGTGGTGGCCCCGATGTGAGGCCGAATACGCCGCCGCTGCCGCCGATGCCGGCCCCGGAAGACTCGGCGACGCCGACGACCCGCGAGGAGCCGGTCGACTCGCCCCATCTGAATGCCAGCCTGAAGCGCGAGGCCCCGGCGGCCGGTGAGCAGGGCCTTTCGACACGGCGCTGATTCGGGCCCTCAGCCCGCCCGCGTCCGCGCGAGGCGGGTCAGTCCGAGGATGAGGACGCCGATCGCCAGAATCGTGACGAGGCCCGCCACCGTCAGGATGCGCCGAACGAGGGGCGTGTAGACGCCGCGGGCCGCGTCGTAGCCGTAGCAGAGCAGGGCGAGGCGGTCGGCCAAATCCCCGACGCGACCTTCCCCGGCCTCCGTGAGGGCGAAGCGGAGGTCCCGCCCGGTCAGCGCCAGGGGTGAGAGCACCCGGGCGACCCGCCCGTCGCCGGTAAGCAGCAGGGCGGCGGCCGGATGGGCGAAGCTGTCGGTGCCGGGATCGTACACCGCGTTGTAGCCGAGCGCCCCGGTCAGGCGGGCGAGTGCTTCGTCCGAGACGATCAACGCCCTCGGTCGAACCGACGCGGCGCGTTCGCCTAAGGTGTCCGCGAGCATGCGGCGTGCGGCCGCGGCATCGTCGCGCGGATCGATGCCGACGAGCACCAGCGTGGAGTCACCGGGTGCGAGACCCGTCGCCGCCAACGCGTCGGCCGACATCGACACCATCGGGTCGCAGACATTGCCGCAGGTGTAGTCGACCGGCAGCAGCAGGGCGGGATGTCCCGCCAAGACCTGTCCCAGCGTCGTCGCCTGACCGGTCAGGGCGTCCGTGACCCGGAGATCCAGCGGTGCCTGCGCTCCGGGTACCGGCGCCGCGGCAACGCGGGCGAGTTCACTCTGGCTCAGCCGGGCCCAGGCCGGACCGCCCACAAACAGGACCGCCAACACGAGGATCGCGCAGACCCCGCGACGCTGGCGGTGACGGGCTGCGTCGGGTGCAGGGCTGGACAAGTGCCTGATGAACCGCATGGATGCGCAGGCTCGTCCGTTCCCGCCCCGAGACCCGTCGTGGAGCCCACGTATGACCCTCGACACCGAGGTTTCCTCTCTCAAGCAGGTGCCGCTGTTCCGTGAAGTTGAACCGGCGCGCCTGAAGCTGCTGGCCTTCACCAGCGAGCGGGTGCATTTCGAGCCCGGGCAGCGCTTCTTCGCCCGCGGCGATGTGGCCGATGCGGCCTACGTGATCCTCAAGGGGACCGCGGAAGTCAGCATCGATGGTCCCGCCGGGCCGGTGCGGCTGGCGCTGCTCGGCCAGGATGCCCTGGTCGGTGAGATGGGCATCCTGGCCGAGCAGCCCAGGTCGGCCACCGTGACGGCCGAATCCGCCGTGACCGCGCTCCGCATCGACCGCGGCGTGTTCCTCGAACTCCTGGCACAGTTTCCACAGATCAGCATCGCACTGATGCGTGTGCTGGCGTTGCGGCTGGAGCAAACCAACCAGGCACTGGCCGAGAGCCGGGGCTGATCAGCCTGTCGGGTAGGTGATGAACTCGAGAAGCGAGCCGTCCGGATCCCGGAAATAGACGCTGAGCCCGGCGCCCGCGGCGCCGTGCCGCTCCACGGGCCCGAGTTCCACCGGCACGCCGGCGGCTTCGAGATGGGCGATCGCATCCGCAATCGGGCCCGACCATCGGAAGCAGAGATCGCTGTTGCCGGGCTCGACGGGGCGTAGCGCCAGGGGATCCGCCTTCACGCCGGGACCGTGGCAATTGAGCTGCACGCCACCGAACCGGTAGGCGTAGCCGTTCCCCCGCTCGATCACCTCGGCGCCCACCACGTCGCGATAGAAGGCGTTGGACCGCGCCCAATCGCTGACGTGGATCACGCAATGATCGAGGTGGATCGCAGGGCTGAGCGCCAGGGCGGGCGGGACCTCTGCCGGCTCGGGAATCGTCTCGGTCTCAGGCATCGATCGCCTCCGCGCGGCGCTCGACGAAGCCCCGCCTCCATTATGAATTAGGGCGCAACCGTGGCCGCGGGAGCGGGCCGCACATGGCCTGCTGCGGCGGAAAAGCTACATCGTCACTGGCGGGGAGGCGGTAGGCAGGGCCTGAGGACCTTAGCCTGCATGACAGAACTGATGACCGTGACGCGCCCCTTGGCCTGGACCCGGATCCGCCGGATCCTGCTCTCGCGCCTCGTACTCGCTCTCGTGGCGATCGCGCCCCTCGCAGCCTGCCAGACCCGCCCGGCCCAGCTCGCGCAAGACGACGACGCGGCGTGGTATATCGGCGCAAAGCCCGACAAACCTTTCGACATTCCCCTGGTCGATACCGGGCGGCTCGATCCGAAGTACCGTCGGCAGCAGGTGAGCTACAACGGCCCCGAGCAGCCCGGCACCATCCTGGTCGACATCGACAAGCGCCAGCTGATGCTGGTTCAGGCCGACGGGACCGCGATGCAGTACGGCGTCGGCGTCGGCAAAGCGGGCTTCTCCTGGAAGGGCGAGGCCCGGGTCGGCCGGAAGGGCGTCTGGCCGGATTGGAGCCCGACAGCCACCATGGTCTCGCTCAATCCGGACCTGCCGCGGACCCGTAAGGGCGGCCTCGACAATCCCCTCGGCGCCCGCGCCCTCTACCTGTACCAGGGTAACCGGGACATCCTGTTCCGGATTCACGGCACCAACGAGCCGTGGAGCATCGGCGAGCAGATGTCGTCGGGCTGCGTGCGGATGCTCAACGAGGACATCGCCGATCTCTACGAGCGCGTGCCGGTCGGGACCCGCGTGCTCGTGAAGCGCAGCGGCAAGTACCGGGCCTGACGCGGCCACGCTCTGGACGCGCTGGTCGTCCCAGGATCCGGGGCGGTGGCCGGTCCGGGTCCTGAACGCCACCGCGCCGGCTCGAAATGACGGAATGGCCGCGCTGCACGGCGGTCGGGACCCGCCCGTCAGCTGGCGGGCCTCTCGGCCGCGCCTGCCGCCAGGGGCTCAGCCGAGGCCGCGCGGGCGAGCCTGTCGAGGGCCGCGCGGTCGAGGCGGTCATCACCCGGCGAACCGTCCGGCGTCATGCCGTCACTGGCCAGCACCGCCGCGGCCGTGAGGCCCGAGGCCGGCTCCGAGCCCGATCGCTCCGGTCCGATCGCGTAATCGGCCCAGATCAGGAGCGCCGCGCACAGGGCGACCGTGCCCAGCAGGGTCTTGAGAAACGCCATGCTTCACAACGGTTGCTGCCGGGCCGCCGTTCCCGCGGTGCCGGGTGGAACACTTTCGCAACCCCAGAGCGGCAACCTTCGCCTCCAGGCGAACCCTGCGCCGGGGCCGCCCGGCAAAATCGCCACATTGGCGGCGCAGCATTCCGGCTTCACCAGCCTTTTGCCAGTTCGACCGCCCTCCGCGTGGACAGTCTCCCGATGATCAGACCGATGCTAGCCCTGCTCCTCCTCTGCGGCTCCGCCGCGGCGGCCGGCACGATCAGCGGCCCCGCGACGGTGATCGACGGCGACACGATCGAGGTTCAGGGCACCCGCATCCACCTCTACGGCATCGACGCGCCCGAGACGGCGCAGAGCTGCGAGACGGCGTCCGGTCTGGAGTATCGCTGCGGCCGTGAGGCCGAGCAGGCCCTGCGCGCGCGGATCGCCGGCGGCGTGGTCACCTGCGAGCGGCGCGAGGGGGGCGGCGCGGGCCGTGTCGCCGGCGTCTGCCACGTCCACGGCGAGGACCTGTCCGCCTGGATGGCGGCGCAGGGCCACGCCCTGGCCAGCCGACACGTCACGGCGTCCTATGTCCGGCAGGAAGGCCAGGCCTGGGCCACCCGCCGCGGCATCTGGGCCGGCACCTTCGAGAAGCCGGCCGACTGGCGTCAGGACCGGCGGCGCGTCGAGGCGAGCGCGGCCGATTAGGGACACCGCCGCCGCGGCGTCCCGCCCTTCGGCAGGACGGGGCGGGTGAATGCGGAAACCCGGGGCCGTTCCGGATGGCGGCACGATCCGGTCCGGCTCCAGATGAGACCGGACCTCAGGCCGTCTCGTCATGCCCCTCGGTGAATTCCCGCCACAGCAGGACGAGGGCGGCCATCACGGCGGGACCGACGAACAGTCCGAGCAGGCCGAAGGTCTCGACGCCGCCCAGGATGCCGAGCAGCACCCACAGGAACGGCAGCTTGGTGGTGCCGCCGATCAGGGCGGGCCGCACGAAGTGGTCGGCCACGAAGGTGACGACGAGGCCCGCGACGGCGACCACGATCGCCGCCTTCGCCGAGCCGGCCGCCACCAGCAGGAGTGCCGCGATCGCAATGGCGAGGGCGGCACCGAACGGGATCATCGCCGCCACCGCCGTGAAGGCGCCGAGCAGAACCGGGTGCGGCACGCCCGCGAAGTAGTAGACGATCCCGAGCAAAAAGCCCTCGCCGAGGCCGACGAGGACCAGCCCGTCGACGGTGCCGTGCACCGAGGCCACCATCTGGCGGGCGACGCGCTCGCCGCGCGGGCCGAACAGGCGGTGGCAGGCGGTCAGCGACTGGTCCCGCACGGTGCGCCAGTCGCGGAACAGGAAGAACAGGGCCACGAGGCTGAAGCCGAACAGCACGATCCGGTGCACCACCTCGCGCCCGAAGTTCCGCGACGCGCCGATCACCGAGTGATTGTCGAAGCGGTGCAGCAGGTCCGAGCCTGCCTGCGCATGGCCGAGATTGTCGTTCCACCACGCGGTCGCCTGCGCGGCGCCGTAGGGCAGATGCTGCAGGAATTCGGGTGCGGGGACGCCGTTCGCCTCCGCGTTGCGCACGAAGTCGGCGACGTCGTGGGCCTCGCGGGCCGCCTGCACGCCGAGAATCGCCAGCGGCACCAGGAAGATCAGCGCCACGGCAGCCGTCATCAGGGAGGGCAGCAGGATGTTGTGCTTGCCCGGCGGGAAGCGGTGCTCCAGGCGGGTGTAGAGCGGCCACAGGGCAATGGCGAGCACGAGCGCCCAGGCCAGCGCCGGCAGGAAGCCGTGCAGGATCCACAGGCCGAGCGCGGAGAGCGCCAGGACCAGGAGGACGCGGGCCGCACCCTGCGAGCGCGCCCGCTCGTGCGGCGCCAGCGGGGGCGCCGGGGGCGTCGCCTCGATCCGCGCCGGCGGGGCGGCGGGTTTGGTGATCGGTGGCATCCGTCTGAACTCCTGGAAACGCGCGGTCGCGCGTCAGCCGGGGCCGGCGCGGCCAGAGCGTCCGCGCGTCCTCACCCGCAGCGACGCGCGCTTGTGGATACGCGCTGAAACGCCGGGGGAACCGTCGCGGTTGCCGCTCCTGACACCCTCGTGTAGAGGTCGCCGCCATCCGACGGGGCCGCGTACGAGGCCCGACTGACGTGTAGGGTGGCCGCGCGGGGCGTGAGCGCCGGGCTGCCCGGCGGCGAGGGGGCTCCCCGCCCGACCGATCCGGAATTCGAACAGCCCGCGAGAAGACATGTCCGACGAGCCCGCCCACGGCAGCGCCACCTTCGAGCGCGTGGCCGACATCATAGCCGAGACCGCCGACATCCCGCGCGACAAGATCACGCCCGAGAGTCACGCCATCGACGATCTCGGCATCGACAGCCTCGCCTTCCTCGACATCGCCTTCGCGGTGGACAAGGCCTTCGGCATCAAGCTGCCGCTGGAGCGCTGGACCCAGGAGGTCAACGAGGGCAAGGTTCCGGCCGAAGAGTACTTCGTCCTCAAGAACCTGTGCGCGCGCATCGACGGTCTGGTGGCCGAGAAGGCCGCCAAGGTCTGACGCCCGCACTCTGATTCGTCCCGCCACGTCGGTCCTGCCATGCGCCTCGAATATTTCGAGATGATCGATTCCGTGCGGCTCCTCGACCGGGCCGCCGGGCGGATCGAGGCGCTCGCGCGGGTGCCGCTCGAGAGCCCCGTCTTCGAGGGGCATTTCCCCGGCCATCCGCTGGTGCCCGGCGTCCTCCTGACGGAGACGATGGCGCAGGCCTCCGGCTATCTCGTGCTGGCCCATCTGGACTTCGCCCGGATGCCGTTCCTCACCGGCGTCGACAAGGCGCGGTTCCGTTCCTTCGTCGGTCCGGGGGCGGAACTCGTCGTCACGGCCAATCTCGAGCATGACGGCTCGGGCTACGCGGTGACCAAGGCGGCGATCAGCCATGCCGGCAAGGCGCTCTGCGATGCGGAGCTGCGCTTCCGCACCATGCCCTTCCCGGACGGGCTCGACGCGCCGATGCGCGCGCGGGCGCAGGCGATCGGTCTGTTCCCGGATCCCGCGCAGTCGTGAGCCCGCCATGAACCGCCCCGTCGTCGTCACCGGGCTCGGCCTCGTCTCCTGTGCGGGCGAGGGCGTCGAGTCCCATCTCGCGGCCCTCGACGCGCAGGCGGCCCCCCGCACCGACACCGAGACCTTCGCGCCCTATCCGGTGCATCCCGCGCCCGCGATTGCCTGGGACGGGCAGATCCCCAAGCGCAGCGACCAGCGCCAGATGGAGGCGTGGCAGCGGCTCGGCGTCTACGCCGCGGGGCTGGCCCTCGACGCCGCCGGCGTCAAGGACGAGGCCGCCCTCAAGCAGGCGCTCCACCTCGTCGTGGCGGCCGGTGGCGGCGAGCGCGACTACGCGGTCGATGGCGCGATCCTGACGGGCCTGCGGGAGGCTACCGATCCGGGCGCCTACCTGAACGAGCGGCTCCAGAACGACCTGCGCCCGACGCTGTTCCTGGCCCAGTTGTCGAACCTGCTGGCCGGCAACATCGCCATCGTCCACGGGGTCACGGGCGCCTCGCGTACCTTCATGGGCGAGGAATCCGCCGGGGTGGATGCCCTGCGGATCGCCCAGGCTCGGGTCGCCTCGGGCCAGATCGACGCGATCCTGGTCGGCGGCTCGTACAGTGCCGAGCGGCCGGACGTGCTGGTGATCCACGAGATGGGCGGCTACCTCGCGCGCGGCAGCTTCAGCCCGGTCTTCCAGCGTGGCGAGACCGGCGGCTTCATCCTCGGAAGCTGTGCGGCGTTCCTGATGCTGGAATCGGCGGACCATGCGGCTGCCCGCGGCGCCCGCGCGCTTGCCCGGCTCGAGGCGGTGGCCAGTGACCGGACCCGGCGCGGGCCCGGCGGCGTCGCGGCGAGCCTGGAGACCCTCTGGCGGCAGGCCGGGATCGCGGCGCCCGACCACGTCCTGTCCGGAGCGACCGGACTTGCCCCGATCACCGCCGAGGAGCGCGACACCCTCGGGCGGCTCGCACCCGAGGCGCGCCTGCGCGCCCTCGGCGACGTGATCGGGCACGGGCTCGAAGTGGCGGCCCCGTTCGGCGCGGCCCTCGGGGCCGCGCTCGTCGCCGACCGCGGCGCGCGGGAGGTCGCCGTGACGGCGATCGGCCATCGTCGCGGCGAGGGCGTGCTGCGTCTCGTCCCGGCCTGAGCGGATTCCGGATCCGCCGCGTGCCAAATGGCACGACGGAAACCACAGATTTCAAGTGTTTCCGCGACCGTACATTCCGCTCTCCTGCTGTCAGATGGCGCTTCCGGAGCGGATGATCGCGTTGTTCCGGCAAGAAATTCCCGGCCGCCGGGCCGCTGGCCGCGGTAAATAGTTCCTCGCGCTTGCCAAGAAGCCCCGAAGGGTCTACCTCTCACTCATCGGCACGTGTCCGGATATCTTGGACCGTTACGCCTTCGCAGGGCGGTTCTGACTTTCCTATCGCTATCGGTCGATGCCGGCGCCATGCCCCACGGGTGTGTGCCATCTCTCACTATTCCTGCGAAGATCAAGGACTTCCATGAGCACCGGAACCGTCAAGTGGTTCAACGAGACCAAGGGCTACGGCTTCATCCAGCCGGATGACGGCGGCAAGGACGTGTTCGTCCACATTTCGGCCGTCGAGCGCGCCGGCCTGCGTGGCCTGAACGAGGGCCAGAAGGTCACCTACGAGCTCGAGACCGACCGCCGCAGCGGCAAGCAGTCCGCCGGCCAGCTCCAGACGGCCTGATCGCCGTTCGAACGGTCTTTGGAAGCCGCTCCTCCAGGAGCGGCTTCTTTGTATCTGCAATCCCCTTTCGGGGCGTCGGCCTCCGCCACGCCCGACCCAGGAGTGTCTGTGAGCTTTCCGAACAAGCAGGGTGTCGTCGATCGCCTCGAGACGGCCGCGAAGGCGCGGTCCGAGATGCTGGCCCGGTTCCGGGCACGCCCGTCCGCCGACGATCCCGCGGTCCTGGCCCGTCAGTCCGCCCGCCGCGCGGTGATCGATGCCCGTGAGGCCCGTGCGGCCGAGCGCGCCGCCCTCCGGCAGGCCGAGATCGCGCGCGCCGCGGCGCTCGCCGAGGCCGAACGCCTCGCCGAGATCGAGCGCAAGCACGCCGAGCAGCTCGCCGCCCAGGAGCGTGCCAAGGCTCTGCAGGCCGAGCAGAAGGCCCAGCGCGACGCGCGCTATCTCGCCCGCAAGGCCAAGGCCCAGAAGCGCCGCTGAGGCGTCGCCCCATCGATACCTCGCTCCCGGAGTCCGGCATGTCCCACAAGTTCAAGATCGGCCAGCGCGTGTGCCGGCCCCGGCTCGGTCTTCCTGGCGACAAGGGCGACGGCGAGGTGTTCGAGGTCCTGCGGCTGATGCCGGAGGACCAGACGGGTGAGCCCAGCTACCGGATCCGCACTCAGACCGGCGAGCGGGCGATCCGCGAGAGTGATCTGGTGGAGGCACCCCTCGGCTGATCGGGGCGCGTCCCGGCTCCCTCTGAGCTGGAATTCTGTAGCCAGAACTCAGGAAGAGGCCGGGGCTGAACACCTGCCGCGGGAGCTTCCCAGGACGGTTCAGCCCTCAGAGCGTCCGGAACATCACCAGGGCGTCGACAAACCCGAGGCTCGGATGCGCGAAGGCGCCCGGGAGCCGGCCGACGATCGCGAAGCCGAGGCTCTCCCAGAGCCGCACCGCCCGGATGTTGGTGGTCACCACGAAGTTGAACTGCATCGCCGCGAAGCCCTGCGCCCGCGCCCGGTCGAGGGCGTGCGCGCCCATGGCGCGGGCCACTCCGCGTCCCGTCGCGGCCGCATCGGTCATGAAGCCGCAATTGGCGACATGGGCGCCCCCGCCCGCCTGGTTGGCGCGCAGGTAGTAGGTGCCGAGCACTGCCCCGTCCGCCTCGGCCACGAAAGTCTCGCGGTCCGCGCCGGTCCAATAGGCGAGGGCGTCGGCCTCGCTCAGGTCGCGGTCGAGCGCGTAGGTCTCCCCCGCGCGGATGGTCGGCAGGATGATGCGGGCGATCGCCGCGTGATCGGACGCGCGCGCCGGTCTGATCGCCGGCTCACCCGAACTGCTCCCGGAGTATGCGCTCGTCGAGGCTGTGGCCGGGATCGTGGAGGAGCACCAGCTCGGTGGTCCGGTCGAGGGAGGTTTCCACCGTGCAGACCCGACGGAACTCGATATGGTCCGCCACTGCCGCCACCGGCCGGTGGGGCGCATCAAGGACGTCGATCCGGATCCGGGCGTAGTCCGGCAGGAGCGCGCCGCGCCAGCGCCGGGGCCGGAAGGCCGAGATCGGGGTGAGCGCCAGCAGCTTCGCGTCCAGCGGCAGGATCGGGCCTCCGACCGACAGGTTGTAGGCGGTGGAGCCGGCCGCCGTGGCGACCAGCACGCCGTCGGCGATCAGCAGATCCAGGCGCACATTGCCGTCGACGGCGATCTTGAGCTTGGCCGTCTGGTGGGTCTGGCGCAGCAGGTAGACCTCGTTGATCGCCCGCGCCCGGTGCGAACGTCCCTCGGTGTCGAGCACGTCCATCACCAGCGGATGGATGACGCTGCGCTGTGACGCCTCCAGGTGTTCCAGGAGATCGTCGTCCCGGAACTCGTTCATCAGGAAGCCGACCGTCCCGCGGTTCATCCCGTAGATCGGCTTCGGATTGTCCATGAACCGGTGCAGAACCTGGAGCATCAGCCCGTCGCCGCCGAGGGCGACGACGACGTCGGCTTCCTCGGGCGGGACGTGGTCGTAGCGCCGCATCAGGGCGGCGGCCGCCTCGCGGGCATGGCCGGTCGGGCTCGCCACGAAGGCGATCTTCTTGAAATGCGGCATGGCTCAGGCGCAGCCGGTCGGGTGGATCGGGGTCGCGTCGGGTGTCACGTCACGGCTCCAGTCTCATGAGCGAACCGCCCGGTTGACGTTCATACCCTGCAGGCGCCTCACTCTCCGGACGCACGCACATCCGGAGGCATAGCATGGAGCGTCCGCTCCTCGTCTACACCACCTTTCCCGACGCCGCCTCGGCGCTCGGCATCGGCGAGGCCCTGGTCCGCGAGCGCCTGATCGCCTGCATCAACGTCCTGCCCGGCATGCGCTCGGTCTACAGCTGGAAGGGCGCGGTGGAGCACGGCGAGGAGGTCGCGGCCATCCTGAAGAGCCGCACGGGTCTCGCCGATGCCCTGTCGGTCGCCCTCAAGGCCCGTCACCCTTACGACACACCGATCATCCTGCACCTGCCGGTTGCCGGCGCGGATGCCGATACGGCGGCCTGGATCCTGGCGGAGACCGGTCTCGGCGGCGCCGTCTCGGCGGCCGATCGGGGCGCCTGATCGACGAGCCCGAGACGCGGCACGCCGGCGTTCCGGGCGATGACGGCGCCCGGGGCGATCACCGCGTCGGCGCCGATCCGGGCACCATGCCCGGAAGCTTCGGAGGCTGGACTATGATACGCGCCAAGGATGCAGGTCGCGCGGCCGCGCTTATGCTGGCTTCGCTGGCGTGCGGTGCGGGTGCGCGGGCCGATGGCACGGCCGGTGAGCCCCCGATGACCATCGCGCCGACGCCCTCCGGCCCGGCCGGCCTCGCCTCGGCCGATCCGCCGGCCCTTCGCTACGGCGTCCTCTACGCGGACGAGAGGGGGCAGAGTCACGTCCAGTACTGCGACCTGAAGGACTTCGTCTTCAAGAGCTACGCGCCGCCGGCGGCGCCGCAATTCGTCGGCGTCCCGCCGGGTGACGTCAGGTCGATCAGCTACGCGGTGCCGCCCGTCGGCTATGTCGGCGCGTGGCACGCGGCGCCCGGCCCGCAATGGGTCGTCACCCTGTCGGGGCGCTGGTCGGTCGAGGCGACGGACGGCACCGTGCTGGAGCAGGGGCCGGGCGAGGTGCAGTTCAACGCCGATATGGGGTCGACGCCGCAGGGGCCGGAGAAGCATGTCGGGCACCTGACTCGGCAGGTCGGCGATGTGCCGAACGTGCAGCTCATCGTCTCCCTGAAGAAGCAAGAGGGAGCGCCCCCTTCAACCGAGCCGTGTCAGCCGGCATCGCGGTGAGGACCAGGTTCCGGCGGAACGGATCTCAGGCCCCGCTCACCGGATAGCTGCGGCCCTTCCAGGTGGCGGCGCCGGCCCGCTCGCGGCGCAGGAGCACGTTCCACTGGATCGCCAGCGCCACCAGGACGGTGGCCGGATGCAGCGGGATCGTCGCCAGCGGCGCCCGCGTCGCCAGGGTGATGGCCGCCCGCGTGGCGATGGACAGGGCCCAGGCCGAAGCGGCCGGCAGCAGGGCGGTCGCGGGGATCAGGCCGAGGAGACCGAGCAGGACGAGGAGCGGCGGCAGGACCTGCCCGCAGCCGAGCAGCAGGGTCCAGACCGGCAGGGCGCGGGGCGTGGCCATGCCTTCATGAGCGTTCTTGGAGAATCCCGCCCAGGCCTGCGCGAAGCCCTGGTACATCCGGCAGGTGGCGAGGCTCGCGGCCGCCGCGAGGTCGGTGCGGTATCCCGCCGTGCGGAACAGCCGGGGCAGGCGCACGCCGTCGTGCAGGGAGGTCCGGATCGCGCTGTGCCCGCCGGTGGCGACATAGGCCGCGCGGTCGGCCAGGATCAGCTGGCCGCAGGCCGCCCCGAGCGACGGGTCGGGCAGGCGGCGCATCAGCGGCACCGGCAGGTAGCCCAGGAGCAGGAAGTCGATCATCGGGACGGTCAGCATCTCGCCGAGCGTCTCCGTGCGCTGGCGCGGCACCCCGCTGACGAGCGCCGCGCCGGTCCGGCGGGCCTGCGCGGCGAGGCACGCCGCAGCCTCGGGCGCGAGGCGCACATCGGCGTCAATGAACAGGAGCTGGCGGCTGCGGGCGAGACCGGCCATGTGGCTGCAGGCGTGGTTCTTGCCGGTCCAGCCCTCGGGCAGTGCCGGCACGGCGACGAGGCGCAGGCGCGGATCGCCGATGGCGTGCACGATCGCGGCGGTCGCATCCGTGGAATGATCGTCTCCGACGATTACCTCCACCGGCACCGTCGTGCTGGCCAGGGCCGCCCGCACGGTGCCCTCGATGTTGCCGGCCTCGTTGCGGGCCGGGATCAGGATCGAGACCGGGCCGGGATCGGCCTCCGGGACCGGCCGGCGCAGGACCGCGAGGTTCACCGCCGCCAGTACGGCGGGCAGGAGGGCCGCGGCCGGCAAATCAGGGCCAGGGCCGTGAGGATCGAATCGGTCATCGTCCGTGCCGGGGTAGGAGGCGGCGATCCCCCGGCATCGCATGCGGGCCCGACGGGACGGAAGGGGTCATGGCGCGCGATCGTTGCCGTTCACGGCCCGGTGCGCCGGGTCGAAGCGCCGCCCGCTGAGCCGGGCCGCCACGCGCCGCCAGAGATCGTAGATCCCGCCGACGCCCTTCCGGCCCGACACCAGGGCGCGGAAGCGGGCCGGGTCGCGGCTGATCACGTCGGCGCTGAGCCGGTCGAGGGTCGCGGTCAGGTCGGCCTCCAGCCGGGCGAGCCGCTCCGCCCGGGGCAGGGCGGCGAGGTCGGATCCTCGGATCCCGGTCCCGAACGCCGCGAAGGCCTCGGCGCCGCGCTCGTCCCAGAAGGCGTATTCGAGCGCGAGCGGCACGAACAGGGCGTCGGGGGCGAACTCGGCCAGCCGTGCCACTCCAGGGCGCAGCGACAGTGGCCGGGCGCGGGCATCAGCGAAGCGGCCCTGCGCGGTGATCCACATCATGCCGTCCGGCCCTGCCAGGATCGCGCGGGCGGCGGCCAGGAACTGCGCGGCCCCGCGGGGTGTGCCGAGGTCAACCCCGAAGGCGCCGATCCGCTCGAAGATGCGGTAGCGGGCCAGCATCGCGGCGTCGAAGGGCGCCCGGCTCGCCCGCTCCGGGTAGAGCCGGCCGGCCAGCACGATGATCAGGGCGGCATCCCACCACGCGGGGTGGTTGCAGTAGACGACGATCGGGCCGCGATGGTCCCCGGCCGGCGGCGTGCTCCAGAGCGGCAGGCGCAAGGCGTCGAGATGGCGGTGCAGGTAGCGCTCGAACCACGCCACCATGAAGTTCCGGATCGGCAGCGAAACCCGCGGAAGCGGCACGCCGCGGGTTCCGCGCTCTCTCCCCCGAACGGTGGGAGGGGACGGCGGCGTGGGCCTCACGCCGTTTCGCGCAAGGCGCCGCGCGCATCCTGGTCGTGCGCGTCGGCGGCGATCCAGCCCGACATCATCACCATCGGCATCCCGGGCCCCGGATGGGCGGCGCCGCCGGCGAGGTAGAGGCCGCGCACCTGCCGCGAGCGGTTGCCGGGCTTGAACGCCCCCATCACCCGCCCGTGGGAGGCGAGGCCGTAGATCGCACCGTTGAGGACTTTGTAGCGCTCGTGGATGTCCTGCGGCGTCAGGTGGCGCTCAACCACGATCCGCTCCTCGAGATCCGGCATGCCGGCGGTGCGCTTGAGCTTGTCGAGGATCGTCCGGCGGTAGTTCTGGAACAGCGGCCCGTCCGGGCGCCAGTCGTGGTGCGGCCGGAGATAGGGCGTGTGCACCAGGACGTAGAGCGCCTCGCCGCCCTCGGGCGCC
This sequence comes from Methylobacterium tardum, assembly GCF_023546765.1. Lineage (NCBI taxonomy): Bacteria > Pseudomonadati > Pseudomonadota > Alphaproteobacteria > Hyphomicrobiales > Methylobacteriaceae > Methylobacterium > Methylobacterium tardum. The sequence goes on from NZ_CP097484.1 coordinate 6,212,872, forward strand.
ACGCTCGGATCGGTGGAGGAGGGGGCCGCCAGATAGGCGGTGGGGTCCGGGGCCGGCTCGCCCTTGTTGTAGATGTAGTCGAACTCCTCCTCCGGATCGCGGGAGAAGACGAAGTCGTGGTGGTTCAGGTGCTCGTAGCGCTTGTTCAGGCCGAGATAGAGCACCACGCCCGAGCAGGCCGGCTCGGGGTTTTTCTTGGCGTAGGCCTTGGCCGCCTCGCCGCCGACGAGCTCCCGGTAGGTGCGCACCGAATCCATGTTGGAGATCACCGCGTCGAACGGCGTGACGCCCTCGGCGGTGCGCACCCCGCGGACCGCGCCGTTGGCGGTCTCGATCCCGGTCACCTCGGTGTCGGTCTTGCAGGTGGCGCCGAGTTCCTGGGCGAGCTTCGCCAAGCCCTCGGCGACGGCGCGGGTGCCGCCCATCGGGTACCAGACGCCGTCAGCCGTCTGCATGTGGGCGATCGCGCAGAGCACCGCCGGTGCCCCGTAGGGCGAGGAGCCGACATACTGCACGAAGTGGTCGAGCATCTGCGCGAGGCGCGCATCCTTGACCTTGCCGCGGATCGCCGAGGCCACGGAGGCGTGCATCCGCAGGGACAGCACGTCGCGCAGCGTGCCGGGATTCATGTTGGCGCGGATGTTGATCGTGTCGAACAGATCCTCCACCGGCTTCCAGAAGAAGAATCGTTCTGAAACCCCGTGCAGGTGCTCGGAGATGGAGATGAATTTCTTGTAGCCCTCGCCGGTGCCGGGGGCGAAGCGCTCCATGTCGCCGGCCATCCGCTCGATATCCTGCATCAGGTCGATGTGGGTGCCGTCGCCGAAGAAGCAGCGCCATTGCGGGTCGAGGCGGCGCAGGTCCATGTAGTCGTGGACCGAGCGTCCGGCCTCCGCGAAGATCCGCTCCAGCACCCGGGGCACGGTCAGGATGGTCGGGCCCATGTCGAAGCGGAAGCCGCCCTCGTGCAGCACCGCCGCCTTGCCGCCGAGCCAGCCGTTCTTGTCGTAGACCGTCACGCGGTGGCCCCGCGCGGCGGCGACGCAGGCGGCCGCCGGCCGCCGAGCCCGCTGCCGATGACGGCGACCGTAGAATCCTGGCTCATCCTGCTGGGTCGCTCCCCGGGCCGAACTGGACATGGCCCGCAGGAGCGAAGCTAGACCTGGGGCCCGACGGGTCAACGCGCCACCCGGTCGCGGTGCCTGTCGCTCAGGCCTCGCCTGTGGACAGGCGGTTCAGGAAGTTGCCGATCTCCCGCCGCCGCAGATCCGCCTCGAGCACCTCCGGGCCGATGCCGTGGCGCCAGGCGAGGCGGCGCGCCGCCTCATGGTCGCTGCCCTGCAAGGCGGCGATCTCGTCGGCATAGGCCGCCACCGCCTGCGGAGACTCGGCAAGGCCCGCCTCCACGATGCCCGTGTCGCACAGCCGCAGCATCGCGGCGAGTTCGCCGAGGTCGAGTTCGGGATGGTACTGCGTGCCCCAGAACCAGCCGCTCCCCTGCCGGATCTCGATGGCCTGGATGCCGAGCATGCGGTTGCCGGCGAGCACCCGGGCACCCGGCGGCGGCTCCAGGACCGCGTCCGAGTGGATCGCGGGCGCGTCCCAGGTCGCCGGCCGTCCGGCCAGGAGGGGATGGGTCCGGCCCTCTTCGGTCGGGGTGATCGCCCGGGCGAAGCCATATTCGGGTCCGCGCGGGTTCGCGGCGGCGTGGCCGCCCGCCACCGTGGCGGCGACCTGCACGCCCCAGCACGAGCCGAACACGGCGAGCCCGGCCTCGAAGGCGGCACGCATCAGCGCGAGTTGCCGGGTCACCGCAGGCGTGCCCTCGGAGACCTTGAGCGTCGATCCGGTGAAGATCAGCCCATCGAAATCCGACAGACCCGCCGGCACGGTGGCGTCGGCATCGGCGGGGTTGATGTGCCGGCAGGCGGATTCCGGCGCGAGATCCTGCACCACCGCGGCGTAGGATTCGGCCGAGGTTCGGCCCGTGGCCGCGACGTGGCGGTCGCGGGCGGCGCGGTCGTTGCCGTCGGCGATGAGCAGGCGGAGCATGCGGGATTCCGGTGAGCGGGGCAGTGACGGATCAACGCCGCTATGGCGGTGCGCGGCCTGGTGCAGGAACGGCGCGGATCGTCGCGGGAGCTCGGTGCCGCATGGTGAAGAACGGGATGGTGGATCCGCCCTGCGCCGATGCGCGATCCCCGTTCGGCCTCATAAGCCGCGAGGCCGATCGTGCCCCTCAAATGGATGATGTGCGGCGGGCGGCCGTGGCGGTATCGATGCGCCGTCAAACTCCGAGACACGGTCGGCGCGGAGGACATGATGCCAGATCTCGCTGAGCTGGAGCATTATTGCGTGGAGGCCCGGGAGATCCTGGCCCGCGCTGAAGCGACCCTCGATCGTCTGGGACGGAATGGAGCCTGCGAGGGCCATCTCATGATGGCGAAGCAGGGGCTCACGGCGCTCCGGCATCTCAGCCGGATCATCGACCGTCATCGCACTCGTCTGACGTTCGAGGCGCTGCCCAACGCGGTGAGCCCGCCGGCCCCCCAGAAGTGGACGTGGCGGCCTCTCCTGCGCCAGCGTCCGGCCGATGAGGGCTGGTTCGCGCGGACGAGGGCCTAGCGCGGGAATGGCGCCGCCGGGTCTGGGCACTCCGCGATCGATCACCCTGCGGCACAAACCGTAAATTCTACGCGGAGAGGAGGCTCGGTCGGCGAGGCGACGGCATGTTGAGAGCCCTGCTGATATGGCCGGTTCTGCTGGTTCTGGGGACGGCGATCCCTGCCTTCGCGAAGAGATCGCCCCGCCGGTCCATCAGGCCGCGGAGATCGAGACTCTCGTCAACAGGGCGGCTGAGGTGCTGGAAGAGCAGGGCGCCCGGGCGTTCGGCGCGTTCAGGCGGAAGGGCGGCGGCTGGCGCTACGGCGACGTCTATCTGTTCGTCTTCGATCTGCGCGGGATCGTCCTGTTCAACGCCGCCCGCCCGGACCGGGAAGGACGCGATCTGCTCTACGAGCGCGATGCCGACGGGAAGCAGTTCCACCGGGACCTCGCCGAGGTCGTCAGAACATCTGGTTCCGGCTGGGTCGATTACATGTTCCCGAAGCCCGGCCGGCCGCACCGAGCGTGAAATGGAGCTACGTCTGCGCGACGCATGTCGATGGGGTGGAGGCGCTCATCGGAGCCGGCGTCTATGTCGATTAGCGCCGGCTCGGACCGGTCACGGCCCTACGCCGTCCGACGCGATGCCAGCGCGAGCGCGAGGCCGAGCCCGCACAGTGTCAGCGCACCCAGCACGGCGAGCGCCGGGGCCGCGGCGGCGAACCCCTCGCCCAGCGCGCTCTGATAGGCCTCGATCGCCCAGGCGTTGGGCGTCAGCCAGCCCGCCTGCTGCAGCCAGGGCGGCATCAGGAACCGGGGCACCATCGAGCCGCCGACCGCGGAGAGCAGCAACACCCCGAAGGTCGAGGCGAGGTGCGCCTGCTGCCGCGAGGCCGCGAGCGCACAGGCCGCGAGCGCAAGGCCGGCCGCCATGGCGGAGACGAGCAGGCAGGCGGTCAGGAAGGCCGGCCAGTGGGGTCCGATCTCGACGCCGTAGAGCAGAGCGGCGGCCAGGAAGATCAGGCCGGCCTGGACGAGACCTTGGAGCGTCAGGAAGCCGAACTTCCCGAGCACCACCACCGGCAGGCCGCCGGGGCCGGCCATCAGCCGCTCGGTGAGCCCGGTCTCGCGCTCCTCGACCAGCGACATCGCGCCCTGCATGGCGGCAAAGAGCAGGAACACCGCGGTGATCGCGCCCGCGTAATAGCTGATGCGGGCATTGGCGGTGCCGGCGGCCGTGCTGCGCCGCTCGACCAGGGATGCGAAGCTGAACGGCTCCTTCCTGGCGCGCTGCTCGGCGAAGGCGTCCTCCAAGAAGCGGCGCTCGTCGGGACCGATCTTGCCGGTGCGCTCCACGTCGGCGACGATCCGGGACAGCACCACGTCGGGCAGGGCCTCGTTCAGCACCCGCTGCAGCTGGCCGAGGGCGATCGGGGTCGCGAGCGCCTTGGCGGGGTTCTCGACGAGCACGACCGGCTGGTCGGCCGGCCCGGGCGCGTCGCCCGCCGGGGTGGCGATCAGGTCGCCGCGAAGGGCCAGCGCCACGTCGACCTCGCCCGAGCGGACGACCTGGGCCACGGCGTCGAGGTCCGTCGCCGGCAGGCGGGTCACCCGCAGAGAGGGGTCGGCGGCCAGCGCGTCCACCAAGCGCTGTGTCGCCGCCGTGTGGGCGAAGTCGGCCATCCCGAGATGGATGCGGATCCGGTCGCCTGTCGCCCCGGAGAAGATCGCCGCGAAAATCGAGAAGATCACGGTCGGCAACACGAAGGCCATGACCAAGGCCGCGCGGTCGCGCAGGAGGCTGAGTGCCATCACGCGGAACGCCGCGCCGATCACCCGGCCGCTCCCGCCCGCAGGGGTGTCGATGCCCGTGCCCCATCGTGGTCGGCGATGCCGCGGGGCCGAAGCGCGTCGAGATAGAGCGCCTCCAGCCGCGGCGCGCGGACCCGCACTTCGGCCACCGGCACGCCCTGGGCCCGCAAGCGCCCGAGCAGGGCCGCGCCGTCGAGTCCGCCGCGCTCCACCGAGCGCCAGAGCACGCCGCCGGGCTCGGTGGGGGCGAAGCCGGCACGGCGCAGCACCGCCTCGGCCGAATCATCCGCTGGGACCGTCAGGCCCAATTCCCGTTCCGGCGCGCCCGTGCGCAGCTGCGCCAGCAGATCGGCGAGCCGCCCGGCCCGCACGATCCGTCCCTGCGCCAGGAAGGCGACCTGCGAGGCGAGGCGCTCCGCTTCTCCGAAATCATGGGTCGCGATCAGGATCGCGGTGCCGGCCGCCTTGAGTCGATCGAGCACCGCGTGGATCGCGGCCCGCGCGGCGAGGTCGACGCCGCTCGTCGGCTCGCCGAGGAGGACCAGCCGGGGCCGGTTCATCAGGCTCGCCGCGATGTTGACCCGCCGCCGGTAGCCGCCGGACAGGATGCCGACCGGCCGACGCGCGACATCGGCGAGATCGGCCATGTCCAGGGCCGCCTCGACGGCGGCCTTCCGGTCGCGCCGGTGCACGCCCGCGAGCTGGCCGAAGATTCCGAGATTCTCCGACACGGTCAGCTTCGGGTAGAGGGCGATCTCCTGCGGCACCCAGCCGATGGCGCGACGGGCATCGCCCTCTCGGAACGGGTCCGCGCCCGCCACGCGGACGGAGCCCGCATCGGGCCTCAGGCGGCCCGCCACGAGGCGCATCAACGACGACTTGCCGGCCCCGTTCGGCCCGAGCAAGGCCAGGGTCTCGCCGGTTTCAAGGTCGAGGTCGACCCGCTCCAGCACCCGGCGTCCGCGCAGGTCGAGGCCGACGCCCTCGATCCGGACGAGGGGCTCGCCCATCGTGTCACCGCCGCGGCAGGGCGCGGGCGAGACGCACCCGCAGGGCCGTGCCCGGCTCGCGCAACGCGAAGGCGGCCTCGGCGAAGTCCGGCCGCGCCCGGCGGCTCACCGCACCGGAGAAGCCGTAGGGTTCCAGCGGCAATCCGAGCCCCGTACGGTCGAGCCGCCCGTCGCCGTTGGAATCCTGGTACGCGGCGACCGCGTATGTGCCCGGCGCGACGCCCTGGAAGGTGAACAGCGCGCGGGCTGCCGAGGCCGGCGCGTCGTCACCGCGGGCGCAGGATGCCTCCGAAAGGCCGCCCTGGCACAGGGCGACCCGCACCCTGCCGGCGCCCGGCTCGATCCCGTCCACCTCGACCTGGACGGTCGCGGCCGAAGCGGGCAGCGCCACGGCGCAGAGAGCCGCGATCAGGACGATCCGGGCGCCCAGCGCGCTCACGAGGCCTCGCCGGAGGTCGCCAGCGGTGCGGTCTCGGGGATGCCTGCCGTGGCGGCGGCGCGGGCGCCGGCCAGTTCCTCGATCAGCAGCCGCGCCGAGATCCGGGCGCCCTCGTAGATCACCGGCAGGCCGGAGCCCGGATGGGTGCCGCCGCCGACGATGTAGAGGCCCGGCCCGAAGCGGTTGTGCGGCCGAAAATACAGCATCTGCATCAGGTCGTGGGCGAGGTTGAAGGTGGCGCCCTCGTGGACGGCGAAATCCTCCTCCCACTGGGTCGGATCGATGATCCGCTCGTAGCGGATCCGGGACTCGATATCGCCGAGCCCCAGGAGCTTCAGCCGCTCCAGGATCAGGGCGCGGTAGGTTTCCCGTATCGCCGTCCAGTCGATCCCGGCCTTCAGGTTCGGCACCGGTACCAGCACATAGAGGGCCGTGTGGCCGGCGGGCGCCATGCCGCCATCCGTGTAGCCCGCGTGCTGCACGTACAGGGACGGCTGCATCGGCAGCGTGCCCTCGGTAATCTCGCGGATATTCTTCTCGTAGCCTTCGGCGAGGAGGATCGTGTGATGCCCGAGCGTGTCGGGCATTTTCCCCTCGATGCCGAGATAGAGCATGAAGGTCGAGCAGGAGAGGCGGGCCTTCTGGATCTTGGCGTCGCGCCAGCGCGGGCGGTGTCGCTCCGGCACCAGGGCGCGCATCACCTTGGCGAAGTCGCCGTTGATCAGCACCGCGTCGGCGTTGAAGGTCTCGCCGTCCGCCACCAGCCCGCTGGCGCGCTTGCCGTCGAACAGCACCCGCTCGACGTTGGTGTTGAGCCGCAGGTCGACGCCGATCCGCGTGGCCAGGCCCGCCATCGCCTCGGAAACCGCGCCGCAGCCGCCCACCGGGTGGTAGACCCCGTGCTCGTATTCGAGGAACGACAGGATCGTGAACAGGCTCGGGCACCGGAACGGCGACATGCCGAGGTATTTGGTCTGGAACGAGAAGGCGAGGCGCACCCGCGGGTCGGCGAAGTGGCGCTTGAGGTCGCGGTCGACGCTCCGGCCCGGATGCAGGTAGGGCAGGGCCGCCAGCATCGCCGGGCTCACCATGCTGCGCAGGGTGTGGAAGGCCTGCTCGAGCACCGGCTTGAAGTAGCGCAGCTTGGTGCGGTTCTCTTCGAAGAAGGCCTTGACGTTCTTGGCGTCGTCCGGCGCGAGGCCCGCGATCTCGTGCTCCAGCCGCTCGACGTCGCCGGTGGCGCGAATCGTGCCGGAGATCCCGTCCGGGCCCTCGAAGACGAGGTGATATTGCGGATCGAGCCGTTCGAGCTTGACGTGGTCCTCAAGCCGCTCGCCGCAGCTCGCGAAGATGTCGGCGAGGATCTGGGGATAGAGGAAGAAGGTCGGGCCGATGTCGAACCGGTAGCCGCCCGGCGCCTCCACGGTCTTGGTGCGGCCGCCGACCTGCGCGTCCTTCTCGAACACGGTGACGTGGATTCCGGCGCGGGCCAGGAGCAGGGCTGCGGCCAGTCCGCCCGGACCGGCTCCGACTACAGCCACCCGGCGTCCGGTCAACGCCCGCAACCCATCCCCAGACTGAAGCAACGCTGACGACTCCCCACCGAATCCCCGCACCCCTGCGGCCAAGCTAGCCTTGCATCCTCGCACGGCAATTGCAGCCGTTTGTCGCGCGCAGATTCACGGGAGCGGGCGTACCGTGCGGTCGTGAATGGGAGATCTGTGCCAGCGTGCCCGAAGTACCCCTTTTGCTCGACCGTCTCGGCGCGAGCATTTGGAGCGCGCCGGCCGAGGAGCCGGATCCGCCCCCTACGCGGGCAGGACGACGACCTTCGTCTTGACCGGCGTGCGGGCGTAGAGATGGATCATGTCCTGGCTGAGTAGGCCGACACAGCCGCTGGTGATGCCCGAGCCGATCGATTCGGCGTCGCTGCTCGCGTAGATCGTATAGAGCGTGTAGGCGCCGTTCTGGTAAAGGTGGAGGGTCCGGGCGCCGAGCGGGTTGTCGAGGCCCCCCGGCATGCCGCGGGCGTATTTCGCCGCCTCCGGCTGGCGCCGGATCATCTCCGCGGGCGGCGTCCAGGTCGCCCACTCGGACTTGCGGCCGACATAGGCGTCGCCGCTCCACAGGAACCCCTGGCGGCCGACATTGGCGCCGTAGCGGGTGGCGGCCCCGTCGCCCTCAACCCGGTAGACGTAGTAATTGGCCGGATCGACGATGATCGTGCCGGGCGCTTCCTTGGTCTGGTAGCTGACGGTGCGGCGATAGTATTTCGGATCGACTTTGCTGATATCGACCGCCGGGATCGGGAACTTCTCGCCCGGCATCGGTCCGTAGGTGTTGCGCGCCTCGGCGAGGAACAGGCTGTCGGAGGTCCCGCAGCCGCCGAGCCCGAGCGCGCCGATGCCGAGCGCTGAGCCGACCAGGAACGATCGGCGGCTGAGTTGCTCGGCGCCGCGCGGGAACCGCGCGTCCTCGTCCGCTGGGCCGGCACCGGCATTCGCAACGTTCAACAGCATGGTTCCGGACTTCCCATGTCCTGCGGCCCGAGGGTTCGTGCGCGCACGCATCCACCCGTCGGCCCTGAGGCGCAGCGTGAACGTGCCGGAACCCTGCGGACCGGCAAGCTCGGCCATTTCAGAATTGAGAGCGGGCCGAATGCGTCGAGAGTGTGACCAATACCGATCGACGGTCTCGGGAACGGTGCCGGAACCGTTCTTTAACCACGCCGGCCACAGGATCCGCATCTCCAAGGATGCGGGCCGATGCGCAAGACCGTTCGAGCAGCCCTGTGCGGGCTCGTCCTGCAAGCTGCCGCATCTCTGGGCGCCGGACCGGCGGTTGCCGGCGACTGCCAAGCTCAGGCCATCAATGTCCTGAAATCCGCGTCGTCCAACGGCTACGCCGTGTTCAGGACCGTCAAGGACAAGGCGTTCTTCCGCACGTGGCTTGATTGCGGCGATGCCAAGTACGGCTTGCCGACGGCCGTGCATGAATCGGTGCACGTGATCACCGCGGACGGCGACGCCTTTCCGCTCGTCGGCGGCGGGGCGGTCAAGCGGCCGGCCGAGGACGCGGCCCTGTTCGCGCCAGCCAGGATTTCGCGGCTATTCCGGTCCAGCCTGTTCGTGGACACGTATCTGCGCCCGAAAGGCGCGACTTCGGCGGTCGACTTCCGCTACCTGCTCGACGAACTCAACTCCTACACGCACGATCTCGACACTGCGGTTGCCCTCAACGATCGGCGTGATCCGGACGTCCAGCAGCACCATCGGGACGGGTTGGCGGCGCTGATGAGCTTCGTCGCGCTCTACATTGAGACGGCCGAGAACGACCCGTCCGCGTGGTCCGCGCTGAAGCGTCCCGGGACCACGGCCGCGGTCTCGACCCTGTGGGCACAGGCCGAGCGCACGATGGTCGCGTCCTGCCGGATCCCGGATTTCGGCGACGAGGACAAGGATTTCCTGGGCAAGCTGTGCGCGATGCGGACGCAAGCCGCGCTGGGGCGTTTCCTCGGTCGCGCCCCCATCTGCCCGAAGGCGTGCCTGAATACGGGACCGAAAACGGCCAGCCGCGATTGAGCGGCCGGCCGGGAACGGCGGCGCGAGGCCACCGGACAGGCTGGGCTCAGTTGCAGCCGCAGCCGTGATAGTAGTTCTGCACGCTGTTGGTGTGGATGTACTGCGCCGGCAGCCGCTGCACGCTGTACACGTTGACGTTGCGGATCACCGGCACCGTATGATGATGAACGCGCGTGACGGTGTGGACGCGCACGATCGGGCGGACACGCGTGACGTTGTAGATGGGACGCGTCTTCTGAACGTAGTGCGTGCGCTGCACGTCCCGATACTGCGTCCGGTTCGAGACCTGATTCACGGTCCTGACGCGGTAGCCGGGCGTCACCGGGCCGCAGCGGTGGCAGCCGGCCCGCGCGTCGTCCGCAGTCCCGACGAAGGCCAGAGCCGCGATCAAAGCGGCGCCGGCGGTCGTGATGGTGCGCATCATCATTGAATTCCTTGCTCAAAACGACGTCAAATCCGCCGTAGCAAAGGCAAATCCGCCGACCAAGCCGAATCCAAAAATCTACGTATTGTTTTTGGGGAATTAAGTTGCCGGCCCCTCAAGACGGTGCACTGGATTGTCCTCGGCCTGTCTCCGACTGGAGGCTCGATCCAGAGTCTTTCTCGGCTCGGTGTCAATTTTTATCGGTAGATGAGCGGGGCGGTCGATCCGTCACGCGCGGTCGAGCCGTCCCTGGACGCGGGCGATGGCGTGCAGGGCGATGCCCGCCGCGGTGGCGACGTTGAGCGAGTCGAATCCGGCCGCCATCGGGATCCGGACCGGGCGCGCCCGGGCGAGCGTCGCCGCGTCGAGGCCCGGTCCCTCCGTGCCGAGGATCAGGAGCGCCCGCGCCGGCACGGCGCCGTCCTCGAGAGTCTCGGCGGCCCCCGGGCTGAGCGCCAAGGCTTGAAGCCCGAGGGCGTCCGCAACCTCAAGCCAATCCTGTCCTGCAGGCAGACGCGCGAAAGGCTGGATCAGCGCCGCGCCGGCCGAGACGCGGATGCTCTTGCGGTAGAGCGGATCGCAGCTGCCCGCGTCGAGGAGCACCGCGTCGGCCCCGAAGGCGGCAGCGTTGCGGAAGGCGGACCCGACATTGTCGTGGTTGGTCAGCCCCGAGAGGCCGAGGACGAGGGCCGGCGCCGGAGGCGGCGGCACGAGCGCGGCCGCGTCCAACTCCGCGCCCCGCACGCCGACCGCCAGCACCCCGCGGTGGATCGGGAAGCCCGTGACGGCACTCATCACGGCCTTGGCGGCGCAGTAAACCGGCGGCGGGTCCGGGCAGGCGGCGATGGCGTCGGCCAGTCCTGGCCAGCGCTCCGGCGCGAGCAGGACCGATTCCGCGCGGAAACGGCTGCGTTGTCCGAGGAGCAGGCGCAGGGTCACCTCGCCTTCGGCGATGAAGCGCCCGGCGCGGCCGACGAAGTCGCGCTCGCGCATCCGCGTGTAGGCGTCGAGGCGCGGGTCGTCCGGATCGGCGATCGTCTCCGGGACCGCCTCGGTCGCCCTCACCTCAGCCCTGCGCGCGCTCGGTCCGGCTCGCGAGCGGGTCGGCCTCGGCCTTGGTCGGCACCTTCACCAACGCCTCGCCGTCGAGGACGGTCTCGCCCGCCACCGCGCAGCGGCAGGCGAGCCGGGCACGCCGCCGCTCGGGCATCAGCTCGGCGACCGTGACGGTGACCTCGGCGACATCGCCGATGCGCACCGGCGCGCGGAAGTTCAGGGTCTGCGAGATGTAGACGGCGCCCGGTCCGGGCAGGCGCGTGCCGAGCACCGCCGAGATCAGCCCCGCCGTGTACAGGCCGTGGGCGATGCGCGTGCCGAAGGGCGTGCGCGCCGCGAAGTGCTCGGAGAGGTGGATCGGGTTGCGGTCGCCGGTGATCTCGGCAAAGCCCACCACGTCCGAGGAGGCGATGGTCTTCGACAAAGTCTCCGACAGCCCGACCTCGAGATCCTCGAAATAGAGCACGCGCAATTCGGGCAGCATGGCTCGGCAGACCTCCGGTTCCCGCCGGTCGCCCGTCTCGCGCGGCCGGCTCCCGCAACCGCCTCGCACGATCCCGGCGCCGAATCCACCCGGACAAAGGCGCAAGATCCCTGAACTTTCTTGAGCGGCGGGCGCAGATTTCTCAACAGGCCTCGACAGGCGGGCAGGCGTCGGCGAAGACGCGCGCCGTGATCGCCGATGATGCGCAGCGGGCCGAGCCGCCCTCCCTCCGTCCGGTCGTCGCCCGCGTGGCGGCGCTCAATCTCGGCTATTTCGGCATCGAGATCGCCGTGGCGCTCGCCATCGGCTCCGTAGCGCTGATCGCCGACAGCCTCGACTTCCTGGAGGATGCGGCGATCAACCTGCTGATCTTCGCGGGCCTGGGCTGGAGCGCGCGCAACCGCGCGCGGCTCGGCACCGCGATGGCGGGCATCCTGCTCCTGCCGGCGCTCGCCGCCGCCTGGGCGGCCTACGCGAAAGCCTCCGACTTCGTGGCCCCGGCGGCGCTGTCGCTGACCCTCACCGGCCTCGGTGCGCTGGCGGTGAACCTCGCCTGCGCGCTGATGCTCGCTCGGCACCGCACCGGCTCGGGCAGCCTGACCCGGGCAGCCTATCTCTCGGCCCGCAACGACGCCTTCGCCAACCTCGCGATCATCGCGGCCGGGCTGGTGACCGCCCTCCATCCTTCGCCCTGGCCGGATCTCGTCGCCGCGGCCGGGATCGCCATCCTCAACGCCGATTCCGCCGCCGACATTCTCCGGGCCGCCGCGGCCGAGCGCCGGGCCGCCGGATAACGACACCCATGCGCATCTTCCCGATCTCCGACCTGCACCTGGAGCGGCGGCGCCTCGACCTGATCGCGCCGCCGGCCGAACCCTTCGACCTCCTGGCGTGCCCAGGCGACCTGTACGAGGGCCACCCCGAGCGGGGGCTCGCGGCGCTGCTGGACCTCGCGCAGGGCCGGCCGATCGTGCTGGTGCCGGGCAATCACGAGCGCTACGCCCCGACCGGCGACCCGCGCACGGCGCCCGAGCTGCTGGCGGCCCTGGAGGCGGAGGTCACCCGGGTGAACGGACTCGGGGCCCGCATCCACCTGCTTCAGCACGCTCAGAGCTGCGTCATCGACGGCGTGCGCTTCATCGGCACCACCCTGTGGAGCGATTGGACCCTCGCCGGGCGCTGGCTCGCCGCCGAGACGCCCGATCGCCCCGAGGATCCGGTGGCCTACGCGGCCGCGCGCATGACCGATCCGGTCACCGGCTCCCGCGAGTATCGCGGATCGATCCGCAAGGCCGACGGCACCCCCTGGCAGCCAGCGGACGCGATGGCGGCCCACCGGATCGAGCGGGCGGCCCTGCACGAGGCTCTCCGGATCGCCCATAACGGCCCGACCGTGGTCGTGACCCATCACCCGGCGAGCCCCCTGGCGGCCGACCGGTTCCGGGGCGCGCCCGGCGTCCCCTGGTGGGTCCCGGCCTTCTACGCCTCCACGGCGCTCGACGACCTCGCCGATCCCGAGCGGCCGGGCCTGTGGATCTCCGGCCATTTCCACGCGGGTCACGACATGCGGATCGGCCGGTGCCGCTGGGTCGCGAACCCGGTGGAGGGGGCGACCTACCGGCCCGATCGCGTCGTTGTCGCCGACGGCGAGTAGTTTAGTCCCGCATCGTCCCGTCGAAATGTCGATCCCGTGTCGTTCCGCACAGCTTGGCTGTAACGGCGGGATGTCGGCGCTCCGGATGTGCGTCCAACCCTGATCAGCCCCGGATGTCGGGGCTCTGGTTCGGGAACCTCATGGCCGGATTTAGCCTGACGACACGCGGGATCGCGGCGGCTGTTCTTGCCGTCTACGGAGCCCTCGCTACGACGGATGCGCGCGCCGGGTCCGCGGCTCAGCCCGGACAGACGGTCGGGCTTCCGGTCGGCGCCCAGCTCCCGGTGGGCCTGTACTTCGTGAACCTGTCGAGCTTCGGAACGCGCAGTACGCACCCGCGCGACTCCTCAACGAACGTCAACCTGCCGACCTTCGCGTGGTCGACCCCCTGGGACGTCGCGGGCGGGCGCCTGCAGTTCTTCTTCACGCAGCTGGTCGCGGCGGCGAGCAGCCGGGGCGCGCCCTATCAGAGCGGGATCGGGCAGCAATTGCTGGCCGCCCAGCTCGCCTGGGATCTCGGCGGCGATGTCGGCGTCAGCTACCTGTTCGGCGGCTATCTGCCGATCCAGACAGGGTTTCTCACGCAGTCGGCCTCGCTGACCCACCGCTTCGCGACGAGCTACACCGGCCAGGACTGGAACCTCACCGCGAACCTGCTCTACGGGATCTTCCTCGACCCGCGCTCGCCCGCCGGCACGCTCTATCCGGACTACCTGAACCTCGACCTGACGGCGACGCGGAAATTCGGCAAGTGGCAGGTGGGCGCGGTCGCATTCGGCTCCACCGACCTGCCGACCCGCGTCGTCGGCTACCGTCCGCAGGGGCAGATCGCGGTGGGCGGTCTCGTCGGCTATAATTTCGGGCCGGTGAACCTGCAGGCCTACCTCACCCGTGACGTGGTCGCGCGGAACTACGGCGGCCGGGAGATCCGCGGCTGGCTGCGGGCGATCGTGCCCTTGTACCAGGATACGGCCGAAGTCGAGCCGAACCGCACCCTGGTGACGCGGCGTCAGGCCGAGTAGGCGTGCCCGTCCTGGTTGCCCCAGCGTCGTCTTTCCGGGGCGCCGCAGGCGAGCCCGGAATCCAGAGACACCGCGGCCGCCGAGACGAGTCGCCTCGGCGTGTCTGGATCCCGGGCTCCGCTCCGCGGCCCCGGGATGACGTGTTCGCGCCGGACCTTCAGCCGTGCACCAGCACGTTGCGGAACTGCCAGGGGTCGCGGGTGTCGATGTCCTCGGGGAACAGGCCGGGGCGATCGGTAAGCGGCGTCCAGTCGGTGTAGACGCCCACGACCGGGCCGAGATACGGGGTCTGGACCTCCAGGCAGCGGCGGAAGTCCATCTCGTCGGCCTCGGCGATGCCGGCCTCCGGGTTCTCCAGCGCCCAGACCATGCCGGCGAGCACCGCCGAAGTCACCTGCAGGCCGGTGGCGTTCTGGTACGGTGCGACCCGGCGGGTCTCCTCGATGGAGAGCTGCGAGCCGTACCAGTAGGCGTTCTTCTTGTGGCCGTAGACGAGCACGCCGAGCTCGTCGATCCCGTCGACGATCTCGGTCTCGTCGAGGATGTGGTGCTGCTCCTGCACCTTGGCGGCGTTGCCGAACATCTCGTGGAGCGACAGCACCGCGTCGTCGGCCGGGTGGTAGGCGTAGTGGCAGGTCGGCCGGAACACCGGCGTCTCGCCGTCGCGCACCGTGTAGTAATCGGCGATCGAGACGGCCTCGTTGTGGGTCACCAGGAAGCCGAACTGCGCGCCGGCGGTCGGCACCCAGGTGCGCACCCGCGTGTCGGCGCCCGGCTGCAGCAGGTAGATCGCGCAGCGCGAGCCCTTCTCCTGCTCGCGGGCATTGGCGGGCTTCCAAGTCTCATGGGTGCCCCAGCCGAGCTCCGCCGGCTGGTTGCCTTCCGAGACGAAGCCCTCGACTGACCACGTGTTGACGAAGACGCCGCGCGGCTTCGGTCTTGGCGCGCTGGGTGTCCCGCTCGGCGATGTGGACGCCCTTCACGCCCAGATCCTTCATCAGGCCGGCCCACTCGGCCTTGGTCTTGGGCTCCGGCCGCTGCAGGCCGGTATCCTGCGCGATGTTCAGGAGCGCCTGCTTGACGAACCACGACACCATGCCGGGATTGGCGCCGCAGCACGAGACCGCGGTCGTGCCGCCGGGCTTCTGCGCGCGGGCGTCGAGGATGTCCTGGCGGAGCGCGTAGTTGGTGCGGTCGCCCTGGCTCTTGGACTTGTCGAAATAGAAGCCCGGCCAGGGCTCGGCCACGGTGTCGATGTAGAGGGCGCCGAGCTCGCGGCAGAGTTCCATGATCGCGCGCGACGAGGTGTCGACCGAGAGGTTGACGCAGAAGCCCTGACCGCCGCCTTCGGTGAGGAGCGGGGTCAGCACGTCGCGGTAGTTCTCCGGGGTCAGGGCGACTTTCTCGAAGCGAAGGCCGTGCTTCTCGGCCAGCGCCCGGTGGGTGTCGACCGGGTCGATCACCGTGAAGCGGGCGCGGTCGTATTCGAAGTGCCGCTCGATGAGCGGCAGGGTGCCGCGGCCGATCGAGCCGAAGCCGATCATCACGATGGGGCCGGTGATCCGGCCGTGGATCGGGTGACGGGTCGGCTGGTCGGTCATGCGGGAGGTCCTCGGTCGGGCGGACAGGTCGTGAATCCGCGGGTTCTGGCTGGCGGGCGGGTTATGGCGCGCATGTGACAGTGCGGCGACAGGCCCGCGCAGGCGGGGCCGATACGGCCCAGGGTCCGAGTCGCCGGAAGCGCGCTCAATGGCGGCTCAGCCGCCGACGGTCAACCGCGCTGCAGCGTCGGCTCGCGCTTGGAATCCGCACTACGGAGCGAAAGCAATGCAGCTCAGTCCATCGCGGATGCTGTGCCGGGCGCTGCACCTGAAACTGTTAAGCTTCCTCTGAAGATCCCGTAGTTGGGCATGAGTACGGCGCATGCGTCATGCGCGTCTGATCAGATGGCAGGCGCCAGCTGCAGGTCTCATATTGCAACGCAACAAGGCCGCCGAGACGGCCGCGCGATAAGGGTTTGCGGAAGCGCTCGAGATCTCGATTTCGGAGTCCGTCATGCTCGCGCTCATCACCTCTCGGATCCCCGGTCCGGCCACCGAGTCCGCCGACCGCGATCCCGGCTTCCTGACCCTCGTGTTCGCCGTCGCCCGTGCCGTCCGCACCGGCAGCGAGACCGCCTTCGCCCGGCGCTGTGCCCTGGCCCGCGCCGTCGGCGGCCCGAACCCCCTCTGACGGCATCACGACCGCGCGTCGTGCATGCCTGGGCGATTGCGTCCCCCCGGCTTGGGCATTAGGCGGCACTGCCGCTCTCTGGCCACGGGGGATCGTGATTCTATGTCGACACTTCGCGCGCTGGTACGCGTCAGCCTGATCGGGACGCTGGCCCTGGCCGGCTCGACCCTGTCGCTGCGCGCTCAGGATGCCGAGCCCGAGGCGGTTCCACCCTCCGACGCGCCCGCGCAGGCCCGTCCCAAGCCCCGTCCCAAACCCGCGCCGAAGCCGGCGGCCAAGTCCACGCCGGCCAAGCCCGGCCCGGCCGAGGCCGCCGCACCGGCGGCGACGCCCGCGGCAGCGCCGGCCCATGCCGCCTGGCCGGCGGGTGCCAGCACCGTCAGCGAGAGCTACGGCGACTGGACGATGACCTGCACGCGTCCCGGCGAGAAGGTGATCTGCATCGTGGCGCAATCGCAGGGCGATTCGCAGACCGGGCGCCGCAAGTTCGGTTTCGAGCTCCAGACGCCGGCGAACGGCCGGTCCGAGGGCATCGTGCTGATGCCGTTCGGTCTCGCCATCGAGCCGGGCGTAACGTTCAAGCTCGACGAGCAGACCCTCGGCAAGGGTGCGCCCTACACGGCCTGCAGCCAGGACGGCTGCTTCGTGCCGATCAGCTTCCCGACGCTCGCCCTCGACGGCATGCGGACCGCCAAGAAGCTGATCGTGACCGGCCAGAAGTCGGGCAGCTCCGATCCGGCCGCGATCACGGTTCCCCTCGAAGGCTTCGCACAGGCCTTCGACCGCGCCGTCGCCTTCAGCGGCTGAGGATCGGCGCGCCCGTGATCCCGGGCACGCTCGCGGCGACCGAGGCGGCGTTCCGGCCGATTTTCCCGATACGGTTAAGGCAGCGTTAGCCGCGCTGCCGCAGGATCCCGCTGTGATGTGGCGCCGCGCGCTGCGGCCCCACCGGTGCCGCGCGCCGGGATCGGATCGGCGAGGCAATGGGATCGGAGGGCGGGCGCCCCTGCATCGGTCGTGTGTTCGGCGTGCGGCTCCTGCGCATGTCGCTGCCCGTGCTCGCCCTTCTGGCGTCGGTCGATCCGTCGCTGGCCGCCAAACTGATCGGCGCCAAGGGCAGCGAGACCGGCAGCGGCGCGGGCGGCTACGGCCGGATCGTGCTCAATTTCGACAAGCCGGTTTCGGTCAAGGCCAAGCTCGCGGGCGGTGTCCTGCTGGTCGGCTATGGCGAGCGCGTCGCGCAGGGACCGGAGCATCTGGCCGACGAGATGCCGGCCTACGTGTCCAGCGTCCGCCGCGATCCCGACGGAACCGGCCTGCGGGTCGCCCTGCAGAGGCCCTATCGGATCAATGTGCAATCGGCCGGCGAGCGCGTGTTCGTCGATCTGTTGCCGGAGGGCTGGTCAGGCCTTCCGCCGCCGCTGCCGCCGGAGGTCGTCGCCGAACTCGCGCGGCGGGCCAGGGTGGCCGAGGAAGCCCTCAAGGCGCGCATACCTGAACCGGTGCGCAAGCCCCTGTCCCTCGAACTCGCCCGGCTTCCGACGCTGACGCGCCTGTCGCTGCGCGTCCCGGCGGACGCCGTGACCACTGTGACCAGCGAGGGACCGGTGACGCGGCTGCGGGTCGTCGGAGCCTGGACTATCGATGCCGGCGAGACCCGCGGACGACCGCGCCCCGGGATCGCCAAGCTGGCGACCGAGATCGATGGGACGTCGGCCAGCCTTCTGGTCACGCCCGAAGACGGGTACACGATCGGCACGGAGCGGGAGGACGGGGCCCTCGTCCTCGACGCGGTCCGGCGGAAGCCGCCCGAGCCGGTCAAGAATGTCGCCGAGGTTCCCGGGCCGACGGCACAGCCGGCCGCCGCGGCTCTGCCCGGTCCCGCTCCGGCGACACCGAGCCGCGCGGAGGCGCCGGCGGTCCGGAGCCCGTCGCCCGAGGCGCCTCCGCGGCGTCAAGCCGGGGCCGGTCTCGTCTTTCCGTTCCAGTCCCTGCCGCCGGCAGTCCTGTTCGAGCGCGGCGGCATCGCCACCCTGGCGTTCGAGACCGCCGAGCCGGTCACCCTGCCGACGGGCAGCCAGGGGCTGGTCCCGCTGGGCCCGCCGTCACGGACCGGGCCGCTGACGGTACTGCGCTTCTCGGTTCCGCAGGGGCGCCTGGTCGACCTTAACGCCGTCACAAAGGGGAGCGGCCTCGGCTGGGAGCTGTCGGCGGGTGATACGCTGAGCCCGAGCGACAGCCTCGATCCCGTACGCCAGCTCGACCCCTCGGGCCGCGTCGCCGTCTCGCTCGGCCTGCCGCGGCCGGGCTCGGCGACATGGCTCGATCTCGACGGTGAGCGCGTCGCGGTGGTCACCTCCGCGGCGCGGCGCCCCGTCGGCAATCCGAAGAGCCGCCGCTTCGCCGATTTCGAGATCCTGCCGAGCCGGCACGGGCTGGCGGTGCTCGCCGGAGCAGACGACCTCGCGGTACGGCCCGAACTCGATGCCGTGACGATCGGGCGGGAGGGCGGTCTCGCCGCCTCGGCAATCGCCCGGAAGGCCGAAACGGTTCTCGCCGAGGCGGGGACCCTCGCCATCGCGCGGGAGGCCTGGGAGCGGGCGCGCGCTGGAAACGTGCGCGAGACCCTGCGCGGATTGGCTAACGCGGCCTCCGCGGCGACGCCTGCCGAGCGCGGCCCCGCCCGCCTCACGCTCGCGCGCGCCGATCTCGCCAACGGTCTCGATTTCGAAGCCCTTGCGGCTCTCGAGACGGCCGCGTCCGACGATCCGCTGCTCGCCGCCCAGCGCGACACCGCTGTCCTGCGCGGCATCGCACTCGTCCGGATCGGGCGGACCGCCGAGGCCCTGAAGGCGCTGAGCCTGCCGACGCTCACCGACGACCCCGAGGCCGCCCTGTGGCGAGCCATGGCGGCGGCCGGATCGGGAGACTGGAAGGCCGCCGAGAACGGCTTCCTCAAGGTTCTGCCGCTCGCGAACGGCTACCCCGCCGATCTCGCCCAGCAGATCCGCGCCGCGGCGGCGGAATCGGCGATCGAGACCGGCGATGCCGAGACTGCGGCGGCCCGCGCGGAGGATGCGCGCGATCTGTCGCCGTGGATCCGCGACCGGCTGGCCCTGGTCCGCGCCCGCGCCGCGGAGGCCACGGGTCAGACCGAGGCGGCGCTCGACGCCTATACCCGCCTGGAGGGCACCGCATTGCGCCCTGTCTCGGTCGAGGCGAGCCTGCGGGGCGCGCTCCTGGCCCGGGCCGCGGGCAAGCTCACATCCGACGCCGCGATCGAGCGGTTGGAACGCATTGGCCTGACCTGGCATCGCGGGCCGATCGACGAAGCCATCACGGCGGGCCTCGCGCGCCTCTATCTCGCGGCCGGCCGCTGGCGCGACGCCTTCACGACGGTGCGCCGGGTGAACGCGTTCGCGCCGAATGCGCCCGCCTCGGAGGCCCTCACGCGCGACGCGCAGGCCGCCTTCGAGGACCTGTATCTCACCGACAAGGGCGACAGCCTCTCGGGGGTCGACGCCGTCGCGCTGTTCTTCGACTTCCGCGAGATGAGCCCGATCGGGCGGCGCGGCGACGAGGTGGTGCGGCGTCTGGCCGATCGTCTGGTCGAGCTCGACCTGCTGGACCCGGCCGCCGACCTCCTCAAGTACCAGATCGACAACCGGCTGACCGGACCCGCCCGCTCGGCCGTCGCGGCGCGGCTCGCCACGGTGCGGCTGATGGACGACAAGCCCATGCAGGCGCTGCAGGTGCTCGACGCCACCGACCTGCCGGAACTCCCGCGCGAGCTGAAGCGCGCCCGCGGTCTTGTCCGCGCCCGCGCCCTATCGGATCTCAGCCGCACCGATCTCGCGCTGGAGACGATCGAGGACGAGAGCGGCCCCGACATCCAGCGGCTGCGCGCCGACATCTACTGGGGGGCCCGCCGGTGGCGCGAGGCCGGGGAGGCGCACGAGGGGCTCCTCGGCGACGCGTGGCGGTCGGGCCAGCCTCTGGACGAGACGGCGCGTTCCGATGCCGTGCGCGCCGCGATTGCCTACGATCTTGCGGGCGAGGTGATCGGCCTGGAGCGGCTTAAGGCGAAGTTCTCGGAAGCCATGGCGGCGAGCCCGGACGCGCGCACCTTCGCGCTGCTCACGGGCGCCAACCCGACCCTTGCCCCGGGTTTCCGCGCCATCGCGGCCCGCGCCACCAAGGCCGAGACCCTGTCGGCGTTCCTTGCCGAGTACCGCAAGCGCTACCCGGACGCCGCGACGCCCGAGCGCGGAAAACCGGACGCCGCGGGCGGCCAGGAGCCGTCGGGCGCCGAGCAGCAGAGCAGCGCCGCGCCGGCCGGTGCGCCGCCGGGTTGAGCGGCACGACGGGAGCCCGCCAGGGATGCAGGGCGATCGCGGGCCCAGGCCGAGCCGTGCCTGGCACAGCCCGGATGCCAGAACGTGGTTATGAAAGCCACGCTGCCGCGCAGGCAGCCGGTCGGCACGATGCGAAGGGTTGTCGAACTTCCACCCCGTCATTCCGGGGCCGCGGAGCGGAGCCCGGAGACCGGAACCGCCGGTAATCATCCACGGCGAATCTGGATTCCGGGCTCGCCTGCGGCGCCCCGGAAAGACGGGCTGGCTTTGTCGTCCACGCGGATCTGCCGGTTCGGCAGCCCGCCGCGCCGAGGATCGGGAAAACCCGGTCCGGCCGGTGTCTACTGCGTCAGGTGGGCGACCTGAAGGGCCTTGTCGAACATGGCGTTGAGGGCGGACGTGATGTCGGCCGGGGAATTGGCCGTGAAGAAGAAGCCCGGCGACGCGCAGCTCTGCAGGGGGGTCGCCAGCGTCGGGCTGAACCCGTTGACGCGGTTGTTCTCCCAGGCAATGCCGCCGCCGTAATCCTTGAAGTTGATGATGTTGTACGGGATGTACAGGACCGAGACCGTCGCGCCGGCCTTCTTCAGGGCCGCGCACTGGGACGGATCGATCTGAGCGGGCTGGGATCCGTCCCAGTTCCCGGCTGCATAGCCTCTGAACGTCGAGGGATTTCCCGGGTAATAGTATTTCCCGCTGCTATTTGTGGAGTAATGCTGGCTATTCTGCATGCCGTCGGTCACGAGGAAGACGAAGGGCTTGCGCGCTGTCGTGCTGGAGCCGTCGTTGAAGCCGCCGGACGCCGTGATGGTGCTCTGCATCTGCGGCAGGACGACCTCGAAATGCGTGCCGCCGGCGCCCGTGCCGGTGCTCGGGTCGTTGTTCGTGTAGAGCTGCGTGGTGCCGGTATCCAGAAGGTTCGTGAGCGCGAGGGGCCAGGGCTGGCCCGAGCACTGGGCGGCCGTGTTCAGCGTCGCGATGGAGCTGTTGATGTCGGCGAGCACGCCCATCTGGTTGATGAAGGGGTAGAGGCCGACCCGGTACTGGTTCTGCATCGTCGGGTTCGAGGCCCGGGTGATGAGGGAGCAGACCGCGCTGTTCAGCGCGTCCGACCGCAGCTGGATCTTGCCCGAAGCGAGGCTCCAACCCTTGTAGCCCGGAAAGTGGCAGGCGAACTGGCAGCCCTGCTTGTAGTCCGACCAGTTGTCGGTGTTCTGGGATGCGAGTTTCGCCATGCCGTCGGTCGTGGCCGGCAGGCCCATGGAGCCGGACACGTCGAGCAGGAGGTAGAAGTCGAGATAGCTCGGAAGATCGGCCGTGGCCGTGACGGTGTTGCCGAAGGTCGTGGTCGGCGTCCGGAACATCTGGCCGAAGTTGTTCTTGACCGTGGCCGTGTAGGTGATCGCCGAGGTGATCGTCTGGCCCTGCCGGGAGATCTGCGGCGCCTGGAGCTGGACCTGCGCGAACGGCACGTTGCCGGTGTTGACCGTGAAGGCGTTGGTCGCCTGCGCGGCTCCGGCGGCGAATGCGTTGGCGCTCAGGTTGGTCTGGCCCGGATTGGCCGCGAAATAGGCCTTGCTGGCGACGACACCCGCGATGGCGGCCGCGTCCGCGGCGGCGTCGACCTTCGCCTTGTCGGTGATCGCCACGCCATAATCGACGCCGTAGCCGACCAAGCCGATCAGCGGGATCAGGCTGAAGGCGAACATGATCGTCACGTTGCCGGATCGGGCGCCACGCAGGGACGCGGCCCGGTCCCGGAGGCGGCGGGCAGGGTTGCGGATCAGGGGCATTTCGTGGCGATCCCGTCATTGCCCGTCGTGTCGAGATCGACGAGCGAGGCGTAGCGCGGCTGCACGTACATCGAGCGGGCGATCCGTATGGCCGGGATGAACCGCGCGCCGAATGACGGCCGGAACGTGAAGACCACGTCGACCGCGATGAGGGAGCCCGGACCGAAGACGGAGCGCGGCAGCGTGGCGCGGCTCGGCGCGGCGGTGTTGTCGGCGGGGAGCTGTGCGGGCGTGCAGGGCCGGTAGTTCCCCCGGTCGTCCCCGTGCTCGTCCAGACGACCTTCGCGGCGTAGCAATTGCTCAGGTCGGTGGTGCCCGTGCAATTGGAGGCGGTCTGCGTGAAGTTGACCGACGCGAAGGTGATCGCGATGTCCTGCCACCATTGCAGGCCCTGCCGGGGCGCGTCCTTCATCAGGTAGGGGAACAGGACGAGGGCCGAGTCGAAGCTGAAATGCAGGTCCGTGGCGTTGACGGTGGCGGTGGTGGAATTCTGGGGCGGCTGAGCCTGGGAGATCATCTGGCTGATCGACTGCGCGATCAGCTCCACCTTGCGGGTGGCGTTGATGTAGGTGACGAGCTGGATCCCCGCGAGCATCAGGACCAGCAGCACCGGGAAGATCAGCGCGAACTCGACCGCCGACACCGCGCGGGTGTCGGCGATGAAGCCGCGCGTCGGCGATGGCAGGCCGGCGGACATCAGTACAATTCGTTGCGGAAGGCCGCTGTCGAGACCGTCAGGTAGGCGGGCGCGCCGTTGAAGGTCGCGCTGCTTCCGAGGATCGACGCGAAGGCCGCGGGCATGAACGTGATCGGGTAGATCACCAGCAGGTATTGGTAGGCGCCGCGCGAACCCAGCGTGTACTGCCCCGAACCCGGTGTCAGCGTCGGGATCGCCAAGCCGCTCATGTCCGATTTGACGAAGCTGTAATACCCGCTCGGCGAGCCCCCGGGCTGCACCACGTACAGGTTGATCATGACGTTGCTGCACTTGAGCACGGCGGGCAGGTAGCCGCACAGAGCCGTCCTGAACCCGGCCTGATCCATGGATTGAGTCTGTGCCGCGCCGGTCATGATCTGCCGCGACGCGCGCGTGGTGGCGTAATCGAGTGATTGATTGATAAAAAGTATAGTGGCTACTGTCATGACAAACAGAATAGCCAGGATGAACAGTCCGGCGACGAGGGCGAACTCGACGGCTGCGGCGCCTCCACGATCGTGAATAAAGCTGCGCATGGAAAACATGCGCCTTGTTCGCATAGGAGTGCTAAATGTCGGTTAAAGCAACCCTGAAGACTCCGATGTTAAGTCTATAGGTTGTTATCCACCATAGCTCTGCACCAGCGAGCCCGCCACCAGGGTCCACCCGTCGACCAGCACGAAGAAGATCAGCTTGAACGGCAGGGACACTGTGGCCGGCGGGACCATCATCATGCCGATCGCCATCAGGACCGAGGCGACGACGAGATCGATGATCAGGAACGGGATAAAGAGCAGGAAACCAATCTCGAAGGCGCGGCGCAACTCCGAGATCATGAAAGCGGGGGTCACGATTTCGAGACCGACATCCTCAGGACCTTTCGGCGCCGGAATCTTCGCGAGGTCGAGGAACAGCTTGAGGTCCTTCTCGCGCACGTTGCGCAGCATGAAGGTCTTGAACGGCGCCGATGCGCGCTCGAAGGCCTGAGCCTGCGTGATCCGTCCGGCGATCAGGGGCTCGATCCCGGCGCTGTAGGCCGTCCGTCCGGTGGGCGCCATCACGAAGGCCGTGAGGAACAGCGCGAGGCTGACGAGCACCGCGGTCGGCGGCGCCGTCTGCGTGCCGAGCGCCGAGCGCAGGATCGACAGCACGACCACGATCCGGGTGAAGGCCGTGGCCATCACCAGCACGGAGGGCGCGACCGCCAGGATGGTGATCAGCGCGACCAGCTGGAGCGCGCGCTCGGTCGTGCCGCCGGCGCCCAGATCGAGGGTGACGCTCTGGGCGAGCGCCGGGCTCGCGGCGAGCAGCGCGCCGGCCAACCCTGCCAGGGCAGCCAGGACACGGTGCCGGCGGCGCAGGGTCGGGCGTGTACAAGTCAGGCGGGTCTGCACGTCGATCATCGGCGTCACGGGCAATGTCAGGTCGGTGTCGCCGGGCGCACGTTGGCCCGCCGGGCCTCGAGATTCTGCCAGACGAGCAGCGCGGGCAGGCCGAGCACCACGTCGGGCACCCGGCGGGCGAGCGAGAGGGCGATGGCCGTGCCGGCATCGATCCCGAACAGGCCGCAGACCAGCACGAGGCCGCCTTCCTGCACGCCGAGGCCGCTCGGGACCAGGAAGGCGGCTGCCTTGATGGCCTGGCTGAGCGCCTCGATCACCAGGATCTCCGAGACGCTGACGTGGTCGATCCCGATACAGGCCAGGACGACGGCGATCTCGGCCGCGCCCAGGAGCCACGCCAGGGCGTGCAGGAGGCAGGATTGCGCGAGGTGGCCGCGCCGTCCCGCCGCCCAGACCGCGTCCAGCGCGCCCTGGATGCGCTGGCTCGGCTCGGGGCGGGCCTCGGTCTCGCGGACGAAGCGCCGTCCGAGGGCGGCGACCCGATCCTCGATCACCCGCACCACGCCGGTGCGCTGGAGCGCGAAGAAGGCCGTGATCACCAATCCTGCGACGGCCAGCGTCCGCAGCGTCCAGTTCGCGAGCTCGGCGGCCTGCGCGCCCTCGACCCGGGTCAGGAGCCCGGCCCCCAGGCCGGCGAACAGGCCGAGCGTTCCGACCTGGAACAGGAGGTCGGCGAGCACCGAGGCGGCCGCCAGGGAGCCCGCGACCCCCCAGAAGGTGAGAAGCCGCGCGCCCACGACCTCGCCGCCGACCGAGGCCACGGGCAGCAGCACGTTGATGCCCTCGCGCACGAAGCGCAGGATCAGGCAGGCCGCGGCCGGGGCGGGCGACAGCCCGTCGAGGATGCGCGCCCAGGCGATGCCGCACAGCACGATCACGAGCGCCCGCACCAGCGTGACGCCGGCAAAGCCTGCCACCCCGATCCGCCCGAACGCCGCGGCGACGGCGCCGAGATCGTTGGTCGCCACGAGCCAGACCGCGAGCCCGAGGCCGATCAGCGTGCCGAACAGGGGCAGGCGGCGCAGCACGGCCCGGCCTGCCCGGCTCTTCCAGGAGACGCGGTCGCCGGTCACGGTCGGGGCGTGCGGGTTGCGCGTCGGGAAGGGGGCAAGAACGGCAGCTCCAGGTCTGGGCCGGTCAACCGGCCGGCGGCGATTCGTCGGTCGCCATCGCCGCTAGAGCGGTATTGGGGCCGAATTCGGGGGCCGAAGAACGAGGCCTCCCGGGTTGGAGCACGGCGGCGAGCGCCGCTTCCGGGCTCGCCCCGGGATCGAGGAGGATGACGCGACCGGCCGCGACGCTGGCCCCCGTCGCGACCGCCACCGCGCGCTTCGGGCAGGGTCCGAGGCAGCTGGATTCGGCGATGCAGAGCTTCGTCCGGCTGCCCGTCCGCCCATCCTTGGCCGCCTGCTTCCCGGCCCGCTTCAGAAGCGCACGGATGGCGCGCGGGCGCAGGCCCTGCCGCTTCGCACATTTCGCGCACACCGCCACAACCTCGGTGAGCTTGGTTTTGGCCAAGCCTTTGGCCACAGCCTTAGCCGAGCGGCCGGTGAGGCGGCGATCCGCATCGCCCTCGAAACGAGGTTCTGTCATCATCCGGAGACTCTAGGACGCGATACGGGGGCTGGGCTACGGTGCCCGTCGCCGCGGTGCGGCAGACGGCGGGGGCGCCATAAAAAGGGCCTAAAAGAACGGGATTCCGGAGCCGCGCACGGGCCGCCCCTCGGCCGGCGCCGCGGCAGCGGAACCGGCGCAGACCCAGGAACACAGAGCGGATGAGCTTCGGCGACGTCAAGGACGACACGCGCGAAGGTGAAATCGTGACGTTTGCCGCCTCGGCCATGCCCGAGCTGCGGCGGAGCGCGGAAACGATTCGGCCGGTTCCCGAGAAGCGCAACGCCCGGGCGCTGATGGCCTCGATCCGCGAGCGCATGGACTGGACGCGCCTGCCGGGCCTCGGTCCGCGCGAGGAGGACACGTCCACCTACGGTTCTCGGATCATCCGGCGTGTCGGCCTGTTCGTCCTGCTGCCGACCCTGGTGATCGGGCTCTACCTGTTCGGCTTCGCCTCCAATCAGTACGTCGCCGAGGCCCAGTTCGCGGTTCGCGGCAACGTCGAGCCGATGGAGAACATCTCGCTCGGCCAGTACACGAACCTGATTCAGAAGCACAACAGCCAGGACAGCTTCATCGTCCGCGACTACATCGGCAGTCAGACGATGGTCGAGGCGCTGGAGAAGAGCATCGGCATCTCCAAGATGTTCTCGCGGCCCGAGGCCGATTTCTGGACGCGCTTCGACCCGAGCGACCCGATCGAGGATCTGACCAAGTACTGGCGCAAGCACGTCGAAGCGCATATCGACTCGATCTCGGGCGTGATCCGCCTCACGGTGCGCGCCTTCACCCCCGAGGATGCTCTGACCATCACCCGCGAGGTGGTGGCCCGGTCTGAAACCCTGATCAACGCCATCTCGAAGCGCGCGCAGGCCGACATGGTCGCGCAGGCTCAGGCCGACGCCGCGACGGCGCAGGAACGCCTGCGCAATGCGCATGTCGCGCTGCAAAGCTTCCGCAACCAATGGGGCGTGATCGACCCGATCAAGTCGGCCGAGGGAACGCTCACCACCCTGAACACCCTGCGGAAAGACAAGCTGAAGAACGAGAACGACCTGCAGGTCTTGCGCAGCTCGAACCTCGACGAGCGTTCGCGCTCCATCCAGACGCTGGTTGCCAACGGCGCGGCCATCGACCAGCAGATGAAGCTGCTACAGGACGAGTTGACGAGCGCGGGCGCGGCGGCGGGCGGCGGTCCCAACCTCACGGAAGCCCTGCTCCAGTACGAGGGTCTCCTGGTCGAACGCACGATCGCCGAGAAGCTCGAGGAATCGGCCAGCGGGATGCTCGACCGCGCCCGCATCGCGGCCAGCAAGCAGCACATCTTCCTGGCGACGTTCGTGCCCCCGGTCCTGCCGACGGACAGCCTCTACCCCGAGCGGGGCCATACCCTCCTCGTGGCGTTCTTCTGCTTCTTGGTGATCTGGAGCTCGTGCTCGCTCCTGGTCGCCGGTATCCGCGACCAGCGGATGTAGCCCGCCGCAGGCGGGCTCTGGATCCCGCGCTGCGCGGTCTGTAGAGGGAGGCGGCCCGGTCTCCGGGCGCCCCGGTGAAACGAGCGAAGTCTAACACTCCATGTCGGATTTCTCCGATCTCGTCGCGAAGGCGATCCAGCCGTCGATGACCCGGGAGGAGCGCGAGGCGGTCTATACCGTGGTGCGGCAGGCCGTGCTCCGTCTGCAGGAGCGGGAGGCGCTGCCGCCCGACGACCCGCGCGTGGCGCTCCAGCGTCATCTCGCCGAGGAAACAATCCGCGACGTGGAGGGCGACGTCGCCCGCTACGCGTCGCTGCGCAAGCTCGAAGCGGCTTTCGCGGCCCAGAACACCGCCGATAAGGCGTCCCAGGCCGGCCGCCGCTAGAGCCTTCTCCGCTGAAGCGGAGGCCGGTTAGGCGGCGAGCGCGCGGTGAAGCCAGGATCCGGAGGCGTGCCCGATCGCACCGCGACCGGCACGGCTCTTGCGCGGTCCAGTCGCCCTGAATCCTCTCAACCGCAGGCCACGCTCGCCCGGACGCTGCCGGGCTCGGCCACGTCGAGGCCCGCCGAGACATACTCGTTCAGCTTGTTGCGCAGAGTCCGGATCGAGATCCCTAGGATCTTCGCCGCGTGGGTCCGGTTGCCGAGGCAGTGATCTAGCGTGTCGAGGATCAGGTCGCACTCGACCTGGGCCACGGTTCGGCCGACGAGCCCGCGGGTGGCGGCCTCGGCGACCTGCGCGGCCCGCGCCGCCGGTCCCTGCGCGGTGATCGCCTCGCCCTCCGGCGACAGGATCGCCTCCGGGCCGATCGCGTCGCCCGAGGCCAGAAGCACCGCCCGATGCAGGGTGTTCTCCAGCTCGCGGACATTGCCGCGCCACGGGTTCTTCAGCACCAGCGCGCGCGCCTCCGCCGAGAGCGGACGGGCCGGGACACCGTTCACGGCGGCGTATTTCTTGGCGAAATGCGCGGCGAGTTCCAGGATGTCGGCCGGCCGCTCGCGCAGGGGCGGCAGCTTCAGGGCGACGACGTTGAGCCGGTAGAACAGGTCCTCGCGGAACGTGCCCTTGCGGACCTCCTCCACGAGGTTGCGGTTCGAGGTGGCGAGAACGCGGATGTCCACCCGCACGGGGGCCGTGCCGCCGACCCGATCGATCACCCGCTCCTGCAGCGCCCGCAGCAGCTTCGATTGCAGGCGCACGTCCATCTCGGAAATCTCGTCGAGGAGCAGCGTGCCGCCGTTGGCCTCCTCGAACCGGCCGATGCGCCGGGCGACCGCGCCGGTGAACGCGCCCTTCTCGTGGCCGAACAACTCGGATTCGAGCAGGGCCTCGGGGATCGCCGCGCAGTTCACCGACACGAAGGGCTTGCCGGCGCGGTTGGATTTCTGATGGACGTGGCGGGCCAGTACCTCCTTGCCGGTGCCGCTCTCGCCGGTGATCAGCACCGAGGCCTCGGAGCGGGCAACCTGCTCGGCGAGCTTGACCACCCGTTCCATCGACGGGTCGCGCCAGACGAAGGCGGCGCGGTCGGTGGCGACCGCCTCCAGCACCGCGGCGATCATCTCGGGATCGGGCGGCAGCGGGATGTACTCCTTGGCGCCGGCCCGGATCGCCGCCACGGCGGCCGAGGCATCCGCCGAGACGCCGCAGGCGACCACCGGCGTGCGGATCCGCTCCCCTTCCAGCGCGGTGACGAGGTCGCGGATCGGCAGGCCCACATCGATCATGATGAGGTCGGCGCCGCGGGCGCGCAGGACGTTGAGGCCCTGCGGCACGGCATCCGCCTGCGTGACGGAGGCGCCGCGCTGCATGGCGATCTTCGAGGCGGTGATCAGCTCGCCGTTGAGCCGCCCGATCATCAGGAGCCGCATGGTTCGTCCCTCTCAAACATCCTGGCGCGGGTTGCGCGCCCGTTGGGTAGGCTGCCGGCATCGGCGCCCGTCCCGCCCATCATTCGCCCTTGACGATCTCGGTCATCGTGACGCCGAGCCGGTCCTCAACCAGGACGACCTCGCCGCGGGCGACAAGCCGGTTGTTGACGAACACGTCGATCGCCTCGCCGACCTTCCGGTCGAGCTCCAGCACCGCGCCGGGCGCCAGCCGGAGCAGGTCGCCGATCGGCATCCGGGCGGAGCCGAGGACCGCCGAGACCATCACGGGCACGTCGAAGAGCTGCTCGAGATCGGCCGCCGTCTTCGGGGTGGTGGGCGCGTCGCGGATCGACCCCGCCGCGTAGTCGGTGTCGTGGTCGCCGAGCTGGGGCAGGCTGAAATCGTCGGACATCAGGATCTCCTCACGGGCTCGTCGGCAGGCCGAGGGCGTCCAGAACCGCCGCCTCGATGCGGGCGCGCTCCCGCACGATGCCGCCATCGGCCCATTCGATGCGGGCGTCGCCCGCCGCCATGTCGGGATCACCCAGCACCACCAGGCGGCCCTCGTAGCCGCGCTCGCGGGCGAGGCGCTTCACCAGGGTCTCGGCCTCCTCGGCGAGGCTGTCATGCACCCGCACCACCAGATGAGGCACGCCGCGCAGGTGCTGGAGCGCCGTGCGGGCCGCCTCGCCGATGCCGGCGAGGGGCGCGGCGTCCAGGGCGTCGCCCGCGACTTTGCGGGCGATCAGGATGGCTACCTCGACCGCCTGTGCCTCGCGCTCGACGTCCCGCGCGTCGGCCTGGGCGATCAGGCCCGCCGCGGCCAGCGCCAACCGGGTCATGGCGTCGGCGAGCCGGCCCTGGACCTGCGACTCGGCCTGGATCCGCCCCTCCTGCACGCCGCGCGCATGCGCCTCCGCCTCGGCCTGGGCGGCGGCCTCGGCGGCGCGCTGTGCCTCGGCGCTCGGGCGTGCGCTGCGGAAATCGGTCTCGAACAGGAACGGCTTGGCGCTCCGGGCGGATTGGGCGCTCAATAGACCAGCTCCTCCTCGGCGCTATTCTTGGCGATCATGATCTCGCCCTTCTCCGCGAGATCCTTGGCGATCTCGGTCATCTTCGCCTGCGCCTCATCGACCTCCTTGAGCCGGACCGGGCCGAGGGATGCCATCTCGTCCGTGAGGTTCTTGGCCGCCCGGGTCGACATCTGCTGCATGAAGAAGGCCCGGGTCCGCTCGTTGCCGCCCTTCAGGGCGCGGCACAGGGTTTCGTTGTCGACCGAGCGCATCAGGGTCTGGACGCTGCCCGGATCGAGCTTCAGCAGATCCTCGAAGGTGAACATCAGCTCGCGGATGCGCTTGGCCGAGCCGCGATTGGCCTGATCCAGGGCGGCGAGGAAGCGGCCTTCCGTCTGCCGGTCGAAGGCGTTGAACACGTCGGCCATCATCTCGTGGGCGTCGCGGCGCTGGGTCTGCGCGATGGTCGAGACGAACTCGACCCGCAGGGTCTCCTCGATGTGGCGCAGGGCCTCCTTCTGCACGGTCTCCATGCGCAGCATCCGGTTGAGGCAGTCGATGGCGAAGTCCTCGGGCAGGATGGTCAGCACCTTGGCGGCGTAGTCGGCCCGCACCCGCGAGAGCACCACCGCCACGGTCTGCGGGTACTCGTTGCGCAGGAACGAGGCGAGGATCTCCGGATCGACCTGGGCGATCGAGGCCCAGACGCGCTTGCCGGACGCGCCCTTGATCTCCGCCATGATCAGCGAGACCTGGTCGCTGGGGAAAATCTTCAGGAGCAGCGCCTCGGTCCGCTCGAAGTTCGACGAGATGCCGCCGCTGTTGCCGAGCTTTGTCACGAACTCGATGATCAGCTTCTCGACGGTCGCCGCCTCCAGCGTGCCGAGCTGGACCATCGCGGCGCTGACCTTCTTGATCTCCTCCTCTTCCAGCATCTGCCAGATCGGCGCCCCTTCCTCCTCGCCGAGCATCAGCAGGAGCGCTGCCGCGCGCTGGGGACCGGGCATCGCCGCGAAGGAATCGCCGCCCGCCGCCGCCAAGGTGTTCGCCAATCCTGCCGCCATCGACCTGCTCTCGACTCCCTACGCGTCACTCATCCTGGATCCAGGTGCGCAGCACCTCGACGGTCTCGGAGGGGCTCGCCCGAACCATGTCCACCACGCGCTGGACCGTCTCGGCCTGGATCTGGCCGTTGATCTTGGCGAACTCCATCAGCCGCGCCGTCGGGCTGTCGCGGTCGATGACCGTGACCGTGGCGCCCGGACCCGCGACCACGGACGCGTCGCCGACGATGCCCATCCCGGGCCCGGCGAGCGACGGCGGCGCCGGAATCGGCGCGAGCACCTGACGCACCAGCGGGCGCACGACCGTGAGGAGGACGACCAACGTCAGGAGAGCCAGCACGGCGAACTCAGCCATGCGCAGCACGTCCTCCTTGGTGGGGGCGAGCAGCGATTCGATCAGCGTCGGCTCGGTGAATTGCGGCACGCTCGGCGCCTCCGCGAAGCGCAGGTTCACCACCTCGATCTGGTCGCCGCGCGCCTTGTCGAAGCCGACCGCGCTGCGCACCAGGGCGGTGATCCGCTCGAGTTCGGCGGCAGGCCGCGGGCTGTAGGCCGGCTTCCCGTCCGGCGCGGTGGCGTAGAGCCCGTCGACCACGACGGCCACCGACAGCCGCTTGATCCGGCCACCCTCCGCGATCTCGGTCTTGGTGACGCGGGAGATCTCGTAATTGGTGGTCTCCTCGTTCTTGTTGGTCGCGTCCTTCGGGCTGGGCGCCTTGTCGCCGCCATTGGCACCCGGCAGCTCGTTGCCGACGCTGACCTGCCCGTCGGCATTGCTGGTCAGCGCCGATTCGGTGCGGGTCTGGGCGGAGCGCACCACGCGGCTCTCGGGATCGAAGGTCTCGGAGCGGCTCTCGATGCGGTTTAGGTCGAGCTCCGCGTTGACCTGAACCCGGGCCCGGCCGGGGCCCACGATGCCGGCGACAACGTCCTCGATCTGGCCGCGCAGGCGCCGCTCGAGGGCGACCTGCCGGTCCTCGAAACCTTCGGCGCCGTCGGCCTTAGCGTCCCGGGCGCCGTCGGCCAGCAGCCGGCCGCGCTCGTCGACGATCGAGACCCGCTCGGGCTTGAGCCCCTCCACCGCGGAGGCCGCGAGATGGCGGATCGCCCGCACCTGACCGGCATCGAGGTCGCCCATCAGCTTCAGCACGATGGCGGCGCTCGGGCTCTCCCGGTCGCGCTCGAACAGGCGGCGCTCGGGAAGGACCAGATGGACGCGGGCCGCCTGCACCCGGCCGATCGCCCGGATCGAGCGGGCCAGCTCGCCCTCGAGCGCGCGCAGGTGGTTCACGTTCTGCACGAAGTTCGTGGACGAGAACGCGTCGCCCTTGTCGAAGATTTCGTAGCCGACGCCGGCCTGGGTCGGCAGGCCCTTGCCGGCCAGGTCCATGCGCAGCTTGGCGAGATCGGGGCGGGGCGCCAGGATGGTCTGACCGGCGTCGCCCCGGGTCTCGTAGCGGATGCCGCGGCTGTCGAGCTCGCGGACCACGCTGGCGGAATCCTGCATCGACAGGTCGGAGAACAGCACGCCCATGTCCGGGCGCGAGACCCGCAGGATGATGAAGGCGAAGAAGCCGATGAGCGTCAGCGTCACCGCCGCCATGGCGGCGATGCGGGCCGGTCCGAGCTTCGTGACGAGATCGAGGACCGGCTTCACGGGCGGGGTCGCTGCACTCTGAACGCGAGGCGGACCCCCACGGCCCGCTCGGCAGAAATTGCCCGGTCCATGGTTAGCGGGTCGTTAATGCCGGGCCGTGCGGCGGCCGCGAGGGGCGTCGAAACGCTGAAAAGCCGCGCCCGGGGTCCGGACGCGGCTTCATACTCTCCCGAGGCCGGTCCAAAGACCCAAACTGCGCTGCCGAGGGCGCACGCTTCGGGAGGGGTGACCATCCCGCCCTTCCCGGACCGCGAAGCGGACCCCGGGTCCAGAACCGCCGATGCGCCATGTCGTGGCACCTTCGGTGTTGACGGGTTCCGGGATCGCCTGTGGCGCCCCGGAACGACGGTGCGATGGCGAAGCTCTGCGTGTCGAAGCAGGGCGGTTGGGGTCTTCACGCCACCGTCCTGTGGTGGCGCTGGGGATCAGTGCCGGTAATGCTGGATCCGGGTGGTACGCAGGCCCGCCAGACCGTGCTGGTCGATGGAGAACTGCCAGCTGAGGAATTCTTCGGTGGTCAAGGTGTAGCGCTTGCACGCCTCCTCCAGGCTGAGGAGACCGCCGCGCACGGCCGCCACGACCTCCGCCTTGCGCCGGATCACCCAGCGGCGGGTGCTCGGAGGCGGAAGATCCGCGATCGTCAGGGGGCTGCCGTCGGGCCCGATCACGTACTTCACTCTCGGGCGGCTCGGTTCGGTCATGATACGCTCTACACTCGACTGACCTGTCGAGCATTGAAGGTACTTGCGCCCGCTTAAGAGATGTTGAAGCGAGTCACTCGGATGTGATTCGTTAAGTGCCACTTGTGGACAACCCGATGGTCTGCACGCTGGACAGCGGCACTTTCTGTGAGCCGATCATCAGGACCGGCGTCGTCCCGCTGAGATCAACCTCGTCCACGGTGCCGGTCAGGCTGGTGTCGACCGCGACGCTGGAGCCGGTGGCATCCGTGGCCGAGACCTTGATCGAGTAGGTGCCGTCCGTAGAACTGAGCCCGGCCGAGGTCTTGCCGTTCCACGTGTAGGTCTGGCTGCCGGCGGTGAGCGACGTGGTCTGCGTGGCCACGACGTTGTTCTTAGAATCGAGGATCGTGATCACCGCCTTGGAGGCTGCCCGGGCCGGTGCCAGCGTCCAAGAGGCGGAGCCGTTGGAGAGCTGCGCCGAGCTGCCGTCGGCCGTGATGGTCTTGCCGATGTAGCTGGTAGCCGAGGCCGAGCTCGCCGATTGCGACGCGCTCAGGATGTTGTCGAGGCGATCGTTGGTCTTGAGCTGCTGCTCGACACCGGCGAACTGCACCAGCTGCTGCGTGAACTGGTTGGTGTCCATCGGGTCGAGGGGGTTCTGGTTCTTGAGCTGTGTGGTGAGCAGCGTCAGGAACTGCGTGAAGTTGCTGGCGATCTCGGTGGCGTTGCCGCTGCTGCTCGACGAGGAGCCCGTCGTGGATGTCGTGCTGGTAAGGCTGGATATGCCGCTCGTCATGCCGTTCTCTCCGATGAGGCATCGGAGCGCGGGGCTCGGATGCACGATGTCTGCGTGTCAGTCCGTGGGACCGGTTAGATCCTGATGTCGACGCC
This sequence comes from Methylobacterium tardum, assembly GCF_023546765.1. Taxonomy (NCBI): domain Bacteria; kingdom Pseudomonadati; phylum Pseudomonadota; class Alphaproteobacteria; order Hyphomicrobiales; family Methylobacteriaceae; genus Methylobacterium; species Methylobacterium tardum. The sequence goes on from NZ_CP097484.1 coordinate 6,247,707, forward strand.
GCCATAGCCGCGGAGCCAGCGCGTCGGCGCGATGTCCTGCGGAGCCTCGGCCTGATCCCGGGTCCAGGTGGCCGGTCCGCCACGGGGTGCATCGCCCTGCTGGCCGCCATTGCCGCCCTGCGCGCCGCCATCGCCGCGCAGCGACAGGTTCAGGCCTCCGGCCGAGGGATCGAGGCCCGCCTGAGACAGCGCCTGCTGCAACTGGCCGGCATCGCGTTGCAGCATCGCCAGGGTCTCGGGCCGATCGACTACCAAGTGGGTCGTGACCGTGCCGCGCGCCTTGTCGATTTCCAGCTTGACGTCGATCCGCCCGAGCTCAACCGGGTCGAGCCGGATCTGGAACTCCTCGATCCGTTCATCGAGCGCAGGCCGATGGCCATCGGCACCTGCCCATGGGAATCGCCGGGTCCGTCTGGGCGGGAGCGGCGGCCTGCGCGGCGGTTGCGGCATGCGCCGCATTGGTCCCCGCGGCGGGCGGAAGGCCGGGATTCGCCGGAGGCGCCGCCTGCACGGCGCCAGCGGCCGCGCCCTGACCCGCATCTTGAGCGCCTCTCGGGCCGGCATCGGCGAGGGCCGCGAGGAAATCCTTGCCATCGGCGGCCGACGCACCCGCCGGGTCGCCGGTACCGGGTTGCACGACCTCGACCGGAGCGCTGCTCTTTCCGGCCTTGCCGGAGGCCGTCGACGTCGCGAGTGCTGCCGCCCCGGTGACCGACCCCGCCACGCCGGCGACGCCGTCCTTGGCGTCACCGCTCGTCGAGCCGGCTCCGGGCTGTCCGGGTGGCACCGCGCCGGGCGAGGCTACCTCGGAACCGTCGCCAGCCACCGCTGCACCGGCGGCGCGGGCCGAGCCGCTCTCCGCCAGTGTGGCCAGCAGCGCCAGCAGCGTGGCTGCGGGATCGGCGGTCGCGGCCGGAGGCACGGCGTTCGCCTGTTGCGGCTGCAGCGCCGCTTCGGCGTGTTGGTCCTGATCAGGCGCCACCTCGGGCGCTTGAGGGCTCGTCTCCCCAGCGGCCGCTGTCGTCGCGCCGGATTTCGGTGCGACCGAAGCCGCATCGCCGCTCCCCGCCTGGGTCGTGGCGGTCGATGTTCCCGCATCCGTCGCGGAAGCGGTCGAGGCGGCCGGAACATCGGTCCGCGACGCGCCCGGAGCTTGCGCGGAGACATGCGCCGGCTTGGCTTGGCTCGCACGCCTGTCATCCGCCCGAGCCTCGGCCTGCAGGCTCGCACTCCGCGTGCGCTCCGATGCGGCCCGCGTCGCGTCGGCCTGATCGCGCTGGGCCGTCTGACGGGCGCGCGCCGCGTCATTCTGGTCCTGGCGAGCGGCTGCCCGGGCGCGCACCTGGACCGCGTCGTCCCGGGTCTGGGCGGCGCTCAGGGCGGCGCCGAAGCGGTCCTGCGAGGAGTCACCGGCACGGGCCGCGACACCCGCTGCTTCCCAGCCCGAGCGCGTGGTGGACGCCGTCCGCGCGGATGAGATCCACGATGTGACATCCAATCGATCCGTCGTGCCGCTCGCCATGCCGGGCTCCTCTCGACATCTCCCACAGCAAGGCGCGCGCCACCGAATGGAATGGATAAGTATTTCAGAAACCAGCACTTCTTGTGTCGGGCTGTCGCACCTTCAGGGCCGAAGCTGCCGCGCGCCCGGCAGGATCTGCCGAGCGAGCCTGTCTGGGCGCACCGGCCGGCCTGGAAAGCAGAGCGGGATCCCGCTATAGACGCATCGTGCAGCCAGGAAGCTTCCGAGCCGGCGGCTGCGGACCTTCATGATGAACGCGCTCGATCTTCCCAAAGCCCCCCACGAGACGCGCGTCGTCGTCGCCATGTCGGGCGGCGTCGATTCCTCCGTGGTGGCCGGCCTGCTGAAGCGGCAGGGCTTCGACGTGGTCGGCGTGACGCTTCAGCTCTACGATCACGGCGCGGCGACGCATCGCAAAGGCGCCTGCTGCGCCGGCCAGGACATCAACGACGCCCGGGCCGCGGCCGAGCATCTCGGCATCCCGCACTACGTCCTGGATTACGAGGACCGGTTCCGCGACGCGGTGATTGAGAAGTTCGCCGAGAGCTACCTCGCGGGCGAGACGCCGATCCCCTGCGTCGAGTGCAATCGCACGGTGAAGTTCCGCGACCTGCTCGGCCTCGCGCGGGACCTGAACGCCGACGCGCTCGCCACCGGCCACTACGTGGCGAGCCGCGCGCTGCCGGGCGGCGGGCGGGCCCTCCACCGCGCCCTCGATCCCGCCCGCGACCAGAGCTACTTCCTCTACGCCACCACGGCCGAGCAGCTGGACTTCCTGCGCTTCCCGCTGGGCGAGCTGGAGAAGACCGAGACGCGCGCGCTCGCGAAGGAGCTCGGTCTGTCGCTCGCCGAGAAGCCCGACAGCCAGGATATCTGCTTCGTGCCGCAGGGCCGCTACAGCGACGTGATCGCCCGCCTGCGCCCGGACGCGGCGCGGCCCGGCGAGATCGCCGACCTCGCCGGGCACGTGCTCGGCCGGCATGACGGCATCGTCCACTACACGGTGGGCCAGCGGAAGGGCCTCGGCCTGTCGGGGCCCGAGCCGCTCTACGTGGTGCGCCTGGAGCCGGATTCGGCCCGCGTGGTGGTCGGCCCGCGCACCGCGCTGGCCACGACCCGCATCCGCCTCTCGGACCTGAACTGGCTCGGCGCGGGCCCGGTCGAGGCCGTGCGCGACCTTGCCGTGGCGGTGCGCGTGCGCTCGACCCGGCCGCCGCGCCCGGCGACGCTCACGGCCGGGCCCGACGGCACCGCCGAGATCGTGCTCACCGAGCCCGAAGACGGCGTGTCGCCGGGCCAAGCCTGCGCGATCTACGCGGATGACGGCCCCCGGGCGCGGGTGCTCGGCGGCGGCACCATCCGGCGCGTCGACGCGTTGTCGGCCCGGCCCCGCGAGGCCGCCTGATCTCAACCTCTGGAAATTGCGAACGATGCTGAGCGAGCCGCAGATGGCCGGGCCGAGCACGGCCCTGATGCGCAAGGCCTATGCCCGCTGGGCGCCCGTCTACGACGTGGTCTACGACAAGCTCACGGAGCCGGCGGCCCGCGCGGCCGTCGAGGCGGCCGCCGAGCACGGGCCGCGCATCCTGGAGGCCGGCGTCGGCACCGGGCTGGCGCTGGGCTATTACCCGAAGGCGAGCTTCGTCTGCGGCGTCGACCTGTCCGAGGACATGCTCAAGCGCGCCCGCGCGAAGGTTCGGCGCCGCAACCTGTCCCACGTGAAGGGCCTCCAGGTGATGGATGTCTGCCACCTGGGCTATGCCGATGCGAGCTTCGACGCCGTGGTGGCGCAGTTCCTGATCACCCTGGTGCCCGATCCCGAGGCCGCGATGTCGGAGTTCCTGCGCGTGGTGCGGCCCGGCGGCGGCATCGTGCTCGCCAACCATTTCGGCCAGAGCGACGGTCCCGTCGCCCGCGTCGAGGAGATCGTGGCGCCGCTCTGCACGAAGATCGGCTGGTCCTCGGACTTCAAGGCCACCCGGATCGAGGCCTGGGCCCGGCGCAACGGCGTCGAGGTGGTCGGTCTGAAGCCGACCTTCCCGGGCGGATTCTTCAAGATCCTGCGGATGCGCAAGCCCGGGTGAAGGACATCGCGCCCGCACCCGTCGCCGAGGGGCGCTGGCGGCGGTGGCTGCGCTGGCTGCCGCTGGTGCTGCTCCTGAGCGTGTCGGCGATCGTCCTCGTCTCGGGGGCCGCGCAACTCCTGAGTCTCGATCGGCTGCTCGCCTCGCGGGCCGGCTGCGCGGCTTCGTGGAGGTCGGCTATCTCCGCGCGCTGGTGGCGGCCTACTGCCTCTATGTCGGGGCCGTCGTGGTGTCGGTGCCGGCCACGCTGATCCTGACCATGATCTGCGGCTTCCTGTTCGGGATCCTGCCGGGGGCGCTGACCGCGGTCTGCGCGGCCACAACGGGCGCCGCGATCGTGTTCGCCATCGGCCGCGGACCGGGCGCCGACCTGCTCCGCCGGATCGGCGGGACCCGTTTGGCGGGTCTCGCCGAGGGCTTCCGCCGCGACGCCTTCGGCTACATCGTGATCCTGCGTCTGCTGCCCCTGTTCCCGTTCTGGGTGACCAACATCGCGCCGGCCGCGTTCGGCGTGAAGATGCGCGTGTTCGTCCTCGCGACCTTCCTGGGCCTGCTACCGGGCGCCTTCGTCTACGCGACCACGGGGGCCGGGATCGAGGACGTGGTCGCCGCCCACGAGACCGCCAAGGCGGTGTGCCTCGCGACCGGCGCGGGCGGCTGCGACAATGCCTTGGCGCTGCGGGCGCTCGTCACGCCGAAGATGGTGGCCGGGCTTGCCCTGCTCGCCGTCTTCACCCTGGCGAGCCTGCTGGTGAGCCGGCGCGCCCGGCGCTGTTGAGCTCCGCATTTCGAAGCGGTTCATGTGTTCCTGTGTCTGAGAACGCGTGCAACCGCGTGCGGGTGGTTGCCGTATAGTGCTCGCCGACGAGACTCTGTATTCCCGCCTGCGAAACTGTGGCTTGCGAACATGTTCTCCGCGAAGGCCGGAACCGGCTCGAGCACCTGCGACCTCCACTCCGCCGATCCCCATCTGCGATGCCCGCGCGGAGCGTGACCGGCGTGTCCCTCGAGTCCAACACCACGGCCGCGGCTCCGCCGGCGCCGGGGACAGCCTCCACCCGCGAGGGCCTCGACCGGCGCGCGGCGCGTCTCGGCCTGTCCGGCCGGCTGTTCCTCGTCACCGTCGCTTTCGTGGTCGTGGCCGAGGTGCTGACCTACGTGCCGGCGGTGGCCAATTACCGGATCGAGTGGATGTCCGACCGCCTGGCCGCCGCCCAGGTGGCGGCCCTGGTGCTGGACGGAAGGACCGGCGAACCGGTCTCCGAGGCGCTGGAGAGCCGGCTGCTCGCCGGCGTCAACGCCCGGGCGATCGCGGTTCGCGGCGGCGGAGCCCAGCGCCTGCTCGCCATCGAGCCGATGCCGGAAACCGTGGCCGACACCGTCGATCTGCGGGACGTGACCTCCCTGTCCGCCATCCGCGGCGCGTGGCGCACCCTCGTGGCCCCGGTGCGGGAGCCGATCCGCGTGGTCGGGGAGGGCGGGATCGGCTTCGAGCGGGTCGAGATCCTGCTCGACGAGGCACCGCTGCGCACCGCGATGATCGACTACGCCCTGCGCCTGCTGGTCTCGTCGCTGATCATCGCGGCGTCGGCGGCGGGCCTCGTCTTCGTCGTGCTGCAGGTGCTGATCGTGCGGCCAGTGCGGCGGCTCGCCACCAGCATCACGGTCTTCGCCGACGATCCGGAGGATGCCGGCCGGATCATCGCCCCGTCCCGCCGCAGCGACGAGATCGGGCAGGCCGAGCTTGCCCTCGGGCGGATGCAGCGCAGCCTCGCCGACCAGCTCCGCCAGAAGCGGCGGCTGGCCGAGCTGGGTCTCGCGGTCAGCAAGATCAGCCACGAGCTGCGCAACCTGCTCACCGGCGCCCAGCTCCTCGGCGACCGCCTTGAGGGCACCGCCGATCCGACCGTGCAGCGGGTGGCGCCGCGCCTGGTCGGGACGCTGGCCCGGGCGATCCGGTTCTGCGAGGCGACCCTCGCCTACGGCCGCGTCTCCGAGCGGGCGCCAAACCTGACCAGCACGCCGCTGGCGCCGATCTTCGCCGAGCTTCCGGATCTGGCCGCTTTGGCCGGACATCCCGTCGCCGTTCAGGTCGCGGCGGGCGGCCTGAGCGTCCAGGCCGATCCGGAGCAGCTCGGCCGGGCGCTCGCCAATCTCGTCCGCAACGCCGTGCAGGCCCTGGACGGCGCGGCGGTCGAGGGCGCCGAGGTGCGGGTCACCGCCTGCCGTGGCGAGCCGGGCCGCGTGACCGTCCTGGTCGCCGACAACGGCCCGGGCCTGCCGGCGCGCGCCCGGGAGAACCTGTTCGCGCCGTTCCAGGGATCCATGCGCTCCGGCGGCACCGGTCTCGGCCTGCCGATCGCCGCCGAGCTGATCGGGATCAACGGTGGCACCCTCAGCCTCGACGGCTGCGAGCCCGGTGCGCGGTTCCGGATCGCGCTGCCGGAGGGCTGACGCGATCGCGCGTGGTTGATGGTGCCCGCATCATCATCGCGAGCACAGCGAAGCGACCCAGGTAGGCGCGACGCCGCGTGTCGTGGCGTTCTTGGATTGCTCTGCTCCGCTCGCAAAGATGCGGCGCGCAGCCCGTGAAGGGCGTCTGCGGCCTACTCGGCCGCGGCGCGAACCGGCGCGCCGACGCGGATGCCGAGATCGGCCAGCAGGGCCGCATCGTCGTCCTGGCCGTTATTGGCGGTGGTGAGCAGCCGCTCGCCGTAGAAGATCGAGTTGGCGCCTGCCAGGAAGCACAGAACCTGCGCCTCCCGGGTCAGGCTCTTGCGGCCGGCGCTCAGCCGCACCCGGGACCGCGGCATCACGATCCGCGCGGTGGCGCACATGCGCACGAGGTCGAACGGATCGATCGCCGGCTGGTCCTCGAGTGGCGTGCCGGGCACCGCCACGAGCGCGTTGATCGGCACGCTCTCGGGCTGAGGCGCGTGATTGGCCAGCACCTGCAGCATCGCGGCGCGGTCGGTGATGCCCTCGCCCATCCCCACGATCCCGCCGCAGCACACGCCGATCCCGGCTTCGCGGACGTTCTCCAGCGTCCGCAGCCGCTCGTCGTAGGTCCGTGTCGAGATGATGTCGCCGTAGAAGTCCGGTCCGGTATCGAGGTTGTGGTTGTAGGAGGTCAGCCCCGCCTCGGCGAGGCGGCCGGCCTGGGAGGGCGTGAGCATGCCGAGGGTGACGCAGGCTTCCATGCCCAGCCCGCGCACGCCGCGCACCATCGCCAGCACCGCATCGAATTCCGGGCCGTCCTTGGGCTGGCGCCACGCGGCGCCCATGCAGAAGCGCTGGGCGCCGGCGGCTTTGGCGGCGGCGGCCTCGGCCAGAACCGTCTCCACCGGCATCAGCCGTTCGCGGGCGACGCCCGCGCCCTTGTGGTGCGCCGATTGCGGGCAGTAGGCGCAATCCTCCGGGCATCCGCCGGTCTTGATCGACAGGAGCGAGGCGCGCTGGATGTCGGCCGGGTCGTTGTGCCGGCGGTGCAGCTGCGCGGCCCGGAACACGAGGTCCATCAGCGGCAGGTCGTGGATCGCGCGGATCTCGGCCACGCTCCAGTCGTGGCGGATATCGGTCGCGTGCGGGTCGGCGGCTTGGCTCATGGTTCCCTTGAGTGGGATCGGCGACGAAAAATCAAGCGCCTCCGCGCGAAGCGGGCCCCGCGGAGGCGGCGCGGCCTCTCAATCGGTCGGTTGGCCGGCCGAGACCTTGGCGGTCCAATCGTCGAAGGCGATGACCTTCTGGCGCTGCTCGCCGAGCCGCTCGATGCGCAACACCATCTCGTCGCCCGCCTTGAGATAGCGCGGCGGCTTCATGCCGAGGCCGACGCCCGGCGGGGTGCCGGTGGTGATCACGTCGCCGGGTTCCAGCAGCATGAAATGCGACGTGTAGGCGACGAGCTGGGGCACGTCGAAGATCATTGTCGCGGTGGAGCCGGTCTGGCGGCGCTCGCCGTTCACGTCGAGGCTCATGGCGAGATTCTTCAGATCGGGAATCTCGCCGAGGGTCACCAGCCACGGGCCGAGCGGCCCGAAGGTCGGCGCGCTCTTGCCCTTGGTCCAGGTCGGGCCGCGGTTCATCTGCCATTCGCGCTCGGAGACGTCGTTGCAGATGCAGGCGCCCGCCACGTAGCTCAGCGCCTCGTTGGCGTGGACGTAGCTGGCGCGCCGGCCGATCACGACGGCGAGCTCCACCTCCCAATCGGTGCTGTGCGAGCTCTTGGGAATGATCACCGTATCGTTCGGCCCGCACAGGCTCGACGGCGCCTTGTTGAAGATAATCGGCTCGGCGGGGATCGGCGAGCCGGTCTCGGCGGCGTGGTCGGCGAAGTTGAGCCCGATGGCGACGACGTTCCGGGTGCCACCCACGCAGGGGCCGAGCCGCACGTCCGGCGGCAGCTTCGGCAAGGTCTCGGGATCGAGGGCCCGCAGCCGGGCCAGCGACTCGGGCGCCAGCGCCGGGCCGGCGATGTCACGGACGATTCCCGACAAGTCGCGCAGCCCCCCATGCGCATCCACGAGGCCGGGCTTCTCGTCGCCGCTCGGGCCGTGCCGGAAGAGCTTCATCGCCGCACTCCTCATCCTTCCCTGGTGCCGGTCTGCGCCGGACGGCGGGACCATGGCCGGGCGCCCGTCCCGGCGCAAGCGGACAGGGCGGGTCGCCGGACCTCACCGGGTGTCGCAGCTGCGCAACAGGCCGGCGGAAAAGTGCAGATCCGGTCGTTTCCGGATCTATTATTCATGACGGAGAATGTCCGAGGCAACTCAAGATTAAAGCGCTGACTATTGATGATCGTTTCGCTGCACTTGTGCGTGGGCGTTGATCGCAGTCGTCACTCCGTGCCTCGTCTTGGCTCCGGATAGGACGAAGGTCGTTGCGATTCAGCTCGTAAAACCGGCACCATGTACGAAACGGCGCCGGATAACGGGTTTCGGGCAATCAATCGGTGCCGGTCAAAACAAAGGATCTGGGGGACAAGATGGGCGGGACAGTGCGCGCGGCGATGCTCGCAGCCACGGTGGCGATCCTCGGCGTCGGGGAAGCGCAAGCGGGCGCCTTTGGCATCCGGGAGCAGAGCACCGAGGCGCAGGGCCTCGCTTTCGCGGGCGCGGCGGCCGGCTCGGGCGGCGTCTCGTCGATCTTCTGGAATCCCGCGACGATCACGATGAACCCGGGCTTCGTCGCGGAGCAGAACTTCACTTTCATCGGCCTGTCCTCCACGATCCGTCCGGATCTCGGCACCAATCCGGGTTTCGCGCGGCTGGGCGGCTCGGGCGATATCGGCCAGGGCGCCGTGGTTCCGGCGGGCGCCACCTCCTATCAGCTCAACGACCGCCTCTGGCTCGGCCTCTCCACCGGCGCTCCCTTCGGTCTCGTGACCAAGCCGCATCAGGTGTGGGCAGGCGAAGTCTACGGGCGCTCGTCGCGGATCTTCTCACTGGCGATTAACCCGGTGCTCGGCTTCAAGGTCAACGAGTGGCTGTCGGTCGCGGCCGGCCCGAACATCGAGTATTTCCGCCTGACCCTGCGGCAGGCCCTGCCGATCCCCGGCATCCAGCCGACCGTCTATCCGAGTTCCTTCCTCAAGGGTGAGTCCTGGGGTGCGGGCTTCACCGCCGGCGCCACGCTGACGCCCCGCGACGGGACGGTTCTGGGCATCGGCTACCGCTCCTCGGTGCATCACGACATCGACGGCTCGATCGGCGTGCCGCTGGTCGCGCTGGCGCCGCTGGCCGGGCAGGTCCGCGCGCGGCTGAACACGCCCGAGAAGCTGAGCGTCGGCCTGACCCAGGCGATCTCGCCGGTGGCCCGCGTGAACTTCGGCTTCGAGTGGGACAATTGGTCGAGGCTCGGCAATATCGGCATCGTCTCGAAGACGCTCGGCCTGCCGGTCAACTCCCTGCCGCTTAACTACAAGGACGGCTACACCTACTCGATCGGCGCCGAGTACGACGCCAGCGCGAACCTGACCCTGCGGACCGGCTTCGCCTACGAGACCTCGCCGATCGACTTCTCGAACCGGTCGGTGCGCCTGCCCGACGGCGACCGCTACAATGTCTCGGTCGGCGCCAGCTACCGCTGGAGCCAAGCTCTGACCCTCAACGTCGCCTACTCGCACTTCTTCCTGGACCGGTCGCGGATCCTCGCCGGCATCGGGCGCGACTACAACGTCAGCAACATCGCCTTCGCGGGCGTGGTCGATTCCAGCGCCGACATCGTCTCAGTGGGCTTCCGCTACGTGTTCGGTGCCCCGCCGGCCCCGGCCCCGCACCGCTGGTGCGAAAGTACTGAAACTCAGCTCCGGTCGAGGGCTTCGCTGACGCCGTCCTCGCGCGCGCAGCGAAGCAATCCAGGGTAGCGCCACGCTGACAGATGTCGCGCTGCCCTGGGTCACTTCGCTTCGCGCGTGACGACGGTGCGGTTACCGAGCCGATCCCGTTCCGATTTCGGGATGCGTCACCTCAGGCGCGCATCCGCACGTAGGTCCCCGGGGCCGGCCCCAGGGATTGCAGCGCGTCGCCGCCCGGCTGCCGGGCCGGGACACGCTCAGGCGCCTGCGCCTCGATCCACTGGAACCAGTAGGGCCACCACGAGCCCTTGGTTTCGACCGCGGCGGCGATCCAGGATTCCAGCGTTCCCTTCACCGGCCCGCCGGTCCAGTAGCCATATTTCGGCTTGGCTGGCGGGTTGATCACGCCGGCGATGTGGCCCGAGCCCGCGAGCACGAAATCGACCTTGCCGCCGAAGGCCTTCGAGCCCTCGAACACCGAGAGGGCCGGCGCGATGTGGTCCTCGCGGGTGGCGAGGTTGAAGATCGGCACCTGCACCTTCTTGAGGTCGAGGCGGACGTTGCCGAGCACCATCCGGCCCTGCGCCAGCGTGTTGTTGAGGTAGCAGTTGCGCAGATAGAAGGAGTGATTGGCCGCCGGCATCCGGGTGGCGTCCGAGTTCCAGTACAGCAGATCGAAGGCCGAGGGCGTCTTGCCCTTGATGTAGTTGTTCACGACGTAGGGCCAGATCAGGTCGTTCGGCCGAAGCATGTTGAAGGCGTTGGCCATCCGGGTGCCCTCCAGATAGCCCTGGCCGGCCATGCGGGCTTCGATCTGGCGGATCTGCTCCTCGTCGGCGAAGACCTTCAGGTCGCCCGCATGGGTGAAGTCGACCTGGGTGGTGAGCAGCGTCGCGCTCTTGATCCGCCGGTTGCCCGTGGCCGCCTGCATGGCCAGCGTCACGGCGAGCAGGGTGCCGCCGACGCAGTAGCCGGCCGCCGTGACCTCGGTCTCGCCGGTGGCGACGCCGATCGCGTCGATGGCCGCCTCGATCCCCTCGCGCATGTAGGATTCGAAATCCTTGTCGGCGTGGCGCAGAATCCGGATTTACCCAGGAGATGCAGAAGACCGTCAGCCCCTGATCGACCATCCACTTGAAGAAGCTCTTCTGGGGGTTGAGATCCAGGATGTAGAACTTGTTGATCCAGGGCGGCACCATCAGGAACGGGCGCTTCAGCACGGTCTCGGTTGTGGGCGCGTACTGGATCAGCTCGATCAGGTCGTTGCGGAACACCACCTCGCCGGGGGTGACCGCCATGTTGCGGCCGACCTCGAACCCGCTCGGGTCGGTCTGACGCACGCGCAGCTGCCCGCCGCCGGACTCCAGATCCTCCTCGTACATCTTCAGCCCGCGGACGAGGTTGGCGCCGTTCTCCTGCAGAGTGTGGCGGATCAGCTCCGGATTGGTCGGCAGGAAGTTCGAGGGCGAGAGCATGCTGGTGAGCTGGCGCAGGTAGAATTGCGCCTTGTGGCGCGTATGCGCGTCGAGACCCTCGGCCTCGTCGACGAGGCTCTCGGCCCAGCGGGTGGCGAGCAGGTAAGCTTGCTTGATGAAGTCGAAATACGGGTTGGTTGACCACTCGGCATGGGCGAAGCGCGCGTCCCGGGACTCGGGGAGCGCCACTGGATCGGCCGGCTGGCCCTGCAGGCGCAGGTAGGTCGAGCCCCACAGCGTCAGGAAGGCCTGCGACAGACGGGCCTGCGCCGCGGCGCTCCGCTTCGGATCGGCGAGCCAGGTCTCGACCACCTGTCCCAGGACCTTGGCCGCATCGCTCAGCTCGTCGCCGGGGCCGCCGGCCTGGGTCTCGGGCTTGAGGAGGCGGCCGACGTTGCGGCCCATCGCCTCCACGAACTGACCCGCATTGCGGGTCAGTGCCTCGATATCCGGAAGCGGGGCCTTAATCCCGTCCGGCATCGCACCGTTTGAGACCGACTTCGGAGGTGCGGTCCGATCCGGCGCCTGCGGGCTCGTCAAGCGTGCCTCCCTGTGTTTGGTCTGTCGGCCCGATGGCGCGGGCCTCGTTTCCGACAAAATAAGGAGCGAGCCAGAGGTTTCGCCAGCCCGGCTCCCGACGTCGCCGAAACATCCGGCCGATCTTCTCATGGGCATGTGACGATGGAGCGCGCCAATTTGAACCCCGTCGCGCGTGCGCATCGCGGTGCCGCGATGCGTCGGATCGCCGGTGCGGCCGTCGTGGCGTTCCTGGCGGGATCGCTGGCGTCCTGCTCGGGCGACGTCGTACGCTCCCTGGCCTCCGATGCAGGCTACGGGCCACGGATGGTCGCCGCGCCAGACTTCGTCGCGGAGTCCCGCAGCAAGGAGCAGCCCGACTTCATGCCGGTGGGCGTCGATGCGCCGAAGCGCCCGGTCCGGGCAAAGTCGGTCACCGGTCAGAAGGCCCTGGAGGCGGAGCTGGAGGGCGCCCGCGGGCGCAACGAGGCGCGGGCGCGCCGCCGCGAGTGCCGGCCAAGGCGCTGCGGCCACGATCAAGCCGGCCCCGGCGCCTCCGCAATAGCAACGCTTTTGTGGGTCGGCGACGGCGCGCAAATCTGCTACGGCAGATGGTTCGCGCGACCGGCACAGACGAGAGACGCCAGATTCGGGACGCGCCGATGGACACGCCCATGACCGACTTCCACCGCATCAAGCGACTGCCGCCCTACGTCTTCGAGCAGGTCAACCGGATCAAGGCCGCCGCCCGAGCGCAGGGCGCCGACATCATCGACCTCGGCATGGGCAATCCGGATCTGGACGCGCCGAAGCACGTCATCGCCAAGCTGTGCGAGACGGCGGGGCGGCCGCGCACCGACCGCTACTCGGCCTCGAAGGGCATCGCGGGCCTCCGCCGGGCGCAGGCCGGCTATTACCAGCGCCGCTTCGGCGTGAGCCTCAACCCCGACACGCAGGTCGTGGCGACCCTGGGCTCCAAGGAAGGCTTCGCCAACATGGCCCAGGCGATCACCGCCCCCGGTGACGTCGTGCTGGTCCCGAATCCGAGCTATCCGATCCACGCCTTCGGCTTCCTGATGGCCGGCGGCGTGATCCGCTCCGTGCCGGCCGAACCGACCCCGGCGATGTTCCCGGCGCTCGAGCGGGCCATGCGCCACTCGATCCCGAAGCCGGTGGCCCTGGTAGTCTGCTACCCGTCGAACCCCACCGCCTACGTGGCGAGCCTCGACTTCTACAAGGACCTCGTCGCCTTCGCGAAGCAGCACGAGCTGATCCTGCTGTCGGACCTCGCCTACGCGGAGGTCTATTTCGACGGGAACCCGCCGCCTTCGGTGCTGCAGGTGCCGGGCGCGATCGACTGCACGGTGGAGTTCACCTCGCTATCGAAAACCTACTCGATGGCCGGCTGGCGCATGGGCTTCGCGGTGGGCAACGAGCGCCTGCTCGCGGCGCTGACCCGGGTGAAATCCTACCTCGATTACGGTGCTTTCACGCCGATCCAGGTCGCCGCCACCGCCGCCCTCAACGGGCCGGACGACTGCATCAACGAGATGCGCGGCACCTACCGGAAGCGGCGCGATGCACTGGTGGAATCTTTCGGCAAGGCCGGCTGGACCATCCCGTCGCCGGCCGCTTCGATGTTCGCCTGGGTTCCGATCCCGGAACGCTATCGGGAGATGGGCAGTCTCGAATTCTCCAAGCTGCTCTTGGAAAAATCCGACGTGGCGGTGGCGCCCGGCATCGGCTTCGGCGAGTTCGGCGACGAGTACGTCCGCATCGCGCTGGTGGAGAACGAGCAGCGCATCCGGCAGGCGGCCCGCAACGTCCGTCGCTTCTTCGACGGCGGCGACAAGACCCTGCACAACGTCGTGCCAATGGCCCGCGTCGGCTGAGGCGCGGCCCGGCGAACCGGGATCCGGTTCGTTACCAGCCAGCGCGGTGTCCCAAGATCCGGAGCCGCCGCGCAGCTTCGCCCCAGAGCGCTTATGAGGTGGGTCTGGCACCCGGATCCGAAGATACGGCACGCAATTCGCTGGTACTATCGAATGGGTCGCCGCGTATGGATCCACGAAGTATTGGCGTTTATATTCGTCGACCGCGCTCGATCTGACGGCCGAACAGTCTTCGATCATCTTGGCGCGGCACACGACCACGAGGAAGAGGCTTCCAGTGCGGCCCGTTCGCCGAAGCCTCACCTGGTCGGAGCTACGATGCACGGCACTGTTGGTGCCCCTTAACCAAAGGCCACGTTCTGCCAAGCTCGTCCAGCTCGCGCCCCTAAGTGTGTAGCGGATCGGCGCGTCCGCAGACGAAAATGTAGGCCCGCTTTATCCGGCGGCCATATCAAGATCGCACCGGCTGATTTCCATCCATGGAACCCGGCCAGAGAGTCCGGCCTGGGTATGAGTTTCGCGATCGAAGCGGCGACGTCAGCCCCGGTTGCGATTGACGGGCCCTGTGGTCTCGGGAGGCGTGCCAGGGCCCGCCTCCTTCAGGGCTCGTCGGCTACGGCTTGTTGGCTGGAGCCGGATTTGTCGTCGTCGTCGTCGGCGACGCGGGGTTTGCCGGCGCAGTGCTGGCAGAAGGCGGAGGAGGCGCGGGATTCTCAGCCTTCTTCTCGTCTTTGCAAGCCGTGAGCGCGAGCAAGCCGACGAGCGGCAGCAGATAGCGAATACGCATGGGCGTTCCTCTTGTTTGGCCAGTGTAGGCGGTGAGGAACGTCATCCGACCGCTATTCGATCCGCCGCGCCGCGTGTCGTTCACTGCTTCTCTGCAGCCAGGACCGCCGCCACGATCGCGTTGGCGTGTCCATGACCCATCCCGTGTTCGGTCTTCAACATCGCGACCAGGTCCATGTGCTTGGCCGGAAGCTTGTCGCGCACGCGTTGCAGCCACTCGCCGATGGGGCGCCCGTAGGTCTTCTCGATGGATGGGAAGTACGACGCCGGTCCCTTGGCGGCTTCAGCAGACACGGCGAGCATCCTCCGGACGGTGGCGTCGGACGGCGGTTCGATCCTGCGGCCGTTCACAGCGCGAGGCACTTTACCGGTTGATGCAGGTCGCGCGTCAAGACCCGCTCGGAGGCAGACCGTCGCCGGAAAATTCGTCTGCCAATCAGATCCGGTGCGGCCGACACGGCCGCGTCCCAGGCCGCCGACTTCGCCACCGGTGGTCCGGTCCGGATTGTTGCCGCGGGGCGACAGGCTCCGCCAAAGGCATCCAGGCCCCGCGCCGACGCTTGTCAGGGCGGATCGCGATGGCCAGGGTCAGCTGCGGGGGTCTTCCCGCGTCCCGAGAGCCGCATGCGCCGCCTGAACCTGATCGCCGCCCTGCTGCTTGCCGCCGCGGCCTCGGCCTGCGCGCCGAACCCGATCATCGCCCGTGATCCGGTGCCCGCCCCGGGGCCGGCGGACGTGTACGCGTGCGACTCGAAGCCGTTGCCGCTCAACACCTTCATGACGGATTGCCGTCCCGTGCCGGCGAGCCCGCAGGTGGTCCTGCGCGCCCGCGGCTGATCCGGTCCGGCGTTTCGGTAACCGGTCGGCTCGGACAGGCCGGACAATCCGCCCGCGATCAGCTAGAGTGTAGGCCAGTTGCCGGCCCGGCCGGCCCCCGTGACGGAGCATCGCGTGAGCACCAAGACCCTGATCCTCGCCGGACTGCTCGCCCTCGGGGCGGGGCAGGGCGCCTCCGCGTCGGACGCGACCTACCCGACCGCGCCCTACCAGCCGCGGGCCTTCGTGTTCACCGCCCCGAACGGTCCGACGGTCCTCCGGACGGAGGGCTGCTGCCAGGTGATCGTGCCGCCGGGACGCCCTGACCTCGCCGTCCCGCCGGTGCCGGTGGCGGAGGTGATGAACGGCGGCGGCTTCGGCTATACCGGTTTCGACTATTTCAGCGACCAGATCACCGAAGGCCGCTTCGGCGCGCGCAAGCGTCCGAAGGAGTACGTGATCGCGCCCGCCTACATCATCCCGCCGCGGTACTGAGCCGCCACGAGGCGCCGGCGGGACGCGAAATACGCCCGGGCGTCTCAGGTCGGCGCGCGGATGTCCCTTCGAACGGGCACCCACCCGTGGTGACGGCGACGCGGGGCCGGCGGCGTTTACAGGCCGCGCCCCGGGGGCTATCACCCCGGCCCGACACGAACCATCTCTCTCCTGCACCTCATTCCCGAAAAACCAGATGCGCGCCGAGATCGAGCAAGCCTCGGATGCCGCCAAGCAGTCTATAGGGCTGCTGAGGAGGCATCTTTGACTGGGACACAGTCGATAAACGCCTCGCGGAGCTGAACGCAGCCTC
Source organism: Methylobacterium tardum (assembly GCF_023546765.1). Classification (NCBI taxonomy): domain Bacteria; kingdom Pseudomonadati; phylum Pseudomonadota; class Alphaproteobacteria; order Hyphomicrobiales; family Methylobacteriaceae; genus Methylobacterium; species Methylobacterium tardum. The sequence continues at coordinate 6,263,898 of NZ_CP097484.1, forward strand.
CGAGGATCCCGACCTCTGGAACGATGCCGAGGCCGCCCAGAAGGTCATGCGCGAGCGCCAGCAGCTCGACGAGGCCGTCACGGCGATCAAGAAGCTCGAGCGCGACCTCGAGGATGGCGCGACGCTGATCGAACTCGGCGAGATGGAGGGCGACGAATCCTCGATCCGCGAGGGCGAGGCCGCGATCCTGGCCGTCGAGAAGGAGGCCGCGAGCCGGCAGGTCGAGACCCTGCTGTCCGGCGAGGCCGACGGGTTCGACACCTATCTCGAGGTCCACGCCGGCGCCGGCGGCACCGAGAGCCAGGACTGGGCCAACATGCTCCAGCGCATGTACGCCCGCTGGGCCGAGCGCCGGAAGTACAAGGTCGAGGTCGCCGAGATGACCGACGGCGAGGAGGCCGGGATCAAGGGCGCCACGCTCCTGATCAAGGGCCACAACGCCTATGGCTGGCTCAAGACCGAGTCCGGCGTGCACCGCCTGGTGCGGATCTCGCCCTACGATTCCAGCGCCCGGCGGCACACCAGCTTTGCCAGCGTCTGGGTCTACCCGGTGATCGGCGACCGGATCGAGATCGAGATCAAGGAATCCGATTGCCGGATCGACACCTACCGGTCGTCCGGCGCCGGCGGCCAGCACGTCAACACCACCGACTCGGCGGTGCGCATCACCCACAATCCCACCGGGATCGTGGTGGCGTGCCAGCAGGAGCGCTCGCAGCACAAGAACCGGGCGACCGCCTGGAACATGCTGCGTGCCCGCCTGTACGAGCTGGAGCTGAAGAAGCGCGAGGAGAAGGCCAACGCCGAGGCCGCCGCCAAGACGGATATCGGCTGGGGCCACCAGATCCGGTCCTACGTGCTGCAGCCGTACCAGCTGGTGAAGGACCTGCGCACCGGCACCCAGTCCACCGATCCGGACGAGGTACTCGACGGCGATCTCGACCCGTTCATGGAGGCCTCGCTCGCGCAGCGGGTCTATGGCGGCGGCGAGGCGGTCGAGGATATCGACTGAGCCGGCGGCGGGGCTGCCTGCCGTCATCACGAGCGCAGCGAAGTGACCCAGGGTAGCGCGCCGTCGATCGGCGTAGCGCTATCTGGATTGCTTCGCTCCGCTCGCAAAGACGGTGGTGCTGATGAAAGCCCACCGTTGCTGGTACCAGAGTATGAGGGCGGGCAACGCCCAGCCCTCACACGCCTCTCAATACCCCAGCGCCGCACCATCCTTGCGCGGGTCCGAGCCGGCCGCCAGCGTGCCGGCCTTGCGGTCGATCCAGATGACCTGCCCGCCGCCGAGCGGCAGGGGCGCCCGGATCGCCGGGTGGCCGCGCTCGATCAGCCCCGCCATCACGGCGTCGGGGATACCGCCCTCGACCTCCAGGGTCCCGCCATAGGCGAAGCTGCGTGGGGCATCGAGGGCCTCCTGCACGTCGAACCCCCGGTCGAGGAGGCCGGAGAGCAGCTCGACATGGCCCATGGCCTGGTAATGCCCGCCCATCACGCCGAACGGCGCGACCGCCTGCCCGTCCTTCATCAGCATGCCGGGGATGATCGTGTGCATCGGCCGCTTGCCCGGGCCGACGCTGTTCGGATGGCCGCCCTCCGTGCGGAACGACAGACCGCGGTTGTGCAGCAGCACGCCGCTCTCGGGCGCCAGGATGCCGGAGCCGAAGCCCTGAAAGATCGAGTTGATCAGCGATAGCGCGTTGCCGTCGCGGTCGACCACGCAGAGATAGACCGTGTCCTTGTGGGCGCGGCCCTCGGCGACTTCCCGGGCGATCTCGGGATAGATCTCAGGCTCGCGGGCGCGGCCCATGTCGATCGCCCCGTGGGCGGCGGCTTTCCAGGCGTCGGAGAGCAGGTGTTCCACCGGCACATTGGCGAGGGCGGCGTCCCCGAACAGGACGTCGCGGTGGTGGTAGCCCTGCTTGCACACCTCGGCGAAGAGATGGAGCCGGTCGAGCTCCGAGAGAGCTCCGACATCGTAATGCGAGAGCACGTTCAGCATCATCAGCGCCGCCAGACCCTGGCCGGCGGGCGGGCACTCGTACACATCGTAGCCGCGGTAGCGGGTCGAGACCGGCGTGACGATGTCGGGCCGGGCGGCGGCGAAGTCGTCCAGGGTGTGCAGGCCGCCGAGGGCATTCAGCCGGCTGACCATGTCTTTGGCGACCGGTCCCGTGTAGAAGGCACGCGCACCCGCCTCCGCGATCTTTCGGAGCGTCGCCGCGAGTTTCGGCAGGCGGACGACGCTGCCGATCACCGGCGGTTTCCCGCCGGGCAGGTAGGTCTCGGCGGCATGTGGGTCCGCGGCGACGCGCTCGGCGCCGCGCAGCCAGTCCCAGCCCACGCGCTGCTGGACGACGAACCCGTCCTCCGCGTAGCGGATCGCCGGCTGGAGCAGCTCGCCGAGGGAGCGGGTGCCGTGCTCGCGCACCAGTAGCTCCCAGGCCGCGACCGCGCCCGGCACCGTGACGGCGTGCGGGGAGGTCGGCGTGATCGCGACGCCGTGCTCGGCGTACCAGTCGGGCGTGGCGGCGGCCGGCGCCCGGCCCGAGCCGTCGAGGGCGATCGGCTTGGTGGCGCCAGCGGGAGCGTAGAGGGCGAAGCAGTCGCCGCCGATCCCGGTCATCAGCGGATCGACCACGCATTGGACGGCGACCGCCGCGACGCCGGCATCGACGGCGTTGCCGCCTGCGCGCAGCACCTCGATGGCGGCCAGCGTCGAGAGCGGGTGCGAGGTCGCGACGGCGGCGTTGGCGGCGTAGACCGGGGAGCGGCCGGGGGCGGAGAAGTCTCTCACGGGATGTCCTGTCGTTTCCTAGTCGTCCAGCGTTTCCCCTCCCCCTTGCGGGGAGGGGTTAGGGTTGGGGGTGGTTCATAAGGAACCGCTGAGCCGCATCTTGAACCACCCCCACCTCCGCCTCCTCCCCGCAAGGGGGAGGAGAGGGGTGCGTCCTACTCAACAGGGCCGCCGCCCGGCAGCGCCACCCAATGCCCCGGCGCCACCTCGGTGAGCGGCCCGTCGGGCGGCTGATCGTGGCCGGCGAGGTCGCGGGCGGCGAGGCGGGCGCGCTCCTCGGCCGGGTGCGGCACCGGCACCGCGGCGAGCAGACGGCGGGTGTAAGGGTGGCGCGGATCCTCGTAGAGGGCGTCGGCCTCGGCGAGTTCGACGATCCGACCGCGCCAGAGAACCGCGACCCGGTGGCAGAGGTAGCGCACCATCCGCAGGTCGTGGGAGATGAACAGGTAGGACAGGCCCATCTCGTCCTGAAGATCCTGGAGCAGGTTCACCACCTGCGCCTGGATCGAGACGTCGAGCGCCGCGATCGGCTCGTCGGCGACGATGAAACTGGGTTTCAGGGCGATCGCCCGGGCGATGCAGATGCGCTGGCGCTGGCCGCCCGAGAACTGGTGCGGGTAGCGGCCCATGAAGCGCGGATCGAGCCCGACCCGCTGGAACAAAGCCGCCACGGCCTCCCGCCGCTCCGGGCCGCGCATGGCGCGCCGGTGCAGCTTGAACGCCTCCGCGACGTAGTCTCCAGCGCTCATCCGCGGGTTGAGGGCGGCGTAGGGATCCTGAAACACGGTCTGGATCCGCGCCCGCATCTTCCGCATCGCCCCCGCGGAGAGCTTGGCGAGGTCGGTGCCCTCGAACGCGATGGTGCCCGAGGTCGGCGGGTTGAGCATGGTCACGGCCCGGCCGATGGTCGACTTGCCGGAGCCGGATTCGCCGACGAGGCCCAGGGTCTCGCCGGGGCGGATGTCGAAGCTCACGCCCTCGACCGCGCGGAACACCGCGCCCTTGCCGCCCCACCAGGACCGGAGGGGATAGTGCTTGGACAGGTCGCGCACCGAGACGATGGGTTGCTCCAGCCCGCTCATCGCGAGGCCCCCTGGCTCAGGAGCTTCGGCAGGTCGTACCAGGCGGCGACAAGGTGGCCGGGGGCGGCGCCGGGGGCCTGCGCCAGCGGCGGCATCTCGGTTCGGCAACGCTGCGTCGCGAAGGCGTTGCGCGGCGCGAACGGGTCGCCCGGCGGGAGATGGCGCATGTCCGGCGGCGCGCCCTCGATCTGGTGAAGGCGGCGGCGCCCGGCGCGGCCGCCGGAGAGATCCGGCAGGGAGCGCAGGAGTCCCAGCGTGTAGGCGTTGCGCGGATCCGAAAAGATGTCGTCGACCGGGCCGCGCTCCAGGATCCGGCCGGCATACATCACCTGCACGGTGTCGCTGATCCCCGCCACCACGCCGAGATCGTGGGTGATCCAGATGATCGCCATGCCGAGCTCGCGCTTCAGCTCCTGCACCAGGGCGACGATCTCGGCCTGGACGGTGACGTCGAGGGCGGTGGTCGCCTCGTCGGCGATCAGCAGCTTCGGCCGGCAGCTCAGGCCGATGGCGATCATCACCCGCTGGCGCTGGCCGCCGGAGAATTCGTGCGGGTACTGGTCGAGGCGCGCGGCCGCGTTCGGGATACGCACGAGGTCGAGCAGCTCCTTCGCCCGGGCGCGGGCCGCGCGGGCATCGAGGCCCAGATGGATGCGCAGGGGCTCGATGATCTGCGCCGCTACGGTCATGCCGGGGTTGAGCGAGCTCATCGGATCCTGGAACACGAAGCCGATCGCGCCGCCGCGGATTTTTCGCAGTTCGCGCTCCTTCAGGGCGAGGAGATCGCGACCTTCGAACAGCACCTGCCCGCCTGTGATGCGGCCGGGCGGGCGCGGGATCAGGCCCAGCATGGCCAGCACGTGCACGCTCTTGCCGGAGCCGGACTCGCCGACGATCCCAAGCGTCTCACCCTCGTGCAGGGTGTAAGAGACGCCGTTGACCGCGTGAACCGCGCCGCCGTCGGTGTCGAACGCGACCGCCAAGTCGCGGACGTCGAGGAGGGGCTTGGTCATGTGCGCTGCCTCGGATCGAGGGCGTCCCGCAGGCCGTCGCCGAACAGGTTGAAGGCGAGCACCGCCAGGAAGATCGACAGGCCGGGCCAGATCGCCATCCAGGGGGCTTGGTCCATGAAGTTCTTGGCGGTGTTGAGCATCGCCCCCCAGGAGGGCTCGGGCGGCTGCTGGCCGAGGCCGAGGAACGACAGGCTCGCCTCCGCGATGATGGCGGCCGCGATGGTCAGCGTCGCCTGGACGAGGATCGCCGGCACGATGTTGGGCAGGATGTGGACGCGGGCGATCCGCCAGGGCGGGTTGCCCATGGCGCGGGCCGCCTCCACGAACTCCTCCGCCGCCACGGCGCGCACCTGCGCCCGGGTCAGCCGGATGAAGGTCGAGGTCGCCGAGAGGCCGATGGCGATCATCGCGTTGACGAGGCTCGGGCCGAGGAAGGCGGCGAGCGCGATCGCCAGGATCAGGAACGGGATCGCGAGCAGCGCGTCGGTGAGACGGGAGATCGCGCCGTCGATCCAGCCGCCCGCGTAGCCGGCGAGCAGCCCCAGCGGCAGGCCGAGGGAGACGGCCAGCGCCACCGAGACGAGGCCGGCGCCGAGCGAGGCGCGGGCGCCGAAGATGATCCGCGCGAGCACGTCGCGCCCGACCTCGTCGCCGCCGAACGGGTGGGCGAGGCTCGGCGCGCCGCGGACGTTGGCCCAGTCGGTGGCGGTGGGGTCGTAGGGGGCGATCCAGGGTGCGAACGCTGCCATCAGCACCAGCAGGCCGACGATGACGAGGCCCGCGACCGCGCTCCGGCGCGCGCGCAGGCGCCGCCAGAAGGCCGCGAGGGTGCCGGGTTCCTGGATGAGCCCGTTGGTGGGTGTGCCGGACGGGGCGGTCTCCAGGCCGACGGCCTCGGCGCGGGCGATCTCGCTGCCGGTGCTCATGCCCGCCTCAGCTTCGGGTTGACGGCGGCCGAGAGCAGGTCGGCGGCGAGGTTGAGGGCGATGTAGGTGGCGGCGGTGCAGATCACGACGCCCTGCACGGTGGCGAAATCCCGGTTGAACACGGCATCGACCATCAGCTTGCCGAAGCCCGGCACGGAGAAGACCTGCTCGGTCAGCACCGCTCCCGACAGGAGCTGGCCGAATTCCAGCGCCCCGAGGGTGATGATCGGGATCGCGGCGTTCGGCAGCGCGTGCCGCAGGGTGACCCGCAGCGGCGACACGCCCTTGGCGCGGGCCGTCCGGACGTAATCCGAGCCGAGCACGCCCAGCATCGCCGCGCGGGTGTGGCGCATCATCACCGCCGCGATGGCATTGCCGAGCACGAAAGCCGGCATCACCATGGCGGCGAGGTTCTCCGACAGGCTCTCGAACGGCGAGACGTAGCCCGAGGCCGGCAGCCAGCCCAGCTCCACCGAGAACAGCAGGATCAGCAGGATCCCGAGCCAGAAGTTCGGCACCGACAGGCCCCAGAGGGCCACGCCGTTGGCGATCGTGTCGGCGGCCTGACCGCGCTTGACCGCCGAGAGCACGCCCATCGGCACGCCGATGGCGAGCGCCACCAGCATGGCGAGGCAGGCGAGTTCGAGCGTCACCGGCAGCTTCTCGATGATCAGCTCGGAGACCGGCTTCTGCAGCCGGATCGACTCGCCGAGATCGCCGCGCAGCACGCCGCCGGCCCAGTAGGCGTAGCGCACCGGCAGGGGCTCATCGAGGTGGTACTTCTCGCGGATGAACGCGATCACCTGCGGATCGCGCTCCTCGCCGGTCAGCGCCGTGGCGACATCGCCCGGCAGCAATTGCTGCAGGGCGAAGATGATCATCGAGGCGAGGATCAGGGTCGGGACCGCCAGGGCGAGGCGCCGTGCCAGGAACCGCAGCATCAGTTGAGCTTCAGGCCGGTGAAGCGCACGAGCCCGTCCGGATAGGGCACGAAACCCGTGAGCTTCTGGCTGTAGGCCCAGAGCAGCTTGCGGTGCAGGATGTAGATCCCGGGCCGGTCCGTCAGCACGTGATCGGCCAGAGCCTTCCAGGCGGCCTTGCGCTTGGCCGGGTCGACGGTGCCGCGCTCGGCCTGGAGCGCCGCGTCGGCCTCCGGGCTGCAGTATTTCGGGTAGTTCAGCGCCGCCTTGCAAAACAGGAAGCTGAACGTGTTGCCGTCCGGATCCGAGCGGCCGCTCCAGGAATAGAGCTGCGCCTCGTAATTGCCCTTGTCGGCGGCATCGAGCGCGGTGGTGAAGTCCACCGCCTGGATCTTCACGTCGAAGCCGGCCTCCTTGGTCATCGCCTGGATCACTTGGCCGACCTGCGGCGACTCGCTGTTGGCGTAGACGGTCAGCGTGATCTGCGGGTTCGGCTTCCCGGCCTCGGCCAGCAGGGCCTTGGCCTTGGCGACGTCCCGCTTGGGGATCGGGTACTCGCTGACGTAGTCCGGGTTCTTCGGGTTGACCCACTGATTCCCGGCCAGGAACTCGCCGTTGTAGACCACCTGATTGATGGCGTTGCGGTCGATGGCCGCCTCGAAGGCGGCGCGCACCTTCGGGTCCGAGACCGGCGAGCCGGCCTTGTGGGGGTTGAACAGGATCTCCTGGAAGCCGAGCTCGGTGGTCGAGTCGAGCTTCAGCTTGGCGTCGCGCTTCACCTGCGCCACGTCGGTGGGGGCGAGCCGCTCCAGCAGGTCGAGCTGCCCCGCCCGCAGGTTGGTGAGCCGCACCGTTGCATCGGGGATCGGCCGGAACTCAATCCGCTGGATGCTGATCGCGTCCTTGTTCCAGTAGTCGGCGAAACGCTCAACTACGATCCGGTCCTGAGGCACCCGCTCGGCGAACTTGTACGGACCGGCGCAGACCGGCGCGGAGGCGAACTTGTCGCCGAGCCGTTCGGCGGCCTTGGGCGAGACCATCATGCCGGCCCGGTCGGTGAACTGCGCGAGCAGCGGGGCGAACGGCTGCTTCAGGTTGATGCGGAAAGTCAGGTCGTCGACGACATCCACCGAGTCGATCGGCGCGATTTCCGAGCGGCGCTGCGAGCCGGGCATCTTCATGTGGCGCTCGATCGAGAACTTGGCCGCGGCGGCATCGAGCTTCTCGCCGTCCTGGAACAGCACGCCCGGGCGCAGGTGCATGGTCAGCGCCTTCTCGTCGGGCGACAGCTCCCAGGAGGTCGCGAGCTGCGGCACCGGCTTCAGGTCGGGCCCGATATCCACGAGCTTGTCGCAGAGGGCGGCGAACACCATCCGGCTCGCGAAGGTGCGGGCGAGCGTCGGGTCGAGGGCGTCCGGATCCTCCATCATGCCGTATCGGAGGGTCTGCGCCGCGGCGGGCCCGGCGACGAGGGTTCCGGCGAGGAGGCAGGCGGCGAGACGCAACATGGGACCGGTCCGGATGCAGGCGCGAGGAGTGGGACGGGACCGGCGCGACCGATCCATGCGACGACGGGCAGTGTCGTACGCCGCCGTGGTATGCACAATCCCAAGGCAGCATCCATGCCAATCGGTCAATATGCATTTTGTATGCAATCGGATCGGCTGCGCCGCAGCTGCGGATGGCCGCCGATGGCCTGCTTTCGCTGGGGTTCCGAATGAGCCCTCTGGCAACCGCGATCTAAAGAACAGCGTGCACGAGACAGAAGATCAGTGCAATTTTACAGACCTCATGAATGTCTCGTCAGGCTGATCCATCGCACAACGCAGCTATGTTTCGGGTACGGCGTTGAAGGGCATGAATGGCCAACGACACCACGTCATCTTGCCTGCCCTGTGCTGGAATCAGCGCCGCCGGGATTTCTACGCCATCACAACGGACGTCTCGACCGAGGGCATCCGCTTCCGGTCCTCATCCCGGCTGAGCCCCGGCGAGGATCTCACCTGCAGCATTCGTCACATCGGCCTTCTCGAGGCGCGGATCGACCGGGCGGTCGGTGAGGAATTCACCGTCTCGGTCCGGGGCGGCCGCTCGGCGTTGACGGATCTGGCCCGCCAGTTCGTCGCGCTGTCGCGGGCTCAGGATCTGCGGCCCGAGGTGGTGCGCGTCCATCACCGCATCGTGCCGAAGCAGAAGATCGTCCAAGTCACACTGGATGGCGGCCTTGGCGTCTCGGGTCACGTGCTCAACATCTCGGCCTCCGGCGTCGCGCTGCTGGTCGAGCAATCGCTCGAGATCGGCGCAACAATCCAGGTCGGGCGGAAGCTTGCCCGGGTGATGCGTCACTTCACGCATGGAGTCGGCGCCGCCTTTCTGGAGCCGTTCGAGCCGAGCGCGGTCCACGAGGCGATGACTCTGTAGCGGCGCGGGCGACCCTCGCACCGGCGTGGAAACGGCGCTACATCTGCCCGGGACCAGCGAAGGATCTCCCATGAAGCGCCTGCTCAAAGCTCGACTCGCCGTTCCTCTGGCTACGCTCCCGACCGCGCTCGCGCTGCTGCCGCAGGCGGCGCTCGCGCATCCGGGCCACGGCGTCGCCACCGGTGCGGAAGCCGGGTTCCTGCACCCGCTGATGGGCGCCGACCACATCCTGGCGATGGTCGCGGTCGGATTGCTGGCGGCGCTGCGGGGCGGGCGGGCGCTCTGGGCCCTGCCGCTGGCGTTCCTGGCGCTGATGAGCGCGGGGGCCGGGCTCGGCATGGCCGGGATCGCGCTGCCCTATGCCGAGACCGGGATCGCGCTCTCGATCGTCGTCTTCGGCCTTGCGGCCATCGTCGGCCTGCGGGCGCCGGTTGCCCTGCTCGCCGCCCTGGTCGGGGTGTTCGCGGTGTTCCACGGCTACGCCCACGGTGCCGAGACGCCGGAGACCGCCTCCGGCCTGTCCTTCGGGCTGGGCTTCCTGGCGGCCACGGCCCTTCTCCACGCGGCCGGCATCGGCCTTGGGATCGGCGCGGCACGCCTCGGCGCCGGCCGCACCGCGCCGGTCCTCGGCGCCGGCGTCGCCGCTTTCGGGCTCGCCATGCTGGCGCTTCCCGCCTGAGCGCGGTCGCCGACACCCCTGCGGAGCGCGCGCCGCGTCTGAGCATCCGCGTCGATTTCGGGCCCGGGCACCGTCTTGGGCCCGGCAAGGTCCGCCTCTTGGAGTTGATCGCGGAGCACGGCTCGATCTCGGCCGCGGGCCGGGCGCTGGGCATGTCGTACCGGCGGGCGTGGCTCCTCGTGGAAGCGATGAACACGGGTTTCGGCCGCCCGGTCGTCGAGGCGCAGACCGGCGGTCGGACCGGCGGCGGCGCTCGGCTCTCGGCGTTCGGCGGCGCGGTGGTGGCGCAGTACCGGGCCATCGAGGCGGCCGCGGAGGCGTCGGCCGCGCCGTTTCTGGCAAGGCTTCGGCAACCCGGCTGAGCGTCCGTCCCCCAAACCGGTCGCGATGTCACAGGGCCGCTGGGGCTGACGCCGACGCTTCCTGCCCCAGGTCCCGCCCGCCGCGGCAATCCTGCCGGCGAAGGGACCCCATGATGTCGAAACTCTTTATGCTCGCCCTGGCGGGCCTGCTGACCGCCGCGACCGGAGCGCAGGCCGCCGCGAAGGTCGAGCGCCTGCGCGGAACGATCGAGGCGGCTGACGGCAACGGATTCACGCTGAACACGGCCGACGGCAAGTCCGAGCGGATCGCGCTTGCCTCGGACGCCAAATTCTCGTGGGTCGTGCCGGCCCAACTCGATCAGATCAAGGACGGCGTGTTCATCGGCACCGCCACGAAGGGCGAGCCTCCGGTGGCGCTGGAGGTCGTTCTCTTTCCCGAGGCGATGCGCGGTACCGGGGAGGGGCACTACGATTGGGACATGATCCCCGACCGGACCGCCGGTGGCTCCCAGGTCAAGAGCGCCATGACCAACGGCACCGTGACGGCTGCGTCGGCCTCCACCGCACCGGACGCCCCTCGTGTGAAGAGCAGCATGACAAACGGCACCGTCAAGGCCAGCGGCGGCGGCGCGGAGCGGACCCTCACGGTGGATTACGGGCAGGGCCAGTCCATCCAGATCCTGGTTCCGCCCCAGGCGCCGGTGGTGACCTTCGAGCCGGCCGACAAGGCCGCCCTGACTGCCGGCGCCAAAGCCTTCGTTGTGGTGGGGCGCGACACTGACGGCACGATCACGGCCCGCCGCGTGGCCGTCGGCAAGGACGGCCTGACGCCGCCGATGTGACCCGTCGCGGCTGATGAGCGTGCGGGCGCCGCCCGCGAATCGCGCCCGGCCTGCCGGAAACGGGAGGCCGGGCATTTCGTGACCGAAAACGCGCCAGAGACGCACGTCGAATTGGCATCCGGCTGCGGCGATTGGGGAATTGCCGGCTAACTCGCCCCAAAATTGTTGCCAGGCGGCAACATCGCGTCGGAACAGCCAAGCCAGATCAGAATCCTCGTTGCCGGCCGAAACCCGTTCGCACATGGTGAGGGTGCACGGGGGCATCGCCAAGCGAGAGCCCGCAGGAGCCTGCCGCTCAAGACGCAGGCCAAACCTACAGAACGTGCGGCTAGACCCGGAAAACCGGGCACGTCCGCATCATCGGGTCTCGAAGCTTTGGAGATATCTATGAAGCTCTTGAAGAGCTCGCTGCTCGGGTCCGCAGCCGCGTTCGCGGCCGTGGGTGCCGCGCACGCCGCCGATCTTCCGGTGAAGAAGGCGGTTCCGATCGAGTACGTCCGCGTCTGCACCGCCTACGGCGCCGGCTTCTTCTACATTCCTGGCACCGACACCTGCCTGCGCATCTCGGGCCGCGCCCGGTTCGAAGGTGGCTACCAGACCAGCTACTCCCGCCAGTACGGCAACAACATCGGCGACACCTCGGGCTACCAGGGCCGGATGCGCATCAACCTCGATGCCCGCACCCAGACCGCCTACGGCACCCTGCGCGCCTTCGTCCGCCTCGATGCCGGCGCCCGCACCGGCTATTCCGGCGTCGGCCAGTCCGGCACCCAGCAGCGCATCGGCCGGCCTATGCCGGCATCGGCACCGACCAGTTCGGCCGCGACTCGCAGTACATGAACGTCGACAAGGCGTTCATCCAGTTCGCCGGCCTGACCGCCGGTCGCGCCTCCTCGTTCTTCGACTTCTACGCCCACGACTTCGAGATCGCCGGCGCCACCGCGGGCTCGGACATCTTCTCGACCAACCTGCTCGCCTACACGGCCACGATCGGCAACGGCCTGTCGGCCACGATCTCGATCGAAGATCCGGTCTTCCGCCGCACCCCGATCTTCTCGCCGTTCGGCGTCTCGCCGACCGTCTCCACCGGCAGCGCCTCGAACTTTGGCGTGACCGTCCAGCCGACGCCGATTTTCGTCGGTCCCGGCCGGTTCGGGCTGGTGGACAGCATCGAGAAGTCGCGCCTGCCCGACTTCGTCGGCGTCGTGCGCCTCGACCAGGCCTGGGGTTCGGCCCAGCTCTCGGCCGCCACCCACGAGCTGAACGCCGGCAACCTATCGAGCGCCGCCAATGCCGGCGGTCTCGGCACCGGTCCCATCCTGGTGCCGGCCCACACCAAGAACACCCAGGGCTGGGCGATCCAGGGCGGCGTGAAGATCAACACCCCGTTCATCGCCCCGGGCGACGCCCTCTACCTGCAGGGCGCCTACGGCGACGGTGCGCAGCTCTACACCGGCTACTCCAACTACACCGGCTCCTACATCCAGAGCACGACCACCATCCAGGGCCAGAAGTTCGCTCAGTACTTCTCGGACGCGACGATCAACCCGTTCACCGGTCAGCTGCAGACCTCGCAGAGCTTCACCGCCGTCGCGTCGTACCTGCACTACTGGTCGCCGGAGTGGCGCTCGGCCTTCTTCGGCTCCTACGGCGAGCAGAGCTTCTCGCAGAGCGCGCGTGCAGCTCAGGGCGCGATCTACGGCCTCGTGAGCGGTCTCACCGGCGCCCCCGGCTTCGGCACGAACGCCGTCGGCGTTCCGGGCACCCGGTTCTACCAGCTCAGCCAGGCGCTGCGCGACACCTACCAGTTCGTGGCGGGTGCCAGCATCATCTGGTCGCCGGTCAAGGACCTCGATATCGGCGTGGAGGGCTTCTACACGCAGATCGGCCTGAAGAACGGCCGCGCGATCGACCTCGACAAGAACCCGGGCGCCTACAACCTGGTCACCCAGATCAACAACGGCAGCTACGTCCCGCGCACCGCCTCGCAGGACTCGGTCTCGCAGGTCCGCTTCCGCGTCCAGCGCGACTTCTGATCGACAACGCCGGGGTCACGGCCCCGGCGGTTCCCGTGCTGCACGGACCTCAAGGCTCGGCTTCGGCCGGGCCTTTTTCTGTGCGCGCGGCCCTTCGCAGGATGGCCCCACGCGATGCTGGGAGACCGAGCCTGCGCATCGGGCGGATCCGGTGGGCCGTGACCGTGTCCCGGATGCCGGCCTCCGGCCGCCCGTTTCCCTTCTGCCGCCGAGCTGCCGCGCCTTGAGGCTGCGGTGCACCCGGATCGCGTAAAGCCGCATCCGTCGCGACCGCGTCGGCGCCGAGCAGTCCTCGCCGTGCGGCCGCAAGAGCGAACCGGCCAATCACCCCTGTTGCGGCGTCCAAGCCGAACGCGATCCGCCCGGGCGTTTGGTGGGAGCCGCGCGATGCGCCCCGACCATCTTAATCGGAATCCATCTCGCTGGAGCGCCGACCGGTCCGCGATCGGGTCGGGGCGTCGTGCTGATCGATTCGCCGATTCGGCTGGCCTCGCGCCGAGTCGTCGTCCCGGCGTGGCACCGGGTGCCATAACGGCGCCGCCCATCCCCGAAATCCGAGGCGCCGCAGCCCGTCTCAGTGCCCATTCGTGCGCGATGGCGAAACGCCGCCATGGCTATCTAGATCTTCTGTGATCAATCTCGATCACGCATAGATAAGTTAGATATAGTAGGCGACATCTCTGTAGTAAAATTAATCCGTCTTAGAAGTAATTCTGGTCATTCGACTCGATCTGTGGCTGTGAGGCAACAAAAATCAACAAGAAGAAACGACATAGACGATTCAGAGTTGATCATGTCGTGTTTGATCAAACATTGTGCCGCTGCAAACGGCATCTCGGACGCGAGAGGCCTGATGATCACATCAGATACGATGTTGATCAGGTTATAAAGTGCCATTCAAAGCACATCTGTGTTCAATGAATGGTGTCATCGGGTCTCGAAGCTTTGAAGATATCTATGACGCTCTTGAAGAGCTCGCTGCTCGGGTCCGCAGCCGCGTTCGCGGCCGTGGGTGCCGCGCACGCCGCCGATCTTCCGGTGAAGAAGGCGGTTCCGATCGAGTACGTCCGCGTCTGCACCGCCTACGGCGCCGGCTTCTTCTACATTCCTGGCACCGACACCTGCCTGCGCGTCTCGGGACGCGCCCGGTTCGAGGGCGGCTACAGAACCGTCTATACGCGTCAGGCCGGCACGAACGCGGGCGACGACGCGGGTTACCAGGCTCGTCTGCGCATCAACCTCGATGCCCGCACCCAGACCGCCTACGGCACCCTGCGCGCCTTCGTCCGCCTCGATGCCGGTTCGCGCACCGGCTACGACCGCTCCGGCACTCAGGCGCGGATCGGGCAGGCCTACGATGCCACGGGCGTCGATCAGGCCGGCCACGCGCAGCAATACGTGAACGTCGACAAGGCGTTCATCCAGTTCGCCGGCCTGACCGCCGGTCGCGCCTCCTCGTTCTTCGACTTCTACGCCCACGACTTCGAGATCGCCGGCGCCACGATGGGCTCGGATGTGTCATCGACCAACCTGCTCGCCTACACGGCCACGATCGGCGACGGCCTCTCGGCGACGCTCTCGATCGAAGACCCGGTCTTCCGCCGCAGCCCGGTCTTCTCGCCGGCGGCCGGTACCGCGCCAGTCAGCCCCGTCTTCGTGGGCTACACCAACGGTGCTCCGTCCAGCTACAGCGTCATCGGCGACATCCAGCGCGAGCGCCTGCCGGACTTCGTCGCCGCCCTGCGTGTCGACCAAGCCTGGGGTTCCGCGCAGATCTCAGCCGCGGCCCATGAGCTGAACACCGGAAACCTGACCACGGCGGCACCGCTGCCGGCTGCGAGCCGCGTGACCGCCGGCATCGCTCATACCAAGAGTGTCGAAGGCTGGGCGGTCCAAGGCGGCCTGAAGATCAACACGCCATTCATCGCCCCGGGCGATGCCCTGTATCTCCAGAGCGCCTACGCGGATGGCGCCCAGATGTACACCGGTTACTGTGCCTTCACGGGCTGCTATACTCAGGTCAACACCCTGATCCAGCTTCAGAAGATCGGGCAGACCTTCGCGGATGCGACCATAAACCCGTTCACCGGCCAGCTGCAGACATCGACCAGCTTCTCGGCGGTTGCATCGTATCTGCACTACTGGTCGCCCGAATGGCGCTCTGCCATCTTCGGTGCCTACGGAGAGCAGGATTTCACCCGCAGCGCGCGCACGGCCCAGGGCCTGATCTTCAATGCCGTGAATCCGAACGGCGCCAACAGCTTCGGGTCCAACGGCGTCGGCGTGCCGGGCACGCGGTTCTACCAGCTGAGTCAGGCCTTACGCGACACCTACCAGTTCGTGGCGGGCGGCAGCCTGATCTGGTCGCCGGTGCGCGACCTCGATATCGGTGTCGAGGCTCTGTACATGCAGGTCGGCGTGAAGAGCGGCCGCGCGATCGACCTCGACAAGAGCCCGACCGCCTACGCGAACGTCGCCGGCATCAACAACGGCACCTTCGTGCCGCGCACCGCGACGCAGGACTCGGTCTCGCAGGTCCGTCTCCGCGTGCAGCGCGACTTCTGATCCGCAACGCCGGCGCCGGAGCCTCAGCCCTGGTGCCGGCCCCCGTGCAGGATGACTTCGAAGCCCGGCTCCGTGCCGGGCTCTTTTTGGCGTTCCACGGGGTGGCACTGACCGGCTCTGATCCAGCGGCAGAGGCATGCGCTCCGGCCCTCGGCCACTGGTTTCGTGCCCGCGCGATCAATGGCCAGCGTCTGACGCCCCGCGCGAATCGCAGGCCGTCCACGTAGGCCGGAGCCCGGCGGAGGACCGCCCGAATAGCCGAATGATCGGCCGGCCGGTCGCAAGTTCCGGCTGCTGTGACCAGGAGGCGCTGCTTCCGAAACAACAATAATAAAAACACGAATGCGCATTCGTCCGGCGCATTCCAGGTCAGATCAACACGTTGCGAATGCACCTATCATTACAGCATCGATGATCGCAACCGACGTAGTGCTAATCAATTATGTTGCGCGCCTGCAACAAGATCGGATCAATGTTTATAAACTCTGGGTTCCCCGTTGATGCCCTCACAAGAGCATTGCAGCGTACCAGTGAAGATGATTTCAGCGCGATGAAAGCAGAAAACATCTCCTGCAAGCAGGATGAGACGCGGAAAGATCTTCTCGGATCGGAACAAGGTCTCGCGAAGCTGCTGTCATACTCGAAAGACTGGGGGTCACAATGCGTTTGTTCAAGCGTTTTCTGTTCGGGTCCGCCGCTACCTTGGCGGTCATGGGTGCCGCACACGCCGCCGATCTTCCGGTGAAGAAGGCGGTTCCGATCGAGTACGTCCGTGTCTGCACCGCCTACGGCGCCGGCTTCTTCTACATTCCCGGCACCGACACCTGCCTGCGTATCTCGGGACGCGCCCGGTACGAGGCCGGCTACCAGACCAGCTACAGCCGGCAGGCGGGCAGTGGCGGCGACACGTCGGGCTACAGGGGGCAGCTCCGCATCAACCTCGATGCCCGCACGCAGACCGCCTACGGCACCCTGCGCGCCTTCGCCCGCCTCGAGGCCGCGTCGCGCACCGGGACCATCCATTCGGGCACGCAGCTGCGCATCGCCCAAGCCTACGGCGCCGTCGGCGTGGACGAGCGGGGACGGTCGCAGCAATATGTAAACGTCGACAAGGCGTTCATCCAGTTCGCCGGCCTCACCGCCGGTCGTGCGTCGTCGTTCTTCGATTTCTACGCCCACGATTTCGAGTTCTACGGTGCCACCGCCGGCTCGGATAATTCGTCGACCAACCTGCTCGCCTACACGGCGACCTTCGGCAACGGCCTCTCGGCGACCCTGTCGATCGAGGATCCGGTCTTCACCCGCTCGCCGGTCTTCGCGCCGACTGGCAGCACCCCCGCGGTTAGCCCCGTTTACGTCGGCTACGCCGACGGCATCCCGTCCCGCTTCGGCAACGTCGACAGCGTCCAGCGCTCGCGGCTTCCCGACTTCGTCGCCGCCCTGCGCGTCGATCAGGCCTGGGGCTCCGCCCAGCTCTCGGCCGCGACGCACGAGATCAACGTCGGTAACCTGAGCACCGCGGCGGCGGCGGGCGCGGGCGGCGTGCTGACCGGGATCCCGCACACCAACTCGGTCCAGGGCTGGGCCGTGCAGGGTGGCGTGAAGATCAATGCGCCCGCCATCAGCGCCGGCGACGCCCTCTACCTGCAGGGCGCGTATGCCAAGGGCGGGCAGATGTATATCGGATACTGCATGGTGGCCGGTTGCTACGCGCAGGCCAACAGCGGCTGGGACGGTCAGAAGTTCAACCAGCCCTTCGCCGACGCGACGATCAATCCGTTCACCGGACAACTCCAGACGTCTGCGGGTTTCTCGACGGTCGCCTCGTACCTGCATTACTGGTCGCCGGAATGGCGTTCGGCGCTGTTCGGGTCCTACGGCGAGCTGGACTTCGCCCGGAGCGCCCGTCTCGCCCAGGGCGCGCTCTTCGGCCTGTTGAATCCGAACGGCGCCAACGCGTTCGGATCCAGCGCCGTCGGCGTACCCGGCACCCGCTTCTACCAGTTGAGCGAAGCGCTGCGCGACACCTATCAGTTCGTGGTCGGCGGCAGCCTGATCTGGTCGCCGGTGAGCGATCTCGATATCGGCGTCGAGGCGTTCTACACGCAGGTCGGCGTGAAGAGTGGCCGGGTCATCGACTCCGACAAGAGCCCGACGGCATACGCCAACGTCGCGGGGATCAACAGCGGCGCCTTCGTGCCACGCACCGCGACGCAGGATTCGCTGACGCAGATCCGCTTCCGCGTCCAGCGCGACTTCTGAACCCTGCGCCCGCGCCGGGATTTTGTCTCAGCGCCGGCACATCACGTCGGGGTCCGGCCTCAAGCCGGACCACTCGCAGCAGGTTGCACGTACAAAGAAGCTGCGAACGTTGTGTCCGCAACTTTTAATCCCTGTTCACGGAACAGGTCGCGCGCTTTGTTCCCGGCCGCGCGTTGCCGCCCCCCGCCAGCGCTGATACGCCGAATGTCACTTTATTTCCGCCGCCCGAACGGGCCTTGACGGGCCGAGGCGGATTTCGGCCGCCGCGAGACCGGGGTCGAGACTGCCGGCGCGCGGGCAGACATCCGGGGGACGTCCATGACCAGCACCGCGTCGCCGAGGCCGATCCCAGCCCCGGTCGAGAGCCCGTCGTCCGAGGGGCGCGCGGCCCGGTTCTGGCCGGAGGGCTGGTGGCGCCTCATCGACCTCAAGATCGGCATCATACCGCTGCCGATCTTCGCCGTTCTGGCGATCCTCATCGCCGTTCTGGTTCAGGAGGGCGAGATCAAGCCCGACGGGCCGACGATGATCGCCGTGCTGGTGATGGGCGGCTTTACCTGTGCGGAGATCGGCAAGCGGATCCCGATCCTGAAGAACATCGGCGCCGGCGCGATCTTCGCGACCTTCATCCCCTCGGCGCTGGTCTACTACGCGCTGGTGCCGCCGCAGATGGTGAAGGCGATCACCGATTTCACCAAGTTCACCAACTTCCTCTACATCTACATCGCCACGATCATCGTCGGCTCGATCCTCGGCATGGACCGTGAGGTCCTGATCAAGGGTTTCCTCAAGATTTTCGCGCCGCTCGCGCTCGGATCGGTGGCGGCGGCCCTCGTCGGCACGCTGGTCGGCACGCTGCTCGGTCTCGGCCCCTACAAGACGTTCTTTTTCATCGTCGTGCCGATCATGGCGGGCGGCGTCGGCGAGGGGGCGATCCCGCTCTCCATCGGCTACGCGGCGATTCTGGGGATGCAGCAGGGCGTGGTCTTCGCCCAGGTGCTGCCGCCGGTGATGCTGGGCTCCCTCACGGCCATCATCCTGTCGGGCACGCTCAACTCGGTCGGCAAGCGCTACCCGCACCTTACCGGCGAGGGGCGGCTCCAGCCCGACTCGGACGGGATCAAGTCGAGCGACGCGCAGGCCAGGGCCGAGGCAGCCAGGGGACAGATCGATCCCGCCACGATCGGCGCGGCCGGGCTCACGGCGATCACCCTCTACCTGCTCGGCGTGATGGCCCACCACCTCGTCGGCCTGCCGGCGCCGGTGGCGATGCTGTTCCTGGCCGTGTTCGCCAAGCTCGCCAGCGCGGTGTCGCCCCATCTCCAGGCCGGCGGCTTCGTCGTCTACAAGTTCGTGCAGGTCTCGATGACCTACCCGCTGCTCTTCGCCATCGGCGTGGCGCTCACACCCTGGCACGAGCTGATGGCCGCCTTCACCCTGGTGAACCTGATCACCATCGTGTCGACCGTGGTGACGCTGATGACCGTCGGCTTCTTCGTCGGGCGCTGGCTCGGCATGTACCCGATCGAGACCGCGATCGTGAACGCCTGCCACAGCGGCCAGGGCGGCACCGGCGACGTGGCGATCCTCACGGCGGCGAACCGCATGGCGCTGATGCCGTTCGCGCAGATCGCCACCCGGATCGGCGGCGCGCTGACCGTGACCGGCACGATCATCGCCATGAAGTGGATCGGTGCCTGAGCGGCACCCAGAGAGGATTGCGTCATGGCCGGAGATCCGGGGGCCGTCGAGGCCACGCTCAAGTCCAGGATCGGGGCGATCCTCCGCTCGACCAGCGGCAACTTCCTGGAGATGTTCGACTTCTTCCTGTTCGGGTTCTACGCCACGTATATCGCGCGGGCGTTCTTCCCGTCGGGCAACGAGACCACCGAGCTGCTCCTGACCTTCGGCACCTTCTGGCTCGGGGCGCTGATGCGGCCGCTCGGGGCGATCGTGCTGGGCGCCTATATCGACCGGATCGGCCGCCGGAAGGGCCTGATCATCACGCTCGCGATCATGGCGAGCGGCACCGTGCTCATCGCCTTCTGCCCGAGCTACGACACCATCGGCATCGCCGCGCCGCTGATCGTGCTCGCCGGGCGCCTGCTGCAAGGCTTCTCGGCCGGCGTCGAGATTGGCGGCGTGTCGATCTACCTGTTCGAGATCGCCACACCGGGCCGGCGCGGCTTCTACACCTCGTTCCAGTCGGCGAGCCAGCAGGTGGCAATCATGTTCGCCGCCCTGATCGGCTACGGGCTGAACGCGTTCCTGACCAAACAGCAGCTCGGCGATTTCGGCTGGCGCATCCCGTTCTTCATCGGATGCCTGATCGTGCCGTTCATCTTCTTCATCCGGCGCTCGCTCCAAGAGACGCAGGAATTCGCCAAGCGGACCCGCCATCCGAGCACCCGCGAGATCCTGACCACGGTGGCGGCCAATTGGCGGATCGTGCTGCTCGGCATGATGCTGACCACGATGACCACGGTGACGTTCTACATGATCACCGTCTACACCCCGACCTTCGGCAAGAACGTCCTCAAGCTCACCGAGACCGACAGCCTGATCGTGACGCTGTTCGTGGCGATCACCAACTTCGTCTGGCTGCCGGTGGGCGGGGCCCTGTCGGACGCGATCGGACGCAAGCCGGTGCTGCTGACGATCTCGACCCTGTCGCTGCTGACGACCTACCCGGCCCTGCACTGGCTCGTGGCCGACCCGACCTTCGGCAAGATGCTCGCCGTCGAGCTGTGGTTCTCGTTCTTCTTCGGCGTCTACAACGGTGCCATGGTGGTCTCGCTCTCCGAGGTGGTGCCGGCCCATGTCCGAGCGAGCGGCTTCTCGCTGGCTTACAGCCTTGCCACCGCGCTGTTCGGCACGGCCACACCGATGGTCTCGACCTACCTGATCCAGACGACCGGCGACCGGGCGGCGCCGAGCTACTGGCTCATGGCGGCGGCCGCCTGCGGCATCGTCGCGACGCTCGCGCTGTTCCGGAGCGGTCCGCGGGTCGAACGAGCCCCCGCCCACGCCTGAGGGCTGAGGCCGCTCAGGCCTCCTGCCAGATCCGGATCCTGGCCTTGAAGGCGGCCCGGATATGGGCCCGGGCGGCCGCCTCGGCGCCGTCCGCGTCATGGGCGCGGATCGCCGCCACGATGGCGGCGTGCTCGGCGAGGGATTCCGCGGCGCGATCGGGCGCCGCCAGCGTGGTGGCGCCCGGCAGCAGCACCAGCGACAGGCGCATCGTCTCCAGCGTGCCCTGCAGGAAGCGGTTGCGCGCCGCCCCGTGGATCTGGCGGTGGAACTGGCGGTTGGTGCGCGCCAGCGCTGGCGCGTCCCCCAGCAATGTCCGGTCCCGGGCGACCATCTCCTCCAAGATCTCGGTCTCGACCGTGCTGGCGTGGATCGCCGCGAGGCGTGCGGCGGTCCCTTCCAGCACCTCACGCAGATCGTAGAGCTCGCTCACCTGACCGTAGTCGAGCTGCGCCACGCTGGCGCCCCGGTGCGGCTCGTGCGCGACGAGGCCCTGCGCCTCCAGACGACCGAGCGCCTCGCGCACCGGCGTGCGGCTGATCTGGAAGCGCTCGGCGAGCTCCGCCTCACGCAGCCGGCTCCCCGGGGCGAGCTCGCCCTCCTCGATCGCGCGCAGCAGCCGCTCATAGGCGCCGGCGCCGCTGGAGCGCTCCGCTTCGCTGGCCTTCATCCCGGCTCTCCTCAGCTTGGCCATAGCGCGAAACCGCGCGGTCCGAAATGCTTGCGACAGATTGCATGCAGGCGTATACAATGCTGTGAAAGCCGTTCGTTGGGAGGAGGCAGGCATGCAGCGTCCGGGTGATGATCATTGGGATGTGGTGGTGGTCGGGTCCGGCAACGCCGCCATGAGCGCCGGCCTCGCTGCCCTGGAGCGCGGCGCTTCGGTGCTGATGATCGAGAAGGCCGAGCAGGATCTGGCAGGCGGCAACACCGCCTACACGGCCGGCGCCATGCGCTTCGTCTACGAGGGAAACGACGACCTGATCCCGCTGCTGGTCGACCCCGAGGATCCGCGCCTGCCGCGCACCGATTTCGGCGCCTACACGGCGCAGAAGTTCGAGGAGGATCTACTCGGCTTCAACGATGGCCGGCCGCTGTCGCGCGAGCAGCGCATCCTGATCGGCGAGAGCGGCGCGGCTCTGCGCTGGCTCGCGACGCAGGGGGTGAAGTTCGAGCCGATCTATTCCCGGCAATCGTTCGAGAAGGACGGACGCTTCGTCTTCTGGGGCGGCCTGACGCTTGCCACCCACGACGAAGGTTTCGGCCTCGCCCGGACCGAGCTGGAGGCCTTTACCAAGGCCGGCGGTGAGATCCGCTACGGCTGTCCCGCCACCGGGCTCATTGTCGAGGACGGGCGCGTGGTCGGCGTGGAGACCCCGAAGGGCGCGTTCCGCGCCGCCTCGGTGGTGCTCGCCTGCGGCGGTTTCGAGTCGAACGCCGCGTTGCGGACGCGCTTCATCGGCGCGGGCTGGGACAAGGCCCGGGTCCGCGGCACGCCACACAACCAGGGTGACGGTCTCGAGATGGCGCTGGCCCTCGGGGCGAAGGCACACGGCTTCTACGGCGGCTGCCACGCCACGCCGATGGATCTGCACATGCCGGAATACGGCAACCTCGATCTGCCGCACGGCGAGCGCAAGCACTACCGGAAGATCTGCTACTTCCTGGGGCTGATGCTGAACGCGAACGGCGAGCGGTTCGTCGACGAAGGCAAGAATTTTCGCAACTACACCTACGCCCAGTTCGGTCGCTCGATCATGGAGCAGCCCGGGCACGTGGCGTGGCAGATCTTCGACGCCAAGGTCGATCACCTGCTCTACAGCGAGTACCGGTTCCACGATGCCCACTTCGTCGAGGCCGACACCCTGGACGGGCTGCTCGACAAGCTCGACGGCATCGATCGGGACGCGGCCGTGCAGACCATCGCGGCGTTCAACGCCGCCGTGGACGAGAATGTGCCGTTCGACCCGACCGTGAAGGACGGGCGCGGCACGAAGGGGCTCCCTCTGCCGAAATCGAACTGGGCGCAGAAGATCGAGACGGGACCGTTCAAGGCCTACCCGGTCACCGGCGGGATCACGTTCACCTATGGCGGCGTCGAGGTCGGCGACGACGGCGGCGTGAAGCGCGAGGACGGAACCACGATCCCCGGGCTCTACGCCTGCGGCGAGATGGTCGGCGGCGTGTTCTTCAACGGCTATCCCGGCGGCTCGGGGCTGACCTCCGGCGTCGTGTTCGGCCGGCGGGCGGGCTACGGCGCTGCCGCGGGGGCGAAGGGCTGATCGGGAACACGGGCTTCAGCGCCACCAACCTTGCTCCGGCCCGCTTCCGAGGGCCCGCTTCGCGGATGAAGCGATGCGGCCGGACCATTGTGCCCGCCGTCATTCCAAGACGCCGCAGGCGAGCCCGGAATCCAGACACGCCGACAGGGCCGTCTCGGGTCGCGTTGGCGTGTCTGGGTTCCGGGCTCCGCTTCGCGGCCCCGGAACGACGGGGCCCGCGGCACAGGGCGGCGCATGCCGAAGTCGTGACGCGCGGGGGCGCCGCGATGCGCGCGATCGGCCATCCGCCTCGATCCGGGCAGCGGCCCATCGCCCCCTGTCCGGAACATCGCCGCGGGCGTAGAAGCCTGACCATGTCCGCCAGATCGGCCGTCTTCACCATCTCCCGCGGCGTTCCGTTCCTGCCGACGCTCGCCGAGGCGCTGCTCTCCGGCCGGCTCGTCGGGCCGGTTGCGGATGACCCGTTGGCGCTTGCCGCCATCACCATCTACCTGCCGACCCGCCGCGCGGCGCGGGCGCTCAGCGCGATCCTGGCCGACCGGCTCGGCCGGGACGCGCCCGGGCAGGCCACCCTGCTGCCGCGGATGATCCCCCTCGGCGAGGCCGACGAGGCGGAGCTCGACCTCGCCGCCGAGCCGCTGCTGGAGGAGAATGCCGACCCGTTGAGCGTCCCGATGCCGGCGCTCGAGCGTCGGCTGATCCTCGCCCGCCTCGTCCAGGCCTGGGCCAAGACCGTCGACCGGACCCTGCTGCCGCTGGATGCCGAGGTGCCGTTCCTCGTGCCGTCCTCCCCCGCCGACGCGGTCGGGCTCGCCGGCGATCTCGAACGGCTCATGGACGCGCTTACCGTCGAGGGGCTGCCCTGGTCGGAGATCGGCGCCGCCGTCGAGGCCGAATATTCTCGCTACTTCGGCCTGACCCTCGACTTCGTGAAGATCGCCGCCGAGAACTGGCCGAAGCTGCTCGCCGAGCGCGGCCTCGCCGACCCGGTCGCCCGCGCGCGCGGTCTCGTGCTCGCCGAGGAGCGGCGCCTGTCGCGCAGCGCCACTCCGGACCCGGTGATCGTTGCCGGCTCGCTGGGCTCCGTGCCCGCCACGGCCCGGCTCATCGCCGCCGTGGCGAAGCTGCCCCGGGGTGCCGTGGTCCTGCCCGGGCTCGACCTGGACCTCGACGCGGCCGGCTGGGACGGCATCGACACCGGCGAGGGCTTTTCCCGGGTGATCGCCCACGGCCACCCGCAGGCGGTGCTGCACCGGCTGCTCGGGCCGGAGAATCTCAACCTGAACCGTGCCGAGATCGTGGCCCTCGGCGATCCCGATGCCGGTCAGGCCGCGCGGGCCGCGCTCCTGTCCCAGGCCCTGCGGCCTGCCGATACGACAGATGCCTGGGCCGCTCTCGACCCGGCCGGACGGGACACCATCGCCCGGCTCGGCCTGCACGGGCTGGCGCTCGCCGAGGCCGCCGACGAGCGTGAGGAGGCGCTGGTCGCGGCGCTGGCGCTGCGCGAAACCCTGCAGACGCACGGCGCCACCGCGGCCCTGGTCACGCCCGACCGGGGACTCGCCGGCCGGGTCGCCGTCGAGCTGCTGCGCTGGGGCATCGTGGCGGAGGATTCCGCCGGATTGGCGCTGGCCGGAAGCCCAGCCGGGCGGCTCGCCCGGCTCGCGGCCGAACTCGCCGCCGATCTGGCGCGCAACCAGGCCGACGCGATCCCGGCCCGGCTGATCGCGCTGCTCTCGCACCCGATGGTCCATCTCGGCCTGCCACGCGCGGACGTGGTCCGGGGCGCCGCCGCCCTGGAGATCGGGCTGCTGCGCGGTCCGGTCCCGGCTCCGGGCTTCGATGGCCTGCGCAACGCCCTCGCCGCCGAGCAGGCCGGTCCGCCCGAGCATCGGCCCCGCGCCAAACGGCGCCTGAAGGACATCGACTGGGCGCTGGCCGCGGATCTGCTCGACCGACTGGATCTGGTGTTCCGGGACTTCCCGGGGGCCGACGGCGCTGGGGATTGCGATCTCGTCACCACGGCCACCAGCCACCGGGTGGCCTGCGACCGGCTGATCGCCGGGCCGGAGGACGCGCCCAAGACCGAAACGGACGGATCCCTGTCCTGTCTGGACGCCCTGTTCGGCGATCTGGAGATGGCCGAGCCCGGCCTGATGCCGGGGCGGTTCGGCGACTACGCCACCTTCTTCACGTCGCTCGCCCGCGAGCGCAAAGTCGCCTGCACCGGCGACGCGCCGCATCCGCGGCTGCGCATCCTCGGCCTGCTGGAGGCGCGCCTGTTGTCGGTGGACCGGGTCGTGCTCGGCGGCCTCGGCGAGGGCGTCTGGCCGGTGCGCACGCTGACCGACTCGTTCCTCAACCGGCCGATGCGCGAGCGCGTCGGCCTGAACCCGCCCGAGCGGCGAATCGGCCAAATGGCCCACGACTTCGTGCAGGCGCTCGGCTGCCGCGACGCGGTGATCACCCGGGCTCTGAAGCGCGAGGGCGCGCCGACCGTGCCGTCGCGGCTGATCCAGCGGCTGCGGGCGCTCGCGGGCGATCCCCGCTGGGAGACCGTCCTGGAGGCGGGACGCCGGCTCACCAGTCTCGCGGCCCGGCTCGACGCGGCGCCGCCGGAGCCGCGGCTGAAGCGCCCGGCGCCGAAGCCGGACCCGGCCCTGTTCCCGCGCTCGCTCAGCGTCACCGAGATCGAGACGCTGGTGCGCGATCCCTACAGCATCTTCGCCCGCCACGTGCTCGGGCTCGACCCGCTCGACCCGCTGGCGGCGGCGCCGGGCGTCGCCACCCGCGGCTCGCTGGTGCACGACGTCTTCGCGGAATTTGCCAGCCGCCATCCCAAGGACCTGCCGCCCGATTCGGCCGTGCGCCTGCTGAACCTCGCGGTGAACGCCTTCGCCGACATCGAGGCGGAGTATCCGAACCTCTACGCCGAGTGGTGGCCGCGCTACGAGCGCATGGCGACGGCGTATCTCGAATGGGAGGCGCAGCGCCGCCCCGCTCTGTCCCGGGTCTACCCGGAAGTCTCCGGGCGCTGGGTGATCCCGATGGGGCGCGAGACCTTCACGCTGCGTGCCCGTGCCGACCGGATCGAGCTGCGCGCCGACGGCACCGCCTGCATCGTCGATTACAAGACCGGCGCACCGCCTTCGGCGAAGATGATCTTCTCCGGGTTCTCGCCGCAACTGACCTTGGAGGCCGCGATGCTGATGCACGGCGCCTTCGCGGATCTGCCGGCCGTGAAGGCGGTGCCGGACCTGCTCTACGTCCACGCCTCCGGCGGCCGGAAGCCGTTCCTGCCGATCCCCGTCAAGCCGCCCCGGGGCGAAGAGCGCGGCGTCGAGGCGATCGTCGCCGAGCATGCCGAACGGCTGCGCGGGCTGGTGGCCCGGTTCATGACCGGCGAGGCCGCCTACACGGCGCGGCCCTATCCGCAATTTGCCAGCAAGTACGGGTCCTACGACCATCTCGCCCGGGTGCGCGAATGGTCTTTGGCCGGGGAGGAGGGCGGGGAGTAACCGTCCTCATCGCTGAGATATCCCACCCGCGCCCTCATCCTGAGGTGCCGAAGCGCAACGGAGGACTCGGAGACTTCCAGATGCCGCTGCGATCCCTGAAGCCCTCCTTCGGGACGGCTTCACCGCACCTCAGGATGCGGTGATCTGGTGGGAGTCGCGTCCTCCGGGCCTCAGAAGAACGCCTGCAGCCCCGTCTGCGCCCGGCCGAGGATCAGGGCGTGGACGTCGTGGGTGCCCTCGTAGGTGTTCACCGTCTCGAGGTTCTGGGCGTGGCGCATCACGTGGTACTCGCCCATGATGCCGTTGCCGCCGTGCATGTCCCGGGCGGTACGGGCAATGTCCAGCGCCTTGCCGCAATTGTTGCGCTTGATGAGCGAGATCATCTCGGGCGCCATCCGGCCCTCGTCCATCAGCCGCCCGACCCGGAGCGAGGCCTGGAGGCCGAGGGCGATCTCGGTCTGCATGTCGGCGAGCTTCTTCTGGACGAGCTGGGTCTGCGCCAGGGGCCGACCGAACTGCTTGCGCTCCAGCGTGTAGTTGCGGGCGCGGTGCCAGCAATCCTCGGCGGCGCCCATCGCGCCCCACGAGATGCCGTAGCGCGCCCGGTTGAGGCAGCCGAACGGCCCCTTCAGCCCCGAGACGTTCGGCAGCAGCGCGTCCTCGCCGACCTCGACGCCCTCCATGACGATCTCGCCGGTGGTCGAGGCGCGAAGGGACAGCTTGCCCTTGAGCGTCGGCGCCGACAGGCCCTTCATGCCCTTCTCAAGGACGAAGCCGCGGATCGCGCCCTCATGCGCGTCGGACTTCGCCCAGACCACGAAGACGTCGGCGAACGGCGCGTTGGAGATCCACATCTTGGCGCCCGAGATCCGGTAGCCGCCGTCGATCTTCTCGGCCTTGGTCTTCATGCCGGCCGGGTCCGAGCCGGCATCGGGCTCGGTGAGGCCGAAGCAGCCGATCCACTCGCCCGAGGCCAGCTTCGGCAGGAACTTCTTCCGCTGCTCCTCCGAGCCGTAGGCGTGGATCGGGTACATCACGAGGGAGGATTGGACGCTCATCATCGAGCGGTAGCCGGAATCCACCGCCTCGACCGCCCGGGCTACCAGCCCGTAGGCGACGTAGGAGGCGCCGGCGCAGCCGTACTCCTCCGGCAGGGTCACCCCCAGGAGGCCGAGCTCGCCCATCTTCCGGAACAGGCCCGGATCGGTCTTCTCGGTGGCGTAGGCTTCGGCGATGCCGGGCAGGAGCTGCTCCTGCGCGAAGCTCTGAGCCACGTCGCGGATCGCCCGCTCGTCCTCGGTGAGCTGGTCCTCCAGCAGGAAGGGATCGTCCCAGACGAAGCTCGCCGAGGCCGGGGCGGACGGGGAGGCGCTGCCCGGAGGGCGCATCGGAGCGTTCATGGAGTTTCCTCGCCTGCAGGAGAGCGCCGGTCTTCGAGGCCCGCGCGGTTGTCCCTACCCTAGACCCGCGCGGCGCGCGGTCCAACGCGCGCGGTGACGCCGGGGCGCTGCCGTCACGCCCGGCCGAGGAGCATGAGCCACGCCAGGGTGGTGAGCGGCGCCAGCAGGGTCGAAACCAGCACCGAGGCGGCCACCATCCCGGTCTCGGTCTTGTAGCGCACCGCCAGCAGGTAGGCGTTGATCCCCACCGGCATGGCGGCGAACAGGGTCGCGACTCCCGCGTAGGCGGGCGGCATCGCGAAGACGTGGAAGGCCAGGATCCAGACCGCCAGCGGGTGCAGGAGGTTCTTCAGGAGCGCGATCACTAGGGCGCCCTTCAGATCGAACAGCACCCGGTAGCGCTTCAGGCCGGCGCCCAGCGCGACCAGCGCGCAGGTGGAGGCCGTCCCCGCGAACGCATCGATCAGCGACTGGGCGATGCCGGCCGGTGCGAGGCCGAACCCCTTCATGCCCATGCCGATCAGGAGCGCCACGAAGATCGGGTTGCGCAGGAGCACCAGGGCGAGGCCCCGGATCCGCGCCAGGACCGGCAGCCCGGAATCGGACTCGATCAGGAAGGTGGCGCTGCCCATCATCAGCGGCAGATGGACCGCGAGCAGCATGAACAGCGGGAAGGCGCCCTCCTCGCCGTAGGCCTGGAGGATCATCGGCACGCCGACGAACACGGTGTTCGACTGGCTCGCCGCGAAACCGTGCAGGATCGTGCCCCGCCGCTCGATCCCGGCGCGCCGGCGCGCGATCAGCGTGCCGACGAACCAGGCGATGCCGGCGCCCCCGAAATACGCGACCCAGTAGGACCACGCCACGGTGCCGCTCATCCCGGGCTTCGTCAGCGTGGCGATGATCAGCGCCGGGACGGCGACCGCGAAGACGTATTCCGACAGGCCGTCGCTCACCTTGTCGGAGAGCAGCCCCGCGAGCGCCGCACCCCAGCCGATCAGGACGATCCCGAAGATCGGGGCGATGATGGCGAGGGCGTTCACGGATCCGGTCGGCGTGCGGAGGGCGGGAACGCAGCCCTTAGCACGTGACAGCGGCGTCCCGCGTCTGCACCGGGAGAATGGCTCGCCGGCTCCGGCCGCGGCGGCCTACTTGTTCTCCAGCACCTGAATCGGGTTGGTGCGCTGGCTTGCGGGCGGCTCGCGGGTGAGGTTGGCGCCGCCCTCCTGCTGCGCCTTCACGTCCCGCGGCGAGCCTGGGCCGCCCACCGCACGGCCGCCCTCGCTGCTCTGCGTCGGCACGGTCCCGGAGGCGAGTTCCAGGCAGGTCACCATCTCGACGTAGGACGGGAAGCCGCCGGCCTTGAACTGGTCCTGGCACTGGCGCTTGGCGGCGGCGGTGTAGCTGCCCCAGTGCTGCTCGGCCTCCTTCTTGGCCTCGCGCTCCGAGCGGAGGCAGCCATCGTAGTTGGCTTGGTCGCTGATCGTCGTGTTGGTGACCTGCGCCGATCGGCAGGTCCGCTCGACGTCGAGGCTGGGCACCGCATCGGCGTGGGCCGCCGTCACGGCGAGGCCGAGGAGGGCGGCGGCGGGGAGGAGGATCTCATCGGCGTGCGGTGCTCACGATAGCGGTTGCGCCCGCGAAGGGCATCGCCATCACAACGCGCCGTTCGCCGCTTTGGCACCGCCGGTCCGTCGATGCCCTTAAGGTGCCTTTAAGCTGGGGGGCGTGGAGACCCCGCGCCGACCCGCTGGGCGTCGGCGCAGCGGAATTGTCACGTCGATGCCGAAACACCTTGCGTTATCGAACCCGAGCCGCCGCGGCCTGCTGTCGGCGGCCGCCCTGGGCGGCATGGGCCTGCTCGCGGGCCGCGCCCGGGCCGAGACTTTCGACTTCCACGTCCCGGGCGGCCCGAGCACCCGGCCGATGTCGGCGACCTACCCCGAGAAGGGGCGCATGATCGTCCAGCGCACGCGGCCGCCGTGGCTGGAGACGCCCTTCGAGGTCTTCGACACGGGCGTGTTCACCCCGAACGACCGGCACTTCGTGAGCTGGCACTGGGCCACGTTCCCGACCCGCGTCGACACCGACAGCTTCACCCTGAAGGTCCGGGGCCTCGTCGAGCGGCCGCAGGCGCTGTCGCTGCGGGAGCTGATCCATGACCTGCCGCGCTTCGAGATCGCGGCGGTCAGCCAGTGCGCCGGCAATTCGCGCCTCTACGCCCAGCCCCGGGTCGCCGGCGCCCAGTGGGGCAACGGCTCGATGAGCAACGCCCTCTACACCGGCGTGCGCCTCAGGGACGTCCTGGACCGGGCCGGCGTGAAGGCCGGCGCCACCCATGTGCGCTTCGGCGGGCTCGGCGAGCCGCTGCTGCCCGACGCCCCGAAATTCGTCAAAGCCCTGGACATTGACCACGCCCGCGACGGCGAGGTCATGCTCGCCTTCGCGATGAACGGCGAACAGTTGCCGATGCTCAACGGCTTCCCGCTCAAGCTCGTCGTCCCCGGCTGGTGCGCCGTCTACTGGATCAAGATGCTCGGCGACATCGAGGTGATGGATCACCCCGATCCGAGCGTCTGGACGACCCGGAGCTACCGCGTGCCGGACACGCCGCACCACACGATCGAGCCCGGGCAGAAGGGGGTCACCATGATCCCGATCACCCGGAATCTGCCCCGCTCGTTCGTGACCAACCTCAAGGCGGGCGACAGCGTGCCGGCCGGAGCGCCGCAGACGGTGCGCGGCATCGCCTTCGGGGGCGACCGCGGCGTCGCCGCCGTGGACCTGTCCCTCGATCATGGCCGCACCGGCAGCCCACGATCTGGGCAAGGACGAGGGCACCTACGGTTTCCGGCAGTGGCAAACCACGATCAGCCTGCCCGAGCGCGGGGCACACACCGTGATGGTCCGCTGCACCAACACCGACCGGGTGACGCAGCCGATGCAGCGCGTCTGGAACGCAGGCGGCTACATGACCAACCAGGTCGAAGCCCTCGACCTCGTGGCGGCTTGAGGAGCGAACCCATGCTGCGCCCCATCCGCACCGCCGTTCTGGCCTGCCTGACCTCTCTGGCGGTCGCCACGTCGGCCGCTCTGGCTGCCGCGCCGCTCGAGCTTCACCCGACGCCGGAGGTCGAGCTGCCCTTCGGCGACGCGCCGGGTTTTCCCGCCGGCCCGGGCTCGGACGTCATCGCGTCCAACTGCACGGCTTGCCACTCCGCCGACCACACCCTCAACCAGCCGTCGCTCTCCCGCGAGGAATGGCACACGGTCGTCGACAAGATGATCACCGCCTACAAGGCGCCGATCACGCCCGAGGACGCCAAGGTGATCGTCGACTACCTCGCCCGGGTCAAAGGCGAGCCGTAGCGGCGGGCGCGCATCGGGCGAGCCCGGCGTCGAAGACCGCGCTCGCCCGCAGCCCGGGCCCGTCGTTCCGCCCGTCGAGCCGCAGGCGGGCGCCGGACTGCTCAAGCGCCATGGTGACGATCGAGAGGCCGAGGCCGCTGCCGACCTTGGCGCGCCGGCTCCCGCGCACGAAGCGCCGGACGACCTGGGCCCGCTCCGCCTCGGCGATGCCGGGCCCCGCGTCGACAAGCGACAGGGTGGCGCTCCCGTCCGCGCCGAGCGCGGCTTCCCAGGTGACCGCGCCCGGCTCCGGGGTCATCAGCAGGGCGTTCTCCATCAGGTTGCGCATGGCGAGGTCGAACAGGTCCTCGTCCATGCGGATCTCAAGGGTCGCGAGGTCGGGCGCGAAGCCGACGCGCTCCGGCGCCGGCATATCGGCCATCCCGGCGAGCAGGTCGCGCAGCCGCTCCTCCACGGGGATCCAGGCGGTGGCGACCGGCCGGACGCTGCTGTCGAGGCGCGAGAGCGTCAGAAGCTGCTGGACGAGGCGCGCTGACCGGTCGACCGCGCTCAGGGTCTGGGCGAGGGCGGCGTCGCGCATGGCCGCATCCTGCGCCCCCATGGCGACCTGGACCTGGGTCTTGAGACCGGCCAGCGGCGTGCGCAGCTCGTGCGCCGCGTAGGCGAGGAAGCTGCGCTCGTGGTCGCGCGCGGCCGCCACCTTGCCGAACAGCCGGTTCAGCGCATCGACCAGCGGGCGGATCTCCGAGGGCATCCGGCCGACCGCGACCCGCTCCAGGTTGTCGGCGTCCCGGGCGGCGAGGTCGCGGGTCGCATGGTTCAGCGGACGCAGGCCGCGGCCGACACTGAACCAGATCAGCGGCGCCAGGATCGGCAGCACGCAGCCGGCGGTGAGCAGCAGGCTGCCGACGAGGCCGTGCTCCAGCTGTCGCCGCTGCCCGAGATTGTCGCCGACCAGGATGCGGAAGCCCTTGGCCGGATCGGACAGGGCGAACACCCGCCACGCCTGCCCGTCGATCACCCGGTTTGAGAAGCCGTCGCGCTGATCCGACAGCTTGGGATCGGGTGCGCCATCCGAGGCTCCGATGAGCCGTCCATCCAGCGACCAGATCTGGCAGCTGAGATGCCGATCGTAGCTCACCATATGGGTCAGCGTGGCCTCGTCACCGTCCGCGCTTCCCGGCCGCCGCGCGGTCGCGGCCCGGGCCGGTGTGAACAGGCTGTCGACCATGCGGGCCGCTTCCATCAGGCGGCGGTCGAGGATGCTCTCGAACTGGGCGCGGCTGTCGACATAGGTCCAGACGATGGCGGCGAGCCAGACCAGCCCGGTGGCCGTGACCAGGGTCGCGAACAGGCGCATGCGCAGGGAGTTCACGCCCGATCCTCCCGCATGCGGTAGCCGAGGCCACGCACGGTTTCGATCGCGTCGCGGCCGATCTTGGCGCGCAGATTGTGGACGTGCACTTCGAGGGCGTTGCTGCCGATCTCCTCGTTCCAGCCGTAGAGGCGCGCCTCAAGCTGGCTGCGCGACAGGACACGCCCCGGCCGCTCGATCAGCGCCTCCAGCAGCGCGAATTCGCGGCGCGACAGGGGGAGGGCGGCGCCCGCCTGGGTCACGGATTGCCGGCCGAGGTCGATCGTGAGGCCGCGCCACGCGAAAGTCGGAGAGGCCCGCCCGGCCGCCCGCCGGATCATCGCGCGCAGCCGGGCCGCGAGTTCGCCGAGGTCGAACGGCTTGCCCATGTAATCGTCCGCGCCCCAATCGAGTCCCGCGATGCGGTCGGCGACGGCGTCGATTGCGGTCAGGACCAGGACGGGGGTGGCGTCGTCACGTGCCCGAATATGCCTGAGGACATCCAATCCGGACCCGTCGGGCAGCATGAGATCCAGGATCGCCGCGCTGTAGTTCGTCGCATCGAAGATCGCGACGGCATCTCCGCAGGTCGATACGCAATCGACGGTCATGCCATGCAGCGACAGGCCCGAGATCAGGCCATCCGCGAGCATCGGATCATCTTCGAGAACGAGGATGCGCAAAGGTCGCTCGCTTCAGCGTCGGGGTAGGGGCGTCATCGAAGCCGCGACGCGTCCCTAGAGCCGGCATGGGGCGACTTTGTGGGTTCTTGTTGGGAAATACAGGTGGCGATCGCAATCGCGGGGCTCGCGCGGCAGTGAATAGCCTGACCGATCTATCATTCGCGGTCCTCAGCCGCCGGATCCCCTCAGGCCACCGCGTGCGCCGCCCGCAGCGCTTGATCCAGATCGCCGTACAGGTCGTCCGTGTCCTCGATGCCGGTCGACAGGCGCAGCAGGTCCGTCGGGCAGGGGCTGCCCGGGCCTTCCACCGAGGCGCGGTGCTCGATGAGGCTCTCGACGCCGCCGAGCGAGGTCGCGCGCTTCCAGAGCCGCACCCGCGCCGCCGTCGCGATGGCGCCGGCCTCGGCACCCGCGACCCGGATCGACAGCATGAAGCCGAACCCGTCGCGCATCTGCCTTCGGGCGACCGCGTGCCCCGGATCGTCCGGGAGCCCCGGATACAGGACGCGGGTCACGTGCGGGTGCCCGCTCAGACGCTCGGCGAGCCTCAGGGCGCCCGCCGACTGTGCCGCCGCGCGCAGATGCAGGGTGCGGAGGGAGCGCATCAGCAGGTACGCCTCGAACGGCCCGAGGATGCCGCCGCTTCCGGCGCGGATACTCCGGATCCGCTCCCAGAACGTGTCGGCTTGCGCGCCCGCCAGCACGCCCGCCACCACGTCGGAATGGCCGTTCAGGATCTTGGTGGCCGAATGCATCACGATGTCGGCGCCGAGTTCCAGCGGGCGCGTGTGCACCGGCGAGGCCGCGGTGGAATCCACGGCGAGCCGGGCCCCAGCCCGGTGGGCGATCTCGGCCGCGGCGGCGATGTCGGTCACCGTCCAGAGCGGATTGCCCGGGGTCTCGATCCACACGAGCTTGGTCCGGCCCGGCTTGATGGCGGCCCGCAGGGCGTCCAGATCGTCCGTCTCCACGAAGGTCAGCGTAAAGCCGCGCCGGGGCGCCTCCTCCCGCAGCCAGCGCTTCAGCGCCCAGTACATGACCGTGCCGGCGACGACATGGTCCCCGGGTTCTAGGGCGCCGAACACCGCGGTCGCCGCCGCCATCCCGGACCCGAACAGCAACGCGCCGGCCGCGGCGCCCTCCAGCATCGCCAGGACGGCCTCCGCCTCGCGCACCGTGGCGTTGTCCGGCCGTGCGTAGCAGTAGCCCGAGCTGTAGCCGTGGTCGGGATCGCGGATGAAGGTGGTGGAGACGTGGAGCGGCATCACCACCGCCCGGGTCTCGGGTTCGATCCGGCCCAGCGCCTGGGCAGCAAGGCTTCGGCGGGTGACATCCGGCGCGGCGTCGCTCCGGCTATCCGACGGACCCTGCGGCGCGTTAGGCTGTGACATCTGGCGAATCTCGGCGGATGGAGACGGGCGCGTGCCACGGCGCGTGGGCCCCGGCAAGCCGCGCGCCCATGCGGCCTGGAGATGAACGACCATGACCGCCGCGACACAGGTCCCCGGAGGATCGCCCCTGCCGCGCTGGCTGCGCCTCGCCGCCGCGATCCTGCCGGTGGCGGCCACCGCCGCAATCGGCTCGGCCGCGACGCAGGCCGAGATCCCGGGCTGGTACGCAAGCCTGAACAAGCCGGACTTCAACCCGCCGAACTGGGTGTTCCCGGTGGCCTGGACGATCCTCTACACCATGATCGCGATTGCGCTCTGGCGGCTGCTCGGCGCCATGCCCCGCTCCGGGCCGAGCCGCAAGGGCTGGTGGCTCGCGCTGGCCGCCTTCCTGGTCCAGATCGCCCTCAACGCCGCCTGGACGCCGGTCTTCTTCACCGCCCACGCGATCGGGGCCGGCCTGATCGTGGTGGCGATGCTGCTGGTGATGGTGCTCTGGACCATCCGCCTGACCTGGCGGTTCGACCGGGTCGCAGCCTGGCTCCTCGTGCCCTACGCCGCCTGGGTCGCCTTCGCGACCCTGCTCAACGCCGCGATCCTTCGGCTGAATTGAAAGCGGATCCGCTCATTCAGTTTGGCTTCGCTCCCCCGCGAGGACGGCGGCGGCTCGCGGATTCAGGACGCGCCGCTCGGCTTCTCTTCGCCCGCCGGACGTCCATCGTCCCGCGCGCGGTGGAGCAGGAAGATCGCGAACACCATCGTGACGATCAGGCCGGCCAGCACGCCGAGCTCGATCATCGAGGCCTGAAACAAAGCCTGCTTCTCGGGCGACCAGTCCTTGGCGTGGGTGATCTCGGAGGATTGCAACGTGATCACCAGGACCCGCCGGATCGACGCGATCAGCCCGACGATCAGGAACGGTTCGCAGGTCAGCGTGCCCGACCGCATCGAGACCCGCACCGTATGGAGGATCTCGATCAGCATGAGCAGGAACAGCAGCCGGTCGATCACCTCCAGGATCTGCGCGGCGCCGCCGAGCGCCCGCATGGCCTCCCAGGTCAGCCCGGCGGCGTCGACCAGCGCGATGAGCGCGGTGAGCGCCAGCAGGAGGCCGAGTGCCGCGTAGATGGCGTGCTCGGTGTGCAGGAAGATCGCGCTGGCGATCTTCGTCAGGCGTCCCTGTTCTTCTGAGTGATCCGACATTATTCCC